>JBBROW010000001.1:0-236226 GCA_038228945.1 Caulobacterales bacterium
ATCGACGATCACCCGCAGGCGCTCGCGATCGGTCGGGATCAGATAGACGGTGACGCCAGTACGCATCCCGCAGACTCGCACGACATCACGCCGGGGGGAATCCAAACTCGGACTCTTATGTCCCGATCAATCCACTAGCGTCGGCCCAGGCTCTGTTTCCACAGGCTGTCGGCGCGGCCGATCGGTTCGATATCGCCCAGGTCGCGATACTTGTCGCTGCGGGCGAAGGGATCGGCGCAGACGAAATCATATTCCACCGCCCCGACCGTGCCGGGGGTGATCTGGGCCGGCTGGGCCTGCGAGGCGTCCCTGTCGCTGGCGAGCTTGCCATTGGCCCGGTACTCCACCGAACGGACCAGGCGCATGGCGTCCTGGCCGCAGTAGAAAACCGCCAGGGACAGCACCGTCTTGACCGTCTTGCCCTTGGCGCCCTTGCCCTCGACAACGCGGGTGGTCCAGGCTTGGAGAGCGCCGTCCTCAAGCGGCGTGATCCGGCTGATGTCGACGAAGTCGTAGACATTGCTGCCTTCGCCAAGGAACCAATAGTCGGCCGCCTGGGCGGCGGCCGGCGCGATCACCGCGGTGGCCAGCAGCGCCACACCGAGGGCGCGGCTCCATCCTGGTCGCTTCTGCTGCATCTTGGCGACGTCCCGGCTCGCTGATTCTCTGGTGAGCATGGCCCCTTGCGGCGGGTCGGCTCAAGGCGCCGCTTCGACGCGGGGGGCGGACAGGGGTCGCCGAACCGGCTAATCTGGCCCCGGAGGCCGATCATGGACCGCAATCTGACCGTCCGCGCGGACGAGGGCGCCCCCTTCGAGGATGGGCCGGACCATGGCCGTGTGCTGGTTTTCGGCCACCAGACCGGCGGGCGCTATTCGCTGATGGAGTTCGTGGTCGCGGCGCGAGAGCCGCCCGCGCCCGGCGCCGCGACGGACTTCGGGGCGCATCGGCATCACCAGATCGAGGAAACCTTCCTGGTCCGACGGGGCCGACTGAGGTTCCTGCTGGGCGAGCAAACGTTCGACCTTGGCCCCGGCGACTTCGTGCGGGCGCCGCCCGGGATGCGGCACGGCTATGCCAACCTGTCGGGCGAGGCCGTCGAGCTGTTGGTCAGCTTCCATCCGGGCGGCTTCGAAGAGCTGTTCATCGCCCACCGGTCCGACCAGGACCCGGCCCCGCCGCCGACCGGCTTCATGGACGACGCGGTGCGCCTGTTTGGGTCCGAGTTCGAGGCGCCGGACGCCGGCTGATCAGAAAACCTTGGCGTAGACCAGGAAGCCGGAGCGCGCCGCCACCTTGTCGTAGAGCTGCATGGCGGTGTGGTTGGTCTCCTGGGTGTGCCAATAGACCCGCGGCGATCCGGCCGCCCGCGCGCGCTCGTAGACGCCCTCGATCAAGGCCCGGCCGACGCCCTTGCCGCGCGCCGCCTGGCTGGTGAACAGGTCCTGCAGGTAGCAGCTGGCGTCGATGGCGGTGGTGCTGCGATGGAACAGGTAGTGGGTCAGGCCCAACAACCCGCCGTCCCCGCCCTGGGCCACCAGGGCGTGCACCGGTTCATCGGCGTCAAAGAACCTGGCCCAGGTCATGGCGGTGATCTGCGGCGCCAGGGCGGTGGGGCCGGACCGTTTGTAGAAGGCGTTGTAGCCCTCCCACAGCGGCAGCCACTGGTCGTAGTCCTCCCGCGCCACGGGGCGGATCAGCGGGTCGTCAGCCATCCACCGCCGCCTTCAACCAGGCCGGCCAGTCGGGGCGGGAGGCGCGGCCATCGGCCAGGGCCAGGTCGCCGTCCAACCGATCCAGGCGCAGCGCGGCCATGGCCCGTCCGGCGGATCCCGACAACACCTCGCCGGCGCGCAGGGACCCATTGAGCAGCTCCGAACCGGCGTCCGGCGGGGCGCCGTCGAAGGTGATGGGCAGCATGCGGGTCTTCACCGTGCCCCGGCGCTTCATGCGCGAGGTGGTCTCCTGGCCGACAAAGCAGCCCTTCTTGAAGTCGATGCCGTTCAACAGGTCGAAGTTGGCTTCGATGGGATAGGTCTTGTCGCTGCCCCAGTCGGCGGGACCAGGCACGCCCAGGTCCAGGGCGTGGCGGGCATAGGTGGCCTCGTCGGCCAGGCTGGCCCCGGGCGGCGCGGCAAGATCGTAGCCGCGGAAGCCCAGGGCGGGCAGGCGTGGATCGGCGATCCACCCCGCCGCCGGCGCCAGGCCGCCCCATAGCGCCATGACCGGCGCATCCAGGAGCGTAATCTCCACCTTGGCGCGCAGGCGATAGATCGTCAGGCGCTGGAGCAGGGCGTCGCGGACGTCGGCCTGGCAGTCGATCAGGCAGTCCTCGCCGCCATCGACCGACGAGCGGCCGATCAGGAACAGGTCGTAGAGCAGGCGGCCCTGGGGGGTCAGCAGGGCGGCGAACCGCGCCTCGCCGGCCCTCAGGGTCTCGACGTCCTGGGTGACCAGGCCTTGCAGGAATCCGCGCCAGTCCGGCCCCGCCACTTTGATCAGGGCGCGGTCTTTCAGGGGCGTGACGAAAAGGTGTGACGACATAGTCCCAATGTGGCGTTCGACGCCCTGGAGCGCCAGGGGGCATCGCCCTATAGACTGGTGGTCATGGCCCCTAAGCCCTTCTTGATTCTGTTCATCACCTCCAGCCGGATCGGCGACGCCGTGCTGGCGTCCGGCCTGATCAGGACCCTGGCCGCCGAGATTCCCGGAGCCCGGTTCACCATTGTCGGCAGCGCGCTCACAGTCCCGCTGTTCGCCGACACGCCCGGGCTGGATAGGCTGATCGTAATGGATAAGCTGAAGCGATCCGGGCACTGGTTCGGCCTGTGGCGCCAGGTGCGCGGCCGGCGCTGGGGGCTGGTGGTGGACCTGCGCGGCTCGGCCATCGCCGGGGCGCTGCGGCCCAAGCGCCGAGCCGTGTTTCGCAAGGGCGGGACACCGGCGCACAAGGTCATCGAAGCCGCCCGCCTGCTGAAGATGGAGGCCGATCCGCCGGCGCCCTTCCTGTTCACCAGTCCCGAGACCGAGGCCCGCGCCGCCCTGCTCACCGCCGGGCCGGGACCGATCCTGGCCATGGCCCCCGCCGCCAACTGGGTGGGCAAGACCTGGCCGCCTGAACGTTTCGCCCAGGTGGCGCGGCGGCTGCTGTCGCCGTCGGGGCCCATGGCCGGCGGGCGGCTGATGGTGGTGGGCGGGCCGGAAGACACTGCCGGCTGTGAGCCTCTGCGCGCATCGGTGGGACGCGATCGCTGCATCGACCTGGTGGGGCGCGAACCGCTGGTGGTGGTCTATGCGGCGCTGAAGCGGGCGCGGCTGTTCATCGGCAACGACTCCGGCCTGATGCACATGGCCGCCGCGGCCGGGACCGCGACCCTGGGCCTGTTCGGGCCTTCGGATGAGAGCCAGTACGCCCCCTGGGGTCCCAACGGGAGAGCCCTGCGCGGCACCCGCACCTTTGAAGAGCTTAGGGAACTGGACCCAACCCTGAGCCAGGCGATCACCCACATGATGGACCTGTCGGCCGACAGTGTGTACGGCGCCGCCGTCGCCCTGCTGGACGACACCGAGACGGCGGCGCCCGTCGAAGAGGCTGAGGCGTGAGCGAGACCTTCGACCTGATCGTGCGCGGCGGCGAGGTGGTGAACCACGCCGGCCGGGCCTTCACCGACATCGGCATCCGCGGCGGCAAGTTCGCGGCGGTTGGGGACCTGTCGCGGGCGACCGCCGGCGAAGTGTTCGACGCCACGGGCCTGACCGTCATGCCGGGGGTGATCGACAGCCAGGTGCACTTCCGCGAACCTGGGTTGGAGTGGAAGGAAGACCTGGAGACCGGCTCGCGCTGCGCGGTGCTGGGCGGCGTCACCGCCGTCTTCGAGATGCCCAACACCGAGCCCACCACCACCGACGCCGACGCCCTGGCCGACAAGCTGAGCCGCGCCAAGGGACGGATGCACTGCGACCACGCCTTCTATGTGGGCGGCACCCACGACAACGCCCGCTTCCTGGGCGAGTTGGAACGCCTGCCCGGCTGCTGCGGGGTCAAGGTGTTCATGGGCGCCTCCACCGGCAGCCTGCTGGTGCCCGACGACGCGGGGGTGGGCGAGGTGCTGCGCCATATCAATCGCCGCGGGACCTTCCACTCCGAGGACGAATACCGCCTGGCCGAGCGCCGTCCCCTGGCGCGCACCGGCGACTGGACAAGCCATCCAGAAGTCCGTGACGCCCAGTCGGCCATCCAGTCGACGCGGCGGCTGGTTAGCCTGGCCAAGGGCCTGGGCAAGCGCATCCACGTGCTGCACGTCACCACCGCCGACGAGATCGCCTACCTGGCCGACCACAAGGACGTGGCCAGCGTCGAACTGACCCCCCAGCACCTGACCCTCACGGCGCCGGAGGCGTATGAGCGGCTGAAGGGCTATGCCCAGATGAACCCGCCGATCCGCGAGGCGGCGCACCAGGCGGCCCTGTGGCGGGGGATCGAGATGGGCGTGGCCGATGTGCTGGGCTCCGACCACGCCCCGCACACCAAGGAAGAAAAGGCGCGGCCCTATCCGGCGTCACCGTCGGGGATGCCGGGGGTGCAGACCCTGTTGCCGGTGATGCTGACCCACGTCGCCAACGGTCGCCTGACCCTGGAGCGCCTGGTCGACCTGACCAGCCACGGCCAGCAGCGCGTCTTCGGCCTGGCCGACAAGGGCCGCATCGCCGAGGGCTATGACGCCGACCTGACCATCGTCGATCTGAAGGCCCGCCGCACCCTGCGCCACGCCGACATGGCCACCCGCTCCGGCTGGACCCCCTTCGACGGCATGGAGGTCACCGGCTGGCCCAAGGCCACCATCATCCGCGGGACCGTGGTGATGCGCGACGACGAGATCCTGGCGCCCCACGCCGGGATGCCTGTGCGGTTCCTGGAGACGCTGGGGTCTTAGGTCGGATAGGGCGCGGCGCCCCCTACCCCACCCGCGCGCCCGGGAAGATGCGTAGGAAGTTCTCGGCGTAGAACTTCTCGCGCACGGTCTCGTCGCGGTCGCCCAGCGCGCTTTCGAATCGGCCGATGGGGTTCCGGCCGCCCTCGATGTGCGGGTAGTCGCTGGAGAACAGGTAGAGGTCCGGGTTCGACTGGTCGATGAACCGGCCCACCTCCTCGAAGACGAAGGGGGTGAAGGCCAGTTGCTGGGTGATCTGCTCGGAAGGGATGCGGCTAAGCCCCTGCAGATTGGCGTCGTTGCGGCTCCAGTGCTTGACCACCCAGTCCAGGCGGCGAAGCAACTCCGGAACCCAGCCGGCGCCCAATTCCACCGCCGCGCCGCGCAGGCCAGGGTGGCGTTCCAGCACCCCGTCCAGCACCAGCATGGTCAGGAAGGCCTCGGGGCCTTCGTGCAACAGGGCGATGTCCTTGGTGCGCAGGTTCTCGCCCCCGCCCAGCCAGTCCTTGGTCGGCGGCCTTCCGTTGTTCATCCAGGCCCTGGCCAGCTGCAGCGGCGCGCCGCCCACGTGCAGCAGGAATGGAGTTCCGCTCTCGGCCAGCCGCGCCCAGAAGGGGTCGAGGTCCACGTGGCCGGGCGAGCGATCGCCGCAGGGCCGGTGCGGGATCCAGACGGCCGCATGGCCTTCCTTCAGCACCCGCTCCAGCTCAACCAGCGCCTCCGCCGGATCGTCCAGCGGAACGACCGCCACCCCCATCAGCCGGCTGTCGCCGCCGCAGAAGTCGGCCATGTGCCGATTGTGCGCCCGGGCCGCGCCATAGCGCAGGCGGGGCTCGACCTTGGAGCTGGCGGAAAAGGGCAGGGCGACGCTGTGGGTGGCGAACACCAGCTGTTTGCGGAAGCCCAGCAGGTCCAGGGCCTTGGTGCGGTCGGCCCCGTTGAAGGCGCCCAGGGCCTGGATTTCTTTGGAGGATTCGATCAGCCGGTCGCCAAGCGCGATCTGCGCCGCCACGTGCTCGGGGCTGTGGCGTCCGCCCTGGCCGACGATCACCGCCACCTCTTCGTCGGTGACGATGGACGCGGAATAGGAGACCTCGGGAATCTCGTCGCGCAGGGCGGGATCGGCGTACTTCTTCAGGAAGTCCGGCAGCTCCATGATGTGGCTGTCGGCGTCGTAAAACGCGCGCGTGGCGGGCGCATAGGTCATGACTTCCTCCCTTGTCCGCACGGCTCCCCCTAGGCGAGAGCGTGCCGGCGTTGTTTGGATACATTATCGATCAGGGAGTGGGCGGTGTCACGCCGGGCGGTGATGAATCAAGCTTTGCGGGAGCCATTTCCACGCCGTTGCGTTGTCATTTGAAGGGTCGTCTTGGAGCGAACGATGATCAACGCGGATCTGTGCCGCAAGCGCGCCAATCGCCTGTTGAGGCGGGCGGCGAAAGTCAGTGATCCCGAAATGCGCGTCACCTGCCAGGCGGAGGCCCGATCGTGGATGTCGCTGGCCCGGGTGGCCAAGTGGGGCGCGCTGTTTGGCGACGAAGAGTCTGGATCCAGGATCCTGAACTAGGCCACCGTGAAAACGTTCACGCCAGCGCGCGGAGCCATGAGGATCCGCGTGTGTTTGATCGGTAAGCTTGGATCCCGACCGGACCCGAGGGATCCGGCCGGGGCCTTCAAGTCAGGTTAGATCGCTTGCAGTTGCGAAGCGGCCATCTTGCCGCTGCGACGATCCTGTTCCAGTTCGAAGGAGACCTTCTGACCTTCATTGAGGCCCGAGAGTCCGGCGCGTTCCACGGCCGAAATGTGCACGAAGACGTCGTTGCCGCCTTGATCGGGCTGGATGAAACCAAAGCCCTTTTGGCCGTTGAACCACTTAACGGTGCCGGTAGCCATAGTATGTCGTTCCTTAGTCATAGTGTTAGTCCGCGAGCCGACGGCTCACGTCATCAGAATTTCGAATGAATTGGGAGCTAGTCCGGAGCCCGATCTTTGGATTGAGCAGGGGAGCGCGGCCGAACCCTGTCGATATTTGACGTAACAGGCCTATAATTTTTGGGTTCCGATGGCAAGGGCTTTTGACTGGGGGCCATACGCACTACGACTTTCCGGGGCCGGGCTTTCGAAGTCTTGCTGCAAAATGCCCTAAGGGGAAACCATGGACGTCACGCCAGACCGCGCGCCCGCAGACACCCCCGGGTCGACCGAGGCGCCGCCAAAAGCGATGGACGCCCAAGGCTCGGCCACCGCCCGCAACGCCCTGGTGGTGATCGCCGTGGTGACCGTCGGGGCAGCGGTGAGGTGGATGGGCGGGATCATCACCCCGCTGCTGCTGGCCCTGTTCCTGTTGATCATGGTCGATGGCCTGGCGAGGGCCTTGCGGCGGCGGGCGCCGGCTGTCGGATCAGGCCTGGCCATGGCGGCGGCCCTGGTGCTGGCGGCAAGCCTGTTCGCGCTGTCCGCCTGGATGGTGGCGGCCTATGCTGGCGACTTCGTGGACAGGCTGACGGGCTACGGCCCCAAGCTGGACACCCTGCTGGCCAACCTCGCCAAACAGGTCGGCGCGCCGACGCCGCCCAGTATCGACGTGCTGTTCTCGCAGTTCGATCCCGGCAACTATATCGGCGCCGTCGCCCAGGCCCTGCAGAACTTCGCCTCAAACTCGGTGCTGGTGCTGATCTATCTGGGCTTCCTGATCGCCTCGCGCGTGGCCTTCGAACGCAAGGTAGTGCGGCTGTTCCGGGGACGGGCCGAACGGCATGGCGCCATGCTGCTGGTCCAACACGTCCGCGACAGCGTCGAGCGGTATCTGTGGATCCAGTCGGTCACCGGCCTGATGATCGCCCTGGCTTCCTGGGTGGTGATGGCGGTGATCGGCCTGGACAACGCCTTCTTCTGGGCCTTCCTGATCTTCGTGGTGAACTACGTGCCCATCGTCGGCGCCGCGGCCGGCATTCTGTTGCCGGCGGTATTCGCCCTGGTGCAGTTCGACAACTATGGCCCGGCCCTGGTCCTGCTGCTGGGCCTCTGGGCGATCACCTTCGTGGTCGGCAATGTGGTGCTGCCGCGGATGCAGGGCGACAGCCTGAACATGGACCCGGTCATCGTCCTGCTGTCGCTGGCCTTCTGGGGGGCGATCTGGGGCCTGCCGGGGATGTTCATGTCCACCCCCTTGACCGTGCTGGTGATGGTCATCCTGGCTCAGTTCGAGGGCTCGCGGTGGATTGCCATCGTGCTGTCGGCCGACGGCGACCCCGACCGTTGGCGGCGCGACCCTGGGCTCACGCAAGCGTGAAGCGGAACACTCTTTATAGTTGAGCCAATAGGCCTATCCAATACTCATCCGGGATAGATCCCGGGTTCGATCTGGCCGCACCCCGCGCGCCAGTCGACGAGATAAAGGGCGCCGACCGCATCCCCCCCGCGGGTCGGTGCTGGGCGCCGTCGGGCCATCGTCCGGCGGCGTTTTCTCGTTCTTCACGTCCATTCCACCCAAATCAGGCTGGACCGGTGGCAAATGTCACCATTCAGCGATGCTTCCGACAGCGGATGGGACTAGGGCATGATAGCTTCAAGTGGATACCGGTTGAAGCGCCGGTCATGCTCTAAATGTAAGAAGACGGGGCCTTTTTATCCGGTTCAAGTGATTCCACTTGAACCGGAAAGGCTCTAGGTTCCGCGCCATGCCGCTGGATCAAGACATCGCCGCCGCCGGCCCGTTGGCCGACTCCGTCCTCAACCAGATCGCCGCCCAAGGCCTGCCCACCGCGGGCGCCGAGGCGTTCATCGCCAGCGTGGTCGGCGACTACCGGCCGGAGGAGCTGCCAGGCCTGGCGCCCGAGACCCTGGCTACCGTGCTGGCCGGCTTCTGGGCCTTTGCCGCCGCTTGGGACGGCGTGGGGTCCGCCGTGCGGATCACGCCCAGGATGACCTGGGACGGAGAGGCGGCCGACGTCCTGGAGATCGTTCAACGCGATGCGCCGTTCCTGGTGGACAGTGTCATGGGGGAGGTGAGCGAGGCGCGCGCCAGTGTCCGGGCCATGTTCCACCCGATGATCATCGGCGAGGGGCGGCGGACCTCGATGATCCAGGTCTGGCTGGAGCCGCTGTCTGAAAGTCGCCACGCCGGTTTGGTGGAAGGCGTCCAAAGCGCCATGGCCGACGTGCGCGCCGCCGTCCACGACTTCCCGGAGATGCTGGCGCTGCTGGCCCGCTCGATCCAGGACCTGGAGGCCGCCAAGCCGGAGGGAACCGACGCCGAGGCCCTGGCCGAGGACCTGGCCTTCCTGCGCTGGCTGGACAACGGCCACTTCGTTTTCCTGGGCAGCCGGGCCTATGAATATCCGCGCACCGCCGATGGCGGCTACGCGGCCGAAGAGCCCCTGTACGAGCCTTCGGGCAGCCTGGGCGTCCTGCGGGATCCGAGCCGCACCGTCCTGCGCCGCGGCAGCGAACCGGCGGTGCTGTCCCAGGCCCTGCGACGGCGACTGGAGCGGGCCGAGCCGGTGATCGTGGCCAAGGCCAACCTGCGCTCCCGCGTTCATCGCCGGGGCTACATGGACTATGTCGGCGTGCGGCGGTACGGCCCCGACGGCCGCGCCGCCGGCGAGGTCCGCTTCGTCGGCCTGTTCACCGCCGAGGCCTATGACGAGCCGGCGCACGAGACGCCGCTGATCCGGCGCAAGCTGGCCCAGGTGCTGGTCAGCGCCGGTCACGCGCCGGGCAGCCACAACGCCGTGCGCCTGGCCAATATTCTGGAGACCTACCCGCGCGACGAGCTGTTCCAGATTTCCACCGACGAACTGCTGACCACGGCGCTGGGCATATTGCACCTGTCGGACCGGGCGCGGGTGAAGCTGTTCGTCCGCCGCGACCCCTTCGACCGCTTTGTCTCGATCCTGCTGTTCGTTCCCCGGGAGCGCTATGACCAACGTCTGCGCGAGACCGCCGGAAACCTGATCGCCAAGGCCTGGGACGGGCGGATTTCCGCCTACTATCCCAGCTTCTCCGACGCCCCCCTGGCCCGGGTGCACTTCGTGGTCGGCCTGACACCCGGTCACCACCTGGAGCCGGACATCGCCGCGCTGGAGGCGGCCGTTACCCTGGCCGCCCGCACCTGGGAGGACGACTTCGAGGACGCGGCCCGGCGGCAGGTCAGCGATCCCGCGCGCCTGGCCCAGATGCTGGCCGAATTCCGCGACGCCTTCGCCCCCGGCTACAAGGACCGCTATGGGGCTGAGGAGGCCGTGGCGGACGTGGCCATGATCGAGACCCTATCCGCGCCGGGGGAAGTGGGCGTGCGCGCCTTTCGGGCTGGGATCGAGAACCCCCGGCAGCTTCGCCTGAAACTCTATCGCCGCGACCCCAGCCCGATCCCCCTGGCCGAGGTGCTGCCGATCCTGGACAACATGGGCCTGCGCGCCCTGGTGGAGGATGGCTACGCCCTGCGCCCGCGATTGGAGGGCGGCGCGGTCGCCGACGTATGGGTGCATGAGTTCCTGCTGGAGGACGAGCGGGGCGAGCGGCTGTTGTTCTCCGAGGTGCGCGAACCCTTCGAGACCGCCTTCCGCGCCGTCTGGAGCGGGGCGGCCGAGAATGACCCGTTCAACCGCCTGGTGCTTGAACTGGGCACGCCCTGGCGCGAGGCGGCCCTGGTGCGCGCCCTGGCTCGCTATCGCCAGCAGTCCGGCCTTGATCCCAGCCAGGCGGTGCAGCAGGCGGCCCTGGCCTCGCATCCTGGCGTCACCCGCCTGATCCTGGACCTGTTCAAGGTCCGTTTCGACCCGGCGATCAGCGCCAGCCTGGAGCAGCGCGCCGAGCTGGCCGCCGCCGTCCAGATGGAGATCGAGGCGGCGTTGCAGGCGGTGGAAAGCCTGGATGACGACCGCGCCCTGCGCCGTCTGGCGGCCCTGGTGGGGGCCATCACCCGCACCAACTATTTCCAGCCGGGCGAGGGCGGGGCGGACAAGCCCTATATCAGTTTCAAGATCGCCAGCCGCGAGCTGGCCGACCTGCCGGCGCCCAAACCGTTCCGGGAAATTTTCGTGGCCGCGCCGCACGTGGAGGGGGTCCACCTGAGGTTTGGCCCCGTGGCGCGGGGCGGCCTGCGCTGGTCCGACCGCCGCGACGACTTCCGCACCGAGGTGCTGGGCCTGGTCAAGGCGCAGCAGGTGAAGAACGCCGTCATCGTGCCGGTGGGCTCCAAGGGCGGCTTTTTCCCCAAGCAACTCCCCCGGGGCGGGACGCCCGACGCCGTGCGGGCGGAGGCTGTGCGCGCCTACAAGACCTTTCTCAGCGGCCTGCTGGATCTTACCGACAACATCGATGCGGACGGCGAGGTGGTGCATCCCGCCAGCATGATCCTGCACGACGCGGACGATCCCTATCTGGTGGTGGCCGCCGACAAGGGCACGGCGACCTTCTCCGACATCGCCAACG
This sequence comes from Caulobacterales bacterium, assembly GCA_038228945.1. Classification (GTDB taxonomy): domain Bacteria; phylum Pseudomonadota; class Alphaproteobacteria; order Caulobacterales; family Caulobacteraceae; genus Acaudatibacter. The sequence goes on from JBBROW010000001.1 coordinate 11,367, forward strand.
GCGTGGCCGAGGATTACGGCTTCTGGCTGGGCGACGCCTTCGCCTCAGGCGGGTCGGCCGGCTATGACCACAAGGTGATGGGCATCACCGCCCGGGGCGCCTGGGAGAGCGTAAAGCGGCACTTCCGTGAGCTGGGCAAGGACATCCAGAACGAGCCCTTCTCCGTGGTCGGCGTCGGTGACATGTCCGGCGACGTGTTCGGCAATGGCATGCTGCTGTCCAAGGCCACGCGCCTGATCGCCGCCTTTGACCACCGGCACATCTTTCTTGATCCGGATCCCGACCGGGCCGCTTCCTGGGCCGAGCGCAAGCGACTGTTCGACCTGCCCCGCTCATCCTGGGACGACTATGACCGCGCGGCCCTCTCCCCCGGCGGCGGGGTGTTCACCCGCACGCTGAAGTCCGTGCCGATCAGTGCGGAGGTGAAGACGGCCCTGGACCTAAAGGCCGACGAAATGGCGCCGGCGGACCTGATCGCCGCCATCCTGCGGGCGCGGGCGGAGCTGCTCTATCTGGGCGGCATCGGGACGTATGTGAAGGGCCGTTCGGAAACGAACCTGGACGTCGGCGACAAGGCCAATGACGCGGTGCGGATCAACGGGGCGGACTTGCGCTGCAAGGTCGTTGGCGAGGGCGCCAACCTCGGCTTCACCCAGGCGGGACGCATCGAATACGCCCTGGACGGTGGGCGCATCGACACTGACGCCATCGATAATTCCGCCGGCGTGGACACCTCCGACCACGAGGTGAACATCAAGATCATCACCGGCATGGCCGAGCGCGCCGGCCGGCTGACCCGGCCGGACCGCGATACGCTGCTGCAGTCGATGACCCAGTCGGTAGGCCAGCACGTCCTGGCGCACAACTATGACCAGACCCTGGCCCTGTCGCTGCTGGAGGCCGAGGCCGCGGAGGACCTGCAGGCCCAGGGCGCCTACATGACCAGGCTGGAGAGTCTTGGCCGGCTGAATCGGGCGCTGGAAGGCCTGCCGGACACGGCGACACTGGACACCCGCGCCCAGGCCGGAAAAGGCCTCACCCGGCCGGAACTGGCGGTGCTGCTGGCCTATGGCAAGATCGACCTGTTTGAGGACGTGATCGGCTCGGCGGCGCCCGACGACCCCTGGTTCGTCTCGACCCTGGAAGCCTATTTCCCAAGCCCGATGATGCGCTTCGACGACGAGATGAGACGCCACCGGTTGCGGCGGGAGATCATCGCCACCGTCCTGTGCAACGAGATGATCAACCTCTGCGGACCTACCTTCGCCGGGCGCCTGCGGATCGCCGCTGGCTGCGACACCAAAGCGCTGATGATTGCCTTCGAGGCGGCGCGGCACGTGTTGCGGTTAGACGAGATGTGGGGACGGGTGGCCGCGCTGGACGGCAAGGCCCCGGCGGCGGGCCAGACCGCCCTGTTCCGTGAGCTCTCCTATGTCCTGCGGGGTCAGACCTTCTGGCTGGCCCGGCGCGCGGCGCGCGAGGGCGGCGGGGTGGAGGCTCTGGTCGGCGCCTATCAGGACGCCGTGGACCGGTTGAAGACCCTGGTGCCGGCGGTGCTGTCGCCCTTCGAACAGAAGGCGGCGGTGCGGCGCGCGGCGGGCTGGATCAAGCTTGGCGCGCCCAAGGACGTCGCCCACTCCGTGGCCCTGATGCGGCCCCTGACCGTGGCCTCGACCCTCACCGACCTGGCGGCGGGTTCAAGCTGGTCGCTGGAGGCGGTGGCTCGGGTCTACCACCGGGTGGGCGGGGTGTTCGGGTTCGACAAGCTGCGCGCGGCGGCGGGCTCACGCACCGGCGGCGATCCCTACGAGCGCCTGGCGGTGCGGCGGCTGATCGAGGACATGCTCATCGAGCAGGCGGCCCTTACCGGGTCGGTCATGGCCTTTGCCGGCAAGGCCGAGGCCGGCGAAGGCGCGCAACCCGCCAAGGGCGCCGTCAACTCCTGGTCCGCCCTGCGGCCCGAGGCGGTGCGCGCGGTCAAGCGCACCCTGGACGAGATCGAAAAGGCCGGCGGGGGCTGGACCTTCGCCAAGCTGACCATCGCCAACGCGGCGCTGCGGGAGCTGGCAGGAGCTTGAGCGGCGAGCGAGATGGGATTGACGTCCTAAGTCGCCGGCTTGCGCACGTCTATTGGCTGGGCGGCGGCAGCGGCGGCGGCAAGTCCACCGTGGCGCGCCGGCTGGCCGCCACGCGTGGTCTGCGGCTCTATTCGACCGATGAGGCGATGGCCGACCATGCTAATCGCTGCGGGCCGGATGACTGCCCGAACCTTGCCGCTTTCAAAGCCATGGACATGGATGAGCGGTGGCTGAACCGATCGCCCGAGGTCATGCTGGAGACGTTCCACTGGTTCCGTGGCGAGGCGTTCAGCCTGATCGTCGAGGATCTGTTGAGTTTGCCGCCTGACCAGGGCGTTGTCGTCGAAGGCTTCAGGCTGCTTCCGCGCCTGGTCAAGCCGCTGCTCGGGGTTCGCGGCCAGGCGGCGTGGTTGATCCCCACGCCGGCGTTCCGGTTGGCGGCGTTCAAAAGCCGGGGCTCGCTGATGGACATTGCCGGAAAGACCAGCGCGCCGGATCGCGCCTTGGAAAACCTGCTGGCGCGCGACGGCATGTTTACGGCCCGGGTCGAGCGTGAGGCGCGGGACGAAGGCTTGTCCGTCATCAACGTCAGCGCCGCCATTACCGTCGACGATCTGACCTCACGGGTCGCCGATCAGTTCGGCCTGTGATCTGCAGAGACCCGCGCTGACCTCGGGATTTACCTGCGCGGTTCTCCCCCTACCAGATCCTCACCCGCTGCTCGGGCGGCAGGTAGTATTTGTCGCCGGGCTTGACGCCGAAGGCGGCATACCAGGCGTCGTTGTTGCGCACCGGGCCGATGACGCGGAACTGGGCGGCGGAGTGGGGGTCGGTTTTGGTCTGCTGGATGGCCGCCTCCTGCCTCTCCTTCTGGCGCCAGACCTGGGCCCAACCGAGGAACACCCGCTGATCGCCCGTGAGGCCGCCGATCACTGGCGCGGGCTTGCCGTGCAGCGAGGCGTGGTAGGCGTCCAGGGCCAGCAACAGGCCGCCCATGTCGGCGATGTTCTCGCCCATGGTCAGGGCGCCGTTGATAGGATAGCCGGCCACCGGCTCGTAGGAGGAGTACTGGGCGCCCAGGCGGTCGGCCTGGACCTTGAACTTGGCGGCGTCCTCGGCGGTCCACCAGTCGGTGAGCACTCCGTCGCCGTCTGATTTGCGCCCCTGGTCGTCGAAGCCGTGGGTCATCTCGTGGCCGATCACCCCGCCGATGCCGCCATAGTTCACGGCCATGTCGGCGTGCGGGTCGAAGAACGGCGGCTGCAGGATCGCGGCCGGGAAGACGATCTCGTTGTTGGCGTAGCTGTAGTAGGCGTTCACCGTCTGGGGGGTCATGCCCCATTCCAGCTTGTCCACCGGGCCGTTGATCCGCGCCAGATCATAGTTCCAGTCGTAGGCCGCCCCGCGTTCGGCGTCGCCATAGAGGTCGTCGGCGGTGACCTGATAGGCGGCGTAGTCGCGCCACTTCACCGGATAGCCGATCTTGACGGTGAACTTGGACAGCTTCTCCAGGGCCTTGGCCTTGGTGGCCGGGGTCATCCATTCCAGGCGCTGGATGCGGGCGGCCAGGGCGACGCGCAGGTCGCCCACCAGAGCCTCGGCCTTGGCCTTGGACGAGGCGGGGAAGTACTTGGCCACATACAGCCGGCCCACGGACTCGCCGAGGCTGCCGTTGACGAAGGCCACGCCGCGTTTCCAACGGGGCTGTTGCTCGGGCTGGCCGGACAGTTCCTGGTTGCGGAAGGCGAAGCGGGCGTCGACGAACCGCTTCGACAGGTAAGGCGCGGCGGAGTCGACCAGGTGGAAAGCCTGCCAGGCCTGCAAGGTGGCCACCGGGGCGCCGGCAAAGATCTTGGCGATCTTCGGCATGGCGGTATTGGTGGGGACGATCACGCGGGTGACGGCGGCGAGGCCAGCCTTGTCCATGAACGGCGCCCAGGGGAAGTCGGGGGCGGCGGTCTGTAGTTCCGCCATGGTCATGGGATTGTAGGTCTTGTCGCGATCGCGGCGCTCGGCTCGGCTCCAGCTGGCCTCGGCGACCTGGCTCTCGTAATCGACGATGGCCTTGGCCGACGCCTCGGGATTTTCCCAGCCGATCAGGCCCAGCATGGTAGCCACATAGACCTGGTACTTGGCCTTCTTGGCCGCGAAGGCCGGCTGCAGATAGTAGTCACGGTCCGGCAGGCCCAGGCCCCCAGAGTTGACGAACACCGCATAGCGGTTGGGCGCCTTGGGGTCGGCGCTGATCCCGGGACCGAACAGCCCGCCCTGGAAGTTGTGCACCGCGTCGCCCATCAGGGCCGCCAGGGCCTCGCGGCTGCCGGCGGCGCGGATGGCGGCCAGGTCGTGCGCCAGGGGCTTGGCGTCCAGGGCCTCGACCCGCGCCTCATCCATGAAGGCTTTGTAGGCGTCGCCGATCTTGGCCGCGTCCGGGTCGGCGGAGTGACCCGCCGCGGCGGCCTCGATCAGCTCGCGGGTGCGGTTCTCGGACAGCACCGACAACTTGTCGAAATTGCCGTAGCGGACCTTGTCCTGGGGGATCACCTGGTGATCATCCCATTGGCCGTTGGCGAATCGATAGAAGTTGTCGCCAGGCTTGACGGTGGTGTCGCCGCCAGAAACGTCCAGGCCCCAGGCGCCGTAGGTCGGGGCCTTGGTGGAGCCACCCTCGAGGGTGGAGGGGTCGGCCGGCGCCACCGGCGCCAGGCTGACGGCGTTGCAGGCGGCGTCCAGGCAGTCGCCGTCCTCGTGGGCCGCCACGGCGCCGGACACGGACATCGCCGCCGCCAGGGCGGTCGCCGCCAAAAGTTGCCTTCGCATCCCGACACACCCCGAAATTACTTCGGCCAGCCCGGCCTTCAGGGAATTTCTAAACCCAACGACAACCCCGCGACCAGGGGGCGGACCTTACGGATTTGTCATGCTCCGCCCGCCGGCGGGCTATCAGTGCCGGAACACCCGCACGCCGGTGAAGGCCATGGTGATGCCCGCGGCGTCGGCGGCGGCAATGACCTCGTCGTCGCGGATCGAGCCGCCCGGCTGGATGACGGCGGTGGCGCCGGCTTCCACCGCCTGGATCAGGCCGTCGGCGAACGGGAAGAAGGCTTCCGACGCACAGGCGCTGCCCTTGGCCAAGGACTGCGGCAAGCCGGCAGTGGCGGCGGCCTCACCGGCGCGCAGGGCGGCGATGCGGGCGCTGTCGCGGCGGTTCATCTGGCCGGCGCCAATGCCGCCGGTCTGGCCGTCCTTGGCGAAGACGACGGCGTTGGACTTGACGTGCTTGGCGATGGTGAAGGCAAACAGCATGTCGCGCACCTCCGCCTCCGTCGGCTGGCGCTGGGTGACGATCTTCAGATCGGCGGCGGTGATGCGGGCCGTATCACGCGACTGGACCAGGAAACCACCGGCCACCGACCGGAACACCTCACCGGCCGCCATGGCGTCGGGCAGGCCGTCGGTGAGCAGCAGGCGCAGGTCCTTGCGGCGCTTGAAGACGGCGATGGCCTCTTCATCCGCGTCCGGGGCGATCACCACCTCGAAGAAGATCTTGACCATGGCCTTGGCGGCGGCGGCGTCCAGGCGGCGGTTCATGGCCACGATGCCGCCATAGGCCGAGACCGGATCGCATTGCAGGGCCCGTTCATAGGCGCTGAGCACATCGCTCCCCAGAGCCACGCCGCAGGGGTTGGCATGCTTGATGATCGCCACCGCGGCCTCGGCGGCCGGATCGAACTCCGCCGCCAGCTCCAGCGCCGCGTCGGTGTCGTTGATATTGTTGAAGCTCAGTTCCTTGCCCTGCAGCTGGCGGGCGGTGGCGACGCCGGGGCGGGGGCTGGGAAAGGTGTAGAACGCCGCCGCCTGGTGCGGGTTTTCCCCATAGCGCATGGTCTGGCGCAGTTCGCCGACGATCGACTTGCGGGCCGGCCAAGTCTCGCTGGTCAACGCGCCGTCATCCACCTGCTTGGCGAACCAGGCCCCGATCGCGGCGTCATAGGCGGCGGTGCGGGCATAGGCGCGGGCCGCCAGCCTGCGGCGCAGGGCCAGGCTGGTGGCGCCCACGGCCTGCAGCGCGGCCAGCACCTCCGCCATGTCCTCCGGCGCGGTGCAGACCGCGACATAGGGGTGGTTCTTGGCCGCCGAGCGGATCATGGCCGGGCCGCCGATGTCGATGTTCTCGACGCATTCGTCGAACCCCGCGCCCTTGGCCACCGTGGCCTCGAACGGGTAGAGATTGACGTAAAGCAGGTCGATGCCGCCGATGCCGTGCGCCGCCATGGATGCCGCATGATCAGGGGCGTCCCGGACGCCCAGCAGGCCGCCATGGACCACCGGGTGCAGGGTCTTCACCCGCCCGTCCATCATCTCTGGGAAGCCGGTGAGGTCGGAAACGTCCTTCACCGCCAGGCCGGCGGCGGCGATGGCGGCGCGGGTGCCGCCGGTGGAAACCAGCTCCACGCCCAGCTCAGCCAGGGCCTTGGCGGTTTCGATCAGGCCGGTCTTGTCGGAAACGGAAATCAGGGCGCGGCGCACCGGCGCCTTGTCGGCGGCGGCGGGGAATTGAGGGGCGGAAGGCAAGGCGATCTCCTGGATTGGTGTGATCGCCCAGGCGCGCGGCTCATGCATCCCGCGCTCCCCGGTGGTATTCCACCTCGATCGCCAGTCACTCGGGACGGCCGGTAGATAGTCCTGGCGGGCCAGGGGGTCAACGCGGGGCTTTGCCGCCGCGCCGCCGACATGGCAGCTTGAACGCCCAAGGCGGAGGGAACGCGCCATGCCGGACAACGGCCTGACCGAACAACAGCGCAAATGGATGACGTCGGTGCGCGCCTCCCTGGAAACCGCCACCGGCAAAACCCTTGAGCAATGGGTGGCCGTGGCGCGCACCTGCCCGGAGACCGCGCCCAAGGCCCGCCAGCGCTGGTTCAAGGAACAACATGGCCTGGGCCAGAACTACTGCATGCTGGTGCTGAGCGAACTGGCCAGGTCCGAGGGCGCCGCGCCGCGTGATCCGCAGGCCATGGCGAGGACCCTGTGGGCGGACCCGGGGGCCGGCGCCATCCACGCGGCGCTGCAGGCGGCGGTGGACGCCCTGCCCGACGCCATCACCGGCCAGAGGAAGACCTACACGACCTGGTCCCGGTCCTATGCCTTTGCCTGCGCACGGCCGGTGAAGCCGAACGGCGCCGTCCGCCTGGGTTTAGCCGTGACGCCGGATGCCGATCCCCGCCTGCTGGAAGCCGCCAAGGAAGGCTGGTCGGAGCGATTGAAATCCGTGCTGGTGCTGACCTCGCCGGACCAGGTGGACGATGGCCTGCGGTTGCTGATGCAGGCGGCGTTCGAACAGAGCTGAGGTGCGCGCGCCGGCGGCCTGGGCTATGTCTGGACCATGGCGGGTGGCAAGAACGGCGGCTTGAAACGGCTGAGGCGGCTGGCCCTGTTCGGCGTCATCGCCGGCGCGGCGGCCTGGTTCGCCCCGATACCCACCCTGGTGCTGTTCGTTTGTGGCGGCCTCGATGTCGGCCGCCATAGCCGGTTCCGCTGGGCGCTGGTCGAGGAGTATTTCACCCGCAAGGGCCTGGTGACCTGGCTGCTGTCGCCGATCAACCTCCTGGCCGACCTGGTGTCCAAGGGCGGCAAGGGCCTGATCCGGTTCGAGGACCTGCCCGAGGGCCACCGACTGGAGATCGAGACCTGTGTGCGGGCCTTCACCGAAAACGGGGACGCCATACGCAACCACATCCAGGAAAGCCTGGGCGCGACGCCGCGGGCGATGCTGACCTTCCAATGGTTTGGAAGGGCCGCCGCGCCGGCGCTCCGCATCCCGGCCTTCGAGCAGCGCTATCGCTATGTGAAGACCATCGCCGTCTCGACCTTCAGCCCCCGGGCCCGGACCTCCTGGCATTTCGGCCCGCACCGCCTGACGTTCCGCGTCCTGCGCAACCTCGACCCGATCGCCAGCCGCGAGGTTTACGTGGCGGTGGACGATCAGGTTCACCGCTGGGCGGATGAACCCCTGATGGTGTTCGACGACACCGTGATCCACCAGTCGGTGAACGACATCGACGCGGCGCGCTATTGCCTGTTCATGGACATCATCCGGCCCAACAACGCCCAGCCGATGTTCGATGGCGCCGTGGCCTTCCTGGGTTTCATGGCCGGACCGTTCAAGGCGCTATTCTACCGGAACTGGGCCTTCATCCGCTGACGCGCCTCAGGTCCGCCCCAGCTTCCAGCGCACGCGGCCGCCGGCTTCCAGGCGGAACAGGCCCGACAGGACGATCTGCTCGGTGGCGCGGGGCTCTGCGTCAGTCCAGCGCGTGGCGGGGACCAAGGCGATCTCGGCGGCGTCGGTGCGCAACCACCAGCAGGGATCGTGGCCATGCCGGATCAACACGGCCTTGCCATCCATGGCGATGGAGGCGCGGGCGTCGGGATGCAGGGGGAAGCGTATAGCGTAGGGCACAAAGCGCCGGCGGTCGCCCTTCAGCGTCTTGGTGGGCATGAAGCGGTCCTCGCCGCGCAGCTCCTCGGCCGCCGCGTCGACATAGAGCCGGCGCTCGGCCCGTATGCCCAGGCGCGCCAGCCAGGCGTCGTGGCTGATCTCCAGCAGGACCACGCCGTCACCCTCGCTGCGCCGGGGCGTGACGCGCCAATCGGCGTCGGCCAGGCGCGCGCCGAGGCTCCAGGCGGAAAGGCCAGTCAGGACGGCGCCCGGAGACGCGTCGTCCAAGGTGACCGCCGCGGCGGCCTCGGACCCTCGCAGCGCTGCATCCTCGCCAAAGTCCGGCGACCAGGCGGCGCCGGTGATCAGCCGCTTGCCGCCGGCCAGGATCTCAATGCCGCCCGGGTGGGCGCAGGCGGCGACGCTCCACGCCCCTCGGGGCGGCTCGCCGGCGTCGGCCAGGACCTGCAACGCGCCGCCTTCCAGGCGCTGGTAGCCACTCTCCCGCAGCAGGCTGGGCACGGTGCGGTCGTCGGCGTCGTGAGCCAGGGCGGCCAGGATCACGGCGTGATCGATCTCGGCCCCGCCCTGGGCGCTGGCCAGGCGGCCGTCGGCCAGGGTGAAGAAGCGCACGGCGCCAGTGAGGCGGTCGATGGCCCGCGACAGCTCCGCCGGCGGCGGGCGGCCCAGCTGCGTCAGGGCCTCGTCCAGGGCCAGCAGGTCAAACAACAGGTCCAACGCCGCCTGTGGCGAGCGCGAGGCGTGGCCGCCGTCGGCCAGGACCACGGCCGGCAACAGCCGTTCCAGGCGCCGCAGGGCCTGCTCCCGCAGCTTGCCCGGTCCCGGCCCGGCCAGGGCGCAGGCGGCCACGGCGGCCGCGGCGGCGCGCTCTGCGGCATGGGCGGGATCGGCGGTCAACGCCACCAGCTGGCGAGCCTGGCGCGACAGGTCCGACAGAATCGCCGCGCCCTCCGCGTCGGAGGCGACGGCGACAAGGGCGGGCGCGGCCGCCGCCAGGCTGATGACCCGGCGACGCAGCACCTCGCCCGACCAGGCGAAAGCGTTCCAGCGGGCAAACAGACGTCGCCAACCCAGGGTCAGGCGCAGGGCCTCCGTCGCGCCGCCCGGCCCGGCGGCAAGCAGGTCGCCTATCCAGGCAAAGCCGTGCAGATGCGCGGCGAAGGCGCGGCTGGGGCTGGGTCGGTTCCAGGGATCGGATCCGGCGCCGAGGCTCTGAGTCTCGCCGGCGAACCGCCACTCGCCTGCCAGGAGGCGAGCGCCTCGGGCGGCGACGGCGGGTCGAAAATCGCGGATTCTGGCGGCCAGGCCACGGGCCCTTCCAGCGCCGAGGGCCAGGGCGTGGAAGGGGGTGGCGGACCATTCCACCGCCATCCGGCGTCCGGGCGCGACGGCCAGCGCCAACAGCAGATGCGTCGTTGAAGCGGGGCCGGCGGTGGGCCGCGTCCGCGCCATGGCTTGTCTCAGACGCCCCGCAGGGCGCGGATGTTGTCGGCGTAGGCGCCGGGACCGCCCTTGAACACCGCCGTCCCGGCCACCAGGGCCGTGGCGCCAGCCTCGATGCACAGGCGCGCGGTCTGCGGGTTCACGCCTCCATCGACCTCCAGCGGAATATCCCGGCCGGTGGCGTCGATCATCGCCCGCAGGCGCGCGATCTTCGCCAGTTGGGAGTGCATGAAGCTCTGGCCGCCGAAGCCGGGATTGATGGACATCACCAGCACCTGGTCGACGTCGTCCATCATCCACTGTATGACATCCGGCTGGGTGGATGGGTTGAACACCACCCCGGCCTTGGCCCCCAGCTTGCGGATATGCTGCAGCGTCCGGTTCAGGTGCGGCCCGGATTCCGGGTGGACGCTGATGATATCGGCCCCGGCGTCGCGGAAGGCGTCCAGATAGGGATCCACCGGGGCGATCATCAGATGCACGTCGAAGGGGATGGAGACGTGCGGGCGCAGGGCCTTCACGATATCGGGGCCAAGGGTGATGTTGGGCACGAAGTGGCCGTCCATCACGTCCACGTGCAGCCAGTCGGCGCCGGCTGCCTCGACAGCCCTGGCCTCCTCGCCCAGGCGGGCGAAGTCGGCGGCCAGGATCGAGGGCGCGATGATGGTCATGGTCGAGATTTAGCCTAAGCCGCCGCCCGTCGGAAACGGGCAATGTAGAACCCGTCCAGGCCGCCGGCCAGCTGATGCGGCAGGATGCGCAGGCAGCCGTTAGCGGTCAGGCTCGCCTCCGGCGCCCCGCCCTCGCCGGCGGCCATGGGGTCCAGGATGAAGTCGGGATGACGCGCCAGGAAGGCGGTGACCTGAGCCTCTCCCTCCTCCGGCTCAAGGGAGCAGACGCTGTAGACCATTTGGCCGCCCGGCGCGGTGCGCGCGGCGGCGGCGTCAAGCAGGCGGATCTGGCTTAGCGCCAGGCGGGCGATGTCGGCGACGCGGGCGTTCCATAACACGTCCGGCTGGCGGCGGAAGGTGCCGGTGGCCGAACAGGGGGCGTCCAGCAGCACGGCGTCGAACTGGCGATCTTCGGCCCAGTCGGCGGCGTCGGCGTGGATCACCTCGGCCTCAAAGCCGGTGCGGGCCAGGCCATCGTGCACCCGGCGAAGGCGGCCGGCGGAACGGTCCAGGGCAGTGACGGCGAAGCCGGCCGAGGCCAGTTGCAGGGTCTTGCCCCCCGGCGCCGCGCACAGGTCGACGGCGGTAGCGCCTGGTTGGACGGCAAACAGCCTCGCGGGAATGGCGGCGGCGGTGTCCTGAACCCACCACGCGCCTTCGGCGAATCCCGGCCACAGGGTGATATCGCCACCCTTTTCGGTGCGCAGCGAGCCGCCGGCCAGGGGCGTGGCTTCCAGGCCCTCGACCAGGGCCGCTTCCGGCGTCGAGCGCGGGGTCAGGTCGGTGGCCGGCTCCTGGGTGACCATGGCGGCGATGGCATCCGCCTGGGCGACGCCAAAGGCCGCTCGCCAGCGGGCCAGCAGCCACGGCGGGACCAGGCTGTCGGGATCTTCCGCCGGCGGGCCGTCTCGCAGCAGGCCGCGCAGGACGGCGTTGACCAGGCCGCGCATGGGCTGCGGCGCCAGGCTGACGGTGGTGTCCACGGCGGCGAAATCGGGGGTGTCCAGCCAGAAGGCCTGGGCGACGCCAAGCCGCAGCAGGTGGCGCACGCGGCCGGCGGGATCCCGCGAAAGCTTGGAGTCCAGCGCCTTGTCAATAGGGCCAAGGTGGCGAAGGGTGGCCATCACCAGGGCCCTGGCGAAGGAACGGTCCAGGGGACCCAGCCGGCCGGCGGCGCCGGCGTTCAGCGCCTCATCCAACCCGCCACGGCGGGCCAGGGCCGCGTCCAGGATATCAACCGCGGCGGCGCGGGCCGCCAATGCGGGATCTTGTGTGGGACTGGGGGCGGCATTGGCGGCGGGGTGACCGGCGGGGTCGACGTCCGGATTGGCCGAGGACTTTGCCGGGGCCTTGACGTGGATCTTGCCGTGGGGCTTGCCCGCGGGCTTACCGCGAGGTTTGCCAGAAGGTCTTCCGGAGGGTCTTCCAGGGGGTCTTGATGTATCGGTCACCGACGACCCCTGCCCGGTTCCAGCCGCTGGAGCAAGGGCGCCATCTGGCGCGGACGGCCTCCACGGCCTAACTTGCGGGGATCATGAGCGATGATCTTCCCCCCGGGGCCGCCCCCGGAAAGCCCCTGACCCCCGCCGCGCGCCGCGCCCTGGAAGAGGCCGCCGAGCGCCGCGCCACAGCGGATGCGGTATCGCCGACCACCGGCGAGGAGGGCGGCCCAGCCGGGCCGGAGCCAACCCGCTACGGCGATTGGGAACGCAAGGGCGTGGCGGTTGATTTCTAAGGTTAATTCAGACGCTCACGAGGGAACGCCACTCGCGTCTCAGGGGCGACGAGTCGCGTCCGGGGTGTGCCGCGCCTAAGGTGCTGGCGATTGCGTTCCGGAGGCGCTGAACATGTCGCTCGCCAAGATCCTTGTTATCGGGGCCGCCCTGGCCGCCGCCACGCCGGCCTTTGCCTGCGACTGCGTCACCAGCGGGTGGGGCGGACGCTATGGCGTCCATCACCAAGCTTCGTCCCAACAGTCCTCTTCGTCCAGCGCCTATGAGCGCTCGTCGCGCCAGTCGTCTTCCTATCAAACGTCGTCCCACCAAACGGCCTATCAGGGCGGCTACGAGGACGAAGGCTATCGGTCCCAGGAACGTCGCGACGGCGACGAAGGTTACAGCGACCGGGGCTACAGGGGCCGGGGCTACAGCGACCGGGGCTACAGGGGCGGGTACGAGGACCAGAACTACGGAGGGGGCTACAGCCGCGGCGAACAGACCGCCGGCGCCTGGAGCTATCGCCAGATGGCGCGACGGCCGATGTGCCGTCACCTGGCGGACCGGGACGCCGACTATCGTCGTCGGCCCCTGCCCGTCTGCGCCGGCGAAGGCGAAGTGAGGCTGGGCGGTGGTTTCTTCCGGGGCGGCGGCGGCGTTGGCGGCTTCCCACAGAGCTACGGTGGCGGTGGCGGAGGGGGCGGCTACGCCTTCGCCGGCGGCGGCGCAAGCGCCCATGCCTTTGCCAGCGCCTCGGCCAGCGCCAGTGTCTCCGTGCGCTTCAGGGGCGGCTTCCACACGGGCGGGTGCGGCTGCGGCAAGTAGGCGGCGGCGGCGGCGGCGGCGGGTGGCAGACGCCTAAGAGCATGACAGCTTCAAGTGGATACCGGTTGAAGCGCCGGTCATGCTCTAAATGTAAGAAGATAGAGCCTTTTTATCCGGTTCAAGTGAGTCCACTTGAACCGTAAAGGCTCTAGCCGCGCATCTCTTCGATAATGCGCAGGGCCGCGGCCCTGGGATCGGTCGCGGCGGTGATCGGGCGGCCGCAGACGATATGACTGGCGCCGTTGGCCAGGGTCTCGGCCGGCGTCGCGGCGCGGGCCTGGTCGTCGTTGCTGGACCAGTCAGGCCGCACCCCCGGCGTCACCACCAGGAAGTCAGGGCCGCCGATGCGGCGCGCCAGGGCCGCCTCGTGCGGGCTGGCCACCACGCCGTCGGCGCCGGCGTCCTGCACCTGGCGGATGCGGCGCTCCACCAGGGCCTCGACGCCCATTCCGTAGCCCATCTCGGCCAGGTCCTGACCGTTGAGGCTGGTGAGCACGGTGACTCCCAGAATCTTGGCCGAGGTCTCCCCGCCGCGGCCCTTTACCGCCGCCCTCAGCACCTGGGGATGGGCGTGGACGGTGAGCAGGTCGCAGGCGCCCGTGCCGACGATGGCCGCCGCCGCCTTTTCCACGGTGGCGCCGATGTCGTGCAGCTTCCAGTCCAGGAACAGGCTGCGGCCCCGGGCGCGCAGGTCGCGGGCCATGGCCATGCCGTCGGTGGCGAACAGCTGCAGGCCGATCTTGTAGAAACTGACCGCGTCCCCCAGGGCCTCAACCACATCTTCGGCCTCCGCCCGGGTGGGCAGATCCAGGGCCACGATGAGGCGGGGATCGGCCACGATGGCGTCATTGGCGGGCGTGGCGTGGCGCAGGGTTGCGGGCATGCGGGGTCCCCAAGTGCGAAGCGGCGTGTTTTCAGCTAAGCCGCAAGGATGAACCCAACCGAATTCGCGGTCAATTTCTTCGTCGCCCTGTTCGCCCTGATCGATCCGATCGGCAACGTGCCCCTGTTCGCCGCCGCGACACACGGCGCGCCGCCGGCCGGCCGGCGTCTGACCAGCGCCTATATCGCGCTGTTCGCCTTCATCTTCATGAGCTTCTTCTACCTGACCGGGCTGTCGCTGCTGAAGTTCTTCGGCATCTCCCTGCCGGCCTTCCGCATTGCCGGCGGCATCCTGCTGCTGCTCATGGGCCTGGACATGGCGCGCGGCGACACCGCCGAGGTGATGGCCGAGGCCGGCGAGGAGGTGGAGGTGCTGTCCACCCGCGCCTATGCCCGCAAGCGTTTCGAGGGGATGATCGTACCCTTCGCCATGCCGCTGCTGATCGGCCCGGGCGCCATCTCGACGGCGGTGATCTACGCCGGCGAGGCCAAGCAGATGGGCTGGATCGGTATTCCCGTCGGCCTTGGGGTGATCGGGGCCATCGCCGTCACCGTCCTGGCCGCCTTCTGGGCCACCGGCTGGATCACCAAGGCGCTGGGGCGGATCGGGATGGTGATCGTCATCCGGGTGCTGGGCCTTATCCTGTGCGCCATGGCGGTGCAGTTTATCATGGCCGGCCTGGCGGACTCCACCATCGGCCTGGTCCGCCGCGGGGTCGCGACGCCCTACCAGTAAGGCCTCACAGCTTGCGGAAGCGGCTGACCTGGCTGGACATCAGGGCCATGGCCCATTCGTCCGGCATGATCTTGCCCAGGGCGGCCAGGGCCTTGTTGGGAGCGCCGGTGACGCAGATGGGGCGGTTGGCCTCGGCGGCTTCGTAGCCGGCGGCGGCGACCTCATCGGCGCCCATCCACAGCCAGGTGGGGATGGTGTCGCTGATCTGGGCGCGGGTCTGGTTGGCGTCGTGGAATTCGGAATAGGTGAAGCCAGGGCACAGGGCGCTGACATGCACCCCGGCGCCCGCCATCTCCTGGTGCAGGCTCTGGGAGAAGCGGACCATCAAGGCCTTGGACGCGCCGTACAGCGTCGCGCCAGGTCCCCCCGGCGCCAGGCCGGCCAGGGAAGCGACGTTGACGATCCGGCCAAACCTTCGCTCCTGCATCCCCGGCAGCACCTTGTGCGCCAGCTCGCAGGGGGCGGTGACCATCACCTGGATAAAGTGGGCGTGCTCCTCCCACGGCGATCCAGTGAAGGCGCCGGGCATGCCATAGCCGGCGTTGTTGACCAGGGCGTCCACGGCGCGGCCGTTGGCGGCGATCTCCGCCAGGATGGCGTCGGGCGCCTTGGGATCGGCCAGGTCCGCGGGAATGACAAAAACCTCGACCCCGTGGCTCAGCCTGATCTCGTCGGAAAGCTCGCGCAGGCGGCTCTCGCGGCGCGCCGTGAGCGCCAGGTCATAGCCGTGGCGGGCGTAGAGCCGGGCGAAGGCGGCGCCGATGCCGGCAGAGGCGCCGGTGATCAAGGCCAGGCGGGCGCTCACGCCTCCACCGGCTCCAGAACCGCCCCGCCGACGGCGGCGGCGATTGGGTCCGGGTCGCCGTTCAGCAAGTCTTCTACGGAGATCAGGGCCAGGCGGGCCGCCGCCGCGGTGTCGGCGGCGACGATGGCGGCGCGGACGGCGCTGGGAATCCTGGCGCCCACCGGACAGCCTTCGACCCCCGCCGGGGCGACGCCCAGCTTGGCGCAACCGTTCACCGCCCGCAGGACGTCGCTGAGGGTGATCTGGGCCGCGGGCCGCAGCAGCCAGGCGCCGCCGCTGGCGCCAGGGCGCGTGGCGATCAGGCCCGCCTTGGACAGCAGCGCCGTGACCCGGCGCACCACCACCGGGTTGGTCGGCACCGAGGCCGCCAATTCGGCGCTGGACACGGCCCCGTCGGGCGTGGTCGCTTCCTTGTGGGCAAGGTAGGCCAGTGTATGGGCCGCTACGGGAAATCTCTGGCTGTCGGACATGATCGATAGATGGGGAGTCGTGAGGCCCGATGGTAGTTCAGGCGTTTGGACCCTAGGCGCGCACCCTCAAGGTTGAAAAGCAAATGTTGACGCGTTGCGGCGTAAGGCCACGATTGAACCGGTTGGGGATTGGGTGTATCGCCCGCCGCCGTCGCCATGGGTCGGCCGCGCGTCTCGTCGAGTCGCCGCTGCGTCCCCGGAGAGATTGAATTGGCTGTTGAAGCCCCCGCCGCGCCTGCCAAGGACGATCCGGCCGTTTCAGAATCATCGTCAGATCAAAACGGTCATGGGGCCAAGCCGCAGGGATTCTTTGCCTTGGCGCTCGGCTCCGTGGGAGTGGTGTTCGGCGATATCGGGACCAGCCCGCTGTACGCCATGCGCGAGGCCCTGGCCCATTCCAAGCACGTGGGCACACCCGAGAGCGCCGTCCTGGGGGTCGTCTCCCTGGTGATCTGGGCCATGACCCTGATCGTGACGGTGAAGTACGTCATCTTCCTGATGCGGGCCGACAACAAGGGCGAGGGCGGCACCCTGGCCCTGATGGCCCTGGCGCAGCGCGCCATCGGCCGCCGAGTGCTGCCGGTCTTCCTGCTGGGGATCATCGGCGCCTCGCTGTTCTACGGCGACGGCATCATCACCCCGGCCATCTCCGTGCTCTCGGCGGCCGAGGGCCTGAAGGACGCGCCGCACGTGGGCCACCTGTTCGCGCCCTACGTCCTGCCGGGGGCGGCGGTGATCCTGGTCTGCCTGTTCCTGTTCCAGGCCAAGGGCACCCACCGGATGGCCTCCTTCTTCGGCCCGATCACGGCGGTGTGGTTCCTGGTGCTGGGCGCGCTGGGCCTGTTCCACCTGAAGGAAGACCTGTCGGTGTTCCGCGCCATCTGGCCGGGCTACGGCATCAGCTTCCTGATCGAGAACGGCTTCGTCGGCTTCGTGATCCTGGGCAGCGTGTTCCTGGCGGTGACCGGGGCGGAGGCCCTCTACGCGGACATGGGCCATTTCGGGCGCGACCCCATCCGCGCCGCCTGGCTGGTCGTGGTCTTCCCCTGCCTAGTGCTGAACTACCTGGGCCAGGGCGCCCACGTGCTGCACGACGCCGGCGCCCGCGAGAACCCGTTCTGGAGCATGATCCCGGAATTCGCTTATTGGCCGGTGATGATCCTGGCCACCGCGGCCACCGTCATCGCCAGCCAGGCGGTGATCACCGGCGCCTTCTCCATGACCCAGCAGGCGGTGCAACTGGGCTTGCTGCCGCGCCTGGACATCAAGCGCACCAGTGAGACCCAGGCCGGGCAGATTTTCGTGCCGGCGGTCAACAGCCTGCTGATGGTGGGCGTGTTGGTGCTGTTGGTGGTGTTCCAGAATTCCCACCGCCTGGCCTCTGCCTATGGCATCGCGGTGACCGGGGCGATGTTCGTCGACACCCTGCTGACCTATGTGATCGCCAAGCGGATGTGGAAATGGAACAATTTCCAGACCGCCGCCCTGCTGGTCCCCCTGGCCATCGTCGACATCGTCTTCATCTCCTCCAACCTGCTGAAGATCCCCGACGGCGCTTGGCTGCCGCTGGCGTTCGGGGCGGCCATGGTGACCCTGATGTGGACCTGGTCGCGGGGCGTGCAGATCCTGTCGGAGAAGACCCGCCGCGACAGCGTGCCCTTGAAGGAGCTGATCGAGATCCTGGCGGTGCGGCCGCCGCACCGGGCGCCCGGCACGGCGATCTTCCTGACCTCGGAGCCAGACGTGGCCCCCGTGGCCCTGATGCACAACCTCAAGCACAACAAGGTTTTGCACGAGAAGAACGTCATCCTCACCGTGGCCACCGCCGAGACTCCGCGGGTCAAGGAGGAGGACCGGATCAAGATCTATCCGTCCAACGGCGACTTCACCAAGGTGGTGCTGACCTACGGCTTCATGGAAAGCCCCAACATCCCCAAGGCCCTGGCCCAGTGCCGCAAGCAGGGGCTGAAGTTCGACATCATGGCCACCAGCTTCTTCCTGGGCCGGCGGTCGGTGGTGCCCTCGGCCAACTCCGGCATGCCGATCTGGCAGGACCGGCTGTTCATCTTCCTGATGAAGAACGCCGCCAACCCCACCGACTTCTTCAAGATCCCGCCGGGACGGGTGGTGGAGTTGGGGACGCAGGTTTCGGTCTAGGCCTTCCTTCTCAGTCTGCGTCCAGCGCCGCTTCGCCCGCCATGTCCGGCGCCTTGGCCGGTTCCAGGCCGGCCTTGATGGCGTCGTCGACCTTTTCCAGCCAGATGAACTCCAGCTTGTCGCGCACCTCCTGGGGGATGTCGTCGTAGTCGCGGCGGTTGCGGGCCGGCAGCATGACGCGGGTGATGCCCGAGGCGGAGGCGGCCACCACCTTTTCCTTGATCCCGCCCACCGGCAGGACCAGGCCGCGCAGGCTGATCTCGCCGGTCATGGCGGTGTCGCTGCGCACCGCCCGTCCCGTCAGCAGGGAGGTCAGGGCGGTGAACATGGCCACTCCGGCGCTGGGGCCATCCTTGGGCGTCGCCCCGGCCGGAACGTGGACGTGGATGTCCTGCTTGTCGAAGGCCGCCTGGTCGATGCCCAGGAGCGGCGCCTGGGTCTTCACCAGGCTGAGCGCGGCCTGCACGCTCTCGCGCATCACCTCGCCCAGTTGGCCGGTGAGGATCAGCCGGCCGCCGCCAGGGGTCTTGGCCGCCTCGATGAACAGGATGTCGCCGCCCACCGGGGTCCAGGCCAGGCCGGTGGCCACGCCCGGAATGGCGGTGCGCATGGCCACCTCGTTCTCGAAGCGCAGGGCGCCCAGCACCGGCTCGATATCGTCGACGCCGAAGGCCACCGCGGTCTTCTCACCCTCGGCGACCTGCATGGCCGCATGGCGGAAGGCGCGGCCGATCTCCCGCTCCAGCCAGCGCACCCCGGCCTCGCGGGTGTAGCCCTCGATGATCCGGGTGAGGGCGGCGTCGTCGATAGAGGCCTGCTCGGGCTTCAGCCCATTGGCCTCAAGCTGGCGGCGGACGAGGTAGCGCTTGGCGATCTGCAGCTTCTCGCCGGCGGTGTAGCCGGGCAGGCTGATGATCTCCATGCGGTCGCGCAGGGGGCCGGGCACCGTGTCGAGCATGTTGGCGGTGGCGATGAACACCACCCGCGACAGGTCGAAGGGCGTCCCCAGATAGTTGTCGCGGAAGCTGCCGTTCTGTTCGGGATCCAGCACCTCTAGCATGGCGGCCGAGGGGTCGCCCTGGACGCCGGCGCCCATCTTGTCGATCTCGTCCAGCATCACCACGCAGTCGCGGGCGCCGACCTTGCGGATCGACTGGATGATGTTGCCGGGCAGGGCGCCGACATAGGTGCGCCGGTGGCCGCGGATCTCCGCCTCGTCGTGCACCCCGCCCAGGGAGACGCGGACGAACTTGCGGCCCATGGCCTTGGCGATGGATTGGCCCAGCGAGGTCTTGCCGACGCCGGGAGGGCCGGCGAAGCACAGGATCGGGGCCTTGCCCTCCGGCGCCAGCTTGCGCACGGCCAGGAACTCCAGAATCCGGGTCTTGATCTTCTCCAGGCCGTAGTGGTCGGCGTCGAGGATGGCCCGGGCTTCCTTGATATCGATGGCCTTGGGCTCGGGCGTCGCCCAGGGCAGCTCGATCATCCAGTCGAGATAGGTGCGGATCATGCCGTACTCGGCCGAGGCTTCGGGCATGCGCTGCAGGCGCTTGAGCTCCTTGCGGACCTGCGTCTCCACCTCCGACGGCATGCCGGCCTTGTCGATGGCGGCGGCCAGTTCGGCGATCTCGGCGGTGTTGCCCTCGTCCTCGCCCAGCTCGTGCTGGATGGTAGCCAGCTGCTCGCGCAGCACCGCCTCGCGCTGGCGCTTGGTGAAGGTGGCCTGGGTCGCCGCGCCGATGTCGCGTGACAGCTTCAGCACCTCCAGGCGGTGACCCAGCAGCTTGGCCACCTTGTCCAGGCGGGGGATCAACTCGAGGGTTTCCAGGATGGACTGCTTTTCGGGGGGCGGGACGTCGGTGTAGGCGGCGGCCATGTCGGCCAGGACGCCGGGGGCGGTGATCTGCTCCACAGAGGCGCGCAGCTCCGGCGGCGTCTGGGGCAGGATGTCGAGGATCTCCAGCGACTGCGCCCGCAGGTTCAGGAACCGGGCCTCGATCTCGGAGGTGACCTCGGTGGGTTCGGGCAGGTGCAGGCCGCGCGCCACCAGATAGGGGAAGCCCGGCACGAACTCGTTGATGCGGAAGCGCTGCACGCCCTGGCAGATGATGTGGTGCTCGCCGTCCTGGGCGGTGACATAGCGCAGGATGTTGGCCACCACGCCGACGGGGTGAAGATCGGCGCCGGTGGGCGCCTCCACCGACGGGTCGCGCTGCAGGACGATCACCACCTGGCGCTGCTCGCGCACCGCCTGCTGGGCGGCGGCGATGGAGGCCGGACGGTTGATGGTCAGGGGGACGACGATCTCGGGGAACAGCACGGCGCCGCGCACCGGCACCACGATGAAGGCGTCGGTGGGGGGCGAGGGGCGGATGTCGCCGGCGGGGGAGCCGCCGGTCTTGGCGACAACATCGGGGACGGGGACGTCGGAGGTTACTGAATCGGCCATGGGGGCTCCGGAACTCAAACGGTCTTGCGCAGGCTGACCTGCAGGCATCCGTCCACCGCGCGGTGACGGATCTGGTCGTAGCGGCCGGGGGGCAGGGGGACGCGGCGCTCGAAGCGGCCCTGAGGCAGCTCCAGGCGGTGGATGCCGGCGGTGCGCAGTTCGGGCGGCAGGATCCGTTCGCCGGCGATGATCAGGCAGCCGCCGTCCAGGACCAGGGACACGGCGTCCTCGCTGACCCCGGGCAGGGCGGCGATGATCAGCACCTCGCGCTCGGTCTCCAGCACGTCCACGGGGGGCGTCCAGACCGGGTGGGCGGAAACCGCGCGCACCGGCTGGAACAGTTGCTGCTGCAGCCGTTCGGCGCGGGCCAGCATCTCCAGGGCGTCGCCCCACATCCACTGGCGTGGATCGTCATTGGCCATGCCTTGCCTCCCTGTCCCTGTCCCTGTCTCTTGACCGAAGGATAGATGGGAACGCGCGGCGGCGGCGCCTAGAACATTCCATGCGCAATCGTTGCGAGGGTTGAATTGTCGTCGTCCAAGGCCTTAAAGGCGCGGCTGTCCATTCTCCCCTCCAGGAACGCCGATGTCCGCCGACAAGTCCGTGAAGAAAGTCGTCCTCGCCTACTCCGGCGGCCTGGACACCTCGATCATCCTGAAGTGGCTGCAGGACACCTACGACTGCGAGGTGGTGACCTTCACCGCCAACCTGGGCCAAGGCGAGGAGTTGGAACCGGCGCGGGAGAAGGCGCTGCTGCTGGGTATCAAGCCGGAGAACATCTTCATCGAGGACCTGCGCGAGGAATTCGTGCGCGACTTCGTGTTCCCGATGTTCCGCGCCAACACGGTGTACGAGGGCCAGTACCTGCTCGGCACCTCCATCGCCCGGCCGCTGATCGCCAAGAAGCAGATCGAGATCGCCCGCATAGTGGGCGCCGACGCCGTCAGCCATGGCTCCACCGGCAAGGGCAACGACCAGGTCCGCTATGAGGTGGCCTATTACGCCCTGGAGCCGGACATCAAGATCATCGCCCCCTGGCGGGAGAACAACTTCTTCGCCAGCCGCGAGGCGATGATCGAATACGCCGAGAAGAACCAGATTCCGATCGCCAAGGACAAGCGCGGCGAGGCGCCGTTCAGCGTCGACGCCAACCTGTTGCACTCCTCCAGCGAGGGCAAGGTGCTGGAGGACCCGGCGGTGGAAGCCCCCGAGTTCGTGCACATGCGCACCATCGCGCCGGAGGACGCGCCGGACAAGGCCACCGTCTTCACCCTGGATTTCGAGCACGGCGACCCCTCGGCCATCGATGGCGAGCGCCTGTCACCGGCCGCCATGCTGACCCGGTTGAACGAGCTGGGCCACGCCAACGGCGTCGGCCGCCTGGACCTGGTGGAGAACCGTTTCGTCGGCATGAAGTCCCGCGGCGTCTATGAGACCCCCGGCGGCACCATCCTGCTGGCGGCGCACCGGGGCATCGAGAGCATCACTCTGGACCGGGGCTCCATGCACCTGAAGGACGAGCTGATGCCCCGCTATGCGGAGCTGATCTACAACGGCTTCTGGTTCACCCCGGAGCGGGAGATGCTGCAGGCGGCCATCGACCACAGCCAGAAGATGGTCACCGGCCAGGTGCGGGTGAAGCTCTACAAGGGCAATGTCACCATCATCGGCCGCACCAGCCCCTACAGCCTGTACGACCAGGACCTGGTGACATTCGAGGAAGGCAAGGTGGCCTACGACCACCGCGACGCCACCGGCTTCATCAAGCTGAACGCCCTGCGCCTGCGGGTGCAGACCAAGCGAGACCGGCGGGCGAAGTAGGCCGTCGGGTTTCCTCCCTCCCCGGTGTGGGGACGGTCGGCAAGTTCCTCGCGGCGCTTGAGGATGCTGGCCAGGCGGCGGGAAAGTGGGGACACACGCCTATTTCGGGTCGTTAGTCTTCACCTGAGATCGGGCTGGGACGAAATAGGTGTGTGTCCCTAATTTCAGGGGAGCCGAAGCTCCCCCTTAGCTGGCGCGGCCCCCAGTGCGCCTGTCCCATTTGCCAAGGCCGCCACTCGGGCGTAGCTTGTCATCCGAAGATGACAAAGCCAGCCGACGACATCACTCTGGACCGCTCCCCGGAAAATCTGGCCCCGGAAACTCGGCCGCCAGCAACGCGCCCCCCGGAAACCAGGCGGCGCAACGCGGAGGCGACACGGGCGGCGATCCTGGCGGCGGGCAAGACCCATTTCGCTCGGTCCGGCTATGAGGGCGCCTATCTGCGCGATATCGCCGCCGAGGCGGGGGTCGATGCGGCCCTGATCAACCGCTATTTCGGCGGCAAGGAGGGGCTGTTCAACGCCTGTCTGCGCGAGGCGGTGCGCTCCGAGCAACTGTTCGAGGCGCCGCGGACCGACTTTGGCCGGCAGATCGCCCATCGGTTCGCCAATCGCAGCGGCCCGGGCATGGACGGCTTCAAGATGATCCTGCGGGCGGCGACCTCCCCGGCCACGGTGCACATGCTGAGCGAGACGGTGCAGGACCGCTTCATGGGCCCGATCCGCGACTGGCTGGGGGGCGAGGCGGCGCCGGCCCGGGCGCGGCTGATCTCGTCCTTGTTCATCGGCCTGCTGGTCGAGGCGATGATCCGCGAGGACGCCCTGAGCGAGCCGGAGCGCGGCGACTACGAGCCGCGCCTGGCGCGGATGTTCCAAAGCCTGGTCGACGGATAGGACCGGCAAAAACAAGACTTCCTGGGAGAGCGACATGGCTGACGGCAACATCACCAAGGACCGCATGTACGACGCGGTGGCGCCGGACGATTTCGAGTCCATGCTGGAGCTGGACCGTTATGGCCAGCGCTCCACCGCCTTCGACAAGATCATCAGCGCCACCCACGACCATTTCTGGGATCCGCTGGACAAGCGATACATCGACTTCGACACGCCCTTCGACATGGAAAACGTGGCCATGGTTCCGGAGAGCAACGTCATGGCGCTGAAGATCCCCTATGTGTCCGAGTATCTGTCTGACCCCAAGGAGCGGGTCCGGTTCATCAACCACATGCAGCTTTGGAGCTTCTCCTCGATCCTGCACGGGGAACAGGGGGCGCTGAACCTGTCGGCGTCGCTGTGCCATGTGCTGTACGACCAGGGGGCGCAGGAATACGCCGCCAACCAGACGCGGGAAGAGGCGCGGCACGTCACCGGCTTCGCCAAATACATCAAGGCGCGGTGGGGCCGGCCGGTGGCGTGCGGCGCGGCGTTGAAGGCGCTGCTGGTGGAGATCATAGAAGCGCCGGAGGTCTATAAAAAGATCATCGGCATGCAGATGATGGTCGAGGGCCTGGCCATGGGCGCCTTCGCCAACGGCTATCGCTATTCCAATGATCCGCTGGCCAAGAAGCTGTTCCAGCTGGTGATGACCGACGAGGCGTTCCACCACAAGTTCGGCAAGATCTGGGCCGACCGCACGGTGCCGATGCTGAGCCAGGCGGAGCGCAATGTGGTGGAGGACTGGGCCGCCCACTGCTGCCAGTCGCTGATGTTCAACCAGGGGGCCCCGACGCAGCAGGCGGCGATCTATGGCGAGTTCGGCATGGACCCCGAGCGGGTGATGGCTGGGATGATGGAGCGCCGCGCCGCCCGCGATCCGAACCTGAAGCTGCGCGGCGAGACCAACATCTTCCGGGTGCTGATCAAGACCCTGCTCAGCGGCCATGTGATCACCGATCGGACGCGGGGGTTCTATGCGGCGTTCGTCGACATGGACGAGCTGCAGGCCGAGGGCGACGTGATGCCGGGCGAAGCCATCGCCGAGGAGGGCATTGCCTATCTGCGGGCGATCAACTTCAAGGATCGGGCGGAAGCCGGGGCCAAGGGGCTGATCGCGGCGGAATAGGGGGCGGGGCTGGGACCAGGCGGCTCACCGTGCGACGGCGCCTGGGCGCCAGAGCTTGAATCATTACCAAGACTTAAATTCGTGACGCCCCCGTCATTTTTCTTGACGGCTCGCTGATCGTTGTTCATTTTGCCGGCTGCACCCTTGAATTGACCTGTGGGAGAACAGCCGTGGCTGATGGGAACATCACGAAAGACTCCGTCTACGACGCCGTCGCGCCGGACGATTTCGAGTCGATGCTGAACCTGGACCGTTACGGCCAGCGTTCGACCGCCTTCGACAAGATCATTTCCGCCACCCACGACCACTTCTGGGATCCGCTGGACCCCAAGTACATCGACTTCGACGAGCCGTTCGATATGGAGAACACGCCGCTCGTGCCCGAGAGCATGATCGCGGCCCTGCACACCGACTATGTGTCGAACCACCTTTCGGACCCGAAGACCCGCACGCGGTTCATCAACCAGTCGACCCTGCGCAGCTTCTCTTCGATCCTGCACGGCGAACAGGGAGCGCTGAACCTGTCGGCGTCGCTCTGCCACGTGCTCTATGACCAGGGCGCGCAGGAATACGCCGCCAACCAGACCCGCGAAGAAGCCCGCCACGTGACGGCCTTCGCCAAGTACATCAAGGCCCGCTGGGGCCGGCCGGTGAACGCCAGCCCGACCCTGCAGAACCTGCTGGTGGAAATTATCAGCGCGCCGGAAGTCTACAAGAAAATCATCGGCATGCAGATGCTGGTGGAAGGCCTGGCCATGGGCGCCTTCGCCACCTTCTTCCAACAGCTCAACGATCCGCTCGGCCGCAAGCTGATGCAGCTGGTGATGACCGACGAAGCCTTCCACCACAAGTTCGGCAAGATCTGGGCTGACCGGACCATTCCGAAGCTGACCGCGGACGAGCACAACATCATCGAGGACTGGGCTGCGCACTGCTTCCAGACCCTGCTGTTCAACCTGGTCTCCCCCTCCGAGCAGCGCGACCTGTACGAGGAATTCGGCCTCGACCCGGACAAGGTGCTTGAGGAAATCGCCAAGGTGGCCACCGACGAGGCCCGCCGCGAGGACATGAAGGACGCCACCAACATCTTCCGCGTGTTGATCAAGACCCTGCTCAACGCCGGCATCATCAGCGACCGCACGCGCGCCTTCTACGGCATGTATGTGGACATGGATGAGCTGAAGGCCGAGGGCGACGTGATGGTGGGCGACGCCATCGCCGAGGAAGGCATCGCCTACCTGAAGGCCATCAACTTCAAGGACCGCGCCATCGGCAACCTGCTGGCGGCGGAATAGCCTTTTCGTTGCAAGACTGTTGAGCGTTTGCAAAGCGCCCCGTCCATAATCGGACGGGGCGTCTTTCGTTTGCCTCGAAGGCCTGTAGTCTGCGGAACGATGAAGCGTCTTCCCGTCGCAACCGCCCTGGCAGCCGCTGTCGCCGTTTCCTGGACCACCACCTGGGCGTCCCCCGGCCTGGCCGCGGCGCCGCAGCCGGCCAGGTCGGTGGCCCCGACGGTGTTTACCGGCCGCTGGTACGAGATCGCCCGCACCCCGAACATGGCGCAGAAGGACTGCCAGGGCGCGTCCAGCGACTTTTCCGGCTGGGCGTCGGGGGCCTTTTCCGTGGTCCAGATCTGCCACAGGGGCACGCCCGAGGGGCCCGTGAAGACCTTCAACGCCAAGGCCAGGATCCTGCCCGCCAGCGGTAACGCCAAGATGAGGATGATGTTCTTCGGCGGGTTGATCAGCCAGGAATACTGGATCCTGGACCACGCCGACGACAACAACTGGGCGATCATGGCTACGCCGGGCGGCAACTACGTCTGGGTGCTGTCGCGCCAGCCCGTGTTGGACCCGGCGGACAAGGCGGTGGCCCTGCAGCGGGTGCGCGCCCTGGGCTACGACCTGTCGCGCCTGGCGTTCCCGCAGCAGTTGGCGCGGTAGGGGCCGCCTAACCCTGAACCGTCCGCAGCGGCCGCCAGCGCCAGCCGGGCTGGGGGTGCAGGGCCATCGCCAGGCGAACATCGCCAAGCGCCCAGGCCAGGCCGCCCCGTTGACGGGCAATGACATACTTGACTCAGTGAGCCCGGTGCCTGAGCCTGTGGCTCAATGGCGGACGAGCAGTTCACTCTCGATGAAACGGTTTGGCGGCACACGCCAAGACAGGTTCTAGACCTGCTGCCCGACCACTGGTCGGACGACCTGAAGAAGGGGGAGATTGCCGTGCGTATGCAGGCTGGCGCCATCAGAGCAGCTGCGCTTAATGTGGTGGCAAACGGGGTGCAGAAAGGCAGCGCCACCATCAACCCGTCGATGTGGCTAGGGTGGGGGTACCTGGCGGACGACCGCTCCGCCCGCAGCTTCTGGGAGGGCGCCAGCTTCGCCAAGAGCGTTTCGGCCAACAGCGGCTTCGGCGGCCGATCCGTAATGCAGTTGTTCGGCGTCCGCCTTCATGCCGGCGACATCTCGACAATGTTCCGCGAGCTGGCGGTGCAAGTATCCCCCAGTTCGCCGCCCGGATTACTCGCCGCCGCCCTCGAAGCGTTTACCCCGCCGCTGAAGCGGCTCCCAGCCGCCAAACCTCGCAACACTGCGGCGGCTCCTGCCCAGCTGACTGCTTATCTCTCGGACCCGGAGGTGGCAGCTTGGTTTGCCGCCCTGTCACCTCATGAAAAGGCCCTTGGTATCCGCGACTTGTGGTCCAAGGCCAAGGCCGACAATGCGCCCTCTCGGGTCATGCGTAAGCAGGTCGAACCGTTCGTGAGGGGGCGACCTCCGGGGCGACCGCGCACGCGGAATTAATGTCCGGGACATTTTGGGGGACATTAATCCCGAGGCGTTTTCAATGTCCTAGGGACTATTCGACGGGGCGAATCCACTCGCCCACCATCATTCCATCAACCCGATGGAGTCGCCGATGTCGCCATGACCTTAATCCCAGAAACGGAAACGGCCCCGCGTTAGCAGGGCCGAACCGTTCACCGGGCCGCTTCGTGGTACGATGACGCCGTAGGAAGCTTCAGAATCCCACGGCGCGGCCCAATCGGCAAATCACAAAGCAGAAGGACCGGCCCGTGAACTTCCGGGTCAAACAGAAGCGGCCTAGCCGCACCCGTTACGTCTGGCGCGTCCGCCATAGCTACCGGCGCCCGCGTCCGATCTAGTCATCAATCAGGGAGCCGCGCGGGGAAACCCGCGCGGTTGTCCAGCCCTTCAGTGCCGGCGCTTCTTCGCCTTCAGTTCAGCCTCTTTCACCGCCTCCAGCGGCACGGCTAGGAGGCCCTTAGTCAGGGTCTTGAACCGGTCCATCGGATCTAGGGCGTCGTCGCTTTCCGCGCCCCTGTCTGGGCTTTCAGGCGGCGGCTTCTGAGAGGGCATGGCCCGTCAATTCCTTGTAGGTGAGACGCTTGCCGACAATACCGCCAGCGGCCTTCATGAAGCGCCCGAAATCGTCGTCCTTGCGCTCATTGAAGCGGAACACCTGCTCGGCGACGTAGGCGCCCAGATGGAAGGGCTCCACGCTCACGTAGGTGCCCTTCAGGCCGCGCTTCAACAGGCTCCAGAAGTTTTCGATCCCGTTCGTGTGGACGTTGCCGCGAACGTATTCCACGGCGTGGTTGACGGTCTCGTGGGCGTAGTCGGCGGCAAGGCCCCGGTAGGCGCCGTGGGCGTCGGTGTGAAGCGCGGCGCCAGCCTCAACCGTCTCGCGGACAATCCGCTGCACGTTCTTGGCGTTGGTTTCGCGGATCGGGAGGGCGCGGACGCGGCTGGCAACTTCGCCGTCGGCGCGTTGGAGCACGCCCATGACGGTCGCCTTGTTCTCAATGAAGCGCTTCCCGGCTTGGATAGCGTCGCGCTTGTGTTTGTGCATGTTGCCCGCGACGCCGCCGATATAGGTTTCGTCGGCTTCAGCGGTCCCGTTGAACTTCTCGATGCCGCCGACTTCCATGGCGGTACGGATGCGGTGAAGCATGTGCCAAGCCGACTTCTGGGTGACGCCGATGGCGCGGCCCAGCTCGTAGCTGGAAATGCCGTTCTTGCAGTTGGCGATGGACCACACCGCGACGAACCACTTGTCCAGGGGCAGGGCCGAGTCCTCGAAGATGGTCCCGACCTTGGCGGAGAACTGCTTGCGGGGGTGCTTTTCCTTGCACTCCCAAAGCTTGCGGGTGGCGATGAAGCGCACGTCCGTACGACCGCACGTCGGGCAATGGACGCCGTTCGGCCAACGCAGGGAAATCATCGTTTCCAGCGTGCGGGTTTCGTCCGCGAAGTAGCGAACGGCTTCCATGAGTGTGCGGGGCGACTTGTCCATGGACCCAATCTAAGGTCGGTGGTTTACTGAGTCAAGTATATTATTGCCCGTTGACGTCGCGAACATAAACGGAACAAGATGGCCGGCATGGACGCCGTCATCCTGACCTTCTCCCGGCCCGAGACCACCAGCGCGGTGACGCGCGGGGCGGCGCGGCTGTTCGTGGGGCTGGGCTATGCGCCGCTGCTGGAGGTGGGCCTGCCCAACGGGCGGCGGGCGGACATCATGGCCCTGGGGCCGCGCGGCCAGATCGCCATCGCCGAGGTGAAGTCGTCGCTGGACGATTTCCGTGTCGACCGCAAATGGCATGAGTACGCCCCCTATTGCGACGCCTTCTTCTTCGCCGTGGCGCCGGAGTTTCCGCGGGCGATCCTGCCGCTGGAGCCAGGGCTGATCGTGGCCGACGCCTTTGACGGGGCGGTGCTGCGCGAGGCGCCCCTGGCGCCGCTGACCGGGCCCCGGCGCAAAGCCCTGACGATCGCGTTCGGGCGGCTGGCGGCGGTGCGGGCGACGGGGGTTTAGGGAAAGCTGGGTCTGATTGGATAGCCGGAGTGGCGGCCTTGCGCCCCCTCCGTCACTTAGCCCTGACGCGCTGAGCGGCCCCTCCCCCGCATCGCCCTTTGGGCTCGCATGGGAGGAGAAAGAGCCGACGCCTTCTTCTCCTCACCCGTGAAGCGTAGCGCAACGGGGGAGGGGGACCGCCGAGCCGGCAGGCTCGGGGGTGGAGGGGGCGCAAACCGCCCGGGCGCGCGCCTACCGCGGCGCGCGCTTGGCCAGGATGCGTTGCAGGGTGCGGCGGTGCATGTTCAGGCGCCGGGCGGTTTCCGAGACGTTGTGGCCGCACAGCTCATAGACCCGCTGGATATGTTCCCAGCGCACGCGGTCGGCGCTCATGGGGTTGTCGGGCGGGGCGACCGGCTCGCCGGTGGCGGCGGCCAGCAGGGCCTTGACCACGTCGTCCGCGTCGGCGGGTTTGGACAGATAGTCCACGGCGCCGGCCTTTACCGCAGCCACGGCGGTGGCGATGTTGCCATAGCCGGTGAGCATCACCACCCGGGAGTCGGGGCGGGTTTCGCGCAGCGCTTCGACCACCTTCAGGCCGGAACCGTCCTCCAGGCGCATGTCGAGCACGGCGAAGGCGGGCGGGGCGGCGCGCAGGGCGGCGATGGCGTCGGCGACACTCTCCACCAGGGTCACCTGGAAACCCCGGGATTCCAGGGCGCGGCCCAGTCGGTTGCGCAAGGGTGCGTCATCGTCGAGCAGAAGCAAGGTCTTCTCGGCAAGTCCCGCGATGGCGGCTTCCACATTGCTCATGCCCGATGCTCCCCAATTCTTGGCGCCACACAACCAAACCGACAGACTACCAGAATTTGTTTCGTGAAAAGTGCTTTGTGGCAAGAGCCCGCCACGTTTCAGTGGTGGCGAACTCTTTTCGCGGCGGTCTCAAACCGTCACCGCCGCTTCGATCCGGTCCCTCAACCAGCGGGCCGTGACGATGGCGCCGCCCCGGCGGCCGTTGCGGAAACTGACCACCGCCCCGGTGCGCTCCAACAGGGTCTTGGCGATGAAGAAGCCCAGCCCCATGCCGATGTGGCCGGTGCGCGAACCCTCCGCCCCCGGCCGGCTGGTGACATAGGGCTCGCCCAGCTTGGCCAGGATCTCGGCGGAGAAGCCCGGCCCGTCGTCGCGCACCTCCACGGCGATGGAGCTGACGTCGAAGCGGGCGGTGACCAGAATCTCACCCTTGGCGAAGTCGAAGGCGTTTTCGACGATGGAGGTCATGGCGTGCAGGATCTCCGGCCGCCGCCACAGATCCGGCGCCGGCGTGCCCGGCGGGCCGGTGACCACGGCCTCGACCCGAACGGTGGAGGCGTCGGCGTAGGGCTCCACCACCTCGCGCACGAACTGCAGCAGGCTCATGCGTTCGTGCATGGCGTCGCTGGCTTCCGGGGTTTCGGTGAGGCGGCGCAGGATGTCGCGGCAGCGCTGGGCCTGGGTCACCAGCAGCCAGGCGTCGTCACGCAGGGAACCCTCCGGCGCCTCGCGCGCCAGTTCCTTGGCGACGATAGCGATGGTGGCCAGGGGCGTGCCCAGCTCGTGCGCCGCCGAGGCCGCCAGGGCGCCCAGGGCCGAGAGCCGTTGCTCGCGGGCCAGGACTGTCTCGGTGACATTCAGCGCCAGCTCCATGCGCGCCGCCTCGTTGGCCGCCTGAAAAGCGTAGCCGCCAGTGAAGGAGATTCCCGACAGGACCGCCAGGCAACACCCCAGGCGGTACATCAACGGCAGCTCCAGCCCCTCGCCCGCCGCCCATGGCATGGGCTGGGCCCAGGCGGCGACGCCCAGGGTGACGGCCATGGCCAGCAGCCCGACCCCCGCCGCCTGGCGCATGGGCAGGGTGGCGGCGCCCAGGGTGACCGGCGCGATCAGCAGCAGGCTGAAGGGATTGACCACCCCGCCGGTGAAGAACAGCAGGCCGCCCAGTTGCAGGACGTCAAAGGCCAGCTGGCCGGCCGCCTCCCACGGCTGGGCGGTGCGGCGGCCGACGGGGGACAAGGCCAGGGCCAGGTTGAACCAGGCCGACAGGGCGATCAGGGACAGGCACTCGCCATAGGGAATGGGGTAGCGCAGGACTAGGCCGGTGAAGAGGACCGCCACCGTCTGGCCGACGATCGCCAGCCAGCGCAGATTGATCAGCGTACGGGTGCGCAGACGGCCCTGGGTCGCCCCGCGACCTTGCACGCCCCCAGGCAGGAGCGTATCGGAGCGACGCGACGCGGCGTCGTCCGGCCGAGGCCCCTCGGGGTCGAGCGCCGCAGTCGATGCCATACGGCCAGCTTCGCTCGGAATGCGCGCTCACGCGAGCATTAGTTTACCCAGGGTGTATCCATGAAGACTTCGCGGCTGGTGATCGCCCTGTTCACGGCGGCGATGGTGGCGGCCTTCGGCGGGGTGGCCGCCTGGCGGGCGGGTGTGTTTAGGGGGCAGGAACAGGCGGCCCTGGTCGGCGGCCCCTTCCACCTGACCAACCAGAACGGCTCGCGGGTGGACGAGAGCCTGTTGAAGGGCAAATGGACCGCGGTGTTCTTCGGCTACACCTATTGCCCCGAGGCCTGTCCCACCACCCTGACCGCCCTGGCCAGGGCGTTGGACCAGATGGGTCCCAAGGCCAAGGACGTGCAGGTGGTGTTCGTCTCCATCGATCCCGCGCGCGACACCCCGGCGCAGCTGAAGTCCTATCTGTCCAGCACCGCATTCCCCAAGGGGACCATCGGCCTGACCGGCAGCGCCGCCGACGTCGACCAGGCGGCCAAGGCCTACCGGGTGTTCTACCAAAAGTCCGGGACCGGCCCGAACTACAGCATGGACCATTCCACGGCGCTCTATCTGATGGACAGGCGCGGCCGGTTCGACCGGGTCATCGCCTATGGCCTGCCGCCGGAGGAGATCGCCCGGCAGATCGGTGATGCGGTGCGGGGGGATTGAGGGGCGATTGGGCATGGTCCGCGGCGATCGGGCGCGCCTCACGAGAGGCGGAACCGTTAAGCTCGCTGGACTTTGTTAAGCGCGGCAGCCTAGGTTAGCGGCTATTTTGCACTGCACCATATCGAGCGCCACACATGCTCTATGCCATCCACGAAGCCGCCTACTACTCCGCCACCCCGCTGAGACTGGTCTCGCAGGTCGCGCGCGACTTCTGGAGCTCGCCGTTCAACCCGGCGGCGGCGTCCCGGCTTGGCCGCACCTTCTACGCGGCGGCCGACCTCACCGCGAACATGACCCGCCGCTATGGCAAGCCGGCGTGGGGCATACACAGCGTGAAAGTGAACGGGCGCGACGTTCGTGTGCACATGGATGTCGCTTGGCGCTCGCCCTGGGTAAAAATGCGGCGCTTCTGGCGCGACCCGGCCGACCTGAAGGCCGCCGGGGCGGCGCTGGAAACCCCCGCCGTGCTGGTGGTGGCGCCGCTGTCGGGCCACTTCGCCACCCTGTTGCGCGGCACGGTGGAAACCTTCCTGCAGGACCATGACGTCTATGTCACCGACTGGTCCAACGCCCGCAATGTGGCGCTGATCGAAGGCCGTTTCGACTTCCACGACTACATCGACCACATCGCCAAGATGCTGCGCCATATCGGCCGCCGCGCCCACGTGGTGGCGGTGTGCCAACCCGGCCCACCGGCCCTGGCGGCGACGGCGCTGATGGCCGAGGATGGCGAGGCCCTACGGCCGGCCAGCATCACCCTGATGGGATCGCCCATCGATGCGCGCCTGGCGCCGACGGCCACCAATGTCCTGGCCGAGGAACGGCCCTTCGCCTGGTTTGAATCCAACATGATCTACACCGTGCCGGCGCCCTACACAGGGGCCATGCGACGGGTCTATCCGGGGTTCGTGCAGCTCTACAGCTTCATGTCCATGAACGCCGAGAAGCACCAGGAGGCGCACCAGCGCTATTTCGGCCACCTAGTCGGCGGCGACGGCGATTCCGCCGACAAGCACCGGGAGTTCTACGACGAATACCTGTCGGTGCTGGACCTGACCGAGGAGTTCTATCTGCAGACGGTCGACGTCGTCTTCCAGCGGCACCTGCTGCCCAAGGGCGAGCTGGAGCATCGTGGCCGGCTGGTGAACCTGAACGCCATCACCGACGTGGGGCTGATGACCGTCGAGGGCGAGAATGACGATATTTCCGGCGTCGGCCAGACCCAGGCGGCGCACGCCCTGACCCCGCATGTGCCGGAAGACCGGCGCGAGCTCTATGTGCAGCCGGGGGTCGGCCACTACGGGGTGTTCAACGGCCGCCGCTTCGCCGAGGAAATCTACCCGCGCGTGCGCGACTTCATCGCCCGCAACGAAGGGGCTTTGTAGGCGGGCGATTCTTGGCCTAACGGTTAAGCATGCGATTTTTGCGCCGTGAGATTTTTGCGGACGGACAGAGGCTGGAGGTCGCCGGCCATCCGGTGCGGCTGAAGGTCAGCGCCCGGGCGCGGCAGATTTCGCTGCGCGTCGACCGGGTGAACCGCGAGGTGACCGCCGTGGCGCCTACCGCCAGGCGCCTGGCGGACGCCGCCGACTTCGCCCGCGAGCGGCAAGCCTGGATCGCCGCCCAGCTGACCGCCCTGCCCCTGCCCCAGAGCCTGGCCATCGGCGACGAGATCAGCCTGTTCGGCCAGCCCTGCCGGCTGGAGACCGGAACCGGCCGCGCGCGTCTGGTCCCGGCGACGCAGGCGGCGCCGGCCCGGATCATCAACTGCGGCCGCGACGACCTGGACCTGTGGATGGCCGGGCGGGTGATCCGGCGCGAGGCGGACAAGGTTTTCGCCCAGCGGGTGGGGCATCACTGCGCGGCCCTGGGCGCGCCGCTGCCCTCGGTGAAGACCGCCGACGCCAGCGGCCGCTGGGGCTCCTGCACCCCCGCCCGTGTGGAGCGGCGCGCCGCGATCCGCCTGTCCTGGCGCCTGGCCCTGGCCCCCTTCGCGGTGGCCGACTATGTGGTCGCCCACGAGGTGGCCCACCTGAGGGAAGCCAACCACGGCCCGCGTTTCTGGGCCCTGGTCCACGACCTGATCGGCGATCCCAAGCCCCACCGCGCCTGGTTACGCGCCGAAGGGCCGCGGCTGCACGCCTTCGGGCGGTAGGGCGCCTTTGCCTATCGGCCTCAGTACGGCGCTTCTTCCGCCCGGGGCGGTTTCGCCGGCGCGGCCGGGGCAGGCGCTTCCGGGTCCGACAGCGGGACAGCAGGGCCGCCGTTCAGGACGTCGCCGATGGCGTCCGAAGACGCCGCCGCCGGGCTATCGATGACGCCGCCCGGGATGGGCTGGGCGTGGAGGCGGGGCAGGGTCGCGGCCATGAACTTGTGCCAGATCTCGGCGGGGGCGGCGCCGCCGGTGACCCGCTTCATGGGGGTGTTGTCGTCCTTGCCCACCCACACGGCCGCGACGAAGCCGCCGGTGTAGCCGATGAACCAGGCGTCCTTGTAGTCGCTGGTGGTGCCGGTCTTGCCGGCCAGGTCATAGCCGGCCACCTTGGCCCGGCCGCCGGTGCCGCCGGGACCCAGGACCCCGCGCATCATCTGGTTCATGTACTGCAGGGCGGGGGAGCCGATCACGCTCTGGCGCGCGGGCTCGCCGACACCGTGGCTGTAGAGCTCGCGGCCGGTGGCGGTGCGGATGCGCTCGATGCCGTAGGCGTGGGCCAGGAAGCCGCCGTTGGCGAAGGCGTCGTAGGCCTGGGCCATCTCCAGGGGGCTGACCTCCACCGCGCCCAGCGCCATGGAGGGATCGGTCTGGATCCTGGAGGTGATGCCCAGGCGGTGGGCGGTGTCGGCCACCTTGCCGGTGCCCACCTCGTTAGCCAGGCGCGCGGCGACGGTGTTGACCGAATCCGCCAGGGCCACCTGCAGGGTGATCGGCCCCAGGAACTTGTTGGTGAAGTTATGTGGCTGCCAGTTGCCGATCTTGATCGGCTCGTCGACCACCGGGTCGGTGGGGGTGTGGCCGGCCTCCATGGCGGTAAGATAGACGAAGGGCTTGAAGGCCGAGCCGGCCTGGCGGCGCGCGGCGGTGGCGCGGTCAAACTGGCTCTCGGCGTAGACCGCCCCACCGACATAGGCGCGGATGCGGCCCTCGCCATCCAGGGCGACCAGGGCGCTCTGCTGCACCCCCTGGTCGGCGTGGGCGGTGACCCCGGCGCGCACCGCGGTCTCGGCGTCGGACTGGATGGGCAGGTCCAGGGTGGTCTCCACCACCAGGTCCTCGGTGGGCTCGCCCACCTGGGAGCGGACCTGGGTGTCCAGCCAGTCGATGAAGTACTGGGCCCGCTGGTTGGCCAGGGTGGCGGAGACGCGCACCGGGGCGGCGAAGGCGGCGTCGCGATCCCGCGCCGTGATCGCGCCCAGGCGGACCATCTCGTTGAGCACCACGGTGGCGCGCTTGGCGGCGCGCTCGGAATTGGCGGCGGGATTGTAGCGCGAGGGACCCTTCATGGTCGCCGCCAGCAAGGCCGCCTCGCCCAGAGTCAGGTCCTTGGCCGGTTTGTTGAAATAGCGCTGGGCGGCCGCCTCGATGCCATAGGCGCCGCCGCCGAAGTTCACCCGGTTCAGATACAGGGCGAGGATCTGCGTCTTGGAGAAATGCATCTCCAGCCACACCGACAGGATCAGCTCCTGGGCCTTGCGGCGGTAGGTCTGGGCGGGGGTCAGGAAAAGGTTGCGAGCTAGCTGCTGGGTGATGGTCGAGCCGCCCTGCAGCGAGCCGCCGGGGTGCGTCAGGTTGTGGATCATGGACCGGCCCATGCCCCACGGGTTGAAGCCGAAGTGGTGATAGAACTGGCGATCCTCGATGGCCACGAAGGCGGCCGGCACATAGGGCGGCAGCTTGTCGATATCGGCCGGCGGCGCATACTGGCTGCCGCGCACGGCCACCACGGCGCCGGAGCGATCCAGGTAGGTGATCGAGGGCTGGCGCTGCACCTCATAGAGCCTGGAAGTGTCGGGCAGGTCGGTGGCGAACACCGCCAGGAAGCCGGCGACGAAGATCAGCCCCCACACGCCGAGCACCACGCTCCAATACAGAAGCGCCTGCAACGGGGTGCGCCGGCGGCGTTGGCCGCCGCCCTGGGCGTTCGCCATGACGTCAAAATCCTCGAGCCGTGGCCCGCCCCTGCGGGGCTCTTAGCCGAAGCCGACGAAACGCGCGAGATGGTTGATGAAGGGTGAATCGTCGCGGGGTTGGCGGGGGGCTCAGATGGTCGTTGTCCGCGAGCGCCGGCTTCTGCCATATCCGGCCGGTGACCGCTGATTTGGACAAAGCCCGAGACATCCTGCGCCGCACCTTCGGTCACGCCGAGTTCCGGGGCCTGCAGGCCGATGTGATCGGCGAGATCCTGGCTGGGCGCAGCGCCGTGGCGGTGTTGCCCACCGGCGGCGGCAAGAGCATGTGCTACCAGATCCCGGCCCTGGTGCGTCCGGGGGTGGGGCTGGTGGTCTCGCCGCTGATCGCCCTGATGTCGGACCAGGTGGAGGCCCTGCGCCAATCGGGGGTGCCGGCGGCGCGGCTGGACTCGGCGCTGAGCCTGAACGAGCGCGACGACGTCTGGCGGCGGATCGAGCGTGGCGAGATCAAGCTGCTCTACCTGTCGCCCGAAGGCCTGATGGCGCCGCACGTGATCGACCGGATCGCGCGGCTGGACCTGGCCCTGGTGGCGGTGGACGAGGCGCACTGCGTCAGCCAGTGGGGCCACGACTTTCGTCCCGAATACCGCACCCTGGGCCGCCTGGCCGAGCTGTTCCCCGGCGTGCCGCGACTGGCGGTGACCGCCACCGCCGACGCCCGCACCCGCGACGACATCCGCAAAGAGCTGAGGCTGGAGGGCGCGGCGGAGTTCGTGGCCAGTTTCGCGCGGCCTGAGCTGGCCCTGGCGGCGGAGCACAAGCATGGCGCCACCCCGGCTCGGGTCTCCGCCCTGGTCAAGGCGCGGCCGGGACGGGCGGGGATCGTCTATTCCGGATCGCGGGACGGCACCGAGGCCCTGGCGGCCAAGCTGGCCTCCGAAGGGGTGGCGGCCAAGGCCTATCACGCCGGCCTGGACAAGACCGTCCGCCACGACCGCCTGACCTGGTTCATCAATGAGGACGAGGCGGTGATGGTGGCGACCATCGCCTTTGGCATGGGCATCGATAAGCCAGACGTCCGCTTCGTCATCCACGCCGATCCGCCGGCCTCGGTGGAGGCCTATTGGCAGGAGGTGGGCCGGGCTGGCCGCGACGGCGATCCGGCCGAGGGGGTGGTGCTGTACGGCCCCTCGGACATGGCCTGGGCCATGCGCCGTATCAGCCAGCGCGGCCTGCCGGAGGATGTCGCCCAGGTGCAGATGCGCAAGGTTCGCCAGCTGTACGGCCTGTTGAACGGGGTCGGCTGCCGCGCCGCCGCCGTGCGCCGCTATTTCGGCGAGGAAGAGGTGGAGCCCTGCGGCCAGTGCGACCGTTGTGTTTCACCGCCCGTGGGGGTGGACGCCACCGAGGGCGCCCAGAAGGCCCTGTCGGCGGTGCACCGCCTGGGCGGCCGGTTCGGGCGCGGGCGGTTGGTGGATCACCTGCTGGGCAAGACCAAGGAGGTCAGCGAATACGAAGCGGCGCTGTCCACCTATGGCATCGGCCGCGAATACAGCCCCGCCGGCTGGCGCGACCTGATCGACCAGCTGCTGTTCGAGGGCCTGCTGGCCGAAGACGCCAACGACGGCCGGCCGCTGATCGGCCTGGGCGACGCCGAGGCGGTGAAGGGGGTGTACCGCAAGGACCGCAAGGTGACCCTGCTGAAGGAGCCAGAGGCCCACGACCCGACCACCCGGTCGGGACGGCCGCGCAAGCGCAAGGCGGGGGCCGAGCCGATGGCCGTGGAGCCGGGCGACATGAGCCTGTTCGACGCCCTGCGCGCCTGGCGCCGCACCGAGGCCGCCCGCCAGCACGTGCCGCCCTATGTGATCTTCACCGACCGCACCCTGGCAGAGATCTCCGCCCGCAAGCCGGGGACGCTCGGGCGACTGGGCGAGATCAGCGGCGTCGGCCAGGTGAAGCTGGATCGTTACGGCGAGGCGGTGCTGGGGTTGATCGCGGGGGAGGCGTAGGGATCGGCGCTGAACTGGAGTTTGCTTGCGCACTTCTCCCAATCGGCGCGCCTCGCTGGCTTCCGCTCACTCGCACACGCCACTCCCCCTCATTCCATGAGGGGGAGATCAAAGGCTAGACGTCGACCTCGGCGTCCAGGGCGTTTTCCTGGATGAATTCGCGGCGGGGTTCGACGAGGTCGCCCATCAGGCGGGTGAACATGTCGTCGGCGTCGTCGGCGTGGGCGACCTTGACCTGCAGCAGGGTGCGGGCGTTGAAGTCGAGGGTGGTTTCCCAGAGCTGGTCGGGGTTCATTTCGCCCAGGCCCTTGTAGCGCTGGATAGTCAGGCCCCGGCGGCCGCTGTCGAACACCGCTGAGGTCAGGTCCAGGGGACCGCGCACGGTCTGGCTGCGCTCGCGGCGGCGGAAGGTGGCGGGGGCGGGGAAGGTCTCGGCCAGCTTGATCGAGCGTTCGGCCAGGCGGCGGGCGTCGGCCGATTGCAGCAGCATCTCGTCCAGGACGATGCGTTCGGAAACCGCCCGCTTGATCCGCGAGAAGACGATGCTGCCGGCCTCGCCCAGTTCGCCGCTCCAGGGGCCGTCACCCTCCTCCGCGTAGAGGTCCAGACGGGCGGCGGCGGCGGCCAGGTCGCGGGTCTCGCCGAACAGGCCGGCCAGGGCCGCCTGCTCCACGGCGAAGGCTGGTGCGCGGACGGAGAGGCGGTCGATATTGGCCTTGGCCTGACGGGCGGTCAGAGCCAGGTCGCCCAGGTCGGCGCCGGTTCGGCGCTCGCCGTTGGCCAGGTCCAGCTCGGCGCCGTCGAGGCCCTCCTCGATGAGGAAGATCTCCATCTCGCCGTCGTCCTTCAGATAGCGGGAGGAGCGGCCCTTGCTGGCCTTATAGAGCGGCGGCTGGGCGATATAGAGATAGCCGCGCTCAATGACCTGCGGCATCTGCCGGTAGAAGAAGGTCAGCAGCAGGGTGCGGATGTGCGCCCCGTCCACGTCGGCGTCGGTCATGATGACGATGCGGTGGTAGCGGATCTTCTCGATATCGAAGTCGTCGCGGCCGATGCCGGCGCCCAACGCCGTGATCAGG
Organism: Caulobacterales bacterium; assembly: GCA_038228945.1. Lineage (GTDB taxonomy): Bacteria > Pseudomonadota > Alphaproteobacteria > Caulobacterales > Caulobacteraceae > Acaudatibacter. The sequence goes on from JBBROW010000001.1 coordinate 50,959, forward strand.
GTGCCTACCTGGTCGGAGGCCAGCATCTTGTCGAAGCGGGCCCGCTCGACATTGAGGATCTTGCCGCGCAGGGGTAGGACGGCCTGGTTCTCACGGTTGCGGGCCTGTTTCGCGGAGCCGCCGGCGCTGTCGCCCTCGACCAGGAAGATCTCCGACTTGGCGGGGTCCTTCTCCTGGCAGTCGGCCAGCTTGCCGGGCAGGGAGCTGATGTCCAGCGCGGTCTTGCGGCGGGTGAGGTCGCGGGCCTTGCGGGCGGCTTCCCGCGCCATGGCGGCCTCGGCGATCTTCTGGACGATCATCCGCGCTTCGGTGGGGTGTTCCTCGAACCACTGGGCCAGGCCCTCGCCCACCAGGCCCTCGACGGCCGGCCGGACTTCGGAGGAGACCAGCTTGTCCTTGGTCTGGGAGCTGAATTTGGGGTCGGGCACCTTCACTGACAGCACGCAGGTCAGGCCCTCACGGGCGTCTTCCCCGGACAGGGAGACCTTCTCGCGCTTGGTGAAGCCCGAGGATTCCGCATAGCTGGTGATGATCCGCGTCAGGGCGCTGCGGAAGGCCGAGAGGTGGGTGCCGCCGTCCTTCTGCGGGATGTTGTTGGTGAAGCACAGCACGTTCTCGTGGTAGCCGTCGTTCCACCACAGCGACATGTCGATGTGGACTTTTTCGCGCTCGCCGCGGATCACGATCGGCGCCTTAAGCAGCGGGGTCTTGGCCTTGTCCAGGTGCCGCACGAAGGCCTCGACGCCGCCGTCGTAGTGCAGCAGCTCCTCGAAGGGCTCGGCGTCGCGCAGGTCGGCGAAGCGGATGGTGACGCCGGAGTTCAGGAACGCCAGCTCGCGCAGGCGGTGCTCCAGGGTCTTGCGATCGAACTCGATGGCCGAGAAGGTCTGGGTCGAGGGATAGAAGGTGACTTCGGTACCGGTCAGATATTCGCCGTTCTCGCGCCGGGGCGCCTCGCCGGTGATGATCAGGGGCGAGACCGCGTCGCCGCGGGCGAACTTCATCTCGTGCTTCTTGCCATCGCGATAGATCACCAGCTTCAGCCAGTCGCTGAGCGCATTGACCACCGAGACGCCGACGCCGTGCAGGCCGCCGGAAACCTTGTAGGAGTTCTGGTCGAACTTACCGCCGGCGTGTAGCTGGGTCATGATGACCTCGGCCGCCGAGACGCCCTCGCCCTCGTGGATGTCGGTGGGAATGCCGCGGCCGTCATCGGTGACCGTGGCGCTGCCGTCGGCGTTGAGGATCACCTGCACGCGGGTGGCCCAGCCGGCCAGGGCCTCGTCGATGGCGTTATCCACCACCTCGTAGACCATGTGGTGCAGGCCAGAGCCGTCGTCGGTGTCACCGATGTACATGCCGGGGCGCTTGCGCACCGCATCCAGGCCCTTGAGCACCTTGATGGAATCCGCGCCGTAGTCGGCGGCGCCTTCTTCGGCGGTCTGTTCGCGCGGGGGATCTTCGTTCGGAGGCAGGTCGGTCATTCAATGTCCAGGACGGTCAGGGCCCCGCCCTCCACGAGGACGCCAAGGGCCCGACCCTTCAGGGTTTCAAACAGCGTTTCGTCCGTACCGGTCAGAAAGGCCTGGAGCGAAAGCGCCTCGATTTCGTCGAAGAGGGCGGCGCGCCGGACTGCGTCCAGATGCGCCGCCACCTCGTCGAGCAGTAATATAGGATTCGGCGCCGAATTAGCACGGGAAAGTCGCGCCGCCTGGGCCAAAACCAGGTTCAAAATCAGCGCTTTCTGCTCTCCGGTGGAACATTCGGCGGCGGCGCGGTCCTTCGGCCGGTGGACCACCGCCAGATCGCCCCGGTGGGGGCCGGTGAGGGAACGGCCGGCGGCGGCGTCGCGGGGCCGGGCAGCGGCCAGGGCGCGGGCCAGGCGGGCCTCCAGATCGGCGAAATCCACGCCCTGGGCCGATAGCTGCTCCCACTCGCCGGTGAGGGTGAGGTCGGCCTGGGGGAAGGGGGTCTGCGAGCGGCTGTCGATCTCCGCCCGCAGGCTGGCCAGGGTCCGGGCGCGGGCGTCAGCCAGCATCGCCCCGCTCTCGGCCATCCGCGCCTCCAGGGCCGACAGCCACGCCGGATCGGCGGGCTCTTCCGCGGTGAGCAGGCGCAGGCGTTCGCGCAGGGCGCGGTCATAGGCGGTGGCGTGGGCCGCATGGGCGGGCTCGGCGGCGAACACCAGCCGGTCGAAGAACCGCCGGCGGTCGGCCGCACCTTCCAGGAACAGGCGATCCTGGGCCGGGGTCAGCCAGATGGGGCGGGCGTATTCGGCCATGCGGCCGGGCGGGGTGGTTTCGCCCTCGACGCGCACCTGGCGCCGGGCGCCGCCGGGGGCTTCCACCCCCGTGCCGATGCGGGTCTCGCCATCGTCGCCCTCCACCAGGGCCGAGACCGCCCAGGCGCGGCCAACGGCCTCGCCAGGCAGGCGGCGACCCACCTCCGCCAGGCTGGAGCCGCGCAGGCCCCGCCCGGGAGAGAGCAGGCTGACCGCTTCCAGGAGATTGGTCTTGCCCGCGCCGTTGGCGCCGTGGAGGTAGACGGATCGGCCATGCGGGCTCAGTTCCGAGCGCTCATAGCTGCGGAAATCCGTGACGCTGAGGGTGGTGATGCGCGACCGCACGCCCTGTTTCCTGGGCGGGTTTCTAAGCCCGCAGCGGCATCAGCACGTACTGGACGCCGGCGTCGGTGGGGTCGAGGACCAGGGTGGGGTCCAGGACGGTGGACGCCGCCGCCCGGTCGGCGAAGCGGAACTCAGCCGTCTCGCCAGCGATCTGGCCGGTGACGTCCAGCAGATAGCGGGCGTTGAAGCCGATCTCGAAGGGCTCACCGTCATAGTCGACCTCCACCTCCTCGGTGGCCTGGCCGGTTTCCATGTTGCGCACCTGCAGGATGACGCGGCCCGGCTCCACGGTGAGTTTCACCGCCCGGCTCTTCTCCGCCGAGATGGTGGCCACGCGGTCGACGGCGGCGGCCAGCAGGGCGTTGTCCACCAGCAGGGTGCGGTGGTTGTCACGGGGGATGACGCGCATGTAGTCGGGGAAGGAGCCGTCGATGACCTTGGAGGTCAGGGCGCAGTGACCAAACTCGAAGCGCACCTTCTGGGCGGAAAGCTGGAGCTGGACGGTTTCGCCGGCGTCTTCCATCAGGCGGCGGGCCTCCTGGATGGTCTTGCGCGGGACGATCACCCCCGGCGAGCCGGCGACGCCGTCGGGGGCGGGCATTTCCGCCAGGGCCAGCCGGGCGCCGTCAGTGGCCACCGCGCGCAGCTTGGCCTTGCCGTCCTCGACCACGGTGTGGAGGTAGAGGCCGTTGAGATAGTAGCGGGTTTCCTCGGTGGAAATGGCGAAACGGGTCTTGTCGATCAGCCGCATCAGATCGCCGGTGTCGACGCTGAAGGCGCCGGTCAGCCCGTCAGATGACATCACCGGGAAGTCCCCCGCCGGCAGCACCGGCAGGTTGAACCGCGAACGGCCCGCCTGGACCTGCAGCCGGGGATCCTCGCCGGTGTAGCTCAGGGAAACATCCGCGCCTTCCGGCAGCTTGCGGACGATCTCGTAGAGGGTGTGGGCCGGGGCGGTGATCTGACCGGGGCTGTCCACCAGGGCCGGGGTCTGGTCGATGATCTCCATGTCCAGGTCGGTGGCCGAGAAGGACAGGGAATCCCGTCCCGCCGACAACAGGACATTGGACAGGATCGGGATGGTGTTGCGCCGTTCGACGACGCTCTGCACGTGTCCAAGCGCCTTCAACAGCGCCGCCCGCTCAATGGTAAGCTTCATGTCTTGGTCCGGTTCCGTCGCCGCCGACGCGCACTTCCCCGAAGACGGCGGTTGAAAAGGGACTTCGGACATTAACGCAAATGGCGGCGGGCGGAAGGGCCGGCGTAAACCCCTAGGCCCGCAGTGGCATCAGCACATATTGCGCGCCGGCGTCGGCGGGGTCGAGGACCAGGGTGGGGTCCAGGACGGTGGACGCCGCCGCCCGGTCGGCGAAGCGGAACTCAGCCGTCTCGCCAGCGATCTGGCCGGTGACGTCCAGCAGGTAGCGGGCGTTGAAGCCGATCTCGAAGGGCTCGCCGTCGTAGTCGACCTCCACCTCCTCGGTGGCCAGGCCTGTCTCCATGTTGCGCACCTGCAGGATCACCCGGCCGGGCTCCACCGAGAGCTTCACAGAGCGGCTCTTCTCATTGGAGATGGTGGCCACCCGGTCGACGGCGGCGGCTAGCAGGGCGTTGTCCACGGTCATGATGCGATGATTGTCGCGGGGGATGACGCGCATGTAGTCGGGGAAGGAGCCGTCGATGACCTTGGAGGTCAGGGCGCAGTGGCCAAACTCGAAGCGCAGCTTCTGGGCGCTGATCCGCAGGTCGACGGTCTCGCCCGCGTCCTCCATCAGGCGGCGCGCCTCCTGGATGGTCTTGCGCGGCACGATGACGCCGGGGGTTCCGGCCGAACCCTCCGGCGCCGGCATTTCGGCGAGCGCCAAGCGGTGGCCGTCGGTGGCCACGGCGCGCAGGATCGCCCGGCCCTCCTCCACCACGGTGTGCAGATAGATGCCTGTCAGGTAGTAGCGGGTTTCCTCGGTGGAAATGGCGAAACGGGTCTTGTCGATCAGCCGCATCAGGTCGCCGGTATCGACGCTGAAGGCGCCGGTCAGCCCGTCAGAGGACATCACCGGGAAGTCCCCCGCCGGCAGCACCGGCAGGTTGAACCGTGAGCGGCCCGCCTGGACCTGCAGCCGGGGATCCTCGCCGGTGTAGCTCAAGGAAACATCCGCGCCTTCCGGCAGCTTGCGGACGATCTCGTAGAGGGTGTGGGCCGGGGCGGTGATCTGGCCAGGGCTGTCCACCAGGGCCGGGGTCTGGTCGATGATCTCCATGTCCAGGTCGGTGGCCGAAAAGGACAGGGAATCACGTCCCGCCGACAACAGGACATTGGACAGGATCGGGATGGTGTTGCGCCGTTCGACGACGCTCTGCACGTGTCCAAGCGCCTTCAACAGCGCCGCCCGCTCGATGGTAAGCTTCATGTCTTGGTCCGGTTCCGTCGCCGCCGACGCGCACTTCCCCGAAGACGGCGGTTGAAAAGGGATTTGCGACATTAGCGAAAACCCCGCCCGGCGGAAGGGCCGAGACGGGGCGGAAGGCCGGCTGGGGAACAATTCTTTCCCATATTTTCCCGTGGCTGCGGGAGAAGGATTTAGGCCCGCGTATCCACCGCGCCGCCGGCTTCATCGTCGTGGGCGGTGTAGGGGTTGGCGGCGTGCGGTTCGGCGGCGGCCTCGCCCCGGCTGGCGCTGGCCGAGCCCTTGGCGGCGACGATGACCATGGCCGGGCGGACGATGCGGCCGAACAGCTCATAGCCCGCCTGCAGCACCTGGACGACCCCGCCGCCGGCGACGTCCTCGGAGGGTTGCTCCATCACCGCCTGGTGGAAGTTGGGGTCGAACTTTACGCCCCTGGCGGGCTCAACCTTCTTCAGGCCATTGCGTTCGAAAGCGCCGCTCAGCTCCTTCTCGGTCATCTCCAGGCCGATGGCGAGGTTCTTGACCAGGGGGTCGGAGGCGTCGGTTGGCGCGTGCTGCATGGCGCGGGCCAGGTTGTCGGCCACGCCCAGCAGATCGCGGGCGAACTTCTGGATCGCATAGGCGCGGGCGTCGTTCATTTCGCGTTCGGCGCGGCGCTTGGTATTCTCGGCCTCGGCGGCGTAGCGCAGCGCCTGGTCCTTCAGCGCTACGTTCTCGGTGCGCAGCGCCTCGATGACGGCGGCGTCCGCGTCGCCTTCGGGATCAAAACCGCCGTCCAGGATATCGTCGTCGTCAGTCATACCGGTCTTCTTATCCATCCATGATCCGCCCGAGCGTCCGGGCGGTATAATCCACCAACGGAATAACGCGGGCATAGTTCAAACGCGCCGGACCGATCACGCCGATCGCTCCCAACACCTTTTGTCGACCGGACATATAGGGCGCGGCGATGACAGCGGAACCCGAAAGTGAAAACAGCCGCGTTTCGGCGCCGATGAAGATCCGCACCCCCTCGGCCGCGCGGACGTCGTCCAGCAGGCCGATGAGCTGTTCCTTCTGTTCCAGATCATCGAACAGCATCCGCACCCGTTCCAGGTCGGCCACCGCCTCGGCATCGCCCAGCAGGTTGGCGCGGCCGCGGACGATCAGGGCGCGCTGGGCGTCCTCGCCACCGCTCCAGGCGGCCAGGCCGTCCTCCACCAGCCGGGCGGCCGTGGTGTCCAGCTCGCGGCGGGCGCGGGCCAGTTCGGTACTGATCTCGGCCTTGGTCTCCACCAGGGTGCGGCCGCGCAGACGGGCGTTGAGGAAGTTGGAGGCCTCGGTGAGGGACGAGGGGGTGACGCCAGCGGCGCGCCGCATCAGACGGTTCTCGATCTGGCCGTCGTCGAAGACCATCACCGCCAGGGCCTGGTCGGCGCCCAGGGCGACGAACTCCACGTGCTTGACCCCGGCGTCGCGCACGGGGGTGACCACCACCCCCGCCCCGCCGGCCAGGCCCGACAGGATCGAACTGGCCTCGTTGAGGGCGTCGTCATAGCTGCGGCCGTGGGCGGTGAGCCGGGCCTCGATGCTGCGGCGCTCTTCCTCGGCCAGGTCGCCAACCTCCAACAGGCCGTCGACGAACAGGCGCAGGCCGGCATGGGTGGGCAAGCGCCCGGCGCTGGCGTGGGGCGCGCCCAGGAGGCCAAGCTCGGTGAGGTCCTGCATGGTGTTGCGGATCGAGGCCGGCGACAGGTGCACGCCAAGGCGCGACAGGGTGCGAGAACCCACCGGTTCGCCGGTCTCCAGATAGCCCTCGACGATGCGGCGGAAGATGTCGCGCGCCCTCGCATCCAGCTCGGTGAGGCTGGCGCCGCGGTTGGCAGGGTGGCCGATCAGAGCATTGGTCATGGACGGGTCCGTTCCGATCTAGGATAAGCGCGGCCTCTCGCGGCGCAAGGCCGCGCCGACATTGCGGGAATACGCCACATGCGCCCCTCCGAACGCACCCCCGACACCCTGCGCAAGGTGACTCTGGAAACCATGGTCAATCGCTACGCGGAAGGCTCCTGCCTGGTGTCCTTTGGCCACACCAAGGTGCTGGTCACCGCTAGCCTGGAAGAAGGCGTGCCGCCGTTCCTGCGCGGGCGCGGCCAGGGCTGGGTGACGGCGGAGTATGGCATGCTGCCCCGCGCCACCCACACCCGCGGCCGGCGCGAGGCCGCCCAGGGCAAGCAGTCGGGCCGCACCCAGGAGATCCAGCGCCTGGTGGGCCGCTCCCTGCGCGCCGTGGTGGACATGAAGGCCCTTGGCGAGCGGCAGATCACCCTGGACTGCGACGTGGTCCAGGCCGACGGCGGCACTCGCACCGCCTCGATCACCGGCGCCTGGGTGGCGCTGAAGCTGGCCACAGACAGCCTGCTGCGCGAAGGGGTGCTGAAGAGCGACCCGATCCTGGACCACGTGGCGGCGGTGTCCTGCGGCGTGTTCAACAATGTGCCGGTGCTGGACCTGGACTACGAGGAAGACTCCAACGCCGAGGCCGACGCCAATTTCGTGCTGACCGGCGCCGGCGATATCGTCGAGATCCAGGCCACCGGCGAGAAGCGCGGCTTCTCCCAGGCCGAGTTCGAGGCCCTGTTCGGCCTGGCGCGGGCTGGGATCACCGATATGATCGCTATGCAGAAGGCGGCGGTGGCGGCGGCGGCTTAGGGCCTACGCGTCCTTCAACGCTTCCCTCCCAACCCCGTCATCCTCGGGCCAAGTCCCGAGGATCCATACGCACACTTCTGTCGGGTCGCGGAGCGACCGCGCTCGGCTCGCCCTTCGGACTGAGGGTCGGCGGCTTAGGGCTACGCGTCCGTCCCGTCCTCGTCCCCGGGGTCTTCCGGGGGGCCTGGTTCGAAGATCACCAGGTCGCCGGGCTGGCAAGCCAGTTCGCGGCAGAGGGCGTCCAGGGTGGAAAACCTGATCGCCCGGGCCTTGCCGGTCTTCAGAATCGACAGGTTGGCGATGGTCACGCCGACGCGGTCGGCTAGTTCAGTGAGCGACATGCGCCGCTCGAGCAGCAATCGGTCCAGGCGTACGCGGATGGCCATTTTACGGGGCGCCTAGATCGTCAATTCAGCTTCGCGGCGAAGGCGGGCGCCCTCGCGGAAGACTTCGGCCAGGACCAGGATCACCAGGACGGCGAACCAGGTGGTCAGGCCGACGCCGCCGCCGATATGGGCGCCCGGCGGCAGGAACATCTCCGACAAGCCCGACGCGGCGTTGCGCCCGAACTCCAGCACCGCCAGGCTCGCGGCGATGATCCGCAGGCGACGCACATTGTCCGGGTGGAAGGGATCGCCGACGATCAGGGTGCGGAAGATACGCCGCAGCCGCCCGACGATGACGATGGTGCCACCGACATAGAGGCCAAGCGCCACCAGGGTCACCGCGGCGATGGTGACCATGTGCGGACCCTTGATCCGCCAGGTGTCGATGGAAATCTCGTGGCCCAGCAGGTCCGGCTTGAAGCTGAGCAGGATGACCACGAGGGCGGCCAGGCCGATGGCCCCGGCGGTGGTCCACAGGACGAAATAGAATACGTCCAGAATAACTTTCAGGAAGCTCGACACCGAGCCTGGCCCCAAGGCGCGCATGGATCAAAGCCCCCAGATCTAGCGCGGGTTCTAGGCTGGAATCGCAAGCCCGCGCCACCCGAAGCGGGCGGCCTCGGGCGACGCGGAGAATGCGCCGAACAGATTAGGCATGAAAGCGTCTCCGCGCTTAGAGCATGACGGCTTCAAGTGGATACCGGTTGAAGCGCCGGTCATGCTCTAAATGTAAGAAGGTAGAGCCTTTTTATCCGGTTCACGTGAGTCCACTTGAACCGTAAAGGCTCTAGCGGATGAAGACGCTGATCGCCACCAGGGGCAGGCCGACGACGACCAGGACATTCATCAGGCTCAGGGCCACGCGGTCGACGACATGGGTCATTTTTGAAGCGGACATTTTCAGTTCCCTCGTATTGTGCGGTGCAACAAGGAGCGGGCCAATCCCACCTCGTTTCGGGCGTCTCAGCGCCGCCCTTGTGTGATTATCAATACGTCCGCATCGCTTATCGATCAATCCGATTTATCGTTTATCAATATTAAATTGTTGCAATGCATTAAAACCCCGTAAGGTGACGCCAGCGTCACCAAAGCCTTGCGGGACAAGCGTCAGCGCAGGGGTTGCGGCGTTTTCGCCTTTGCCGGAGACCGCCCATGGCGCTGACCCTGAGCCCCGCCACCGAAGCGGACTTCGAACCGTTGCTGGCCTTGCGCCACCTGGCGATGCGGCAAAGTCTGGAGCGGATCGGGCGGTTTGACCCTGGTCGGGCCCGCGCGCGGTTCCGCGCCGGCTTCTCGGCCGAACATACCCGGAGGGTTCACGAGGACGGCGTGTTCGTCGGCTGTGTCACCGTGCGGCCCGGCGACGATGGCGCGACTTGGGTCGAGCATCTGTACCTGAGCCCTGACCACCAGGGCCGGGGCCTGGGCGCGCGGCTGATGCGGCTGATCCTGGATGAGGCGGACCAGGCCGGCCGGACCGTGAAGCTCAGCGTGCTGGTGGAAAGCGACGCCAACCGCTTTTACCGGCGGCTAGGCTTCGTGGAGACCCACCGCGAGGCGTGGGACATCTATTATGAGCGTCGGCCCACTTAATCCGTAGCGGCCTTGGCCCGCTGGCGGGCGTTGATCTGCTCCAGCATGTCCTCGCCCCAGCCGGCGGCGTCGACACCGAGGGCGAACTGCGGCGGCGCCACCTCCGGCCCCTCGCCCGGCGGCAGGGGTGGGGTGAAATAGCCCAGGGCATAGCTGCCCATGGCGTAACCCAGCAGGGCCTGCAGTTTGGGATCCAGGGTGCGGGCGATGGCTGGGGGGCAGGAGAGGTACTGGTTCTCTTCCTGACGCAGCCAGCCCAGGGCGTAGGTGATGTTGATCCCCGCCCGGTCGGCGCCTGACTGGTTGTGGCCGCCGGCGTGGATCACCGAGCCCGAATAGATCAGCACCGAACCGGCCTTCATCTCCGCATAGCCCACCTCGTGCGGCTGCGCCTTGCGCGCCTCGGGCCACAGGGGGCTGCCCGGGACCACCTGGGTGGCGCCGTTCTCGAAGGTGAAGTCGGTCATGGCCCAGATGGTGTTCAGCTGCGGCTCGACCCCCTGCAGATAGCCGCCCCAGGCCAGGCGGTCGCGGTGCAGGGGCTGGGCGACTTGGCCCGGCTTGATGCGGATCACCTGGGTCAGGTGCAGCTGGTAGCGATCGCAGGCCCGCAACAGAAAGGCGTCGCAGGCCGCCAGGATCACCGGGTGCATGACCAGCTCTCGGCAGGCGGGCGAGCGGGCCACCAGGGCGCCGGTGCGGGTGGTGGCGTAGCCGGTGAAGGCGTCGCGGCCATCGGCGGTGGCCTGGATATAGGGATTCAGCTCGCCGCGCACCGCCGCCAGCGCCCCCGCGTCGATGACATCGTCCAGGATCAGGGCGCCGTCACTGTCCAGGATCGCCGCGATGGTCTCGGCCGAGGCGTCGGCGGACAGGTGTTTGAGGCTGGGCATGGGCGCGCTCCTTGGATCAAGGCGGAGCGTCCGCTTCTTCCCTGGCTTTGTCATCCCGCAATGCGCGCCGGCGGCTTATCGGGCTGACAAACGGGAGGGGGCAAAAGTTGGCGTGCGCCGGAGGCCCCGTCGGAGTATCCAACCGCATGGCCCTGACCCTGCCCCTTAAGACCCGCCTCGTCGCCGCCACCCATAACCCCGGCAAGGCCCGCGAGCTGGCCGCCCTGCTGGACGGGCTGTTCGAGGTGGTCTCGGCCGGCGAGCTGGGCCTGGCCGAGCCGGAGGAGCCTGAGACCACCTTCATGGGCAACGCCATGATCAAGGCCCGCGCGGCGGCGGACGCCAGCGGCCTGATCGCCCTGGCCGATGACTCCGGCCTGTGCGTCGCCGCCCTGGACGGCCAACCGGGGGTGCATTCCGCCCGCTGGGCCGGGCCGGACAAGGATTTCGGCCACGCCATGGGGCTGGTGGAGAAACGGCTGGACGAACGCGGCGCCCTGGGTGGGGGCGAGCTCAGCGCCTGGTTCGTCTGCTCCCTGGCCGTGGCCTGGCCCAAGGGGTCGATTGTGGTGGTGGAGGGCCGGGTGGACGGAACCCTGACCTTCCCAGGGCGGGGAGCGCGGGGCTTCGGCTATGACCCGATCTTTATCCCCACCGGCGGCGCCCAGACCTTCGGCGAGATGGACCCCGCCGCCAAGGACGCCATCAGCCACCGCACCCGCGCTTTCGAGGCGCTGAAGGCCGCGTTGTTTTGACGGCCCCGCCGCGGGACGCGCCCCCCTTGGGGCTCTACGTCCACTGGCCCTACTGCGCCCGCATCTGCCCCTATTGCGACTTCAACGTGGTGCGCGAGCGCGGCCGCACGGCGGAGAAGGCGGCCCTGGGCCAGGCGATCCTGGCCGACCTGGCCCGCCAGCGGGCGCTGACCGGCCCGCGCGCGCTGGTCTCGATCTTCCTGGGCGGGGGCACGCCGTCGCTGATGGACCCCGACCTGGCCGGGCGGATCATCGCCGCGGCGCGGAGCCTATGGTCGCCGGCCGCCGATCTGGAGGTCACCCTGGAAGCCAATCCCACCGACGCGGAGGCCGACCGCTTCGCCGCCTTCCGCGCCGCCGGGGTGAACCGGCTGTCGCTGGGGCTGCAGGCCCTGGACGATGAGGCCCTGAAGGCGCTGGGCCGCAACCACGACGCCGCTACCGGCCGGCGGGCCGCCGAGCACGCCGCCGCGGTGTTCCCGCGCCTGTCCCTGGACCTGATCTACGCCCGCCAGGGCCAGACCCCCGCCGCCTGGGCGGAGGAACTGCGCACGGCCATCGCCATCGGCGCCGAGCATGTCTCGCCCTACCAGCTTACCATCGAGGGCGGCACCGCCTTCGACCGGGCCGTGCGGCGCGGGACCCTGACCCCGCCGGGGCCGGACGACGCGGCGGCGCTGTACGAGACCACCCAGGCGGTGCTCGAGGCGGCCGGCTTCGAGGCCTATGAGGTTTCCAACCACGCGCGGGGCGAGGCCGCCCGCTCACGGCACAACCTGGTCTACTGGCGGGGCTGGGACTATGTCGGCGCCGGGCCGGGCGCCCATGGCCGCCTGACCCGGGACGGCGCCCGCTGGGCGGCCAAGGCGGCGGATGCGGTGGCCGACTATATCGCCGAGGTCGCCCAGGGCGGCCCCGACCTGGAACGCCTGGACCCCCGTGAGCAGGCGCTGGAGCGGGTGCTGATGGGGTTGCGCACCGTCGAGGGCGTGGCGCTGGACGAACTGGCGCCCCTGGCCATTCCCGCCACGCGCCTGGCCGACCTGGCCGACCTGGGCCTGATCCGCGTTACGCGGCGCCGCCTGATCGCCACCGTCGCCGGGAGGCCGGTGCTGGATAGATTGACGGCGGAGGTCGTGGGGGGCTGATTCGGTGCGGTGGCCGCTTTGCCTTTGCTAGGCGAACACGGCAGCCGTGTCTGCGGCAGCACCCTTGTCGTCCAAAGCCGCCTCCATAGCAGCGACTAGGCGGCCGACTTCAATGGGTTTGGCGACGACATCGTCCATGCCGGCGACAAGGTAGGCCTGGACCTGGTCGCGCATGACATTGGCTGTTAGCGCGATAATGGGCGTCCGCGCCCGGCCGGCCGCCGTCTCCTCGTTCCGAATTGCGCGCGAAGCGGTGACGCCGTCCATCCCTGGCATCTGAATGTCCATCAGGATGAGGTCCCAGTCCTGGCCGCGCCAGGCCGCCAGCGCTTGTTCGCCGTCAGCGACCATGACGGGATCGGCGCCCACTTGCTGCAGAAGCGTCCTGAGCACGAGTTGATTGATCGGATTGTCTTCGGCGGCGAGAATTCGCAGCGCCCTCGCCTTGGTGACTTCGGCATCGCCAGTCGTCCGGTCCACCCTCGCCGCGCCCGCGTGCAGCCGAAGAAGTGGGAGAGCCAACGTGAAGCTCGATCCGCGCCCCACCGCGCTCTCAACGGAGATGTCGCCGCCCATCATGACGGCGAGTTGTCGGCAGATCGCCAGCCCCAGGCCCGTACCCCCATAGCGGCGCGTCACCGAGGCGTCGACCTGGCTGAATTTCTCGAACAGCCCGTCCAGTTGCTCGTGGCAAATCCCGATTCCCGTGTCGGCGACCTGGACCGACAGAATTTCATCCCGTCGCTCGATTTTGACGGTGACGGAGCCTTGTTGGGTGAACTTCACCGCGTTGGAGATCAGGTTGTACAGCACCTGGCTGACCCGTTGCGCATCGCCCGAATACACGCCCTCCGCCTCAGGCGCGATGTGCAGGGCGAACTCAACACCCTTGTCCGCGGCGTCTCCTGCGAAGATGTCCAGAGCGGCTTGGGCCAGGTTCAAGATATCGACCTCTCCGACCTCCAGCTCAAGCTTGCCGGCCTCGATCTTCGACAGATCGAGCACGGTGTTCAGCAGCGCCAGCAGCGACTGGCCGGACTTGCGGATGACATCAACGCGCTTGCGCTGCGCGGCGCTCAGCTTGTCGCGTTCCAGGGCTTGCACCATTCCGAGCACGCCGTTCAGCGGCGTTCGGATTTCGTGGCTCATGATGGTCAGGAATTCACTTTTGGCCCGGCTGCCGGCTTCCGCGCGCGACAGGGCTTCAATCAGTTCGATCTCGCCACGCTTGCGGTCGGTGACGTTTTGTATGGCGCCCACGAGAGTCACCGGCTTGCCGGCCTCGTCTCGGATCAATTCCGCGGAGGCGGATCCCCAGACCTCGCGACCATCGCTCCGCTTGACGAGATACTCCGCCTTATACGGCCCCTCGCCCGCTTCATGCTTCGCCCAGGCGGCCCGGGTGGCTTCCCGGTTCTGGGGAGCCACCGCGAAATAGGGGTCCTGGTAGAGGCGTTCGTAGGTAAGAGGCTGTTCGAAAAAGTCCTGCTCCGCGCCGAGGCTGGTGAGCGTGCGCCGCGCATAGTCCATTTCATAGACGTGCAGGTTAGCGAGCCCGATCGCGATCCTGAGCCGCCGCTCCGCGGCCTCGGATCGATCCAGCGCGGACTTCATTTCAGCCATGACCTGGATGGTGCGCTTGTTCGCGCGGCTCCACTCGGAAACGGTTTTGTGCGTGCCGAGGGCGAGGTGCGCCAGTGTCGCACACACGCACGCGAGTCCGGCCAATACGCCGGCGGAAGGCCCAATCCCGAAGAGGGCGACCGTGGTTATGGCGACGGACAGAATCGCAGGGCCGGCCATGGCGGCGAAGATCCGCCAAGAGGTCCAGCCGAGCGAAACACCCAGGGCGGTGACAGAAATTGCGGTGACCGCGACGAAGGCGAAGCCCGTCTGGCTGTGAGCCGCGAGGGTATAGGCCACAGGCGGCGCGAACCAGATGCCCATCCTCAGGAGAACGAGCCCACTCAGCCGCGCCAGACCCTTGGTGGAGTCCGTTTCGGCCGCTACCGCCAGCCAGTTTCCATATATTCTTTGTGCAAGCCAATCGACCACGCACAGGCTCAAAGCCCAGACTAGGCCGAGCAGCGGCCCGCCAATAAGGCCCAGTCCAAGGCCAGCGATGACGTTGACCGCGGCGTGGGCCCGCCAAGGGAACACCACGGCCATCAGCGTCAACTGATAGGGCGTGAAATCCTGGATGATGTCGTCTTGCGACTGTTCAGACACCCAACGAGGCCCCCCACCCATGCGCTGCCCCAACCGCGATCTGCGGGTACGCGGACGAGTTTGCCAGCCACCATTGACCGCCGTTCGTTAAGCTTCACCCAACAGCGAAGCATCTGCGACATTTTGGCAGAATCACGCCTTCGCATGCTCCTTTAGGGATCAAGAATGCCGAGCAGAGGTCCTTTGCTCTCGCCACCCGGCCCGCCTATCCTCGCCCCATGTCCGCGCCGCGTTCCCCCACCAAGCCCGCAAAGAAGGCGCCCCCGGCCCCCTCGACCCGGATCAATGTCCTGCAGCCTGGCCTCTATCTGGTGGCCACCCCGATCGGCAATCTGCGGGACATCACCCTTAGGGCCTTGGACGTGCTGGGCGGGGCCGACCTGATCCTGGCCGAGGACACCCGCGTCACCGGCAAGCTGCTGGCCGCCCATGGCCTATCGGGCAAGCTGGAGCGCTATGACGAGCACGCCGCCGCCCGGGCCCGGCCCAAGGTCCTGGGCGCCTTGATGGCGGGGGCCAAGGTGGCGCTGGTGTCGGACGCCGGCACGCCGCTGATCTCCGATCCCGGCTATCGCCTGGTGCGGGAGGTTGTGGAGCTGGGGCTGGCGGTGCACCCGATCCCGGGCGCCTCGGCCCTGCTGGCGGGGCTGACGGTGGCGGGCCTGCCCACGGACCGCTTCCTGTTCGCCGGTTTCCCGCCGCCCAAGACCGCCGCCCGCAAGGCCCTCTTCCAGGAGCTGGCCCCGATCCGCGCCACCCTGGTGTTCTACGAGGGCGGCTCGCGCCTGGCCGCCAGCCTGGCCGACATGGCCGCCGTGTTCGGCGACCGCGAGGGCGCCGTGGCGCGGGAGCTGACCAAGCTGCACGAGACGGTGATCCGTGGCCCCCTGGCCGACCTGGCCGCCGACCCGCGCCTGGACGATCCCAAGGGCGAGATCGTGGTGCTGGTGGCGCCGGGGGCGGAGCGCGCCGCCACCGCCGACGACGCCGACACGGCCCTGGCCGAGGCCCTGACCCGGGTCGGCCCCGCCGAAGCCGCCTCGGAAGTTTCCAAGGCGCTGGGCCTGTCGCGCCGCGACCTCTATGCCCGCGCCCTGGCGCTGAAGGGGCGTTGATGGCCTCCGCCCGCAGCGCCCGCGGCCTGCGCGCCCGCCTGGCGGGACGCCGCGGCGAAGTGATCAGCGCCCTGTGGCTGATGGCCAAGGGCTATCGCATCCTGGGCTTCCGCCTGAAGACACCCATGGGCGAGATCGACCTGCTGGCCCAGAAGGGCGAGGTGCTGGCCGTGGTGGAGGTGAAGCTGCGCGCCACCATCGAGATCGCCCTGGAGGCGGTCACCGCCCGCCAGCGTGACCGTCTGCGCCGAGCCGCCGAGAGCCTCGCCGGCCGGCGGCCCGCCCTGGCCGGCGCGGCGATCCGATTGGATCTGATCGCCCTCGCGCCCGGCCGCCTGCCGCGTCATATTGCCGACGCCTGGCCGGGGAGCTGACGGAGAAGCCGATGACGCGCGCGGAAGCGGAGGCCTTTCTGACCCAGACCGGCGCCGGCGGCGACGAAGGCTTCCCGCTGTTGGAGGCCGCCGTGGCCTGCGCCGTGCACGAGGACCCGACCCGCGATCCCCAGTGCGCCCGCGATCTGGCCCTGGATGGGGCGCAGCGGCTGAAACAAAGGCTGGACCGGGAATCGCCTGAGGAGGCCCTGGCCGAGACCATGGCCGGCGACCTGCGCTTGGCCGGGGACATGTTCACCTATGACCACCCCGACAACGCCGACATCGTCGCGGTGAGCGAGCGGCGCAAGGGCCTGCCCGTGGCGCTGGGGGTGTTCTATCTGGACGCCGCCCGCCGCTGCGGCCTGGACGTGCGGGGCGTGGACTTCCCCGGCCACTTCCTGCTGCGCATCGAGACCGACGAAGGCCCCCTGGCCCTGGACCCCTATGGCGAGGGGCGGGTGGTGCTGCCCTCGGAGCTGACCCGCCGCGCCCTGCACGCCGGCCTGACCCCCAATGTCGCCGAGCGGCTGGACGTGCTGATGGCGCCGGTGAGCGACCGGGCCGTGCTGATCCGCCTGCAGAACAACATCTTCGCCCGCGCCGTCGCCGCCCGCGACTTCGCCCGCGCCGAACGCTCTGCCCTGCGCCGCGCCCTGCTCGACCCTACCGACCACCGCCCCTGGCTCGACGTCGCCGCCGCGCGCGAGGGCCAGGGGGCGCTGGCCGGAGCGCTGCAGGCCCTGGGTCAGGCGCAGATTCTGGACGGTGGCGCAGCCCTGGCCGCCCGGGCGGCGCGCGAGCGGGTTCGGCTACAGCTCAACTAGGCAGCCAAAACCTCGGTGTCGACGGCGGCCTGCATCGCCGGGGCGTAGCGCGGACCGGCGACGGTGCGATCATTGACCAGGGCCTCCAGCTTGGCGACCGTGGCATCGTCCAGGCGGATCCGCGCCGCGCCGGCGTTCTCGGCCATGTGGTCGGGCCGGGTGGTGCCGGGGATGGGCACAATGATCGGGTCCTTGCGCAGCAGCCAGGCCAGGCAGAGCTGGGCCGGGGTGCAACCAGCGGACCGGGCCAGGGCCGCGAACGCGTCAAACAGCGTCAGGTTCGCCGCGAAGGCCTCGCCCTGGAACCGAGGCATGCCCAAACGAAAGTCGCCGGCCTGCAGCACGTCCAGACTGGGCACCCCGCCCGCCAGGAAGCCACGCCCGACGGGGCTGAAGGCGACGAAGGCGACGCCCAGCTCGCGGCAGGCGTCGAGGACGGCAATCTCGGGGTTCCGAGTCCAAGGCGAGTATTCCGTCTGCAGCGCGGCGATGGGATGCACCGCATGCGCCTTGCGCAGGGTGACGGCCGAGACCTCCGACAGGCCGATGCTGCGGATCTTGCCCGCGCGCACCAAGTCGGCCAGGGCGCCGACGCTGTCCTCGATGGGGACGCGCTTGTCCCAGCGGTGCAGGTAGTAGAGATCGATGACATCGACCCCCAGGCGAGCCAGACTCTCGTCGCAGGTCCGCTTCAGGCGTTCGGGCGAACCGTTCAGTTCCCGCTCCTCGCCGTTGGTCATGCCGCATTTCGAGGCCAGCACGAAGTCGTCGCGGCGGTCCTTCAGCACCTCGCCGACCAACCGCTCATTGTGGCCAAGGCCATAGACAGCGGCGGTGTCGAGGAAGGTGTAGCCGGCGTCCAAGGCCCCCTTGAGCACGCGCTCGGCCTGTTCGCGGGGCGGGGGCGGCCCATAGGCGTGGGACAGGCTCATGCAGCCCAGACCGATGGCCGAAACCTCAAACGACCCGACGCGACGCTTTTCCATGCCCATCTCCCAATGCAGCCAGGCGAGAGGCCCGCTCCCCGCGCCGCCGTCAAGCGGGAACAGAGAGGCGGGGGGGCGGGGCGTTGGGAGAGGCGCTGATTTCGCACGCCGCCGTTTCGCTTTGCCCAATCCCCTCGCCGTCCCTACATGACCGCCAGGGCCGTCAAACCCAACCGGGGAACTCATGCCGCTTCAGGTCGCCATCCAGATGGATCCCGTCGAGGGGATCAATATCGACACCGACACCACCTTCCTCATGATGCTGGAGGCCCAGACCCGGGGCCACGGCCTGTGGGTCTACACCCCCGACCGGCTCAGCCAGGAAGACGGGCGGATCTATGCCCGGGGGCGGCCGCTGAACCTTAGGGCGGTGAAGGGCGACCATCACGACCTGGGCAAGTTGGAAGTGCGCGACATGTCGGAATTCGACGTGGTGCTGATGCGCCAGGACCCGCCCTTCGACATGGCCTACATCACCGCCACCTATTTCCTGGAGCGGATCCACCCGGCCACCCTGGTGGTCAACAACCCCTTCGAGGTGCGCAATGCGCCGGAGAAGCTGTTCGTCACCGGGTTCGAGGGCCTGCAGCCGCCGACCCTGATCACCTCCGACCGCGACGCCTTGCACGACTTCCATGAGCGCCACGGCGACATGGTGCTCAAGCCCCTGTACGGCGGCGGCGGTTCCGGCGTGGTGCGGCTGAAGGCGGACGACCCCAACCTGGACGCCCTGCTGGAGCTGCACGCCATGATCGGGCGCGAGCAGGTGATCGCCCAGAAGTTCGTCCCCGCCGTCTCCAAGGGCGATAAGCGCGTGATCCTGGTGGACGGCGAGCCGGTGGGGGCCATCAACCGGGTGCCGGCCGAGGGCCAGGTGCGGTCGAACCTGGCGCGGGGCGGCCGGGCCGAGGCGGTAGAGCTGACCGCCCGCGACCGCGAGATCTGCGAGATCATCGGGCCGGAGTTGAGGAGCCGCGGCCTGCTGTTCGTCGGCATCGACGTGATCGGCGACTACCTCACCGAGATCAATGTCACCTCCCCCACCGGCGCGCAGCAGCTGAAACGGTTCGGCGGGCCGGACGTGACGGCGACCCTGTGGGACCGGATCGAGGCGATCCGCGGGGTGATCTAGATTTTGCGGTCACGCGACGCGCGGGCGCCACCTGGGCTAAGCGGTCGGGCGCCGATCTACGCTCCTGATTGAACAGCCGCCCGCAAGTCACTGAATGGATACATATACCCGATAAGTTCCAGTTTTGTTCTTGATCCGCTCCAGAGCTCATGCTCAAATTGTGGATAAATCTGGGGGCGGAGGGGCCTGTGGCGGCGCGGGTGGTGTCTGTGGCGTTCGAGGGCGTGGAGGCCCGGCGGGTCGACGTGGAGGTCCAGACCACGGGCGGCCTGCCCAATTTCATGGTCGTCGGCCTGGCCGACAAGGCTGTGGGCGAGGCGCGCGAGCGGGTCCGGGCGGCCTTCATGGGCCTGGGGCTGGCGCTGCCGGCCAAGCGCATCGTCACCAACCTGGCCCCCGCCGACCTGCCCAAGGAAGGCAACCATTTCGACCTACCCATCGCCCTGGCCCTGCTGACCCTGATGGGGGTGCTGCCGCCGGACGCCCTGGACGGCTGGGCCGCCATCGGCGAACTGAACCTGAACGGCGAGATCGCCCCGGTGGCCGGCGCCTTGCCCGCCGCCGTGGCGGCCGGCGCCATGGGGCTGGGGCTGATCTGCCCGGAGGCCTGTGGGCCGGAAGCCGCCTGGGCGGGGGACACGCCGGTGCTGGCCCCTCGATCCCTGATCGCCCTGATCAACCATTTTCGTGGCAGCCAGGTGCTGAGCCAGCCCCAGCCGGGGCCGATGCTGGACGGCGCCGCCGTTGCGGACCTGAAGGACGTCAAGGGCCAGGAGAACGCCAAGCGCGCCCTGGAGATCGCCGCCGCCGGGGGGCACAACCTGCTCTATGTGGGGCCGCCGGGATCGGGCAAGTCGATGCTGGCGCAGCGCCTACCCGGGCTGCTGCCGCCGCTGACGCCGGGCGAGTTGCTGGAAACCTCGATGGTGCATTCCATCGCCGGCCTGATCGCCCGCGGCGCCCTCAGCCGCGCCCGGCCGTTCCGCGCCCCGCACCATTCGGCCACCATGGCCGCCCTGACCGGCGGCGGCGTGCGGGTTAAGCCGGGCGAGGTGTCGCTGGCCCACAACGGCGTGCTGTTCCTGGACGAGTTGCCCGAATTCAGCGCCCAGGCCCTGGATTCCCTGCGCCAGCCCCTGGAGACCGGCGAGGTCACCGTGGCCCGGGCCAACGCCCATGTCCGCTATCCGGCCCGGGTGCAACTGGTGGCGGCGATGAACCCCTGCCGCTGCGGCCACGGCGGCATGGGGCGCGGCCAATGCGGCAAGGCCCCGCGCTGCATCGTGTCGTACCAGAGCCGGGTGTCGGGCCCGCTGATGGACCGCATCGACCTGGCGGTGGACGTGCCGCCGGTAACCGCCGCGGACCTGTCCCTGCCGCCGCCGTCGGAGGGCTCCGCCGAGGTGGCGGCCCGCGTGGCCCAGGCCCGCGCCATCCAGGCGCGGCGCGCGGCGGCGGTGGCCGATCGTCCGGGCGGGCCGATCGCCGCGGCGTTGAACGCCCGCGCCGAGGGTCGCTGGCTGGAGGAAATCGTGGCCCTGGACGAGCCGGCCAAGGCCCTGCTCAGCCGCGCCGCCGAGGCCGGCGGCCTTACCGCTCGCGGCTGGACCCGCACCCTGCGCCTGGCCCGCACCATCGCCGACCTGGAAGGCGCGCCGACGGTGCGCCGGGTGCACGTGGCCGAGGCGTTGATCTACCGGCGGGTGGCGCCGAACGCGGATGGGGTGGGAGAGGCGGCGGCGCGGTTCGGCGCCTTCAGCTAGAGCATGACAGCTTCAAGTGGATACCGGTTGAAGCGCCGGTCATGCTCTAAATGTAAGAAGATAGAGCCTTTTTATGGCGATGTTGTACTTCGCGTACCCAAATGCCGATGGGGCGTGTTAGATGAGCATTCTCGAACACGTGTGGGGCGTGTCTGCTGCACAAGATCGCGTCTGGGCACAGGTCTGCGGGCGCCGTCCGTCCCTAGCAGGAAATCGCCGGTTAATGGTCTTTCAGGGCTATCTAGACGAGTCCGAGGCAGACGACACGGGCTGGTTTGTCCTTGCGGGGTATGTGGCGAGCGCCGAACAATGGGCCGCCTTCGCTAAAGAATGGGAGGCTGCGCTCTCCCTGGTCCCGCCCGACCAAACTGGCCAGCGGCTATTCAAACACAAGCGTATGAAGCGGCACCCCGAGAAGCTGGCCGTCTTCCACGCCGCAATAAATCGGCACGTCGAAATGTCAGTCGCGTGCATCGTGAACCGGAGAGATATTGAAGCAGCAATCGCTCGGGTAAATATCCCGCACGTCGAGGGCATGGACTGGTCGTCTTTTGGGAATCCGTACTATGTGACGTTTCGCTTTTTTATGGACATGTTTCACCAGCTTCAGCGCGCCAATTCATCTCTCGTTCCTATACGCGAGCCGGTCGACTTCTATTTCGACGAGTCCGCGAACAAGAAGCAAATCAAGGCTGGCTGGGAGACCTACATGGGTAGTCGCGAGCTGAGTTTGCGTGAATGGTTCGGCGGTGATCCAAAATTTGAGCGCGATGATGAGTTTATGCCGCTGCAAGCGGCAGACTTCAACGCAGGCACAATGAGGTTGTGGCTCAACGAGTATGGCCTGGAAGCCGTTAAGTCGGGTGACCGGAAGTATCCATTCACCTTGCTCTCAGGCAGGCTAATTCAGCATCTGATCCTGAGCATCAGCGAAGATGACATGGTAAAGGCCTTTGTCAGGCTTGCTAATGAAGGCCTTCCTGACGCGCTGTCTGCCACTGATGCCCAGAAGATCACTCCTGATCGGATTGACCCTCCGTCTCCCGTTGAACGGGGCGTGTCAGTCGTCATCGGGTTCGCCAGAAAACTCCTTGGGCGCTAAGTTTCCGGGGTCGTTTTTCTTGGCGATGCGGCCTTGATGAGCAGGCTCTCGAAGGCCCTCCCATCTTCGGCGGGGCTTAGTTCTCCAGCGGCCTCTAGTTCGTGGGCGATGTCTAAAAACCTCCGGCTCTGATCCTCGTCCTCTAGCTTCGTTTTGGGCTTCTTTGGTTTCGCCATCAGGCTTTCCCAGCAGTTGTTCGATAGGTCAGGCGCTTGCCAACCACGCCCGCCAGCAGGTTATCAGAACGCGCAACGTCGTTCATGCCCAGCGCGACGCGGTTGGAATAACGGAAGTCGAACTCCGCCAGATAGCGGTGCAGGTGGTGTTCGGCGCAGTGCTGGTAGATGCCGCGCATCCCGCGCTTGAAGATGCTGAAGCTGCCTTCAATCGTGTTGGTGTGCAGGATGGGGTTGGCGCGGGAGACGTATTCTTCCTTGCTGTGGTTGACCACGCCATGCCCCGACAACTCCTTGCCGACGCGGTAGTAGTGACCGGCTTCGTCCGTCATCAGGAAGGCTTCCTGAGAGACGTTCGCCAGCACGATAGCGGCGATCTCGCTGGGCTTCATGTTGTCGAGGACGATGGACCGCTTGGCGCCGGTGTTGCGCTCCAGCAGGCTCAGAATCTTCATCTTGTGGCCGATACCGGCCTTCACCGGGGCGCCCTCCTTGTGGCCGATGAAGGTCTCGTCCACTTCCACAATGCCGCCATCCGAGCCGAACGGGGCCAGGGCGCCGTCGCGCATGGCTTCGCGGATGCGGTGTTCTATGAACCAAGCGGTCTTCAGGGTGCAGCCCAAGGTACGGTGCATCTGGTTGGCACTGATGCCCTTCTTGGAGGAAGCCATGAGGAACATCGCTTGGAGCCAATGACGCATGGGGACGTGCGAGGCTTCGAAGATGGTGCCCACCTTCACGGTAAAGGGCTTGCGGCATTGGTAGCACTTGTAAGCGCCTATCCGAGTGGACGCGCCGCCCATCTTGCCGATCCTCTCGCAGCCGCCGCAGTGCGGGCACACGGGGCCTTGCGGCCAGAGACGCGCCTCGACGTAGGCGTAGGCGGCTTCTTCGTTGTGGAAGTGCGGCGCGGAGAGGATGGACATGTGAAAACCCCTTATGGCGCTTACCATAGCACACCATTTGGGTACGGCAAGTATAATATCGCCCTTTTTATCCGGTCCAAGTGAGTCCACTTGAACCGGAATGGCTCTAGCCACCACACCCCACCGTCAGGGTCTTCTGGCGCTCGATCACCGGGCGGATGGCGCGGTCCCAGCGGGGTTGATCGCCGCACACTGGGATCAGCACATAGCGGATGCCGATGGTCATCCGCACCGGGCTGTTGGCCTTCACCGGGCTGAAGTTGTGGTCACCCAGCATGGCCGCCTGGCGTGACGCGTCGTCGGGACCCAGCGCCGCCAACTGGTCGGCCGGGACATAGAGAAAAGCGCTGGCGTCGGGCGAGCCCACCACCACGCTGCGGTAGCCGATGCCGCCCACGTCGTTGTTGAGCGGGTCCGTTGTGGCGCAGCCGGCCAGGGCCAGGATCGCCGGCACAAACAAGGCCGACAGAAGCAGAGATTGTCCAACGCGCATGCGGGCCTCCGGGACGACAACGCCTGAGCCGCGCCAAGGATGCCAAGGCGCCCCAGGCCTCACAGGCGGATGGAGCGGATCATGGTCCAGACGATCAGCCGATGGAACGGCCCCACCGGCAGCCTGTAGATCCGGCCAAGGGCGTTGTGGGTCTCCACCATCGCGCAGGTGGGCCGCTCCATCTGGTCTAGAACCTACGCGTCGACAGTAACAGGCTGGTCTCGGTGGACGCGATGCCGTCGATCAGGCGGATGGCGTCGAGGGTGGCGCTGAAGCTGGGCAGGCTGTCGGTGTCCAGGTCCGCCACCAGGTCCCAGCGGCCGTTGGTGGTGTGCACCGCCGCTACCGGCGGCAGGGCGCTGAGCGCCTTGACCACCGGGGCCGAGCGTTCGCCCTCGATGGCGATCATCATCACCGCGCGCACCCGCTGCGCCTCGGCCTCGGGTCGCACCCGCACGGTGAAGCCGGCGATGTCGCCCCGCGCCAGCATCCGCCCGATCCGAGCCTGAACCGTGCCGCGTGACACCTTCAGGGTCTTGGCCAGGCCCGCCACCGCGGCGCGGGCGTCGTCGCGCAGCAGGGCGATCAGGCGGTGGTCGAGGTCATCCATGCCAGCAATCTGTCGTCAACTTTGGGCAATTTGTCCAGGAAAATGCCGAAACTCGATCAGTTGTCTGGCTTTTCGCTGACATCCGCCGGGGCCACCCTCTTCGTCGCGATCAACCCGCCGGAGCCCCGCATGACCGCCCATCCTCAGTTCCTGATGACCGATCCGGCCCACTACGCCGTGAGCTACCGCATCAATCCGTGGATGAAGCCGGAAGACTGGACGCCGCATGCCGCCGAGGCCGCCCGCGCCGGGTCAGCCAGCCTGGCCGGCGCCCTGGAAGCCCTGGGCGGCGAGATCACCTGGGTCCCCGCCGCGCCCGGCCTGCCCGACCTGGTGTTCCCGGCCAACGCCGCGGTGGTGCTGGATGGCAAGGCGGTCCTGGCCCGATTCCGCAAGCCGGAGCGCCAGGGCGAGGAAGCCCGCTTCGCCGCCGCCTTCGAGGCGCTGAAAGCCCGAGGCCTGATCACCGACATCGTCACCCTGCCGGAGGGTTGCTTCCATGAGGGCGCGGGCGACGGGATCTGGGATCGCACACGCCGCCTGTTCTGGACCGGCCACGGCCCCCGCTCCTCTCGCCAGGCCTCGGACCGCATCGCCGAGGCCTTCAGCGCCGAGGTCGTGCCCCTGGCCCTGGCTACCGAGCGTTTCTACCATCTGGACACCTGCTTCTGCCCGTTGTCGGGCGGGGCGGTACTCTATTATCCGCCGGCCTTCGGCTCCGCCGCCCTGGACGCCATCCGCGCCCGCGTGTCCCCTGACGACCTGATCGAGGCCGAAGACGCGGACGCGGCCGCCTTCTGTGTCAACGCCATCAGCCTGAACGGCGATGTCGTCATGGCCCGCGCGCCGGAACGCCTGAAAGCGCGCCTGGCCGAGCGCGGCTATCGCGTACGCGAAGTCGACCTGTCGCCCTTCATCCTGTCGGGCGGCGCCGCCTTCTGCATGACCCTGCGGCTCGACCTGAAGAGCCAGTTCTGCGCCCACCCCAGCCTGGAAACCCGCCATGACCGACACCATGACCAAACCAACGAACTACGGGCGCTCGCCGTCTGAGACCGGCCGCACCGCCGCCGCCCTGATCGACGTCGAGGCCCGCTACGGCGCGCGCAACTACAAGCCCCTGGACGTGGTCCTGACGCGGGGCGAGGGCGTCTATGTCTGGGATGTGGAGGGCCGTCGCTACCTCGATTGCCTCTCGGCCTATTCCGCTGTGAACCAGGGCCACTGCCACCCCAAGATCCGCGAGGCGCTGATCGCCCAGTCCGGGCGCCTGACCCTGACCAGCCGCGCCTTCCGCAACGACCAGCTGGCGCCCTTCTATGAAGAGCTCTGCGCCCTGACCGGGTCACACCGCGCCCTACCGATGAACTCGGGGGCCGAGGCGGTGGAGAGCGCCCTGAAGGTGGCCCGCAAGTGGGGCTATGAGGTCAAGGGCGTGCCGGACGGTCTGGCCGAGATCATCGTCTGCGCCGAGAACTTCCATGGCCGCACCCTGGCGGTGGTGGGCTTTTCCACCGACCCACAGTCGCGCGGCCACTTCGGCCCCTTCGGCCCCGGTTTCAAGATCATCCCTTATGGTGACGCCGCCGCCCTGGAAGCGGCCATCACCCCCAACACCGTCGCCTTCCTGGTCGAGCCGATCCAGGGCGAGGCCGGGGTGATCATCCCGCCGGCCGGCTATCTGCAAAAAGCCCGCGAGTTGTGCACGCGGGAGCGGGTGCTGCTGATCCTGGACGAAATCCAGACGGGCTTGGGCCGCACCGGCCGGCTGCTGGCCGAGGAGCACGAAGGGATTGAGGCCGACCTGACCCTGATCGGCAAGGCCCTGTCCGGCGGTTTCTATCCGGTCTCCGCCGTGCTCTCCAACGACGAGGCCCTGGGCGTGCTCAAGCCCGGCGAGCACGGCTCGACCTTCGGCGGCAATCCCCTGGCCTGCGCCGTGGCCCGCGCCGCCCTGAAGGTGCTGGTGGAGGAAGGCATGATCGAGAACGCGGCCCGCGTCGGCGACCGCCTGCATGGACGCCTGGCCGCCATCCGCAGCCATGCGGTGAAGGAGGTCCGCGGCCGTGGGCTGATGCTGGCGGTGGAACTGATCCCCGAGGCCGGTGGCGCGCGACGGGTATGCGAACAGCTCCAGGCCCGCGGCTACCTGGCCAAGGAGACCCACGACCACACCATCCGCATTGCCCCGCCCCTGATCCTCACCGACGACCAGGCCGACGGCATCGCCGAGGCGTTCGAGGCAGTGATCGGAGGGCTGTGATCGGAGGGCTGTGATCGGAGGGCTGTGATCGGAGGGCGGTGAGACCCTATCCCCGGCGCTTGGTGAGATCCTCGATCATGCGGCTGAGTTCAGCATGGTCGACGGGTTTGCCCAGGTAGGCGTCGTAGGGCAGGTTGCTCGGCAGTTTTGACTCCGGCACGCCGGTGATCAGGATCACGGGCAGGGGAGGTCCCTGCTGGGCGCGGATGTGGCGGATCAGTTCGGCGCCGTCGATGTTTGGCATCATCAGGTCGGTGATCAGGACGTCCGGCTCGAAGTCCAGCAGGGCGGCGATGGCGTCGGCGCCATCCGCCGCGTCGCGGACCTGATGGCCTTGACGTTCGAGCGTATCGACCAGGGCGATGGCCGTGAACGCTTCGTCTTCGGCGACCAGCACGCGCGCCATGGCCTATGCCCAACCCAAGGCGACAGATCGCCCAGTCCCTGCGGTAATGTGTCGCACCATCAAATCGGGAATACAACCCGCCAACACGCGCCTGTGTCCGGGAAGGAGAGGCCGCCGACCCCCGCCACGGCCCTGGGCACCACCCGCTCCAGCAGGGTGCGGCCAAAGCCGGTCTGCGTCGGCGGTTGGAGGCGCAGCCCCTCTTCCAGCCACTCGAATTTCACCTGCGAGCCGCCCCTATCCGCCGGCTCGACGGTCCACCGCACCGAGAGCCGACCGGCGGGATCCTTCAGCGCCCCGTATTTGGTGGCGTTGGTGGCCAGCTCGTGCAGGGCCAGGGCCATGTACTGGGCCACCTCCGGACGGACCGTGGCGGCGGGGCCGTCGATGCTTACCCGTTCGCGCGATTGCGGGACGACAAAGGCCAGTTGGGCGTCGATCAGCGCTCTCAGGTCAACGCCCTTCCAGTCGTCGCCGATCAGCAGGTCGTAGGCGTCCCCCAGGGCCGCCAGGCGGGCGGTGAAGCGGTCCACCAGCGCCACTGGCAAGCCCTCGGCCCGGGCGGTCTGGCGGGCAATGCCGTCCACCAGGCTGAGCAGGTTCTTCGCCCGGTGGGCCAGTTCGTGCATGATCACCTGCAGATGCGCCTGCTGGCGCTTCTGGTCGGTGATGTCGGCGGCCGCCACCAGCAGGCCCGGCTGGCCGTCGGAGGCCGTGGTCGGGGTCATCTTGACCTCGAAGCTGTGCTCGTCGCCGTCCACGGTGAGGGTGACTTCGGTGCTAAGCGGCTCGCCGCTGGCCAGCACGGCCCGCGCCGGAACCCCCAAAATCGCTGGGGCCGTAGGCCCGAGGCGCCCATCGGTGACCTCGCCGACCACCAGGCGGTCGAAGGGGGGCCGTGGGTTGTGCAGCCAGGTGAAGCGGAGGTTCGCATCCACCTCGGCCAGGGAGACCACCGAGCCCTCGGTGGCCAACTCGAACCGTCGGGCCAGGGCTTCGATCTCCTTGGTGCGCCGCCGGACCTCGTCCTCCAGCCCGTCCCGCGCCGCCTGCAGGTCCTCGATCGCCTGGCGCCGGGCGGCCACTTCGCTTTGAAGCTGGCTGTTGGTCGCCGAGAGCTGGCTGGGCGAGGGGATCCGCAGCAGGCGTGGCAGCATTGGCCACAGGGCCGCGGCGGTGACGAGGGAGATGATGGCGGTGAACGCCTTGATCAGGCCGTCCTCGACATAGAATGGCCGCCACAGGACGATGACCCCGAACACATGGGTCAGGCCACAACCCAGGATGAAAACGGCGAACAGCACCGCCACCCTTCGGTGCTCCGCCGCCAGGTCCGGACGCTTGCGAACGAAGGCGGCGATGGCCAGGGGAATGCTGAAATAGGAGGCCGCGATGACTAGGTCGGAGACCACATGCAGGGCCAGCACGTCCGGGCGCCAGAGCAGGCAATAGCCGTGCGGTATGAACCCCGCCGAGCTGAAATAGCGTTCAAACGCCGACATGGTCGAAGGGCTCCGGGCGGACACGCTGAGCAGCGCGCCCGGAGGTTGATCGAAGCACTGGTAAGGTCAAGCTCCGCGATCGGCGGTTTGACCGACCGTTAAGCCGCGGCGTTTAGGCTGCGAGCCATGAGCAAGTCCCCTCCAGACCCGCGCGCCGGTATCCCGCCGGAGCATCTGGCCGCCCTCAGCCACGAATTCAGAACCCCCCTGAACGGGGTTCTGGGCATGACCCGGCTGCTGGACGGAACCCGCCTGACCGCCGAGCAGAGGGCCTATGTGGACGCCCTGCGCGAAAGCGGCGAGCACCTGCTGGGCCTGGTCAACGATATCCTCGACTACGCCAAGCTGGGCGCCGGCCGGGTGGACCTGAGCCCCGCGCCGATCGAGGTCGAGGACGTCCTGCGCCAGGTCTGCGAGCTGCTGAGTCCCCGGGCGAACGAGAAGGGGCTGGAGATCGGCTGGGCGGCCGGCGCCGGGGTCTCGCCGATCCTGGCCGACGAGGTCCGCCTCAAGCAGATCCTGCTGAACCTGGCCGGCAATGCGGTGAAGTTCGCCGAGACCGGCGGGGTGCTGATCCTGGCCGAGGCGGTCCCGGGCGATGGGGGCGCCGTTGGCGCGGACACCAATGAGCGGCCGGTCGCGCGCCTGCGCTTCACGGTCTCCGACACAGGGCCGGGCGTGCCTGAAGCCCAGCGGGAGCACATCTTCGAGGCCTTCGCCCAGGTCGACCCAGCGCACGGTGCGCGACTGGGCGGGGCGGGGCTAGGCCTGGCGATCGCCCGCAAGCTGGCCGACGCCATGGGGGGCGAGGTGGGCGTCGAGGGCGGCGACGGCCGCGGCGCCGACTTCTGGTTCGAGGCTCCGTTCGAAACCAGCCGCGCCGGTCCGGCCATCAAGCCTCTGCGCGGCCGCACCGTGGCCATCGCCTCGCCCAGCGCCATCGTCCGGGAGGCGGCGGCGCGACAGATAGAGGCCAGCGGCGGCCGTTCGCTGCGCGCCGCCGGCGTGGCGGAGGCCCTGACCCTGGCGCCCGATGACACCGTGATCCTAGTGGACCACGCCCTGGCGCGGGTCGGGCTGGTCAAGCCGCCCACCGGCCACCCCGCCGTCATCCTGCTGCGACCCGAGGAGCGCGGGCGGATCGCCGCCTACCGCAAGGCCGGGTTCGCCGGCTATCTGATCAAGCCCCTGCGTCCAGCCTCCCTGGCCGCGCGGGTGCTGGCCGCCGCCGACGCCGCCGCCACCGGACTGGCCTCGGCCGAGGACGAACGGGTCTCGACACAGACCGACAGCGCCCCCGCCGCGGCTCCGGGCGCCCGCGTGCTGCTGGCCGAGGACAACCCCATCAACGCCATGCTGGCGCGCACCCTGCTGCAACGCGAGGGCTGCGAGGTGGTCCATGTCCAGAACGGCGACGCCGCCCTGGCGGCCCTGGCCCAGGGGACCTATGACTTGGTGCTGATGGATGTGCGGATGCCGGAGATGGGGGGTATCGAGGCCAGCCGCGCCCTGCGCGCCCGCGGCGTCGACACGCCGGTGGTCGCCCTCACCGCCAACGCCTTTGAAGACGATCGCCGCGCCTGCCTGGCCGCCGGCATGGATGACTTCCTGATCAAGCCCCTGAGCCTGGAAGCTCTGCGCGCCGCCCTTTCGCGATGGACGGGACCGGACAAGACCGGCGCCGGCTGGACGCAGCGCCGCGCCCGCGCCAAGCTCGCCTCCTGATTTGCGGGGCGGGGAGCCTCGTCGCGAGGACCCGCCGCATGGCCACCCCAGTTGCTGACGCCAAGGCGCCGACCGCCCGCAAGCGGCGTGCCTGGGATGTGCTGACCGCGCTAAGTCGGCCGAAAGTGGCGCTGATGCTGCTGCTGGGGTTCTCCTCGGGCCTGCCGTTCATGCTGATCAACAACACTCTGGGCTTCTGGCTGGCCGAGGACGGGGTGAAGCTGGCGGCCATCGGCTTCCTGTCCTGGGCCGGCCTGACCTATTCATTCAAGTTCGTGTGGGGGGCGGTGGTGGACCGCGTCCCCCTGCCCGTCCTGGGCGCGCTGGGCCGCCGGCGAAGCTGGATGCTGCTGGCCCAGGTGGTGGTGGGCCTGGGACTGATCGCCATGGCCACGGCCGATCCCAAGGCGCATCTGGCTTGGCTGGCGGCCTTCGCCGTGTTGACCGGCATCGGTGCGGCGACCCAGGACTGCGTTATCGACGCCTGGCGGATCGAGTCGGCGGCCGACGCCGACGAACTGGGCCTGCTGACCGCCTCCTACACCCTGGGTTTCCGCGCCGCCCTGATCGCCACCGAGGCCCTGATCCTGGTGGTCGCCGACGCCATCGGCTGGCCAACAGCCTATGCCATCTATGGCGGGGTGATGGTGGTGGGATTGATGGCCACACTGCTGGTCAAAGAGCCTGAGCGCGCCGACACCGTCATGGCCGCCAAGACCGCCGTCGCCGGCCGCAATCCCGTGGTCGCCGCCTATGACGCGGTGATCGGACCGTTCATCGCCTTCTTCCGCCTGCACGGCTGGGCCCTGGCCCTGCTGATGCTGGGGATGATCACGCTCTATCACCTGTGCGACTACATGCGCGGGCCGATGACCAACCCCTATTACAAGGCGCTGGGCCTCTCCAAGCCGACCATAGCGGCGGTGCGGGCCACCGTCGGCCTGGGCTTTTCCCTGTTCGGCATCGCCGTGGGCGGGGTGGTGTCGATCCGCATCGGTAATGTCCGCACCCTGATCGTCGGCGCGATCCTGCAGCCCATCGCCGTCTTGGCCTTCGCCGTCCTGGGCTGGCACGGGAGTGATTTCAGCGTGCTGGAAGCGGGGCCGGTGAAGCTGACCGCCTTCGAGTCGGTGATGGCGTTCGATTCCTTCGCCATGAGCTTCTCCGGCGTGGCCCTGGTGGCCTATATGTCGACCCTCACCAGCCTGGGCTACACCGCCACCCAGTATGCCCTGCTGACCTCGGTCCTGACTTGGACTGGCAAGACTCTGAAGGGCTTCTCCGGCGCGATCGTCGAATATCTGCAACAGGGGCGCACCCTGCTGGAGGCCTACAGCCTGTTCTATGTCCTCTCAGCAGCCATCGGCGTGCCGGCGATCATCCTGTGCATCGTCCTGGCCCTGCGACGGCCGGTTCCCGTCGTGGCGCCCGCCCCCGCGTGACGGAAGCTAGTTCGCCAGACACACCACCTGGGCCACGCGCAGGTCGCGGCGCAGGCCGTCGGCGACGCGGCCGTAGTTGTCCACGGCGATGGTCTGCCCGGGGGCGAAGCCCGCGGGATGGATCTGGGCGGCGGTGAAGGCGGCGACCACCGCCTCGGGGGTGGTGGTGTAGATGCGGCCGCGCCGGGGCGCCTCGC
Source organism: Caulobacterales bacterium (assembly GCA_038228945.1). Lineage (GTDB taxonomy): Bacteria > Pseudomonadota > Alphaproteobacteria > Caulobacterales > Caulobacteraceae > Acaudatibacter. The sequence goes on from JBBROW010000001.1 coordinate 82,724, forward strand.
CAACAGTGACGCCGATCACCCGGCCGGCCTCATCCAATGCCGGAGCGCCAGAGATGCCGCTGAGCGCGCCGTTCAACCCCTCGGTGCGACCGACTTCCGCCCAGACCAGCACCGCCTCGGTCCGCGCGCCGCGACCGCGCATGACCAGGTTCTCGCGGCCCAGCAGGCGGGTGGCGATCTCGCCGGGGTGGCCTTGCGGGTAGCCGGGGTTGAACGCCCGGGCGCCACGCTTCAAGGGCAGGGTCAGGCCCATGGGTAGGGCCGGCGCGCCGCCTTGGGTGGTGAGGATCGCCGCCTCGCTGCCGGGGGTGATGTGGATGGTGGCCGCCACGCCGCGGCCCTGGGCCACCACCACGGCGGCCTTGGTGCAGCCCTCGACCACGTGCCGCGCGGTGAGCCATACGCCGCTGTCGGAGACGGAAAAGGCCGTGCCGGTGTCTGGCCCCTGGCCGTCCGGCGCGCGCACCACCACCGACGGGTCGAAGGGTGAGGCGGGACCCAGAGGTACGCCCTCCTCGCCGGGCACCGGGGGAGGGGGAGGGGGCGCGTCAGCGCGCTCCTGGCGGCCGATCGCCGCCACGGTCAAGGCGACCACGATCGCCAGGTAGACCAGCCAGTCAGGGAGACGCGGGAAATGCATGCTGTGGCTTGAACGCTCAGAACGCCGCCACGGATGCCGCCAGGATCAGGGCCGTGGCCAGTTTGGCGCAGACCAGTAGCGCCGCCGCCGACATTTCCCCCTCTTGGATGCGTTGTGGCAGGCCATGCAGCACCAGATCGGCCAGGCGGAAGACCAGGAGCTGCACGAACAGGGTCGCGGCGCCCCACAGGGCGATGTCGAGCATGGATTTCGAGGCCGCCAGAGATACCGCCAGGGGGATGGCCAGGCTGATCAATATGCCGCCGAAGGACACCGCCGCCGCGGAATTACCCTCGCGGATGAGCTGGATTTCCCGGTGTGGGGTGATCAGGGCGTAGAGCGCCGCGCCGGCCACCAGGATCAGCAGCGTCACCCCGGCGTGCAACAGCACCAGGGGAAAGCCAGACGCCCAGGCCTGGAGTTCGGGGGACTGCAACTCATGGGGCATGGATAAGCCTCGCTAAACACTCAAGCCCGGTGGTTAGCACGCCGCCCGCTGCTTGGCGCTATTCGTCCAAGGCCGCTTCGGGCTCGGTGGCCGGGGCCTCAAGCTTGCGCCGCGCGCTGGCTCGCAGCTTTTCGCTCTCGCTCTTGAGCTGGCCACAGGCCGCCAGGATGTCCCGGCCGCGTGGGGTGCGGATGGGGGAGGCGTAGCCGGCCTTGTTGACGATGGCGGCGAACTTTTCGATCGTCCCCCAATCGGAGCACTCATAGGGGCTGCCGGGCCAGGGATTGAACGGGATCAGGTTGATCTTGGCCGGAATCCCCGCCAGCAGGCGCACCAAGGCCCGCGCCTCGGCCGGGCTGTCGTTGATCCCCTTGAGCATCACATATTCGAAAGTCACGCGCTTGGCGTTGGACAGGCCTGGATAGCCGCGAATACCGGCCATCAGCTCCTTGATCGGGTACTTTCTGTTCAGCGGCACCAGCTCGTCGCGCAGCTCGTCGGTGGTGGCGTGCAGGCTGATGGCCAGCATGGCCCCGGTGCGCTCGCCCAGCGCCTTGAGCTGGGGAACCACGCCGGAGGTGGACACCGTGGTGCGCCGACGGGAAATCGACATGCCCTCGTTGTCGGAGACGATGTCCAGGGCGTCGGCGACATTGTCCAGATTATAAAGCGGCTCGCCCATGCCCATGAAGACGATGTTGGTCAGGCGGCGGTTGTCCGGCGAGGTGGGCCATTCGCCCAGGTCGTCGCGGGCCGTCTGCACCTGGGCGGCGATCTCCGCGGCGGTGAGGTTGCGCACCAGGGCCTGGGTGCCGGTGTGGCAGAAGGTGCAGTTCAGCGTGCAGCCCACCTGGCTTGACACGCACAAGGCGCCAGACCGCGCCACGTCGGGGATGAACACCGTCTCCGCCTCGATGCCGGGAGCATAGCGGATCAGCCACTTGGTGGTGCCGTCGCGGCTTTCCTGGCGCTCGACGATTTCCGGCCGGGCCAGGGTGAAGCGGTCGGCCAGGGCGGTGCGCACGTCCCTGGCCACGTCGGTCATGCGGTCGAAGTCGGTGGCGCCGTAGACGTGGATCCAGCGCCAGACCTGGTTGGTCCGCATCCTCGCCTTGTCCGGCGCCGCGATCCCGGACTCCACCAGGGCGGCCGAAAGCTGTGGGCGGGTCAGGCCGGACAGATTCAGGGGGGCGGGGGCGCCCGTTCTGGAAGGCGGCTTCTGGGCGCGGGAAAGATCGAGGGTGACGGACAAGGCGATGCTTTGCGGAGGGTCGATTGGCGGGCGGGTCAGGCGGTGACTAGCAGAAATGGGTGCACAAGCCCACTTCGCCACCTCACGGGGCGGTTAGGCCGCAGCGCGCCCGCACGAAATCCGCCCGTTCCGTCACGGGGGCCTGGGGCAATTCCACCAGATCGTAGCCGAAATACCGGTAGGCGGCGGCGCAGGCGGCGTGGCTGGCCACCGCCTCGTCCCAGGTCTGTTTGCGCTCCTCGTCCTGGCGGTAGATCTCGCGCCAGGGCGGGGCGATGAACACCTGCCGGCGGTAGCGGAACCGCTCGGCGGCGCGCTGAAAGTGCGCCGGCGGTGGCAGGCCCAGCATCCCCGCCGCCTCGGGCAAGGCCCGATCAAAGAACACCGGCCCGGCGCCCTGGGCCTCATCCATCCAGGCGCGCACCTCCCAGGCCATGATGGTCTCGGCGAACAGCACCCCGTCGATTGGACCCGTGGCCCGGCCGCCGAACAGGGCCTGCTCCTTGAGGATGCGCCGGGCGCTCTCGGCGCGCGAGCGGAAGCCTAGGCGTTCCAGTTCCCGGATCAGGGTGGTCTTGCCGGCGCCGGGGCCGCCGGTCAGCACGATCAGTCGGTCCGTGTCTTGCGACATGGATATCCTCCTTTGAGTTGAGGCGATTGTGATGGGGGTAAGGGCGCGCGCGCTTAGGCGCGGCGGATCAGGCCGGACTTCGGGCTGAGGGGGAGACAACACAGGCTACGGCAGATCAGGCGTCACCGCCACTCTCTTCCCCACCCCGCTTCGCTCTGGGGAAGAGAATGCCGCCTCGACCAGGCCCCGCATGTGAACGATCTCAGCGCTGTAGTTCCGCTCCGGAACCGCCCCGGCCGTACCGGGCAGGGCCAGAGTCAAACATTTGTTCGCCATGCCGCCGTCCCGCCCTTTCGCGCTTCGCCGCCATCCGATAGCGTCCCGCGCGAAAAACAACACACCCTGAAACGAACCGGCGGGAGAAGACCATGAAGGCTTTGCTGAGCAAGAGTGTCGGCGGCCCCGAAACCCTGGTGCTGGAAGACGTCCCCAGCCCCACCGCCAAACCCGGCTGGGCGGTGGTGTCGATCAAGGCCATCGGGGTGAACTATCCCGACGTCCTGATCATCGAGGACAAGTACCAGTTCAAACCGGCCCGCCCCTTCGCCCCCGGCGGCGAGGTGGCCGGCATCGTCAAGGAAGTCGGCGAGGGCGTCACCCATGTGAAGGTCGGCGACCGGGTGCTGGGCAACACCGGCTGGGGCGGCATGGCCGAGGAGCTGGCCCTGGAGGCCGGGCGCCTGATCCCCGTGCCGGACGCCATGCCCTTTGATGAAGCCGCCGCCTTCATCATGACCTATGGCACCAGCTACCACGCCCTGAAGGACCGCGGTCACATCAAGCCCGGCGAGACCCTGCTGGTCCTGGGCGCGGCTGGCGGCGTCGGCCTGGCGGCCGTGGAACTGGGCAAGGCCATGGGCGCGCGGGTCATCGCCGCCGCCTCGTCCCAGGAGAAGGTCGATCTGGCGATCGCCCGCGGCGCCGAAAGCGGCGTGGTCTATCCGCACGGCCCCTTTGACCGCGATGGCCAGAAGGCCTTGGCGGAGCAGTTCAAGGCCGCCTGCGGCCCCAATGGCGCCGACCTGGTCTATGACGGCGTCGGCGGCGACTATGCGGAGGCCGCCCTGCGCTGCGTGGCCTGGGAAGGCCGTTTCCTGGTGGTGGGCTTCCCGGCCGGTATCCCCCGCATCCCCCTGAACCTGCCGCTGCTCAAGGGCTGCGATATCGTCGGGGTGTTCTGGGGCACGGCGGTGGCCCGCGACCCCAAGGGCCACCAACAGAACGTCAAGGAACTGCTGGAGCTCTACGCCGCCGGCAAGATCAAGCCGCACGTCTCCGAACACTATCCCCTGGCCCGCGCCGGGGAGGCCATCAGCCACCTGGCCAGCCGCAAGGCCATGGGCAAGGTCGTCGTGACGGTGGACTAGAATTTTTCCCTCCCCCTGGGGGAGGGGCCTCCACGTTGGGAAGCGAGCACAAAGGAATTTGAATGGCGGGACGTTTGGACGGCAAGGTGGCCGTGATCACCGGCGGCTGCTCGGGGATCGGCCTGGGGACGGTGGAGTTGTTCGTGGCGGAGGGCGCCTGCGTCGTCGCCGCCGACCTGCAGGACGAGAAGGGCGCGATGCTGGAGCGCCGCTTCCCGGACAAGGTGCGCTACGCCCACTGTGACGTCACGATCGAGGCGGACATCGCCGCGACCATGGCCCTGGCCAAGTCAGCCTTCGGCGGCCTGGACATCCTGTTCAACAACGCCGGGACCGCGGGCATGCCCGGCTCCGTCGAGGCAATCGAAGCCGAGGGCTGGGACAAGGTCTTCGCCCTACTGGTGCGCGGCCCGGCGCTGGGCATGCACCACGCCCTGCCGCTGATGCGCGAACGCGGTGGCGGCTCGATCATCAACACCGCCTCCATCGCCGGGTTGCAGGCCGGGTGGGGGCCCCTGGCCTATTCCACGGCCAAGGGCGCGGTGATCCATATGAGCCGCTGCGCCGCCGCCGAGCTGTCACCGCAGAAGATCCGCGTCAACGCCATCTGCCCGGGCCTGATCGCCACCTCGATCTTCGGTAACGCCATGGGCCTGCCCCGGGACGTGGCCGACCAGATGGCCGCGCGGGTGGCCCAGAACGCCGCCGTCGCCCAGCCCATCCCCAAGCCTGGCCTGCCCGAGGACATCGCCCGCGCCGCCCTTTACCTAGCCAGCGATGACTCCGCCTTCGTCACCGGCACCCACATTGTTGTGGACGGCGGCATCACCATCGGCAGCCGCCACGCCTGGGACCCGGCGTCCGGTTCGCCCTTCGCGGCGATCATGGGCGTCTCGGGGGAGGAAATGGCCAGCCTGACGGCGGCCCCGCGCACCTGACGGCGCCGCCCTCGCGCGTTTTCCGCGATCAGTGGAAGACCGTGAGGTTCCCGGCCTCCTCGAGAAATCACCGGCGCCAGGCCTGCGTCAGTTCGTTGCGTTGAGCTTCATTGCGCGCCCGGTCGAGGCTCAAGGTGATCTCGCCGCCGAGCCCGACCCGCTGGGCAAGGGCGGCCACGGCCTCTCAAACCAGCAGCAGGGCGCGGGACGATCCGCGGTTCAAGCTGCCCAAACCCGCGGCGGCGGTTGACTCGGCCGTCCCCTTCCCGTATCTCCGCGCGCTCACTGCTCAGGGTCATCGCCTTGGGCCGTAACGCCTTTTGTCTTGGAGCCTCCTGTGAAGCGGACTTATCAGCCGTCGCGTCTCGTTCGCAAACGCCGTCACGGCTGGCGCTCCCGCATGGCCACCAAGAACGGCCAGAAGATCGTCGCCCGTCGCCGCGCCCGCGGCCGCAAGCGCCTGACGGCCTAGAACCTCTCCAGGTTCACATAGAAAGGTTTCGGCCTGACCGAAGCCGCTTTCCAAATTGAACGCCTGAAAATCCGCCCCGACTTCCTCGCAGCGGCGAAGGGCCATGCCTGCGGGCGCGGCGCGGTGATGGCCCAGGCGCGCGATCGGCGCGACGGGCAAGGCCTGATCCGCATTGGCTTTACCGCCACCAAGCGGATCGGTGGAGCGGTGGAACGCAACCGCGCCAAGCGTCGGCTGCGCGAGGCGGCCCGGCTGATCGCCCCCCTCCACGCCCAGCCTGGCTGCGACTACGTCTTCATCGCCAGGGGCGGCACGCGCGCGCGGCCCTGGGACCGTCTCCTTGACGATATGAAAAGCGCGCTGATAAGGCTCGCGGCCGATCTTGCGGCCAGTTCGAGCGCGTCCCCGGGCGAGCCCTCCTCCTGACAATTCCCGGGCGCTCACCGCCCGTAAGCACAGGCGCCATGAACAACGACACCCGCAACACCGTCATGTTCGTCGTCATCGCGGCGATAATCTTCCTCGCGTACGAGCAGTTCGTGATCAAGCCCCAGCAGGCCGCGGCCGAGAAACGCCGCGCCGCCGAGGTCACCGCCCAGGCTCAGGCGCCCGCCGGTCCCACCTACCTGACCCGCGCCCAGGGCCTGGAACAAGGCCCGCGCGTGATCATCGACACCCCTGCGCTGGAAGGCTCCATCGCGCTTACCGGCGCGCGGTTCGACGATCTGTTCGCCAAGACCTACCACACCGAGGTCTCCAAGACCTCGCCGGCGGTAGAGCTGCTGCGCCCCGATCACACCCGCTACGCCTATTTCGCCACCATGGGCTGGGTGGGCGCCAATCTGCCGGGGGTGCCCACGGACGCCAGCGTCTGGACGGTTTCGTCCGGGACGATCCTCTCGCCCGGCCATCCCGTCACCCTGACCTATGCCGGCGGCGGGCCGTTGACCTTCCACCGCACCATCGCCGTGGACGAGCAATATATGTTCACGGTCACCGACGCGGTGACCAACGCCGGGACCATCCCCGTTTCCCTGACCCCCTATGGCTCGGTGCAGCGCCAGGACGTGCCGCCGACCCTGGGCAAGATCAACATCGTCCACGAAGGCGCGGTCGGCGTCATCGGCGGCACGCTGCAGGAACAGAAGTATTCCAAGTGGAAGAAGGACGCGGCCAAGGACTTTGATCCCGGCCCCGGCTGGTTCGGCATCACCGACAAGTACTGGATGACGGTGCTGATCCCGCCGGCCGGCGAGTCCATCCGCCCCAACGCCAAGGTGGCCCCTGACTCCGGTGTCGACGTCTACGCCGCCTCCTATACCGCCGCGGCGCCCCTGGTGGTGCAGCCAGGCGCCACGGCCAGCCAGGTCACTCACATGTTCGCCGGGGTGAAGACCGTCCCCCTGCTCACCGCCTACAAGAAGAGCCTGGGGGTGACCAATTTCGAGAACGCGGTGGACTGGGGCTTCCTATGGTTCCTGACCAAGCCGATGTTCTTCCTGCTGAACTGGTTTTACCAGCACGTGACCATCGGCGGCGTCGGCAATGTCGGCATCGCCATCCTGCTGCTCACCATCGTCATCCGCGTCGTCACCTTCCCCCTGGCCCTGCCCGGTTATGAGATGGGGGTAAAGATGCGCAAGATCGCGCCGCTGCAGAAGGAACTGCAGGCCAAGTACAAGGACGACCCCCAGACGCTGCAGAAGGAGACCATGGCGCTGTACGGCCGGGAGAAGATCAATCCGGTGACCGGCTGCCTGCCCTCGCTGCTGCCGATCCCGATCTTCTATTCTCTGACCAAGCTGTTCACGGTGACCATCCTGATCTGGCACGCGCCGTTCTACGGCTGGATCCACGACCTTTCCGCCCGCGATCCCACCACCATCCTGAACCTGTTCGGCTTGATCCCCTGGAACCCGGCCACCACCCCGGTGATCGGCCCGATCCTGGACGGCTCCCTGCACATCGGCGCCTGGCCGCTGCTGTACGGTCTGGTCACCTGGATGAGCATGTCGATGACCCCCCAGGCCGGGGTCGATCCCACCCAGCAGCAGATCATGAAGCTGATGCCGGTGGTGTTCACCTTCATCCTGGCCCAGTACACCGTCGGCCTGCTGATCTACTGGACCTGGAGCGGCATCTTCACCATCGTCCAACAGTACATCCTGATGCGCCGCTACAAGTCGCCCAACCCCATCGACAACTTCATCGCGCGGCTGCAGGGCAAAGCCCCGGTAGCGGGATGAGCGCCGCCGACGACGAGGTCTTCACCGCCGAGGAGCTGGAAGCCGCGCGCGTGACCTTCGCCCACGAGGCGACGTTCATGATGGGCGCGGCGGCCATGGAGGGCCTGCCGCCGCCGGACCTGCCGGAGGTGGCCTTCGCCGGCCGCTCCAACGTCGGCAAGTCGTCGCTGATCAACGGCCTGGTGGGCCGCAAGGGCCTGGCCCGCGCCTCCACCGAGCCTGGCCGCACCCGCGAGGTGAACTTTTTCGTCCTGGACGAGCGCCTGCGTCTGGTCGACCTGCCCGGCTATGGCTTCGCGCGGGTGTCGCGCACCACCGCCAAGCAGTTCCAGAACCTGGGCCGCGACTATCTGCGCGGCCGGCCGAACCTGAAGCGGGTCTATCTGCTGATCGACGCCCGCCATGGCCTCAAGGAACCGGACGCCGAGGCCCTCAACGCGCTGGACACCGCCGCGGTCTCCTACCAGATCGTCCTGACCAAGGCCGACAAGATCAAGCCGCACGAAGCCGCCGCCACCGTGGCCCGCACCCTGGCAGCCATCGCCAAGCGCCCCGCCGCCTTCCCCCGGGTGCTGTCCACCTCGGCGGAAAAGGGAACCGGCCTGCCGGAACTGCGCGCCGAGATCCTGGCCGCCGCGTTCGCCTGACAGGACGTCGCCGCGTCCCTTCGGGATGACAAGCGGCCCCCTGTTCGCTAAGGGGGCGCCCTCACCGGAGCCTCACGTGACCGACACCCGCGAAGAACAAGGCTGGGCCACCGCCAGGACCCTGGCCGAGGCCCTGCCCTATATCCAGCGCTACGACCGTGAGATCGTGGTGATCAAATACGGCGGCCACGCCATGGGCGAGGAGAGCCTGGCCAAGCTGTTCGCCGCCGACGCGGTGCTGCTGAAGCTGCTGGGCCTGCACCCGGTAGTGGTGCACGGGGGCGGGCCGCAGATCTCGCGCATGCTGGAAAAGGCCGGGGTGAAGTCGACCTTCATCGACGGGCTACGGGTCACCGACGCCCCGACCATGGAAGTGGCCGAGATGGTGCTGTCGGGCGCCATCAACAAGGAAATCGCCAACTGGATCACCCAGGCCGGCGCCGAGGCGGACGTGCGCGGCGTCGGCCTGTCGGGCAAGGATGCCCGGCTGATCACCGTTGAAAAGGCCACCCGCACCCGCAAGGATCCGGACTCCAGCATCGAACGGGTGGTGGACCTGGGTTTCGTGGGCGAGCCGACCCGTGTCGATCCCAAGCTGATCCAGGACCTGATCAATTCCGAGGACGACTATGTGCCGGTGATCGCCCCCATCGGTGTCTCCGCCGACGGCGCGACCTACAACATCAACGCCGACACCGTGGCCGGCGCCCTGGCCGGGGCGCTGCGGGCCAAGCGCATGCTGCTGCTCACCGACGTGGCTGGGGTGCTGGACGCCAACGGTGAGCTGATCCGCCAGCTCAGCGTCGCCGAAGCCCGCGCCGCCATCGAGGCGGGGGTGGCCACCGGCGGCATGATCCCCAAGCTGGAAACCGCCATCGCCGCGGTGGAAAGCGGCGTCGAGGCCGTGGTCATCCTGGACGGCCGGCGTCCCCACGCCATGCTGGTGGAGCTGTTCACCGAGCACGGGGCCGGCACCCTGGTGAGCGCGTGACCGGCCAGGCTGGCCCGTCCCCGGATCTTCGGCACGTCGAGACCTGGCTGTTTGATCTCGACAACACCCTCTATCCGCTCGACTCCGGCCTGGGCCTGCACATCGAACGGCGGATCACGGCCTATGTGATGCAGGTCACCGGCCTGCCGCGCGACGAGGCCTATGTGCTGCAGAAGCGCTATCTGGTCGACCACGGCCTGTCCCTCACCGGCCTGATGCTGGACCACGACGTCAGCCCCGCAGAGTTCCACGCCATCTTCCAGGACCTGCCGCTGGAGATGCTGGCCCGTGACCCGGCGCTGAAGGCGGGGCTAGAGCGGCTGCCGGGCCGGCGGCTGATCTTCACCAACGCCGACGGCGGTCACGCCCGGCGCGTGGCGGCGCACCTGGGCCTGACCGACCTGTTCGACGACATCTTCCACATCGGCTCGGCGGACCTGGCGCCCAAGCCTTCCATGGCGTCCTTCGAGCGGATCATCGCCGCCCACGCCATCGATCCGAAGACCACCGCCTTCTTCGAGGACGCCGAACGCAACTTGAAACCGGCGGCGCAGCTTGGCATGACCACCGTCCTGGTGGGGCCGCACGCGGCGGCCTCGGCCGCCGACTTTGTCCACTACCGCACCGAGCGCCTGGCCCCGTTCCTCGCCGCCGCCCGGATCAAGGAAGCCTGATGCACGCGCTGACCACCGCCGACCTGCAGACCGAGATCGAGGCCGCATGGGCCGCCCGGGACGGGGTCACCACCGACACCAAGGGGCCTGTCCGCACCGCCGTTGAAGAGACCATCCGGATGGTCGACGCCGGCAAGCTGCGGGTGGCGGAAAAGATCGACGGGACCTGGGTGACGCACCAGTGGGCCAAGCAGGCGATCCTGCTCAGCTTCCGCCTGAACCCCAACACCATCATGCGCGCTGGAACCCTGGGCGGGGGCGTCGGCCCCTGGTGGGACAAGGTCCCCAGCAAGTTCGATGGCTGGGAAGAGAAGGACTTCGAGGCCGCCGGCTTCCGCGCCGTGCCGGGCGCCATCGTCCGGCGCGGATCGTTCATCGCCCGCAACGTGGTGTTGATGCCCTCGTTCGTGAACATCGGCGCCTATGTGGACGAGAGCACCATGGTCGACACCTGGACCACGGTGGGTTCCTGCGCGCAGATCGGCAAGCGGGTGCACCTGAGCGGCGGCGTCGGCATCGGCGGGGTCCTGGAGCCCCTGCAGGCCAACCCGACGATCATCGAGGACGACTGCTTCATCGGCGCCCGCTCGGAGGTGGCCGAAGGCGTCATCGTCGGCGAAGGCGCGGTGATCTCCATGGGCGTCTATCTCAACGGCTCGACCCCGATCATCGACCGTAAGACCGGCGAGACCCATCGCGGCTACGTGCCGCCCTATTCCGTGGTCGTCTCCGGCAGCCGCCCGGACCCGCATGGCGGACCGAGCCTCTACTGCGCGGTGATCGTCAAGACGGTGGACGCACAGACGCGGTCGAAGACCAGCATCAACGAGCTGTTGCGGGATTAGGCGGCCAAGCTTTCGCCGCGCAATAGCCGGGGCAGGTCCCCCACCGCGCCGCCGGCCTCCTGCATGAAGAACCGGCGCGCGGGGCCAATGCGGTTGATCAGCGCCATGCCGGCGCCCCGCGCGAGGCGCAGCAACGGGTTGTCGTTGGAATAGATCCGCACGAAGGCGTCGAAGGCCAGAGCGTTGCTCACCGTGTCCACCCGCCGCCAGCGGGCATAGCGTTCCAGCACCGACAGGGAGCCGATGTCCTCGCCCAGGCGCGCCGCCTCGCTCAGCACCTCCGCCAGGGCGGCGGCGTCCTTCAGGCCGAGGTTCAGCCCCTGACCGGCGATGGGGTGCACCCCGTGGGCGGCGTCGCCCAACAGGGCCAGGCGGTTGACGGCGAAGCGCTCGGCCAACTGCAGTGACAAGGGATAGACGAACCGCGGCCCCAGCACCTCGACCTTGCCCAGGAAATCCCCAAACCGGCGCATCAAGTGGGCGTGGAAAGCTTCATCCGAGGCCGCGCGCAGGGTCTCGCCCCGGGCGGTGCTCTCGGTCCAGACCAGGCTGGCCCGGTTGCCGGTGAGGGGCAGGATGGCGAACGGCCCGGACGGCAGGAAATGCTCATAGGCGACGCCCTGATGGCCTCGCTCCAGCCCAACGGTGGCGACAACTCCGCTTTGGCCATAGCCCCAGCCGATGGCGCCGATGCCCGCCGCGCGGCGCACCACCGAACCGCGCCCCTCGGCGCCCACCACCAGCGGCGCCGTCAGCACCCGGCCATCGGACAGGGTGACCGCTGCCGCGCCGACGCCGGCTTGAACCGCTGTCACCTTCACCGGGGCCAACACCTCGACGCCCTGGGCCTGGGCGGTGGCGGCCAGGGCGGCGCGGATGTGGCGGTTCTCGATCAGATAGCCCAGGGGCTCGCCCTCGCAGCGGTCGGCGATCTCGGCGGCGTCGAAGCGCAGGTAGGCCGGCAGGGGGGCGGGGCTGGCGGCGCCCGGGGTGCGCCCGTCGGTGACCAGGATCTGTTCGATGCGCTGGGCGTGCGGCTCCAGCAGGGGCGCGACGCCCAGGGCTCGCCACTGGCGGAAAGCAGAAAAGGAGATCGCCGAAGCCCGGCCGTCGAAGGTCGGCGCGGTCATGGCGTCGAAGGGCAAGGGGTCGACCAGCACGGCCCGAAGGCCGCCGTTGGCCAGGGCCAGGGCCAGGGTCACCCCGGTCATGCCGGCGCCGGCGATGATCACGTCAGGCGCGTTGCTCGGGTCTGCGCTCATGCCCTTCCTATGGGCGCGCGGACGGTCGCGGTCCAGACCCCCGGGACGAGGCCGCGGCGCCGCTTCCGCCACGACGCCGGTTGCAATTTGCGGCGACACGCCTCCATCCTGGCGTGGCTTGAGGGGAGTGGAAGCCGATGCCGCGTATCGCCGGCCAGATCGACCAGGCCAAGAACGAGGCCATCCTCGAGGCGACCTCGGACGCGATCTACGAGCGCGGCCTCAATGTTTCCATGGACGAGATCGCCCGCCGGGCCGGGGTTTCCAAACAGACGGTCTACAACCACTACGGCTCCAAATCCGAGCTGGTCCGCGCCCTGATCGGCCGGCGGGTGGACTCGATCAGTAGCGCCCTGGAAGTGCCCGGCGCGCTAGGCCGACCGCAAGACGCCCTGGCCGACTACGCCCGCGCCCTGCTGGAAACCCTGCTGATGCCCCGCGGCGTCACCCTGATCCGCCTGATCATCTCCAGCGTCACCGCCGAGCCAGACCTGGCCCAGACCGTATTCAAGGCAGGCCCTCGGGCGTCACGGGTGACGCTGGCCGCCTTCCTGGCGCGCGAGACCGCCGCCGGGCGCCTGGCCATCGACGATGTGGACGAGGCCGCGGACTTCTTCGCCGGCATGGTGGTCAGCCACCGCCAGCTCTCCCTGTTGCTAGGCCTGCCCAGCGACCTGACCGCCGCCCGCATCGAGCGCCTGGCCACCGAGGCGGCGCGGCGGTTCATGCGAGCCTATCGGCCGTAATCCTTCCCCCTGACGATCGGGGAAAACAGGCAGATCAGCCCGCCTCCTCGTCCTCCGGCAGACCCATCATGTGGAAACCGGCGTCGACGTGGATCACTTCGCCGGCCACCGACTTGCCAAGGTCGGACAGCAGCCACAGGGAACAGCCGGCGACGCCTTCCATGCTGGTGTCTTCCTTCAGGGCCGAAAGGGACCGCCCCTTGGCCAGCATGCCCCGCCCGCCGGAGATCCCGGCCAGGGACAGGGTTCGCATGGCCCCCGGCGACACGGCGTTGACCCGGATGCCCTTGGGGCCAAGGTCCCGCGCCACATAGCGCACGCAGGCCTCCAACGCCGCCTTGGCCACGCCCATGGTGTTGTAGTTGGGGATGGCCCGCTCAGAGCCCAGATAGGTCATGGTGATGATCGAGCCGCCGTTCGGCATCAGGGCCGCTGCCCGGCGCGAGGCGTCCACGAAGCTGTAAGCCGAGATGCTCATGGCCTGCAGGAACCCTTCCCGCGTGGCGTTTTCCACGAAGGAGCCCTTGATCTGGCTGCGGTCGGCGTAGGCGATGGCGTGAACCAGGAAGTCGATGGTCCCGAACTGGTCCGCCACCTTGGCGAACATCGCCTCCATGCTCTCGTCGCTGGTGGCGTCGTAGGTGGCATAGACCTCGGCGCCGATGCTCTCGCCCAGGGGCCGCACCCGCTTTTCGTTGTTCTCCATGTAGCCCAGCGCCAGTTGCGCGCCCTGGGCGGCCAGCTGGGCGGTGATGCCCCAGGCGATGGAGTCGCGATTGGCGATCCCCATCACCAGGCCCTTCTTGCCCCGCATCAGATCGCCCTTGGGCAGGTTCCAGTCGTCGGCCATGCGTCGGCTTCTCCCGTCGGTTCTATCGTTGGGAGACTTTGTGGACGGGCCGGCGGGCGCGGGCAAGCGCCCGCGGTTAGGCGTCCAGCCGGCTCATCACCAGGCAGCCGTTGGTCCCGCCGAAGCCGAAGCTGTTGGACATCACCGTGGTCAGCGGCCGGTCCTCGCGCTTGCGCACGATGGGCAGGTCGGCGAAGGCCGGGTCCAGGTGCTCGATATGGGCGCTCTCGGCGACGAAGCCGTTCTGCATCATCAGCAGGCAGTAGATCGCCTCCTGGGCCCCGGCCGCCCCAAGGCTGTGCCCCGTGAGGGATTTGGTGGACGAGATCAGCGGCGCCTGTGCCCCGAACACCTGGCGAACCGCCTCCATCTCCTTGACGTCGCCGATGGGCGTGCCGGTGCCGTGTGGATTCAGATATTCGATCTTGCGCCCACCTGCCTCGGCCATGGCGATCTTCATGCAGCGCGCCGCGCCCTCGCCCGAAGGGGCGACCATGTCGTAGCCGTCCGAGGTGGCGGCGTAGCCGACGATCTCACCGTAAATCTTGGCGCCGCGAGCCTTGGCCCGCTCCAGGTCCTCCAGCACCACCATCCCGGCGCCGCCGGCGATGACAAAGCCGTCGCGGTCGGCGTCGTAGGCGCGGCTGGCCTTGGCCGGGGTGTCGTTGAACTTGGAAGACATGGCGCCCATGGCGTCGAACAGTGACGACAGGGTCCAGTCCAGCTCCTCGCAGCCGCCGGCGAAGACGATGTCCTGCTTGCCCATCTGGATCTGCTCATAGCCGGCGCCGATGCAGTGGGCGCTGGTAGCGCAGGCCGAGGAGATCGAATAGTTGACGCCGCGGATCTTGAACCAGGTGGACAGGGTGGCCGACGGCCCCGAGCTCATCGCCTTGGGCACCGCGAAGGGGCCGATGCGCTTGACGCCCTTGGTCTTGGCCGTCTCCGCCGCCTCGACGATCACCCGCGTGGAAGGCCCGCCGGAGCCGACGATCAGGCCGGTGCGGTCATTGGAAATCTCGGTTTCGCTGAGGCCTGAGTCGGCGATGGCCTGGTCCATGGCGATGTGGGCATAGGCCGTGCCGGGGGCCAGGAACCGCGCCGCGCGGCGGTCGACCATGGACTCCCAGTCGATATGGGGCGCCGCCTCAACCTGGCAGCGGAAGCCGAGCTCCGCATAGGTGGGGGCCGCGGCCACGCCGGACCGGGCCTCGCGCAATGACGCCAGCACCTCGTTGGCGTTGTTGCCGATCGACGAGACGATGCCCATGCCGGTTACGACGACGCGACGCATGTCCTCTTCCTTTCTACGCCTGCCCTTGCCGGCCGTTTTTACTCGGCGCCGCCCTTCGGGGTTTCGGGGCGGTACAGTCCGACTCGCAGGTCCTTCGCTTCATAGATGGGGACGCCGTCGGCTTCCATAACCCCGTCGCCGACACCCATCACCAGACGGCGCAGAATCACACGCTTCAGATCGATCCTGTAGACGATCTTGGTGATATTGGGCGTGACTTCGCCGCTGAACTTCACCTCGCCAACGCCCAGGGCGCGGCCCTTGCCCGGCCCGCCGGACCAGCCCAGGAAAAAGCCCACCAGCTGCCACATGGCGTCCAGGCCCAGACATCCGGGCATTACCGGATCGCCGATGAAGTGGCAGGCAAAGAACCAGAGGTCCGGGTTCACATCCAGCTCGGCCACCACCTGGCCCTTGCCGTGCGCACCGCCGGTGGAGTCGATGCGGGTGATGCGGTCGAACATCAGCATCGGCGGATAGGGAAGCTGGGCGTTGCCCGGTCCGAACATCTCACCCTTGGCGCAGGCGAGAAGGTCTTCGCGGTCGAAGGAAGATCGAGTGGTGGCGTCCATGAACGCCGGGGTAGCATGGAGACGCGGCGGCCGCAAAATTCATACGTCCTACGGCGTGGACACCTTGCATTGTACGCCCTCGCCAGCGCCCCAGACGTCGGCCCGGGCGATCCAGCCGCTGACCCCGCCGACGCTGACCTTGCACCAGTCGCCCTTGCAGTGGTCCAGGCTGGCCAGGGCCTTCACGTTCAGGAAACCGGCCGCCGGCGCCGTGGCCTTGGGCGCCTGGCGGATCGGGGCGGCCTGGGCCGAGGTGGCGAACACCGTGCGACGCCCGTCCGTCATGGTGCGGTGGATCCAGATCAGCTGGCCGTCGGGATCGCAGATCCGGCGCCAGTCGGTGGTTTCCTGGACCACCTGAACCGGCAGGCCCTTGGCATGGTAGACAAACAGGGCGTCGTAGTCCTTGCCTGGCCCCTTGCGGGCGAACACCTCGTCGCGCTTCAGGCTGACATAGCGCGGCACGCAGAAGCCCGACGGCGTCTTGGCCCTCAGGGCCGCGGGGCAATCCTTGGCCTCGCCGCCATGGTCGCCACATGCGCTCAGGCCAAGGCCGAGCGCAAGAAGTATGGGCGTTGAAGCTAAGATCGTTGTCCTTGGCATCCCGCTCGCTTGGCCCGGGTGAACCCGTTTGCTACAGGTCAGATCAAATCACCTAACCGGAAACGCCTTTTCAAACCCGCCCATGGCCATTCGCAAGCCGAAAGTCGTTGTCACACGCAAACTCCCCGACCCGGTGGAGACGCGCATGCGTGAGTTATTCGACGCTGAACTGAACCTGGACGACGCCCAGATGGGCCCGGCGGAGCTGGGCGCGGCCATGCAGCGGGCCGAGGTTTTGGCCTGCACCATCACCGACCGCCTGCCCGGCGACCTGATCGAAAAGGCCGGGCCGCAGCTTAAACTGATCGCCAATTTCGGGGTCGGCTTCGACCACATCGACGTCGCCGCCGCCAACGCCCGCGGCATCACCGTCACCAACACGCCGGGCGTACTTACCGAAGACACCGCCGACCTGACCATGGGCCTGATCATGGCCGCCTCGCGCCGGATGATCGAGGGCTCCTCCATCGTCCATGCTGGCGGCTTCCATGGCTGGACCCCCACCTGGATGCTGGGCCGTCGCCTGGCCGGCAAGCGGCTGGGCATCGTCGGCATGGGCCGCATCGGCCAAGCCCTGGCCAAGCGCGCCGCCGCCTTCGGCCTGTCGATCCACTACCACAACCGTAAACCCGTCAGCCCGCGCATCGCCGAGGATCTGGAGGCCACCTATTGGGAAAGTCTCGACCAGATGCTGGCCCGAATGGACATCGTCTCGGTGAACTGCCCGCACACGCCGGGCACCTATCACCTGCTGTCGGCGCGGCGGCTGAAGCTGCTGCAGCCCCACGCCATGCTGGTCAACACCGCCCGCGGCGAGATCATCGACGAGGCGGCCCTGGCCGGGATGCTGGAACGCGGCGAACTGGCCGCCGCCGGCCTGGACGTCTACGAGCATGAGCCGGTGATCAACCCCAAACTCCTGAAGCTGCCCAACGTCGTCCTGCTGCCGCACATGTCCTCGGCCACCATCGAGAGTCGCATAGACATGGGCGAAAAGGTGATCATCAACATCCGCACCTGGATGGACGGCCACAAGCCGCCGGACCGCATCATCCCGGGGATGCTGTAGGGCGAGGACTGGCGCGCGGCGCCCCGCGTGCGTCGGCTTGACGCGAGAACCCGAACCCGCGAAACCGGACCCTAGGTTGCGGGCGGGGGCTCAATGTTTTCCAGGCGTACTGTGTTGGCGGCCGGCGCGGCGGCGCCGCTGATCGGTGGGGCATGGGCGTTGGGCGGTTCAGCCCGCGCCGACGGTGCGCCGGCCCAACCGCCCTCCATCGAGGAGCTTACGCGGCGGCCCACCACCCACGGCGCGGCCCTTTCGCCCGATGGCGCCCAACTGGCCGTGCTGCATGAACAGATGCAAGGCGACAAGCACGTCGCCTACGTCACCCTGACCGACCCGAGCAAGCCGGGAGCCAAGGCCGAACCGATCGTCATCGGGGCCTACAAGGTAGAGCGGATCGCCTGGGCGAATACCGATCGGCTGCTGGTCTGGGTGCGCTCCGATCGCACCGAGGTTCAGAAAGTCAGCGGCGCCCATCTGCGACAGAAGATCGAGTACAGCCTGCGGCGCGTGGTCTCCATCGACCGGGCCGGCCACGCGGCGATCATGCTGGGCGCCAGTCCCGAAGCCGCCGAGGCGCAGTCGGACCTCAGCACCGTGATCGACATGCTGCCCGACGATCCCGATCACATCCTGATGTTCTTATGGGACCCAAGGATCCAGTTGCCGGCGCTGCACAAGGTCGAGGTGGCGACGGGCAATTCCGTCCTGCTGGAAGCGGGGGTGGACAACACCTTCCACTTCAGGACCGCGAACGGCGTGCCGGTGCTGCGCTGGGACGTGCTGACGCCGCGGACCCAGGCCATCTATGCCCGCGCCGTCGGCGAGACCGGTTGGAAGTTCGTGCGAAAGGTTCGGCTGAGCGAAGCCGACGATGGCGACTTCACGCCCGTGGGGTTGGTGGGTGATGATCCCAACCTGTGGCTGACCCTGACGCGGGATGCCGACAAACCCTATTCGAACCTGATCACCCTGAACCTCAAGACCCTGGAGCTGGGGGACGCGCCCATAATCCGCCATGCCGAGTTCGGCGCGCCCCTGTTCGATGCGCATGGACGCTACTTCGCCGCCGAGCAGCTCGGCGACCGGACCGACTACGAATTCGCCGACAAGTCTCTGGCCGGCCACTATCGGGCGATGAACAAGTTCTTCGACAACCAGTGTAACGTCGACCTCGTCAGCTGGAGCCCGGACAACAATCGTCTTGTGGCGCAGGTGACCGGCCCGACGGAACCGGGCGTCTTCTATCTCTACGACCGCGCCGCCCGGCGTTTCGACATCGTTGACGAGCAGCGGGCCTGGTTGCGCGACCGCCTGGCGTCGGTGGAGATGCTCGACCTGAAGACCCGCGACGGCGTCGCCATGCGCGCCTACCTCACCGTGCCCATCGCCTCGGCCGGCGCCGGTCCCCGCCCGCTGGTGGTAGTGCCGCACGGCGGGCCGGAGGGTCACGACACCTTCGCGTTCGACCAAGTGGCCCAGACTTTCGCCGCCCGTGGTTGGATGGTGTTGCAGCCGAATTTTCGGGGCTCTGACGGCTATGGCGTGGCGTTTGCGCTGGCGGGCCGGCGCCACTGGGGCGACCGCATGCAGGAAGACGTCGAAGACGCTGTCGCCTTTGTCCTGGCGTCTGGCCGGGTGGATCCGAAGCGGGTCGCCATTTGGGGCGACAGCTATGGCGGTTACGCCGCCTTGATGGGCGCGGTGCGTCGGCCCGACCTGTACAAGGCGGCCGTATCCGTGTCTGGCGACTGCGATCTGATCGAGAGCCTGGCCTTCGAGCAACATCGTGAGGGGGTGGAATCCCTGGCGTACCAGTACTGGCGTTCACTGATGGGGGACCCTGAGACCGATAAGGAGGCCATGATCGCCGCCTCGCCTCGCCGGCGGGTCAAGGAAATCGTCGCACCCGTCTTGTTGATGCATGGCAGCAAGGACAACATCGTCGACCCCAACCAATCGCGCATGATGGCGGATGCTTTGAAGGGCGCCGGCAAGACCTATGAATACGTCGTCCTCGATGGCGAGGGTCACCACTGGGCCGAATGGAAGGACAAAACCCTCTCCATGGTCCTCACCCGCAGCTGTGACTTCCTGGCCAAGGCCTTTGCCTGAGCGCGCTCAGCCCGTCATCACCATCTTCAGCGCCCCGGCCTGCCGCGCGTCGAACAGGCGATAGGCCTCGGCCCCTTCGCTGAGGTCCATGACGTTGGTGACGAAGCGTTCGGGGTGCAGGCGGCCGCCCTGGATCAAGGGGATCAGTTCGCCCCAGTGTTGCGGCACCGAGCAGGTGCCGATCTTAAAGGTCAGGCCTTTCATGAAGGCCACGGCCATGTCGAGCTCGAACTTACGGGTCTGGTTGACCCCGATCACCGAGACGACGCCGGCCCGGCCCACGGCCTTGATCGCCAGGTTGATGGTGGCGTCGGCGCCCACCGCCTCCACCGCGCAGTCGGCCATGCGGCCGCTGGTGGCGGCCAGGATTTCCTCGATGGCCGTGGCCGGATCCAGGGCCGTGGCGCCCAGGCTGGCGGCGATGGCCCGGCGTTCGGGCACCAGGTCGATGGCGAACACGCGGCTGGCGCCCAGCACGAACGCCCCTTCCACGGCCATCAGACCGATAGGCCCAAGACCGACCACCACAACCGTCTGTCCCGGCGCAACGCCGGCGTTGCGCAGCCCGAACCAGGCGGTGGGCAGGTTGTCGGTGAGCATCAAGGCCTGGTCGGCGGAGAGGCCCTCCGGGATCGGCGCGCAGTTGAAGTCCCCGGCGGGCGCGCGGATGTATTCCGCCTGGCAGCCCTCCAGCCGGTGGCTGAGGCCGTAGCACTGCATGGCGTTGTTGCGGCAGTGGTTGATGTCCCCGGCCAGGCAGTTGGCGCAGGCGCCACAACCCACCGCCGCCGACAGCATCACCTGTTGGCCGACCTTCAGGCGGCGCACCGCCTTGCCGATCTCCACCACCTCGCCCACCGCCTCGTGGCCGACACAGAAGCCCAGGTCCGGTGAGAACCCCTGGCCGTGATAGATATGCAGGTCGCTGCCGCAGATACCGCAGCGGGTCATCTTGACGATCACGTCGCGATCGTCGCCGATCTTGGGGTCGTCCATGGACTCGTACCGGATGTCCCGAGCCCCGTGATAGCAAAGCGCCTTCATCGCCGATCTCCCCTCTTGGCCGTTTTGGCCGATCAGGGGGCGCTTACCGGGCGGCAGTCAATGTCGCGGCGCTTCTCAGCAGGATTGCTTGTCGAGCGGTACGGCGTCCAGCAAGATGGTCTTGTTGCCGGTCCCCGCCGCCAGGCGTTCACAAGAGGTCCCGCCGTAGCCGTAGCGCATGTCGGCCGCGGCCAGGCCCTCGATCCGCGTGCGCCCGTCGATCTGCAGCTCATAGACCGAATTGGCCGCCAGGCTCAGCGGCTGGCGCTGGCCGGCCTGGAGCCGGTAGACGATCCTTGGCGTCGAGGCGCAGACCAGGAACTTTCCGGGCGACGCCACGCTGGCCGTGGTCAGCAACCGCTCGCAGGTCGAGGTGTCCACCACCGGCGCGGGGGGCTTCAACGCCTCGTGCCGGATCCAGAGCCCGCCCGCCACAAGCCCCAAGGCAAGAACCGGGATGACGATGAGCGGCAACGGCGCCCCTCGCCGCGGCCGAGGCCCGGTGAGTATCTCGTGAAGTTCTGTATTGGGGTCGTGTACCGTCATCGCCGCCTCCTAGCGCCGAAACTCCTGTACACGGCCATCATCCGCCTCCGGACCGAATCGGGCAAGCGGCAACTTAGCCGTGGGATCCCGCCCCGCACACCGGACATCCGGGGTCCGCGCCGATCCGCACCGTCCGCGACTCCCCCGCCAGGCCGTCGTAGATCATCAGCCGACCCGTCAACGGCTCACCCGCTCCGACGATGAGCTTCACCGCCTCCAGGGCCATCATCGAGCCGATCACCCCGGCCAGGGCGCCCACCACCCCGACGGCGACGCAGGTCTCTGCGTCCGGCGGGATTTCGGCCACCAGGCACTGATAGCAGGGCCGCCCCGCGAACACCCCCACCTGGCCGGTCCAGCGGCCGATGGCGCCGGAGACCAGGGTCTTGCCTTCGGCGACACAGGCGGCGTTCACCGCGAAGCGGGTGGCGAAGTCGTCGGTGCCGTCCAGCACCAGGTCGAAATCGCGCAGCAGGGCGCGGGCGTTGTCGGCCGTGATCATCTCGTCGATGGGCTCGACATGGATGTGGGGATTGAGCTCGGCCAGGCGGTCGGCGGCGCGCTCCACCTTGGGGGCGCCGTTGTCCTCGGTGCGGTAGAGGATCTGACGCTGCAGGTTCGACAGGCTGATCGTGTCGGCGTCCGCCAGGCCGATGCGACCCACGCCGGCCGCCGCCAGATACAGGGCCGCCGGCGCTCCTAGGCCCCCGGCCCCGACGATCAGCACCCGCGCGGCCTTGAGCTTCTGCTGCCCAGGTCCGCCGACTTCGCGCAGCACCAGATGCCGCGCATACCGTTCAACCTCTTCGTCGCTGAAGGTCATGGCGTTTCTCTTCCCCCGAGCGGAGCGGCGGGGGAAGTACCCCCGTAGGAGAGGAGAACGTCTGCATTCTGCCTCAAGCTTGAATCCTTCCCGCGTTCGCGCCACATGCGCGCCATGCAAGATAGCGCCTTTCCCAACTGGCATGGGACCACCATCCTCGCCGTCCGCAAGGGCGGATCCACCGTGATCGCCGGTGATGGCCAGGTGTCCATGGGTCAGACCGTGGTCAAGGGCAACGCCCGCAAGGTGCGCCGCCTGGCCGGGGGCCGGGTGGTGGCCGGGTTCGCCGGGGCCACCGCCGACGCCTTCACCCTGCTGGAGCGGCTGGAAGCCAAGCTGGAACAGTATCCGGAGCAACTGGCCCGGGCCTGCGTCGACCTGGCTAAGGACTGGCGCACCGACCGCTATCTGCGCCGTCTGGAAGCCATGCTGATCTGCGCCGACGCCAGCACCATCCTGACGGTCACCGGCACCGGCGATGTGCTGGAGCCGGAATACGGAGTCACAGCCATCGGCTCGGGGGGCCAGTACGCCCTGGCCGCCGCCCGCGCCCTGATCGACTTCGACCTCACCGCCGAAGACATCGCGCGAAGGGCCATGGGCATCGCCGCCGACATCTGTGTCTTCACCAACCGCGAGCTGACGGTGGAGGTGGTCTGATGACTGAGTTCTCCCCCCGCGAGATCGTTTCGGAGCTGGACCGCTTCGTGGTCGGCCACGCCGAGGCCAAGCGCGCCGTGGCCGTGGCCCTGCGCAACCGCTGGCGCCGTCGGCGGGTGCCGGAAGACCTGCGCGACGAGGTGACGCCGAAGAACATCCTGATGATCGGCCCCACGGGCGTGGGCAAGACCGAGATCGCCCGGCGACTGGCCAAGCTGGCCCAGGCCCCGTTTCTCAAGGTCGAGGCCACCAAGTTCACGGAGGTGGGCTACGTCGGCCGCGACGTTGACCAGATCATCCGCGACCTCGTGGAGCAGGCCATCGGCATGGTCCGCGACAAGCGCCGCGCCGGGGTGCAGGCCCGGGCCGAGGCCGCCGCGGAGGACCGGATCGTCGAAGCGCTGGTAGGCCAGGGCGCCGGTCCCGCCACCCGCGACAGCTTCCGCAAGAAGCTGCGCGCCGGGGAACTGGACGACAAGGAGCTCGAGCTGAACCTGGCCGAGACCAGCTCGCCGTTCCAGGGCTTCGAGATCCCCGGCCAACCCGGCGCCTCCATGGGGGTGATGAATCTGGGCGACATCATGGGCAAGGCGTTCGGCGGCCGCACCAAGGCGCACAAGACCACCGTCGCCGCCGCCTGGGCGCCGCTGATCGCCGAGGAGAGCGACAAGCTGGTTGACCAGGACGCCCTGACCCGCGAGGCGGTTGACCTGGCCGAGAACACCGGCATCGTCTTCATCGACGAGATCGACAAGGTCGCCTCCCGCTCCGACCGGGCCGGGGGCGCCGACGTCTCCCGCGAGGGGGTGCAGCGGGACCTGCTGCCGCTGATCGAGGGGACCACGGTGACCACCAAACATGGGCCGGTGAAGACCGACCACATCCTGTTCATCGCGTCGGGCGCGTTTCACGTGGCCAAGCCGTCCGACCTGTTGCCCGAGCTGCAGGGCCGCTTGCCGATCCGGGTCGAGCTGAAGGCCCTCACCCGCGACGACCTGCGCCGCATCCTCACCGAGCCGGAAGCCAATCTGATCCGCCAGCACCAGGCCCTGCTGGCCACCGAGGGCGTGACCCTGACCTTCACCGACGACGCCATCGACGCCCTGGCCGACGCCGCCGTGGCGGTGAACGGGGCGGTGGAGAATATCGGCGCGCGGCGCCTGCAGACGGTGCTGGAAAAGGTGGTGGAGGAGATCAGCTTCGCCGCCGCCGACCGTTCCGGCGAGACGCTGGTGATCGACGCCGCCTACGTCAACGCCCGCGTCGGCGAACTGTCCCGCAACGCCGATCTCAGCCGGTTCATTCTGTAGCACCCTTCGCGAACGCCGGTTTTTGGGCCAAGCTGGGGCCATGAACGTCGAGATCGCCGAAGAACGCATCCTGGTCCTGTCGGACAAGTTCTCCATGGAGCACGCCGAGGGGCGGGCCTGGAGCCGGCGGGTTGAGGCCTTCGGGGCCATGGCCAAGATGGCCGGCCTGCTGTCCAAACCCAAGGACGAAGAATTCGAGTGCATCTACCGCGAGCGGCGGCTGCAACCGTTCTGGCGCATCGCGTCCACCGCCGTCTTCGCCTACGAGCGCCGCCGCGACTACCAGGTGGCCGTGCCGCCGGAGGTCCGGTCGGTGACCGTGGCCGGCGAGGAAAAACCCATCGTCGACCGCAAGTTCTCGCTGTCGGGCCTGGAGTCCTGCCGTGAGGAGCTGAAGCGAGAACTGTTCATCGACGGCCTGACCGGGCTGCAGGACCCGAAGTTGTTGATCTACATGGACCACACCGCCGTGGAGGCGAACGCGGAGAGCCTGGCCGCCACCGCCCAGGACCGCACCGTGGTGGTGCCGCCACAGGCCCGCGCCTCGATCCTGGTCCGCGACGCCGTGGCGGCGGCCATCGTCAAGTTCGACGCCGACAAGGTGCTGGAGGAAACGGTGCGGCTAGAGGCCGTCGACCTCTACTACCGCCCGGTCTACGCCTTCCGTTATCGCCGCCAGGGCAAGGAGGCAGTGGTGGAGTTCGACGCCCTGACGGGCGAGGTAAAGACCGCCGGCTCCACCTTCGAGCAGCACCTGGGCAAGATCATGGAGCCCAAGTTCCTGCTGGACGTCGGCGCCGAGGCCGCCAACCTGTTCATCCCCGGCGCCACCGTGGCCAAGATCGTCTTCGTCAAAGGCATGGAGATGCGCGAGCGCAGGGCGGCGGAGAAGCGCGAGAATTAGGCCGCCCGCTCCGTCTCCACTGCCTCCATCCCCAACATCGCCGCCTTGCGCGCCAGGCCCCAGTGATAGCCGGTGAGGCGGCCGTCCTTGGCGATGGCGCGGTGGCAGGGGATCAGGAAGCTGACCGGGTTGGCGCCGATAGCCGCCCCAGCCGCCCGGAACGCGCCGGGCTTGCCGGCCCAGGCGGCGACGTCGGCATAGGTGGCGGTCTCGCCCTTGGGGATGCGCAGCAGGGCCTTCCACACCTGGACGTGGAACGGCGGGCCGATCAGCACGATGGGTGTCGGGGCGCCCGAGAAGGCCCCCAGCGCCGCCGAGCGCGCCGCCGCGTCATCGCGCACCCAGCGGGCCGCCGGGAACCGGGCGTGCATGTCGGCATAGGAAGCCTCTTCCTCGCCCGGGTCAGCGAAGGCCAGGCCCGCCAGACCCCGCGGCGCCAGGACGAACAGGCCGTTGCCGAAGGGCGTCGGGGCCCAGCCGAAGGTCAGCTCCAGCCCCTCCCCTCGCCGCCGCGCCTCGCCGGGGGTCACCCCCTCTTGGGCGATGAACAGGTCGTGCAGGCGCGAAGGCCCTGACAGCCCGGCGTCCAGGGCCGCGTCCAGGACGCTGAGGTCTTCATCCAGCAACAGCCGGCGCGCCTCGGCGTGGGCCAGGGCGGCGGTGAAGGTCTTGGGGCTGACCCCCGCCCAGCGGGTGAACAGGCGCTGGAAGTGAAAGGGCGACAGGCCCACGGCCTCGGCCGCCTCATCCAGCGACGGTCGCTCGCGCCACCGCTCCGCCAGCCAAGCCAGGGCCTTGGTCATGCGCTGATAGTCGGCCGACCGCTCTTCCAGGGCCGCCAGGGTGGGTCCGGATTTGAAGGTCGTGCTCATGGACGGAACCTAGGCCCGCGCGGGGTCGAAATCCGCCCGGTTCTTGCGGTCGGGCCGTTTACGCGTACCGCTCCTGCCGCGCCTGGGCGATCGCCTGGCGCAAGGCCCTGGCGAAATCCAATCGCTCGGCGCGTCCCAAGGCCAGAGCCAGGGGCAGCTCCCGCCCCGACAGCGCCAGGCGCAGCTCCGGCAGATCGTCGGTTTCGCCCACAACAGTCACCCGCGTGAAGGCGGTCGGCGAGGCCCAGAGCAGCAGGTCGCCCCGCGGCGTTTCAAGCACCACCCGCACCTCGGCGGCGCTGACCTGCACCCGCTCCTTGCGCAGGCCGCGGCGGTTGCTCACCGCCAGGGCGACCACCACCGCCATCAGGTCCAGCCCCAGGAACACCGGCACCGGCGCGGCGCCCAGATAAACGAACAGCACCGCCGTGGCGCAGTTGATGGCGGTCATCACCGCAATCAACACGATGAACCCGCGCTCCGAGAGCGAGCGGTGCGGCGTGATCAGCGCGTCCATGTACAGGGGTCCGTCCACGCCCCTTCATACGCCCGCCGACCATGCCTTGGCGAGGGGGGCGAACGCCGCCAAAGTCGATGCATGGCCAAGCCCGTCAAACGCAAACCCCGCGCCCCGTCCCCCAAGGAGCGCGAGCGGATCGTCACCCTGTTCGACCGCTTCGCCGCTCACCTGGGCGACCCCAAGACCGAGCTCGTCTATGGCTCGCCCTTCACCCTGCTGGTGTCCGTGGTGCTGTCGGCCCAGGCTACCGACGTGTCGGTGAACAAGGCCACCGCCAGGCTTTACGCCGTCGCTGACACCCCCGCGGCGATCCTGGCGCTGGGCGAGGCCGGGCTGACGCCGTTCATCGCCTCCATCGGCCTGTTCCGCACCAAGGCCAAGAACGTCATCGCCCTGTGCCGCCTCCTCATCGAGCAGCACGGTGGCCAGGTTCCCTTGAACCGCGAGGCCTTGATGGCCCTGCCGGGTGTCGGGCGAAAGACCGCCAGCGTGGTGCTCAACGAGCTGGACGTGGAGCCTGCCATTGCCGTGGACACCCACGTCTACCGCGTCGCCCATCGCCTTAAACTGTCCAACGGCAAGACCCCGGATCAGGTGGAGGCCGACCTGATGCGCATCGTCCCGACGGCGCGCCTGACCCGCGCCCACCATTGGCTGATCCTGCATGGCCGCTATGCCTGCGTGGCGAGGAAGCCGAAGTGCGCCGCGTGCATCGTCTCGGATCTGTGCCCCTCGCGGGAGTTGTTCCTGGGGGCGTGAGCGCCGGGGGACCGCCAAAACTCGACGCCAGCGCCGCTTTCCTATACCTCCCCGCTTCCAATTGCTGTCGAGACCCTCACTTCATGACCGCCGCCTACGACGTCGCCGCCATCGGCAACGCCATCGTCGATGTGATCGCCCAGGCCAACGACGCCTTCCTGGACGCCGAGTCCCTGGCCAAGGGCTCGATGATGCTCATCGACGAAGACCGCGCGCACCAGCTCTATGGCCGCATGGGTCCGGGCCTGGAGACGTCCGGCGGCTCGGCCGGCAACACCGTCGCCGGGGTCGCCAGCCTGGGCGGGGCGGCGGCCTATGTCGGCAAGGTGGCCAAGGACCAGCTTGGCGAGGTGTTCGCCCACGACATGCGCTCCATCGGCGTCACCTTCGACACCGCCCCCCTCGCCGCCGGCCCGGCCACCGCGCGCAGCCTGATCAATGTCACCGGCGACGGTCAGCGCACCATGTGCACCTTCCTGGGGGCTTCCACCGAGCTGACCCCCGCCGACGTCGATCCGAAGATCATCGAGGCGGCCCAGATCCTTTACCTCGAGGGCTATCTGTTCGACCCCTTGGCGGCCCGCAAGGCCTTCGCCAAGGCCTCCGCCATCGCTCACGGCGCCGGTCGCTCCATCGCCATCACCCTGTCCGACGCCTTCGTGGTGGAGCGCCACCGCGCCGAACTGCTCAGCTTCATCGACGCCCACGCCGACATCGTGTTCGGCAATGAGGTGGAGCTGGCCTCCCTGTTCCAGACCGACGACTTCGAGGCCGCCGCCCAGGAGATGGCCAAGCGCACCCGCATCGCCGCCATCACCCGCAGCGAGGCCGGATCGGTTGTGCTGTCAGGCGATGCGCGTCACGATGTGGCGGCCTTCCCGGCGCCGAAAGTGGTGGACACGACCGGCGCGGGCGACCAATACGCGGCGGGATTTCTCTTCGGCCTAGCCAAGGGTCGGCCGCTGGACGTCTGCGGCCGTCTCGGCTCGATGGCGGCGGCGGAGGTGATCTCACACTACGGCCCCCGCCCGCAGACTTCCCTGCGCGACTTGGCGGCGGCTTCGGGACTGTAGGGTTATGGGCAGAACCGCTGAAGTCAGCCGGTCGACCAAGGAGACGCAGATCCGCGTCACCGTGGATCTGGACGGCGTTGGCAAATCCACGGTGTCCACGGGCATCGGCTTCTTCGACCACATGCTGGAGAGCTTCGCCCGGCACGGCGGTTTCGACATGACCGTCGAGACCAAGGGCGACCTGCACATCGACATGCACCACACGGTGGAAGACACCGGCATCGTCATCGGCCAGGCCTTCGCCAAGGCCCTTGATGGCCCAATGGGCATTTTCTCGGGGGTCCGCCGGTTCGGGCACGCCTACATTCCCATGGACGAGACCCTGACCCGCTGCGCCATCGACCTCAGCAACCGGCCTTACCTGATCTGGCGGGTAAATTTCCAGCGGCCCAAGGTCGGGGACATGGACACCGAGTTGTTCAAGGAATTCCACCACGCCTTCGCCATGAACGCCGGCGCCTGCCTGCATCTGGAAACGCTGTACGGCGAGAACAGCCACCACATCGCCGAGAGCGGCTTCAAGGCCCTGGCCCGCGCCCTGCGCGCGGCCGTGGAGCTTGATCCAAAGACTCACGGCCATGCCCCATCCACCAAGGGCGTGCTGTAGAGGACTCCTCCCCATGCAGAGCATCGCCCTGATCGACTACGGGTCGGGCAATCTCCGCTCGGCCGAAAAAGCCTTGCAAAAGGCCGCCGCGGACCACGTGGCCGGCACGACCGTGATCGCCACCAGCGACCCGGACCTGATCGCCAAGGCCGATCGCATCGTGCTGCCGGGCGTGGGCGCCTTCGCCGCCTGCATCGGCGCCTTGCACGCCCGCCCGGGCGTGGTCGAGGCGATTGCAGAGGCGGTCCAGGCCAGGGGCGCGCCGTTCCTGGGCATTTGCGTCGGCATGCAGCTGCTGGCCAGCCACGGGCTGGAATTCGGCCAGACCCCCGGCCTGGACTGGATCGACGGCGAGGTGCGGCGCATGCAGCCGGACGGCGCCCACTATAAGGTCCCGCACATGGGCTGGAACGGCGTGGAAGGCGAGCTTGCCAGCCCGCTGTTCACCGGCCTGGCTTCGGGCACGCATATGTATTTCACCCATTCCTTCGCCTTCTTCCCGAAGGACGAGGCCGACACCGCCGCCTGGACCGACCATGGCGGACGTTTCGCGGCCGCCGTCCAGAAGGGCAATGTGGCGGGGGTTCAATTCCACCCGGAGAAGTCGCAGGCCGCCGGCCAGCGCCTTCTCGCCAACTTCCTGGAGTGGCGGCCATGATCCTCTACCCGGCCATCGACCTGAAGGATGGCGAATGCGTTCGCGTGGTGCACGGCGACTTCGCCACCGCCACGGTGTTCAACAAGGACCCCGCCGACCAGGCGGCCACCTGGGCCAAGGCCGGTTTCGAGTGGGTGCACGTGGTGGACCTGAACGGCTCCGTGGAGGGCCGCGCCATCAATGATGCGGCGGTGCGCGCCATCCTGGAGGCGGTCTCCATCCCGGTGCAGCTGGGCGGCGGCATCCGCAGCCTGGAAAACGTCGAGACCTGGATCGAGGCTGGGGTCAGCCGGGTTATCCTGGGCACCGCCGCGGTGCGCGACCCCGACCTGGTCAAGGCCGCCGCCAAGGCCTGGCCCGAGCAGATCGCCGTCAGCGTCGATGTCCGCAAGGGCAAGGTCGCCGTACAGGGCTGGCTGGAGGATAGCGGCCTGGACGCCCTGACCGTCGCCCGCCGGTTCGAGGACGCCGGGGTCTCGGCCCTGATCATCACCGACATCGACCGCGACGGCGCCCTGACCGGCTTCAATATCGAGACCTTCGGCGCCATCGCCGACGCCGTCCACATCCCGGTGATCGCCGCCGGGGGCCTGGCGACGGTGGACGACATCATCCGGGTGCGCGCCCGCAAGGGTACCCCCATCGCCGGCGCCGTCCTGGGCCGCGCCCTCTACGCCGGCACCATCCACCCCGACGAAGCCCTGGCGGCGGCGGCGTAACGGAGGCCATCAATGCTTAAGGCCCGCGTCATCCCCTGCCTGGACGTCAAGGACGGCCGCGTGGTCAAGGGCGTGCGGTTCCTGGAGCTGCGCGACGCCGGCGATCCGGTGGAACAGGCCCGCGCCTACGACGCCGCCGGCGCCGACGAGCTGATGTTCCTGGACATCACCGCCAGCCACGAGGGCCGCGGCGCCATCCTGGACGTGGTCGCCCGCACCGCCGACGTCTGCTTCATGCCGGTGGGCGTGGGCGGCGGCATCCGCGAGGTGGCGGACGCCCGCCGCCTGTTGCTGGCCGGCGCCGACAAGATCTCCATCAACACCGCGGCGGTGGAGAACCGCGACCTGATCAGCGCCTGCGCCGACGCCTTCGGCTCCCAGGCGGTGGTGGTGGCCATCGACGCCAAGCGCAAGGCCGACCGCTGGGGGGTGTTCACCTATGGCGGCCGCCGGGACGTTGAACTGGACGTCGTCGACTATGCGCGGGATGCCGTGGCGCGGGGCGCTGGCGAGATCTTGCTGACCTCCATGGACCGGGACGGCGCCAAGACCGGCTACGATCTGGAGCTCTTGGCCGCCGTGACCTCGGCCGTCGGGGTGCCGGTGATCGCCAGCGGCGGGGCCGGGAACACCCGCCACCTGGTGGAAGCCGTGCAGCGGGGCGGCGCCGACGCGGTGCTGGCCGCCTCGATCTTCCACTTCGGTGAGATCTCCATCGCCGAGGCCAAGGCCGCCATGACCGCCGCCGGCATCCCCATCCGCCCGGCGTTCAGCGAAGGCAGGGTCCCCGCATGAGCCGCTTTTCCGACAGCCTCGACCGGCTGACCGCCACCATCGAGTCCCGCCGCGGCGCCGACCCCAAGTCCTCCTGGTCCGCCAAGCTGCTGGCCGACCGGCCCCTGGCCGCCAAGAAGCTGGCCGAGGAAGCCCTGGAGGCCGCCCTGGCCACCGTGCAGGACGATCGGGGCGCCCTGGTCGCCGAAAGCGCGGACCTGATCTACCACTGGCTGGTGGTCCTGGCGGCCGCAGGGATTTCCCTCGACGAGATCGCCGCCAAGCTGGACGAGCGTGAAGGCACATCCGGGATCGCCGAGAAGGCCGGCCGGAAGAAGTAGCCACGCCCGCAGGGCGGCCTACCGCCTCAGCGCCACGTACAGCGCGCCCTCGCCGCCATGGCGGCGGTGGGCCTCCGACAGGCCCGCCACGGCGTCGCGCAGCGGCGGGTCGGCCAGCCACTCTGGGACGCGCCGGCGCAGCACCCCGTCGCCCAGCGCCCCCTTGCCGGTGATCACCAGCACCGCTCGTTCCCCCTGGGCGCGGGCGCGGAGGATGAAGCCGGTGAGGACCGCGCGGGCCACGTCCTGGGTCATGTTGTGCAGGTCGATCACCGCTGCGATGGGGTCGCGCTCGCGGGTCAGCCGGCGGCGGCGACCAGGCTCGATGGTTTCCGGCGTGGTGTCCGCCAGCCGCCGGATCGAGCGCGGCGGCGCAGGCGGCGGCAATATCGGCGGACGGGTCGGAGCGGCGGGGGGCGGCGGCGTTGTGGCGGTGGTGGTCACGGCCCGCGACCTAGCCGGTGGCTTCTTCGGTACGCTCCGCCCCGGGAACGGCCGCACCGTGGAAGCGACCACGGCCCAGAGGCGCAGGTCCTCATGTGGCCCGGTCTTCTTCATGGCGGTCAGGAGCTCGGGGAGGTTACGGGCGCGAGGCGATAGAGGCGCAGGATATGGCGCACTCGCCCCGCCGCCAAGCCCGCCTCGGGCCCGCGTCCAAGATAGAGGTCGGCCCGCGCCTCGCCCTTGATGGCCCCGCCAGCGTCGAGGGCCACGGTCAGGCGCCGATAGGTGGGGAAGGCTCCGGCCAGGGCCGGGGCGGAGGCGTCGATCCAGAACAGCTCGCCCAGCGCGTGCTTGGAGGTGTCCACCGCCACCGCTCGTCCCGGGATCAACGGCTCGCCGGCCGCCCCGGCCGGGTCGCGGCCGTCGTCGGGGCCGAGCTTGAAGAACACATAGCGCGGGTTGATCTGCATCACCGCCTGGGCCTGGGGGCCCTGGTGCTGGGCCAGCCAGGAGCGGATCGCCTCGCCGGAGGTGTTGTTGTCCGCCAGCAGCCCCTGCTCACGCATCGGCGTGGCGATGCCCCGGAAGCGCGCGCCATTGGTCCCGTCGAACTGGGCCTTGGCGCGGCCGCCGTCCGGGTAGACCAGCACCCCGGAACCCTGGATCTGCAGGAAGAACAGGTCTTCGGGCCGCATCCAGGCCAGGGCGTCCTCGGTGGGCCGCTCGTCGATGTCGGCGCGCTCGGCATAGGGCGCACCCTGGCCGCTGGTCCAGTCCGCGGGGGGCAGGTCGGCGGGGCGGGGCCGCACCGGGGCTGTGAATGGCCCCCCCGGCGCGCTGCGCGCCTCATAGATCGGGGAAAAATAGGCGGTCAGCAGACCCTCTTGCGGCGCCGCCTCGGGACGAAAGTTGGTTTCTAGGAATCGTCGCGCGTCGCGCTCGTTCAGGTGGCCAAGCGCCGTTGCCCGGCGACAGACGTCGGCCAAGTCCGGGTCGCGCGCCACATGGCAGGTGGTGACGAACGCTGCCAGGGCCGCGGCGTGATCATCCTCGGCCCAGCCCGGCAAGCGGGAGAAATCCGGATTGGCGACGAACGGCCCAGAGGGGGAGAGGTGCGATGGCGTCGCGGGACGCTGCGGCGCGGTGGGGCCGGAAGTCGGCGGAGCGGAATATTGGCTGTGATACGGGCTCGGCGCCGGTGCAGTGGCGCAGGCGGCCAGGGTCAGGGCGCAGGAGACCGCCGCCAAACCCGCGGGGAGGCTCGCCAGGAACTGAAAACGCATTACGCCTCCGCGGCGTCGACGTGGATCAGCGTCCAGTTAGGGTCGCGGCTCTTAAGATTACGTTCGAAGGTCCAAATCTCGGCGGTGCGCAGGTCGTCCACCGCCTCGCCTTCAGGCCCCTTGGAGCGCTTGCGGTACTCGGCCAGGAAGCGCACGGCCGCCTTGGCCACGTCGCCCACCACATCAACGCCTTCGAAGTCGGCGCGGGGCGGGGTCAGGAAATCGACGCTTTCGCTGCGCCCCTGGGATTCGCGCTCGGCGATAGCCGCCTCGAACGGCCCCATCACGGTGGTGGCCAGCAGCGGCTGCAGGGTGGCCCGGTCGCCAGCGGCGAAGGCCTTGACGATCATCTGATAGGCCGAACGCGCGCCGTTGAGGAACTGGGCGATATCGAAGGCCGGATCACGCGCCCGCATGGCGGCCAGGCCGGTCAGCGGCCCGGTCTCTTCCACCGTCGCCGACGGAAGCTTGGTCAGGTCGGTCACCCCGCCGATGGCCTGCGTCTGCGGCAGGTCCTCGGGCCCACGGCCGACGCGCCGGCCCAGCACCGCATAGAGCTGGAAGAGCACGACGCCGGCGAGGGCGGCCAGGATGATGAGTTCCAAGGCGTTCACGGTTGTGACCGTCCTCCAGGAAGATGAATATATCCATATAGTGCGCTTTGACCCCGGCGTCTGCGCCAACCGCACCGACCGGCCTCAAAGCGACACTGTGTTAACAACGCGCGCCGGCCGGCGGCGTTGCGTGGGGGGCGCCCGCGTGATAGCGAGCCCGCTTCCCTGAATGCCATGCCATTCGCCTCGACACGACGGATTGCCCTCCCCATGACCGACATTGGCGTTCCCGCCCAGGACGATAGCGGCCAGCCCGGCATCCGCATCCTGGCGCAATACATCCGCGACCTGTCGTTCGAGAGCCCCTATGCGCCGGAGTCCCTGCGCGCCGGGGGCCCGCAGCCGCAGATCGACCTGGGCGTCGAGCTGAACGCCAAGGGTCGCGAGGACGGCTATTTCGAGGTCGAGCTGAAGCTCACCGCCCGCGCCATCCGCGAGCCGGAAACGGTCTTCCACGTCGAGCTTGTCTATGCCGGCCTGTTCCAGATCGTCGGCGTCGCCGAGGCGGACCTGGAGCCGGTGCTGATGGTGGAATGCCCCCGCTACCTGTTCCCGTTCGCCCGCCGGATCATCTCGGACCTGACCTCCGAGGGCGGTTTCCCGCCCTTCATGCTGGAACCGCTGGACTTCGCCGGCATCTATGCCCAGCGCCGCGCCCAGGGTGATGGCTCGTTCGTCGGCAACGCCTGATCGACCCGGAACCGATTGGGAGAGGTTAAGCCCTCTCCAATCCTATTCCGCGACCACCGCCTCGAACCGCAGCCACACGGCCGTGTCCTTCAGCTCAACAGCCAGAAAGGTCAGGTGGGCTTGGTGTTCCTCGGTGGTGAGCCGGACGGCCAGGGGCCGGACGCGGGCGCCGTAGGCCGCCTTCACCAACGACTCCGCCGCGTCCCGGGCTGAACTTTGCGTCAGGTCCAGGGCCCGTTCGCGGCCGCCCTGCAGTTCCAGATAGACCGAGGCCAACAGGCGCGCATCAATCAGCGCCCCGTGCTTGTCCCGCTCGGCCAGGGAAATCTTGAAGCGCTTACAAAGCGCGTCCAGCGAATTGTACATCCCCGGGAACTTCTTCTGCGCCAGGCGCAGGGTGTCCACCCAGCGGCCTTCCGGCAGGTGCGGCAGGCCGCACCGTTGCAGCTCGGCGTTGATGAAGCCGCGGTCGAAGGCGGCGTTGTGCGCCACCAGGGTGGCGTCGCCGATGAAGTCCAGGAAGGCGTCGGCGATCTGTGGATCGGCGAACTTTGGCTTGCCGGCTAGGAATGCGCCGGAGATGCCGTGCACCCGCTCGGCGTCCGGGTCGATCTCACGCTCGGGGTCGATATAGACGTGGAAGTGGCGCCCGGTGGGCATGTCCTCCTCGACCTCGACACAGGCGATCTCGATGATGCGGTGACCGTCCTTGGCGCTCAGGCCGGTGGTTTCGGTATCCAGGACAATTTCGCGGCGCATGGCCTATCCATGACCCGCTTCGGCGCGCTGGCGCAAGACGGCCAGGATGTCGCGGACCTGGGCGCGGGCAACCTCCAGCCCCCGGCCGGTATCGACGATGAAATGAGCCCGGGCGCGCTTTTCCGCGTCGGCCATCTGCCGCGCCAGGATGCCGTCGAGCTTGGCCTGGTCCATGCCGTCGCGGGCCAGCACCCGGGCGCGCTGCACATCGGCCGGGGCGGAGACCACCACCACAGCGTCCATGTTCCGCTCGCCGCCGGTCTCGAACAGCAGGGGGATGTCCAGCACGACGATGGGCGCCTTGTCCGCCGCCGCCTTTTCGAAAAAGGCCGAGCGGCCGGCGCCCAGCAGCGGATGCACGATCCGGTTCAACCGGTTCATGGCGTCGTTGTCGCCCACCACCCTGGCGCTAAGGGCCGCACGGTCCACCGAGCCGTCCGCGCGGGTGACCCCGGGAAACTCCGCCTCCAACGGCGCGGCCGCTGGACCGCCGGCGGCGTAGACCCGGTGCACCTCGGCGTCGGCGTCATAGACCGGCACGCCTTCGGCGGCGAACATCGCCACGGTGGTCGACTTACCCATGCCAATGGAGCCGGTCAGGCCGACAACGATCATTGCCCCTCCAGGGAATTCAGCACCAAGGCCCGCACATCAATATCGGGCGGGACCGCGCCGTAGAAGGCTTCAAAGCTGGGTCGCGCCTGGCCGATCAGCATCTCCAGCCCATCCACCGTGCGCAGGCCCCGCGCCGCCGCCCGCGCCAGGAATTCGGTCCGCAAGGGCTTGTAGACCATGTCCATGACCACACAGCCGTCCGGCGCCGCGGTAAAGTCCGCCGCGGGGCCTTGGCCGCCCCCCAGGCCCAGGGTGGTGGCGTTGATCACGGCGTTGGCGTCTTCGAGGGCTTTTGCCGGGTCCAGAACCACCGTTGTCCTCGGCCCCAGCGCTTGCGACACCGCCCGCGCCCGTTCGGCGGTGCGGTTGACGATCCAAACCTGCGGCGCCCCCGCCGCCAGGAAGGCCGCCGCCGCGCCGCGGGCGGCGCCACCGGCCCCGAACACCACCGCCGGCCCCGCCGCTGGATCGAAACCCGGCGCCTGGATGTCGAACGCGGCCAGCAGACCTTGGCCGTCGGTGTTGTCGGCGCTCACGGTTCCATCCGCCGCGAACAGCAACAGGTTCGCCGCCCCGGTCGCCGCCGCCCGGGCGCTGACCTGATCGGCCAGGGCCAGGGCCTCCTCCTTGAACGGCACGGTGACATTCAACCCGGCGATGGCCCCGCCGCGCAGGCCATTGGCGAAGGCGGTGAAACCTTGCGCCGGCGGGCTGAAGGCCACGTAGACACCGTCGATCCCCGCGGCCGCAAGCCAGGCGTTGTGCAACAGCGGGCTCAGGGAATGGCGCACGGGCGAACCGGCCACCCCCGCCACAACGGTCAAGGCGCTGATCGCTTTCATGTTCCCAGCACCCCATACCGCCGGAAGAGGTCCAACAGGCCCAGCAGCGGCAGGCCCAGGATCGAGAAATAGTCACCGTCGATCTTCTCGAACAGCTGCGCGCCCTCGCCCTCCAGATAGTAGCAACCGACGCTGGACAGAGCCGCCTCGGCGTTGCGCGCCAGGTAGCCGTCCAGCCAGGCGTCGGACACGTCGCGCATGGTCAGGGCGGGGCTTTCCAGGGTCCGCCAGATCGGCGCCCCGTCCAGGGCCACCACCACCGCCGCATGCAGCCTGTGCCGCTTGCCCCGCAGCGTCATCAGCCGGTCCCGGGCCTCCTCAAGGCTCGCGGCCTTGTCGTGGAGCGCGCCGTCCAGGTCGAGGGTCTGGTCCGCGCCGATCACCAGGCCCGGCCGAGCCCGCGAAACTTTCACCGCCTTCAGCTCGGCCAGGGCGTCGGCGACGTCCCGCGGGCTCGCGCCCTCGGCCAGCAGCCCGGCCTTCACAGCCGCCTCGTCCACCCCTGGCGAGACTTTGTCGAACACCACGCCGGCGCCGGACAGGATCGCGGAGCGCGAAGCGCTTTGGGACGCCAGGGTTACGGTGAGGCTCACCCCAGGAACTCCACCTGCCCACGCCCGCCAGACAGGAAGTTGATCACCGCCGCCGCCGTCTCCTCCACCGAGCGGCGGGTGACGTCGATCACCGGCCAGCCCTGGCGCTCGAACAGACGGCGCGCGTCCATGATCTCCTGCCGCACGGAATCGGTGTCCACATACGAGCTGTTGCGTTCCTCGCGCAAAGTCCGCAGGCGGTTGCGCCGGATCTGCACCAGGCGGTCGGGAGAAACGATCAACCCCACCACCGGAACCGTCGAGTTCAACAGCGCCGGCGGCAGCTTGGCGCCCGGCACCAGGGGTACATTGGCGGCTCGCACGCCCCGGTGCGCCAGGTAGATCGAGGTCGGGGTCTTGGACGTCCGGGACACCCCCACCAGCACGACGTCCGCCCGTTCCAGATCCTGGCCGCCCTGGCCGTCGTCATGGCCCAGAGCATAGGACAGGGCATCCATGCGGTTGAAATAGTCTGTGTCCAGCTTCAGGTGCGCCCCCACCCGGGTCGACAGGGGCGCGCCCAGATAGCGCGACAGGGACGAGGTCAGGGGATCCAGGGCGGCGATACAGGGCATGTCCAGCCTCTGGCAGCCGGACTCCAAGGCCGAGCGCAGCCCGGCGTCGACGATGGTGTGCAGCACCACCCCAGGAGCATTGGCGATCTCCTCGATCGCCCGGTCAAGCTGCCGGTTGGACCGCACCAGGGCGTAGATGTGCTCGATGGGCAGGACATTGGTGAACCGCGCGCAAACCGCCCGGGCCATGGCGTTCAGCGTCTCGCCGGTGGAATCGGACACCAGATGGACATGGAAATAGGTGGCCAGACGCGGTGTCGGCGTCATCTCAGGACGGCCTGGGCGCGGCGGTGGGCGGCAGGATCGGCCCTGGGGATTCCTGTGGATGCATCGTTAACCTCTGCTTAACCAAAGGGGCGCTGAAGCCGCCCCGCGGTGCACGGAATCCAGCCCTGCGGCAGCACGTCGCACCACCGGGGGACAGATGCCGGTTTTGGCCCAAAGCCATCCCCCGATCCAGTCCCCGGTGGACGAAGGCTGGCGGCCTCCCCACCGTGTGACGTCCTCCCTGCTTTGACACTGCAACTGTGCACGCGTCTTCGCCATTTTCGCCTTTGCGCCAGAGGCTTGCAAACGCTCCCCGTAATCCACAGTCGCACACAGCCTCCCACCATCTGGGGACGGGCGTGTGGATGTTCCCCTTATGGCGTTCCTGCCCTCCGGTTTCGTCCCCGGGACTCACAGCCAAATCACCACTTTTCAAAATCCTTAATTCTTTCTTAAGAAGTGAAGGCAGGCTGGGACTCACAGCGGGGCTTGAGGCGAAGGGGGCTAGGCGGTTTAAGGACACATGGCCCTTTCCGATCTCACCCTTGCCGACCAGGCTCCCAGTCAGACCCAAGGTCAGACCTCCGATCAGACCCTGGCCCCGAAACCGCGCTTCCTGCGGGCCCTGGACCACGAGACGCTGGACCGCCCGCCGATCTGGTTCATGCGCCAGGCTGGCCGCTCCCTGCCGGAATACCGGGAGCTGCGCAAACGCGCCCAGGACTTCATTTCCTTCTGCCACGATCCGGAGATGGCCGCCGAGGCGACCCTTCAACCGATGCGGCGCTTCCCCTTCGACGCCGCCATCGTCTTCGCCGACATTCTGTTGATCCCCGGCGCCCTTGGCCAACGGGTCTGGTTCGAGACCGGCGAGGGCCCACGTCTGGGTGAACTGCCGTCCATCGAGAGTATGGCCGATCAGGTCGAAGGCTCCACCGCCAAGCTATCGGCCATCGGCGAGACCCTCACCCGCGTTCGCGCCGCCCTGGAGCCTGAGCGCGCCCTGATCGGTTTCGCCGGCGCGCCGTGGACCGTCGCCACCTACATGATCGAGGGCCGCGGCTCCGATCGGGTCCGCGCCCGCGCCATGGCGTTCGAGGATCCGGACAAGCTGGACGCCCTGATCGCCGTGCTGGTGGACGCCACCATCCGCTACCTGGTGATGCAGGTGAAGGCCGGCGCCCAGGCCCTGCAACTCTTCGAGAGCTGGGCCGAGCTGCTGCCGGAGGACGTCTTCGAGCGGATCGTCGTCAAGCCCCATGCTGCCATCG
This sequence comes from Caulobacterales bacterium, assembly GCA_038228945.1. Classification (GTDB taxonomy): domain Bacteria; phylum Pseudomonadota; class Alphaproteobacteria; order Caulobacterales; family Caulobacteraceae; genus Acaudatibacter. The sequence continues at coordinate 121,946 of JBBROW010000001.1, forward strand.
TTCAGGGGCTAAGGGACCAAGGGATCGACGTGCCGATCATCGGCTTTCCCCGCGGCGCCGGGTCGCTGCTGGAAGGCTATGCGGAAAGGGCCGGAGTGCAGGGGGTAGGTCTGGATGTCCAGGCCAGCGCGGCCCTGGGCAAGCGCCTGCAAAAGACGGTGACCATCCAGGGCGCCTTGGATCCCCTGCTCCTGCGCGCCGGCGGCGAGGCCCTGGACCGGCGGGTCGACCAGTTGCTCGAACAGTGGGGCGACGGGCCCTACATCTTCAACCTTGGCCATGGCGTCCTGCCAGACACCTCGCCGGACAACATTGGCCGGGTCGTCCATCGCGTGACCGGGCGCTGAGATGACCGACGCCCATAGCCCAAGGACGGGCCGCAAGATCGCCGTGGTGCTGTTCAATCTCGGCGGCCCCGGCGGGCAAGACGATGTGCGGCCCTTCCTGCAGAACCTGTTTTCCGATCCCGCGATCATCGCCGCCCCGGCGGTTATCCGCCTGCCCCTGGCCTGGTTTATCGCCAAGCGGCGCGAGACCCTGGCCCAGGCCAACTACGCGATGATGGGCGGCGGCTCGCCGCTGCTGAAGGAGACGCAGGCCCAGGCCTTGGCCCTGGAGGCGGCCCTGGGCCGTCGCCTCGCCGATGATCAGGTAAAGACCTTCATCGCTATGCGCTACTGGTCGCCGACCACCGCCGAGGCCGCCAGGGACGTCGCCGCCTTTGCGCCGGACGAGGTGGTGCTGGTCCCGCTCTACCCGCAGTATTCCACCACCACCACCGGCTCATCGCTGAAGGCCTGGCGCGAGGCTTACAAAGGCCCCGGCGACCAGCTCAGCCTGTGCTGCTGGTACGCCAACGAGGGCTTCATCGAGGCCCACGCCAACGCCATCCGCCGCACATGGATCGACGCCGGCCGTCCTCAGGTGCGCCTGCTGTTCTCGGCCCATGGGGTGCCAGAGTCGGTGATCGCCAGGGGCGACCCCTATCAGTGGCAGATCGAGCAGACCTGTGCGGCGGTGGTGGCGCGCCTAGGCGAGGGCTGGGACTGGACTCTCTGCTACCAGAGCCGGGTCGGGCCGATGAAATGGCTAGGCCCGACGACGCCCGCGGCCATCCATACCGCCGCCGAAGAAGGCCTGGGGGTGCTGATCGACCCTATCGCCTTCGTCTCCGAGCACATTGAAACCCTGGTGGAGCTGGATATCGAATACGCCCACCTGGCGCGGGAGCTGGGCATGCAGACCTATCTGCGCGCGCCCGCCGTTGGGGTAGAGGCGGAGTTCATCGAGGGGCTGGCCGCGGCCGCCCACAAGGCGCTGGCGGGGCTGTCGATGACCGCTGACGGCGCCCGGTGCCCCGGCGCCTTCAGCCAATGCGGCCAGCGGGCGTTCCTGGGCGCGCAATCCTTGACGAGCGGATCACACCCATGATGGGCGTCACGCCCTACAACCTGCTGCGGGGCCTGCACATCGTGGCGGTGATGGCCTGGATGGCCGGGCAACTCTATCTGCCGCGGCTGTTCGTCTATCACACTAAGGCGGCTGTGGGCTCGGAGATGGACGAGACCTTCAAGACCATGGAGGTCAAGCTGCTGCGGATCATCATGAACCCGGCCATGGTCGCCGCCTGGATTTTTGGTCTCAGCCTGGTCTGGTACGACGGCGCCTATGTGCGCGGCTGGAGCTTCCTGGCCACGCCCTGGATGCTGACCAAGATCGCCGGCATCCTGTTCATGACCGGCTGGCACGGCTTCCTCGCCACCTCCCGCAAGGGCCTGGCCGAGGGCCGCCGCGACCGCTCCGAAAAGTTCTGGCGCATGAGCAACGAGCTGCCGTTCCTGGTGTTGATCGTCATGGTCCTGGCCATCACCACCAAGTTCACCTTCTAAAAGCGGGCGCTCACTCACATCGACGGCGGGCCTAGCGGCATGGTCTTGGCCATGGCCGTCTTGAACGCCGGCCGAGCTGTGATCTTGTCGAACCAGGCGCTGGAGGCGGGATAGATCGATCGATCACGGTAGATCGACACTGCCAGCTTGACCGGGAAGTGCATCATGATGTCGGCGGCGGTGAAGGCCTCGCCGGCGAAATAGGCACGGCTGGCCAGTTCCTGCTCGACGTAGCTCATCACCCGGCCGGCGGCGGCCATCTGCTGGGGATCCTGTTCCTTGCCCAGCCGGCGGGCGAAGAACGGCGGCAACAGACGCGGCGCGGCCGAGCCCTCGGCGAAGTGCATGAAGGTCAGGTAGTCCAAGTGTTCGGCACTGCCCGGCGCGGGGGCCAGCGCGCCCTTGCCATGCTTGGCCAGCAGGTATTCGAGGATCGCGCCCGACTCCACCAGGGTCCGATCGCCATCCACGACGATAGGCGCCATGCGCATGGGGTGCACACCCTCCATGGCCGCCAGGGAGCCTGGAACATCCCCCGGCTTGAACGACAGCTCATAGGGCTGGCCCAGCTCTTCCATCAGCCAGGCAATGCGCTCGGACCGGCGGCCCTCGATATGATGGATGACCAGCATGGCGTTTCCCCTCTCAGTGATGCGTGATTCCGCCCGCTGCCAGCCCCTTGGGCCGGCTCTGGCGCTCTTAATGGCGGATCACCATAGGCCGGGGCGGGGCGGCGGCGCAAAGCCGCATGCGAAGGCCTTCCTTGACGAAGACCCTAGTTTCGTGGTTCCGCTGATCACGAGTTGCGGGCGAGAGCCGACGCGGCTTCCCCGCCCTTCCGTAGGATCGAGCCGCCCGAACCGGCGCCGAGCACGATCCGAACCCGAAATCCAAATGCCGAGCCAAGCCCACAAGGCTTTCGCGCAAGGCCCACAGAAACACCCGGACCCAGCCAGGCCCGGAGTCCATCTTCAAGAGTGAATACCCATGTCCGACACCCCCGACATCGACGCCGAAGCCGCCATCGAGGCCGCCCCGCCTGAAACGGCGTCGCGCGCCGCCATCGACGAAACCCCCGTGGAAACCTCGGCCGAAGATTCCGGCGACGAAGGTTCCGCCGACGACGGGGACGACAACGACGACCCCAACGAACCCTCCGCCGCCAGCAAGGCCATTGCCCTGCTGGGCCTCACCCGGATGACCCTGCAAGAGCTGAAGGACAAGTCGCCCGCCGACCTGGTGGCCTTCGCCGAACAGCTCGACATCGAAAATGCGAACTCCATGCGCAAGCAGGACATCATGTTCGCCATCCTCAAGACCCTCGCCGAAGAGGGCATCGACATCGGCGGCTCCGGCACGCTTGAGGTCCTGCAGGACGGCTTTGGCTTCCTGCGCAGCCCCGAGGCCAACTACCTGCCCGGCCCGGACGACATCTATGTCAGCCCCTCGCAGATTCGGAAGTTCGGCCTGCGCACCGGCGACAGCGTCGACGGCGGCATTCGCGCGCCCCGCGAAGGCGAGCGTTATTTCGCCCTCACCAGCGTGCAGCTGATCAATTTCGAGAACCCGGACAACGTCCGCCACAAGGTTCTGTTCGACAACCTCACACCCCTCTATCCCGAAGAGCGGCTGAAGATGGAAATCGAAGATCCGACCATCAAGGACCGCACCGGCCGCCTGATCGACATCACCGCCCCGCTGGGCAAGGGCCAGCGCTGCCTGATTACAGCCCCGCCGCGGGTGGGCAAGACCGTGATGCTGCAGAATATCGCCCGGTCGATCGCCGCCAACCACCCCGAGTGCTACCTGATCGTGCTCCTCATCGACGAACGTCCCGAGGAAGTCACCGACATGCAGCGCACCGTGAAAGGGGAAGTCGTCTCGTCCACCTTCGATGAACCGGCCACCCGCCACGTGGCCGTCGCCGAAATGGTGATCGAGAAGGCCAAGCGCCTGGTGGAACACAAGCGCGACGTGGTCATCCTGTTGGACAGCGTCACGCGCCTGGGCCGCGCCTACAACACCGTGGTGCCGTCGTCGGGCAAGGTGCTCACCGGCGGTGTCGACGCCAACGCCCTGCAGCGTCCCAAGCGCTTCTTCGGCGCTGCGCGGAACATTGAGGAAGGCGGTTCCCTGACCATCATCGCCACCGCCCTGATCGACACCGGCAGCCGGATGGACGAAGTCATCTTCGAAGAGTTCAAGGGCACCGGTAACTCGGAAATCATTCTGGACCGCAAGGTCGCCGACAAGCGCATCTATCCCGCTATCGACGTGATCAAGTCCGGCACCCGCAAGGAAGAACTGATCACACCCAAGGATCAGCTGCAGAAGACCTACATCCTCCACCGCATCCTCAACCCCATGGGCGCCCAGGACGCCATCGAATTCCTGCTCGACAAGCTGCGCCAGTCGAAAAACAACGCGGAATTCTTCCAGTCGATGAATACCTAAGGGGATTCAGGGACTTATAGCGCCCGGTCATTCCCCCGCCCGGATGGCGGGAGAAGACTGGCGGCAGCGTTTCACGTGAAACACTGGCCTAGGGAATCAACACCGTCGCCCCGATGGTTTTCCGCCCCTGCAACGCCTCGTGCGCCGCCCTGGTGTCCTTCAGGGCGAAGCGTTGGCCGATCTCGATTTTCACCTGCCCCGAAGCGATCACCGCGAACAGGGCGCTGGCGCTCTCGTCCAGCTCCTCCGGGGTGGCGGTGTAGTCGCCCATGGTCGGGCGGGTCATGAACAGGGACCCTCCCTGGGATAGCCGCAGGGGCGAAAACGGCGGCACCGCCCCGGACGCGTTGCCGAAGCTGACGAACATGCCGCGCCGCGCCAGACTGGCCAGGCTCATTTCGAAGGTGTCCTTGCCCACCGAGTCGTAGACAACCGGCACGCCCTTGCCGCCGGTGATTTCCCTGACCCGCGTCGCCACGTCCTCGGTGCGGTAGAGGATCACGTGGTCGCAGCCGTGAGCCTTGGCCAGGGCGGCCTTTTCCTCCGACCCCACTGTGCCAATCACTGTCACCCCCAGCGCCTTGGCCCACTGCACTAATATGGTGCCGACGCCGCCGGCGGCGGCGTGGGTCAGGATCGTCTGCCCAGCCTTCACCGGATAGCAGCGGCGCAGCAGAAACTCGGCGGTCATGCCCTTCAGCAGGGACGCCGCGGCGGTCTCGCTGGAGACGCCATCGGGGATTTTCACCGCCCGGGCGGCCGGAATGGCGGCGGCTTCGGCGTAGGCGCCTGTCTGACCGGCATAGGCCACGCGGTCACCTGTCCGGAAACGATTCACCCCCTCACCGACGGCCTCGACGACGCCGGCCGCCTCCTGGCCGAGCACGGCGGGATACTTCACGGGGTAGAGGCCCGAGCGCTGATAGGTGTCGATGAAGTTCAGCCCCACCGCTTCGTGCCGGACGACGATCTGTCCCGGCTTCGGGGTCGGGACCGGGATGTCCACCACGTCCAGGACGTCCGGCCCGCCGGCCTCACGAGCTTGTACCGCCAGCATGTCAAAGCGCCTTCTTGAAGAATTCGAGGGTTCGGTTGTTGGCCACAGCCGCGTCGGCGGCGTCGTAGTGCTCGCCCCCCACGCGGGCGAAGGCGTGGTCGCGGCCGGGATAGGTATGGATGGTGATCTGCGGATGGTTCTTCAGGGCCGCCAGGATCATCTCCTGCGCCGCCTTGGGCACGAACTGGTCTTCCTCGGCAATGTGCAGCATCAGGGGCGCCGCTAGCTTGTCGGCCTCTGCCAGGCGGCTGTCGATGCCAACACCGTAGTAGGCGACGCTGGCGTCGGCGTCGGTGCGGGTGGCGGTGAGGAAGGCCAGAAGCCCGCCCAGGCAATAGCCCACCGCCCCAACCTTGCCGTTGGCGCCCTTCAGATGCCGGGCGTGGCCGATGACGGCGGCGATGTCCTTGACCCCCGCGTCAACGTCGAAGGCGTTCAACAGTTCGAAGGCCCGCTTCCACTCCGCCTCGGACTGGTCGGTGATGTCGATGCCCGGCTCGAGGCGCCAGAACAGGTCCGGGCAAATGGCCAGGAAGCCCTTCTGCGCCAGGTCGTCGGTCACCGCGCGCATCACGGCGTTGACCCCGAAGATCTCCTGGATCACCACGATGGCGGGCGCGGTCTCCGCCTGTGGCCTGGCCACATAGGCGGTGAAGTCGCCGTCCGGTGTTCGTATGGCGATGGTCTCACCCATTTCCTCGTCCTCCATCCCTGGAATTAAGTAGGCTACTAGATCACGTTGGCTTTGGGCTGAATCAGCCCAAAGCCAAGAACCGTGATCGATTCTAAACATTTAGAGCGGGTTGCGGGCGGAAAACCGGTACCCACTTTTCCTCAACCCGCTCTAGCGCGCCGCCCCCGGCTTGGCCCATAACAAACGCGTGGGCGCCGGTAAGGGCTCACCCAACCCCAAGGGGCTTGCCATGAAAGTCAGTGTCGAAGTCGACTGCACCCCCGATGAAGCGCGCACCTTCCTCGGCCTGCCCGACGTGCGCCCCCTCAACGACCACATGGTCGCCGAGATGAAGAAGCGCATGGACGCCAATATCGCCATGGCCGCACCCGAGGAGCTGATGAAGACCTGGATGGCCTTTGGCGGCCAGGCCCAGGAGCAATTCATGAAGCTGATGTCCGGCGCCGCCACCGCCGGGATGCGAGGCAAGACCGGGGGATGAACGACACCATCTTCGCCCCCGCCACGGCGCCAGGCCGGGCGGCGGTGGCGGTGGTGCGGATCTCCGGCCCGGCCACGCGCCGGAGCCTTCAGGCCCTGGGCGCGCGCCTGCCGGCGGCCCGCCGGGCTGCCCTGCGGACGCTCAAGGCGCCGGACGGCGCACTTATCGACCGCGGCCTGGTCCTTTGGTTCCCTGGCCCGGGCAGCTACACCGGCGAGGACAGCGCCGAGCTTCACCTGCATGGCGGCCCGGCGGTGGTCGGCGCCCTCACCGAAGCCCTGCTCAGCGGCGGCCTGCGCCTGGCCGAGCCTGGCGAATTCACCCGCCGCGCCTTCGAGAACGGCAAGTTGGATCTGGACCAGGCCGAGGCCGTGGCCGATCTGGTGGACGCCGAAACCGATGCCCAGGCGCGGCAGGCGCTGGGCCAGTTGGACGGGGCCCTTGGCCGGCGCTACGACCGCTGGCGCACCGGTCTGATCGACGCCCTAGCCCAACTGGAAGCGGCCGTGGACTTTCCCGACGAGGAGGTTCCCGCCGACGTCGCTCACCGGGCGCAAGCGCCCCTGGACCGGTTGCTGGCGGAGTTGGACGACGCCCTCAGCGGCGAGGCGCGCGGCCGCCGCGTGCGCGAGGGCTATCGCATCGCCATCATGGGCGCCCCCAACGCCGGCAAGAGCAGCCTGCTCAACGCCCTGCTGGGCCGTGACGCCGCCATTGTCACCCCGATCCCGGGCGCCACGCGGGACGTCATCGAGGCGCCCCTGGTCCTGGCGGGGTACAAGGTCCTGCTCGCTGATATGGCGGGGCTGCGCGAGGCGCATGATCCCGTAGAGATCGAGGGCGTCCGCCGCGCCCGCGCCTGGGCCACGGAGGCCGATCTGCGCCTGTGGGTGGTGGACGCCGCGGTCTCTGACAACGCCTGGCGCCTGGCGTCCGATCTGGTGCGGCCCGGAGATGTTACCCTGCTGAACAAGGCGGATCTGCCGGCCGGCGCCGACGCCGCAGCGGCAAAGGCCGCCGCGCCCGGCCTGATCGTGGACCTGTCGCTAACAGACGGGCGCGGTAACGCCTTGAGGGCCCTTCTGACCGATCGGGTGGTCGCCGATCTCTCCGGCGCCGACTTCCCGGCCGTGACCCGCGCCCGTCACCGGGTTCACCTGGAAACCGCTCGCGACCACGTCCTACGTGCCCGGGAGAATCTTGAGGAGCCGGAACTGGCGGCCGAAGACGTCCGTCTCGCGGCCCGCGCCCTTTCCCGTGTCGCTGGCCGGATCGGAGCGGAAGATGTCCTGGACCTGGTGTTCGCCAGCTTCTGCATCGGCAAATAGTGTTTCACGTGAAACACTGGAGTGATGACGGATAGCTGGTGACAAGGCTGTGGGCGACGATGTGTTTCACGTGAAACACTGTGCCGCAGCCTCGACCCTCCCCGCCCCTTCCTATATGGAACGCTGGCGCTGGCGACGCCGCGCTAAAGGTTTCAGTTGGACGGCTCGTGACCCAAACCTGGGATGTCATTGTGATCGGCGGCGGACACGCCGGATGTGAGGCGGCCGCCGCGGCCGCCCGCTTCGGCGCGAGCACCCTGCTGCTCACCCACAAGCTGGAAACCCTGGGGGAGATGTCTTGCAACCCGGCCATCGGTGGGCTGGGCAAGGGCCACCTGGTGCGTGAGATCGACGCCCTGGACGGCCTGATGGGCCGGCTGGCGGACCAGGCCGGCATTCAATTCCGGCTGCTCAACCGCTCCCGCGGCCCGGCGGTTCGTGGCCCCCGCGCCCAGATCGACCGCGCCCTCTATCGCCAGGCCATGCGCGAGGCTCTGGACGCTCAGACGAACTTGACGCTCCGCGCCGAGGCGGTGGAGGACCTGATCCTGCACGACGGCCGGGTCGTTGGCGTCATGGGCGCCACGGGCGAGACCTACCGCGCCGCCGCCGTGGTCCTGACCACGGGGACCTTCCTCAAGGGGGTCATCCATCGTGGCGATGACCGCATCCCCGCCGGCCGCGTCGGGGACGCCCCGGCCATCGGCCTGTCAGACCGACTCTACGCCTCTGGCTTGAAGATGGGCAGGTTGAAGACCGGCACGCCGGCCCGGCTGGACGGCCGCACCATCAACTGGTCGGGGCTGGAGATGCAGGCCGGCGACGAACCGCCGACGCCCTTCTCCTTCCTCACCGATGCGATCACCACCCCTCAGGTGCAGTGCGGCGTCACCTACACGACGGCCGAAACCCACAGGATCATCGCCGAGCGCCTCGGCGAATCCGCGGTCTATGGCGGCAAGGTCACCGGCATCGGCCCACGCTACTGCCCGTCCATCGAGGACAAGGTGGTGCGTTTCGCCGACCGCGACAGCCACCAGATCTTTCTGGAGCCCGAAGGCCTCGACGATCCGACGGTCTATCCCAACGGCATTTCCACCTCGGTCTCGGAAGAGACCCAGGATCTGTTCCTGCGCACCATCCCAGGCCTCGAGCAGGTGGCGGTGTTCCGCTATGGCTACGCCATCGAGTACGACTATGTCGATCCGCGCGAGCTGGATCCAGCGCTGCAGGTCAAGCGCCTGCCAGGCCTCTACCTCGCCGGGCAGATCAATGGCACCACGGGCTATGAGGAGGCCGGGGCCCAGGGGCTGATGGCCGGCCTCAACGCCGCCCGCCTGGCCGCGGGCGACGACCCCGCCAGCTTCGCCCGTGACGAGGCCTATATCGGGGTGATGATCGACGACCTGGTCACCCGAGGGGTCACCGAACCCTATCGGATGTTCACCAGCCGGGCCGAGTTCCGCCTTCGCCTGCGTGCTGACAACGCCGATCAACGGCTGACCGCTCGCGGCGTGGCCCTAGGCGCGGTGCAATCTTCCCGAGCGGCCCGCTACGAAGACAAGGCCAGGGTGCTTTTGGAGGTCCGCAACCGGGCTGCAAAATTGGCTCTCACGCCCACGGAGGCCGCCCGCGCCGGGCTGAAGGTCGGCGCCAACGGACAGCGCCGCAATATCATCGAGCTTCTGGCCTATCCCGAGATTGATTTCTCCGTGCTTTCAAAGGTTTGGCCCGAGTTGAATGCCTGGCCGGCGTTCGCGAGGGAACAGGTGGAAATCGACGCCGCCTATAATGGCTATCTGGAGCGCCAGGACGCCGACGTCGAGCTCTTCCGCCGCGACGAAGCCCTCGCCCTCCCCGCCGACCTGGACTATGCGGCGCTCGGGGGTTTATCCAACGAAGTCAAGGAGAAGCTGGCCGCCGTCCGGCCCGCGACCCTGGGCCAGGCCGCCCGAATCGAAGGCGTCACCCCCGGCGCGCTCACTGCCTTGCTCGCCCATGTCCGCCGCGCCCGCGCTGCTTGAGCCCCCAGACCCGGGCCTGGCCCTGGACGCGGCGGGGTTCGCCGCGCTCAGCGACGCCACGCCCGCGCAGATGGCGGACCTGGAGCGCTTCCGGGAAATCCTCGTCGACTGGAACGGACGCATCAACCTGGTCGGCGCCTCGACCCTGGACAGCTACTGGTCCCGCCACGTGTGGGACAGCGCCCAACTCTTGCCCCTCGCCCCGGACGCCCTGACCTGGGCCGACCTGGGGGCCGGCGCCGGCTTCCCCGGCCTGGTGCTGGCGGTGCTGCTGAAGGGCCGCGCCGGGGCCAAGGTGCATCTGGTGGAGAGCACGGCCAAGCGCTGCCGCTTCCTGTCCGAGGTCGTCGCCGCCCTGGAGCTGCCGGCCCAGGTCCACAATGCCCGGGCCGAGGCGCTGAAGCTAAAGGTGGACGTGGTCACCGCCCGCGCGTTGGCGCCCCTCGTTCGGCTGCTCGGTTTTTCGGCTCCCTATTTTTCCCACGGCGCCCGCGGCCTGTTCCTCAAGGGCCAGGACACCGAGACCGAAATCGACGACGCCCGCGCCGCCTGGCGGTTTGACGTCGACGTCCTGCCCAGCCAAAGCGATCCCCGCGGCCGCATCCTCTCCATCGAAAGGCTCTCCCGTGCCTAAGGCGACCAAAACCCTGCGCGTGCTCGCGGTCGCCAACCAGAAGGGCGGTGTCGGCAAGACCACCACGGCGATCAACATGAGCGCCGCCTTGGCCGCCGTGGGCGAGCAGGTGCTGCTGATCGACGCCGACCCCCAGGGCAACGCCTCCACGGGCCTGGGCGTGCCGCGCCATATGCGCAAGAAGACCCTGTACGACGTGCTGATGGATGGCGTTTCCATAGCCGACGCGGCGGTGCAGACAGACCTGCCGGGCCTCAAGCTGCTGCCCTCCGAGCCGGACTTGTCGGGGGTCGAGCTGGAGCTGGGCCAGGTTCCGCGCCGCTCGTTCAAGCTGAAGGACGCCCTGGCAGCGCTGCGGGCCGAACGCAGCTACAGCTATGTGCTGATCGATTGCCCGCCATCCCTGAACCTGTTGACGATCAACGCCATGACCGCCGCCGATGCGGTGCTGGTGCCCATGCAGTGCGAGTTCTTCGCCCTGGAGGGCCTCACCCAGTTGATGCGCACCGTCGAGTTGGTGAGGGGCAGCCTGAACCCGGGGCTGAACATCCAGGGCGTGGTCTTGACCATGTATGACCGGCGCAACAGTCTCTCGGCCCAGGTGGCCAGGGACGTGCGCGCCCACTTCGGCGACAAGGTCTACGAGACCGTTATCCCAAGAAACGTCAGGGTGTCCGAGGCGCCGTCGTTCGGCAAGCCGGCCCTGATCTACGATCTGAAATGCGCCGGCAGCCAGGCCTATCTGAAGCTGGCCCGCGAATTGGTCAGCCGTGAGCGCACCGAGCGCGCGGCGACCGCCTAAACGATCTGGAGAGCGAAGCATGGCCGAGAGCCGCCGGGGACTGGGACGCGGGCTGTCGGCCCTGCTGGATGAGGTGGACAACGCCCCCGCCGCGCCGGTGGCCGCCGCCCCCGAGGCGCGGGCCGCTTCCGGCGCCCTGGACGTGCCGATCGAGCTGATCCGGCGCAATCCCGACCAGCCCCGCCGCATCTTCACCGAGGTCGACTTGAACGAGCTGGCGGAATCGATCCGCGAGAAGGGCGTCATCCAGCCGATCCTGGTGCGGCCGCTGGACGAGGCGCCGGGCGAATACCAGATCGTCGCCGGCGAACGCCGCTGGCGGGCGGCTCAGCTAGCCGGCCTGCACACCGTGCCGGTGCTGGTGCGCGCCTTGAACGACCTGGAGGTTATGGAAATCGCCTTGATCGAGAACGTTCAGCGCGCGGACCTGAACGCCTTGGAAGAAGCCCAGGCCTACCAGGCCATGGCCCAGCGGTTCTCTCGCACCCAGGAGACCATCGCCAAGATGGTCGGCAAGAGTCGCAGCCACGTGGCCAACACCATGCGCCTGCTGCGCCTTCCCGCGTCTGTGCTGGAGCATCTGGAGGCCGGGCGCCTCACCGCCGGTCACGCCCGCGCCCTGTTGGATATCGACGAGGCCGAGGCCCTGGCCAAGCAGATCGTCGAGCGCGGGCTGAATGTGCGCCAGACCGAAGTCCTGGCCCGCAAGGCCAGCGACGCCGCCACCCCGGGCAAAGGCCCCTCCCCTCGCCGGCCGAAGGGCAAGGACGCCGACACCCGCGCCCTGGAAGACGACCTGGCCGAGGTGCTGGGCCTGGAAGTGGAAATCAAGGACGCCGGCGGGGCCGGGGAGCTGCGCATCAAATACGCCACGCTGGAACAGCTCGACGACCTCTGCCGCCGTCTGACCCGCGCCGCGCCGGGGGCCTAGAGACTCCGGCTTAGAGCCCCAGCCGCCGAGCCTTGCCGGCGATGGTCAGGGCCAGGCGCTCGGCGATCAGGCGATCGGGGCTGCCGGTCTGTTTGCAGGCCAGGTCCGCGGCCAGGACCTCGCCCTGGACCGTGTCCAGATCCTTCAGCGACCAGCTACGGGCTTGGCGCAGGAATTCCCGCTCCGCCTTCCAGAACACGCCCGAGGCCTTGGCCGCCTCCTGCAGGCCGGCGCCCGCCTGGTGCAGGGTCAGGGTACGGCGCAGTTTGGCCAGGTGCATGCCGATGGCCCGCACGGCGGCGGGTCCCGCCTCCCCTTCCAGCGCCGCGCGGCGCAGCCCGGCGTGGGCGGCCCCCAAGCGGCCCCCGAAGGCGTCCTGGGCGGCGTCGAACAGGGAGGCCTCGGGTTCCACCCCCAGGAAGTCCTCCAGGTCCGCGGCGCGGGCTACGCGGCCGGAACCGGGGCCGAGGTAGAGGGCCAGGCGCTCGATCTCGCTGCGCGCCACCCCCCGTTCGCGCGGCAGGCGGGAGACGAACAGGTCCAGGGCGTCGGCCTCGATGCCCACCTTGTCGGCGTTCAGGGCCTCGCGGGTCAGGCGGGCCAGGTCGCCGGGCTCGTCCTCGTAGCAGGGGATGACCACGCAGCCCGCCGCCTTCTCGCCGACCTTCCGCACCTGCGAGTCCCGGCCCAGCGCCCCGGCCTCGATCAGGAAGAAGGCGTCTGGATTGAGCTCGCCGGCGGCGTGGGCGGTGAGGGCCTCGGCGGCGGCGCGGTCGACCGCGACCTTCTCCCCCAGGCGCAGGCGGACCAGACGCCGCCCGCCCATCATTGAGATCGCCTGCAGCGCCCCCTCCAGCTTGCCCGCCTCTCCGTCGATATCGGCTTCGGTGAGCAGGGTGCAGTCAAAGGGGTCGTCGGGGTGGGGCGTAACCACCAGGGCAAGGGCCTGGGCGCGTTCACGCACCACCCCCATGTCGCGGCCATAGACCACGGCCACGCGAATGGCGGGGTCCGGCGTCTTCAGGAAGCGCTCGATATCCGGCCGGCGGCTGAGGATCATCCGCCCCGGCCCCCTATCGCGCGGGAGTCTGCTTGGCGAGCCAGACGGCCAGGTCAAGCCGGATGCGACGCGCCGCGTCCGAGGCGGCCCGTTGCTGGCTGTCCTGGCGCGCGGCGATACCGGCGTAGGGCTGATCGGCGGCGTCGTAGCTGACCTGGCTGGAAACCTGGCCGGTGAGGGCGACCTTCCCCGTGGAGGCGTCCGACAGGGTGTACTTCACCGTCACCCCGACCTCGTAGCGTTCGGCGGTATTGTCCTGACGAAGGCCCCGGGGGTCGCGGCTCTGGGTGACGTCGAGATTCAGGCGCCAAGCGGACGGCGCATCCTTATTGTGCGCCAGTTCGTCGTCCAGATCCTCGCGCAGCAGGTAGCCGACCCGCCCTTCCGGTGCGATCACCTGGATCGAGGACAGGCCCGAGGAGACCCCTGGCGTGCCGTAGAGCGGAGTAAAGCCGCAGCCCCCAAGCGCCGTCAGCCCAATCCCGGCAAGGGCCAGGGCCAAGGTCTTGGCCGTCCGCGCGCGTCCAGGCTGGCCCATAAGCTATCCCGCTACCAGGTTGACGATCCGGTCCTTGACCACGATCACCTTACGGATCGTAAGCCCTTCAAGGCGGCGCGCAATCTCCGCGTCGCCCAAAACCAGCTTCTCGACCTCCGCCTCGCTCGCCCCGGCGGGCGCGCGGATCTCGCCGCGGCGCTTGCCGTTGATCTGCACGGGCAGGATCTTTTCGTCGTCCTCGGTCAGGGCGGGGTCGAAAACCGGCCACGGCGCGGACGCGATCAGGCCGGTCTCGCCCAGGCGCTGCCAGCACTCCTCGGCCAGATGCGGGGCATAGGGACTGATCATCCGCGCCAGGGCCGACAGGGCCTCGCGCCGCGCCGCCAGGACGGCGGGCCCCGCGCCGTCGGCCGGGTGGGCGCGCAGGGCGCCGGCGAACTCGTGGAACCTGGCAACGGCGCTGTTGAAGCGGAAGCCCTCGATGGCCCCTTCCACCGCCTTGATGGCGCGGTGGGTGAAGCGGCGCAGCTCCAGGGCGGCGGCGTCATCTGCGGGGCCGGCGTCGCCGGCTGTTATCGATTCGTCACCATCGAACTCGGCCCAGACGCGGTTGATCAGCCGCCAAGCCCCCTCGACGCCGGCGTTGGTCCACTGCACGTCGCGGTCGGGCGGTGAGTCCGACAGAACAAAAAGGCGAGCCGCGTCAACCCCATAGGCGTCGGCGATGTCCGCCGGCGCGACGACGTTGCGCTTGGACTTGGACATCTTCTCGACGTCGCCGATCACCACCTGTTCCCCGGTCTCGGCGATCACGGCCCGGCGCAGGCCGGCCTCGGTGGTGATCTCCACCTCTCGCGGATCGACCCAGTCGCCGCTCTGGCGACGATAGGTCTCGTGCGTGACCATGCCCTGGGTGAACAGGCCGGAGAAGGGCTCCTCGACGTCCACCAGCCCCTCGTCCTTCAGGGCGCGGGTCATGAAGCGGGCGTACAGCAGGTGCAGGACGGCATGCTCGATGCCGCCGATATACTGGTCCACAGGCAGCCACTGTTTCGCGGCCGGGCCGATGGGCTGGGCTGCGTGCGGGTCGGCGAAGCGGGCGAAGTACCAGGACGAATCGACGAAGGTGTCGAGGGTGTCGGTCTCCCGTTCGGCCGGGCCGGCGCAGGTGGGACAGGTGGTCTGCTTCCAGGTCGGGTGGCGGGCCAGGGCGTTGCCGGGCTTGGAGAAGTCCATGCCGGTGGGCAGGCGCACGGGCAACTGGTCTTCCGGCACGGCGACGATGCCGCAGGCGGCGCAGTGGACCACGGGGATCGGTGTGCCCCAGCCGCGCTGGCGGGCCACGCCCCAGTCGCGCAGGCGATAGACGGTGGCGCCCTCGCCCTGGCCGGCGGCCTCGATGCGGCCGATGGCGGCGGCCTTGGCGGGCTCCACCTCCAGGCCGTCCATGAAGTCCGAATTGAAGACCCTGCCGGGGCCGACATAGGCCTCGTTGGCCACCGCGAAGGTCGCCGCATCGCCGTCCGGGGGCAGGACCACGGCCTTGACCGGCAGGCCATATTTGCGGGCGAAGTCCAGGTCGCGCTGGTCGTGCGCCGGGCAGCCAAAGATTGCCCCCGTGCCATAGTCCATGAGTACGAAGTTGGCGATCCAGACCGGGATTTCCCAAGTCGGATCAAAAGGATGCACGACGCGCAGGCCGGTGTCGAAGCCCAGCTTTTCAGCCGACTCGATCTCAGCCTCGGAGGTGCCCCCCTTGCGGCAATCGGCGATGAAGGCGGCGATCTTGGGGTCGGCGGCGGCGAGGCGCTCGGCCAGGGGGTGCTCCGGGGCGATGGCCATGAAGCTGGCCCCGTAGAGGGTGTCCGGGCGGGTGGTGTAGACGGGCAGGCCCGCTTCCAGCCCCTCGGGCGCCACGCCGGCGAACAGCCAGTTCATCCGCAGGCCGCGGGACTTGCCGATCCAGTTCTCCTGCATCAGCCTGACCTTTTCGGGCCAGCGATCCAGGGTCTTGAGGCCCTCCAGCAGGGCGTCGGCGTATTGGGTGATGCGCATGAACCACTGGTTCAGCTTGCGGCGCTCCACCGGGGCGCCCGAGCGCCAGCCCCGGCCGTCGATGACCTGCTCGTTGGCCAGGACGGTCATGTCCACCGGGTCCCAGTTGACCAGGCCTTCCTTGCGATAGATCAGGCCGCGCTTCCACAAGCGCAGGAACAGGGCCTGTTGCTGGCCATAATATTCCGGGTCGCAGGTGGCGAATTCCCGCGACCAGTCGATGGACAGGCCCAGGCGCTGCAGCTCGCCGCGCATGGCGTCGATATTGTCGTAGGTCCAGGCGGAGGGATCGATGCCCCGTTCGGCGGCGGCGTTCTCCGCCGGCAGGCCGAAGGCGTCCCAGCCCATGGGGTGCAGGACGTTGAAGCCCCGGGCGCGCTTGAAGCGGGCCACCACGTCGCCCATGGCGTAGTTGCGCGCATGCCCCACGTGAATCTTCCCCGATGGATAGGGGAACATCTCGAGCATGTAGAACTTAGGCTTGTCGGACGCGTCCGCAGCGCGGAACACGTCCGCCTCAGCCCAGGCGGCGCGCCATTTGGGCTCTGTCTCTTTGGGATTGTATCGGGCCATGTCGTGACCGCTCTTAGAGGGGGTTTAGCCGAAGGGGAATGGGGTCACCCTCGAACACGCCCGCAAGCGATCACGGACGCGTTCCGGGGCGGAGCGCGCCTTCCGTCACGAAACGAAGGCGGCGCTAGCCGTGAAGGTTGGAAAGCCGAAGCTGCCGAGCCTTGGTCAGGATGGCGTTTTCGATATCCGTGGACGTTTGGTTCGCCGTGGGAGACGCCACCCAGCCGCCGGCGCCGTTGCTGACTTCCTTGAACACGGTGACGTTCAGGCCGTCGGCGCGCAGGCGCGAATCCAGGATGTAGACGGTGCACTTGAAGCGCTCGTCGGGCTTTTCCGGATTGACGTACCAGTCGGTGATGACCACGCCGCCGTAGGGGTCCGCGGACGCCAGGGGCATGAAGGCCAGGGTATCGAGGGTGGCGCGCCACAGATAGCCATTGACGCCGATGGCGGCTGCCGCCGACCCCCCGCGCCCGTGGCTGTTATCCAGCGAATTGGCCGTTCGACCTCCGCAGGCCGCGAGTCCGATGAGGCCAAAGGCCATCACCCCGATCATCGCGCCACGTTTGAAGGTCCCGCGCTCAAACGGCATGCTTGTCCGCTCCACAAAATTATTTCGCCGCGACTAGCACGGCACGGCTCGCCCCCGGGAAGACGCGTCTATAGCATCAAGGTTCGGTCGCCAAACAGGAATCGCGTTGCGGAGTCGCCACAGGGCGCCGCCCATTGCGGCGCCTGGGGTCAAAGTGGAAGGCTGAGGGTTGACGTTCGCTGTTACGCACCCTTAATCCAGATGAGCCTAGATTGGCTTTCCCCCCTTTCTGGGGGCGAATGTCGAGGCATGAGGGGCAGTTGAGTGGCGATGGCGCCGGTGAGATCTAGCGTAGCGGTCTGTGTGGCGATCGTCCTTGCGGCGATCGCAACGGGTGCGCATGCGCAACAGATTCGCCCGCACACCGACTCCGTCGAAGCCTTCGCCGCCCAACCGACCACCAACCCCATGGCCCCGCACCGCACCCTGCAATGGGACGCCAGGACCGGCCGCTGGGGCCTCAGCCTGGATATGACCCAGCACACCGACCGCGACATGCAGTGGAAGGATGTAGCGCCGGGGGTCTACTATCGGGCCACGCCGCGGCTTCGCGTCGGCGCCGGCGTCAGCCTGAGCAATGACTCGGTCGACACCGCCGCCAAGATCCAGCCGCAGCCGACCGCGCCGCGGGTCCGCCTGGAAACGACTTTCAAGTTTTAGGCCGGCAAGTTCTAGTCAGCTGAGCTTTTCTCCAGAATCCCTTCTATCGCCGCGATTCCAGCCGCTGGTCCGAGCGCTAGGCGCCTTGCCGTGCGCGCGTTGACCCCGCCCAGGGCATAGGCGGGGAGACCGGCCGCGCGGGCGATGATCGCGAATTTCACCGGGCCAAGCGCCTTACCCGCCGAGGGGCTGGCGCTGGGAAACACCGGTGAGATCACCACCGCCTGGGCGCCGCCGCGCCGCGCGGCGATGGCCGCCGCCAAGCTATGGGCCGCCGCGGTCACCGTCCATCCAGGGTGCTGTCGGAGGATTTGGCAGGCCAGCCCGGCCAGGCGCTGTGGCAGATGCACCCCGTCCGCCTTCAGGGCCGCGGCGAGGGACGGGTCGGCCCCCACCAGAAAGACAAGCCCGCGGCGCCGGGCGATCCGCCGGAGCCGCCGGCCCTGGCCAAGCGCGTCGTCGCCGCCGAAGGGTCGATAGACCACGGCCGAACCGGCGGGCAGGCGCAGCAAAACCGATTCTGGCCGGGGTGTGCGAAGCGGATCGGTGAAGAACAGCAGAGGCGGCAGGGGCCGTGGCGTGGGGGGCTTTCCCGCGCGGCGTCGGCGGCCTAGCGTCCGCGCCGTTCGCCACAGGCTTGAAAGGCTGTCCCCGCTCAATGTCCGCTATCCCCACCGCGCCCTTTGATCCGGCCAAGGCGCGCGCCGACATCCTGGCGCGGATGGCCGCCGCCGCCCGCGCCGTGGGGCGCGACCCGGCTTCGGTGACCCTGACGGCGGTCTCCAAACAGCAGCCCTGGGAAGCCATCGCCCCGGTGCTCGCCGCCGGCCAGGCGATCTTTGGCGAGAACCGGGTACAGGAGGCCGACGAGCGCTGGGCTGATCGGCGTCAGGGCCTGGAGCTGCGTCTGATCGGCCCGTTGCAGACCAACAAGGCCCGTGACGCCCTTACCCTGTTCGACGTCATCGAGACGGTGGACCGCGAGCGCCTGGCCCACGCCCTGGCCGGGGAGGTCCAGCGTCTGGGCCGCGCGCCGCGCCTGCTGGTGCAGGTCAATACGGGCGAGGAGCCGCAGAAGGCCGGGGTCGCGCCGCGCGACGCCGACGCCTTCATCGCGCTCTGTCGGGGATCCCTTGACCTGCCGATCGAGGGGTTGATGTGTATACCGCCCGAGGCGGAGCCGGCCGGTCCGCACTTCGCCCTGCTGCGTAAGATCGCCGCGCGCAACGACCTTGCGGTCCTGTCCATGGGCATGAGCGCCGACTTCGAGACCGCCATCGCGTTTGGGGCCACCAGCGTTCGGGTGGGCTCGGCCCTGTTCGGCGCGCGTTCGGCGCACGTCAGCGCGGTTCCGCACGGATCGTAAGAGTGTCGCCGGGCTTGGCCTGGCCGAGCACCCGCTCCAGATCGGGGCGGGAAAGGGCGACGCAGCCCTCAGTGGGGGCATAGTCGGGCCGCGCCAGGTGCAGGAAGATCGCCGATCCCATGCCGGCGGCTGGCGGGCTGTCGTTGTGGCCCAGGACCACGAGCAGGTCGTAGACGTGGTCGCCCCGCCAAAGGTGCTCGGCGCTTGCCGGATAGGGCAGGGTAACCGGGCAATTATAGGCCGGGTCGGCCGGCGCGTCGCACCAGCCGTCCGAGGGGCCGATGGGCTGGGCGGGCAGGGCCGTCAGGGGCCTGCCGCCGCGATCGGGCCGGTACAGCAGGCGGCGCATCGGCCAGGTTCCCAGCGGGGTGGCCCCGTCGCCCTCTCGCTTTTCCACCGCCGGTTTGACCCCACCCTTGCCCAGGGCGCACCGTACGACGCTGTCGCCCAGGGCGAAGGTTCCATCAGCATGGGCGGTGAAGATCATGATATGCCTCTGGCGCGGGCTTGGCGGCGACCCCTTGAACGGTGCATGGTCTTAGCATGGCGCAACGCAAGACGATCCTGGTCATCGACGACGATACCGACCTGCGGGGTCTCCTCGTCGAGCAGCTGGAGCTGCATGAGGAATTCGAGGCGGCCGGAGCCGGCTCGGCCGCCGAGGGCGTCCGACAGGCCAAGGACACCCGGCCGGACCTGATCCTGCTGGACGTGGACCTGCCCGATATGGACGGCCGCGAGGCCTGCCGGCTGATGCGCAATGGCGGGGTCACCGCGCCGATCATAATGCTCACCGCCGCGGCCAGCGACTCCGACACCATCCTGGGCCTCGACAGCGGCGCCAGCGACTATGTGACCAAGCCCTTCAAGTTCAACGTCCTGCTGGCCCGCATCCGCGCCCAACTCCGCAGCCACGAACAATCGGAGGACGCGGTCTTCCGCATCGGGCCTTACGAATTCCGGCCGGCGCAAAAGCTGCTGCTGGACGCCAAGGGCAAGAAGATCCGCCTGACGGACAAGGAAACCAACATCCTCAAGTACCTCTACCGCTCCGGCGGCAAGCCGGTGTCGCGCGAGGAGCTGCTGACCGAGGTGTGGGGCTACAACGCCGGCGTCACCACCCACACCCTGGAAACCCACGTCTACCGCCTGCGCCAGAAGATCGAACCGGAGCCCGCCAATGCGCGGCTCCTGCTTACCGAGGCAGGCGGGTACCGGCTGGCGCCGTAGCTAAAACCCCAAATCCGCCGTCACCGGCGCATGATCGCTGGGGCGTTCCCAGGCGCGGACGTCGTCGTGGATGCGGCAGGCGGCGCTCCCCAGGCGGAAGGCGGCTTCGCGCAGGCCGGGGGTGACCCAGATGTGGTCCAGCCGCAGGCCCCGCGCGGACTTGCGGAAATCCTCGGCGCGGTAGCTCCACCAGGACGCCAGCTTCTCGGGCTCCGGAACCGCCTCGCGCATCAGGTCGATGAACCCCAGGCTGGCCTGCAGCGCGCTCATGGCCTCCACCTCCACGGGGGTGTGGCTGACCACCTTGGACATGTATTTGTGGTTCCAGACGTCGTTCTCGCCGGGCGCCACATTGAGGTCTCCAGTGATCACCAGGGGATCCTTGGGATCGCGCCGGGCCATTTGCGCGGTCAGGCGCTCGTAGAAGTCCAGCTTGTGGTCGAACTTGGCGTTCAGGGCCCGGTCGGGCAGGTCACCGCCAGCGGGGATGTAGAAGTTGTGGATCTCGATCCCAGCCACCGTCACCCCGACCTCGCGGGCATGGCCCTCACGGCACAGGTCCAGCAGGGGCGCCGGCTCGAAGGGCAGGCGAGAGGCGGTGGCCACCCCGTGCCAGCCCTTCTGGCCGGCGATCCGCACATGCGGCAGGCCGGCCTCGATGAAGGCGTTCAGGGGGAACTCGCCCTCCTGGCACTTGATCTCCTGCAGGCACAGCACGTCCGGCGCCTGTTCGGCGACGAAACGCTGCACCTGCTCGGCGCGCAGGCGCACGGAATTGACGTTCCAGGTGGCGATCCTAAGGCGCATTCAACCTCGCGTGGGGTGGGCGGCGCACAATAAATCGCCGGACTGGCGATCATGCAGCGAATCTCTGCCCAGAAAAAACGCCCGGACGCATTGCGCGTCCGGGCGATTGAAGTCGTCTCTCATGCCGCCGCCGGGAGGGGATAGGTTCCGGCACGGATACGAATGAGGCAGGTCGGATGCCTCACCGCGATGAGTATCATATTTGCCACTCCGATCCACAATGTCAAGCGCCCAGTTCAAAAAGCTTGCTTGTGACAAATTCACTACAATTAACGAACGACCGGCTTGGCATAAGGGTTTGCCGGCTTGAAGAAGCTGGCGTCAAAGGGCGCGGTTAAGGCGAAATCCGTCAGGTCTACACGCGTCGATAGGCGCTGCGCGTCGGTGATGGTCCAGCCCGTGAGCCGGAAGGGATTGTCAGCGAAGGTCAGGGCGATCTGACCCCGGAATTGATGGCGAGTGTCGCGGGCGACGACGGTGAAGCCGTCGGCCAGGCGATCGACGCGCACCACCTTCACGCCCCCGTCCAGCCGGATCTCCTTGGCCAGGAAGATGCCCAGGGGCGTCAGGCTCAGGGGATAGCTCTGAAAAGTCTTCAGCCGCAGGTTCCACACGGACACCACCTGACCGTCCGACGCCATGATCATCCGCGCCGGCGGATCATAGTCGAAGCGCGCCTTGCCGGGGCGCTGCAGGAAAAAGGTCCCCTGCATGACGTTGCCCCGGGAATCGGTCTGCTTGAATCCGCCCTTGGCGCTCTTGGTGGCCTGCAGATAGGCGATGGCCTTGTCCGCCAGCGCCTGGTCGTCGGCGCTTAGGGGGGTAAAGGCCACGGGCTTGGCGAAGCCGGCGGGAGCAAGGGCTAGCGGCGCGGCGAGGGCGAGGCTGAAGGCGGCGATGGCGAAGCGGCGACTGATCATCGACGGTAAATACCACGCCGGGCGGGCATGAATACGGCATCTTGATCGCCGCCAAGGCCTCGGGAGTGGGCGTCAGCCGGGCGGTGGCGGCCCGGCCAGGATCTCGCGCTTGCCGGCGTGGTTGGCGGCGCCCACCACCCCTTCCCGCTCCATGCGTTCCATCAGCGAGGCGGCGCGGTTGTAGCCGATCTGCAGGCGGCGCTGGATGTAGCTGGTGGAGGCCTTGCGGTCGCGGGTCACCACCGCCACGGCGTGGTCGTAGAGGTTCGGGTTGTCGCCGCCGCCCCCGCCGCCACCGCCCTCGACGCCCAGGCCACCCTCGCCGTCTTCGTCGTCGGCCGTGGTGACGTCTTCCAGATATTGCGGCTCGCCCTGCAGGCGCAGGAACCTGGCCACTTCCTCGACCTCGCCATCGGAGACGAAGGGGCCGTGCAGACGGGTCACGCGGCCGCCGCCGGCCATGTACAGCATGTCGCCCTGGCCCAGCAGCTGTTCGGCGCCCTGCTCGCCCAGGATGGTGCGGGCGTCGATCTTGGAGGTCACCTGGAAGCTGATCCGGGTGGGGAAGTTGGCCTTGATGGTGCCGGTGATCACATCCACCGACGGGCGCTGGGTGGCCATGATCAGGTGGATGCCGGCGGCGCGGGCCATCTGGGCCAGGCGCTGGACGGCGCCTTCGATATCCTTGCCCGCCACCAGCATCAGGTCGGCGACCTCGTCGATCACCACCACCAGATAGGGCATGGGTTCGGGGCGGAGCTTCTCTTCTTCGTAGATCGGCCGGCCAGCGTCATCGAAGCCGGTCTGGACGGTACGCACGAAGTGCTCGCCCTTGGCGGCGGCCTCCACGGCGCGCTCGTTATAGCCGGCGACGTTGCGCACCCCGATCTTGGACATCCGCCGATAGCGGTCCTCCATCTCGCGCACCGTCCACTTCAGGGCGACCACCGCCTTCTTCGGGTCGGTGACCACGGGGGTCAGCAGGTGCGGGATGCCGTCGTAGACGCTCAATTCCAGCATCTTCGGGTCGATCATGATGAACCGGCACTGGTCGGGACGCAGGCGGTAGAGGATCGACAGGATCATGGCGTTGACCCCCACCGACTTGCCGGACCCGGTGGTGCCGGCGATCAGCAGGTGGGGCATTTTGGCCAGGTCGGCGATATAGGGCTCGCCGCCGATGGTTTCGCCTAGCGCCAGGGGCAGGGCCTGGCTGTGCTTCTCGTATTCCGCGCTGGCCAGCAGGTCGCGAAGATAGACCGTCTCGCGCCGGGCGTTGGGCAGTTCGATGCCGATGGCGTTGCGGCCGGCGACCACGGCCACGCGGCAGGCGGCGACGCTCATGGAGCGGGCGATGTCGTCGGACAGCGCCACCACGCGCGCCGACTTCACCCCGGCCGCGGGGACCAGCTCATAGAGGGTGACCACCGGGCCTGGCCGGATCTGGTCGATCTGGCCGCGCACGCCAAACTCGGCCAGGACGCTTTCCAGCAACCGGGCGTTCTGGCGCAAGGCCCCTTCATCGAAGGAGGAGGCGCGGGGCTTGGGCTTGGCCAGCATGGCCAGTTCGGGCAGCTGGAAGCCGCCGGTTTCGACGAAATCGAAGCTCTTCTGCCCCTCGCGGGCCTCACGTCCAGAGGGCTTCGGCGCCGCCTTGGGCTGGCGGATGGAAAGCGGCGCGGCCGTTTCCGGCAACTGAGTCGAGGCGTCGAAGGTGTCTTCGTCAGCCGCGGCGGGCGGCGCCACGCGGGACGCTCGGGCAGGTCGGGGGTCCCGAACCTTGCCGGCCGGAACGCTGTCGATCCCGGATCTACGCGCCGCGGTCCTGGCCGCCAGCCGCGCGGCGTTGCGATCCGCGACCCAGCGGGCCGAGGCGGCCGCGTCGCCGCGGCGAAGACCGATGGCGAACCCGCAGGCGGTCAGGCCGCCAATGGCCAGCAACACGGCGGCGATCAGATGGGCGGCGGGCAGGTGGGCGAAGGCGAACAGGGCGGCCAGGGCGCTTAGCACCCCGTCGCCCACAAGGCCGCCAAGGCCCTTGGCCAGGGGCCAGGCGGCGGGCGGCGAGGGGGCGGCCAGGACCCCGGCCAGGGCCAGGACCCCCAGAACGCCGACGACCGCGCGTAGCCGCAGGCGGCCTCGCGTAGCGGCGGGCGCCCGGTCGGCGGCGCGCGCCAGGCCGGTGGCCACCAGGATCACCGCCACGACCCAGGCGGACAGGCCCAGGAGTTGAATGGAAACGTCGGCCAGGTTGGCGCCGGCGCCGCCCAG
Source organism: Caulobacterales bacterium (assembly GCA_038228945.1). Lineage (GTDB taxonomy): Bacteria > Pseudomonadota > Alphaproteobacteria > Caulobacterales > Caulobacteraceae > Acaudatibacter. The sequence continues at coordinate 146,273 of JBBROW010000001.1, forward strand.
GATATTGCGCGCCCGCTCGCCCGAGGCGGCGTCGAAACTGGGGTCGGCGGCATGATAGGTGGCCAGAGCCAGCACCAGGCCGAAGCCGACCACGGCGGTCACCCCGCCGCGGAAGCGCGCGACGGTGTCGTGGGTCCAGGCCAGATGCGCCACGTGCCACATCACCTGTGTCCCGCTGCGCCTTGCCGCCTTCGCCATGCAATCCCCCAGTCGCGCCACACGCTATCAGCCACTTCTCGGCCAAGAGGGTTAAGGGGCGTTTACCCTGGCGCCGAAGTTCGGGCGGCAGGTCGTCGCGCCGGGACCCTGAACCGGGCCCCGATCTTGTGTCGCGCCGGCCCTTGCATCCCCCGAACCGCTTCCCATCTAAGCTTCATCGAGACGCCGGTTCCCCCCGACCAGGCGGCTCCCGAGGCCCGGCAGCGCTCCCCCGCTTGTCGGGCCTTTTGTTTCTATCCGGCCTTTTATTTTCGCACAGTTCCGCAAGCTGGACCGGCGGCCGGGATGGCGGTTGTGCGGATCGGTGCGGAGCGCTGCGGGAAATACCGGCGTTCGGCCAGTTGACCCTCCGCCACGGTTGCGCTTCCCTCGCTAGCGCCTGCGCCATTGCGCCGCCGGCCAAGAGGGCTAGCTGAAAATGAACCGTAGTCTGGTCGCGGCGGCCATTGCGGCCCTGGTCGTGGGGTTTGGCGGCGGTTTCCTGGTGGCAAAGGGTGTCGACGGCGGCTTTCGAAGCCACAACGGCGCGGCCCTGTCGCCGGGGGCCAGCCTGTGGTCGATGTTCGGCAAGCCCCGCTCGGCAGACGCGCCGCGCCGTGGCATCCCAAAGCCGGACGGCTTCGCGGTCTGGAAGACGCGGATGGATACTTCCGGCGCCCAGCCCCTGGCCTGCGTTGAGATGTCCAAGCCCCTGGACGCGTCGAAATCCTATTCCGATTTCGTCCTGGTTTCGCCGGATCTCGGCCACCCCGCGGCGGTCACCGCCAAGGACGACGAACTGTGCATCGGCGGCGTGGGTTTCGCCGACCGCAGGGTGACCCTGCTCAAGGGCCTGCCCGGCGCCGGCGGTCAGACCCTGGCCGACAACGCCGACGTGGACTTCACCTTCGGCGAGAAGCCCCCCTATGTCGGCTTCGCCGGCAGCGGCGTGATCCTGCCGCGCGAAGAGTCCGACGGCGTCGGCATCGAGACCATCAATGTCACCAAGCTGGCGGTGGAGGTCTGGCGCGTGCCGGCCCGGAACCTGCCGCGCAAATCCATCTCCGCGCCCCAGCCCACCGGCGAGGGTGACTACGCCGACGACTACGGCGAGGACAGCCCTGACGACGAGGGGACCATCGTCTGGAAGGGAACCGTCCCGGTGAAGGGCGACCCAGCCGCCAAGCTGACCACCGTCTTTCCCCTGGGCGCCGTGCTCAAGGAGATGAAGGCCGGCGGCTATGTGATCAAGGTGCGCGACAACTCCGGCGGCCGTGATCCCGCCAACAAGGAAGGCGAGGGGACCCAGCCGGCCCAGGCCCGCCGCTGGATCATGTTTACCGACATGGCGCTGTCGGCCTACACCGGCCAGAACGCCCTGGACGTGGTGGTCCGCTCGCTGAAGACCGCCAAGACCCTGCCCGGGCTGCAGGTGGCCCTGGTGGCTCAGAACGGCGAGGACCTGGGGGTCGCCAAGACCGACGCGTCCGGCCGCGCCACCTTCCCGCACAGCCTGCTGGAAGGCGAGGGCGCCGCGACGCCGAAGATGGTCATGGCCTACGGCCCGGCCGGTGACCTGGCGGTGATCGACCTGACCCGCTCGCCGGTGGACCTGTCGAAACAGGCGGCCGGTGGCCGTCAGCCCGGGGCCGACGCCCCCGGCGCCACCGAGGGCCGGACTCCTGGCGCGGCGGTGGACGCCTTCCTGTACGCCGACCGCGGCATCTATCGGCCGGGCGAGACCGTGCGGCTGGTGGCCCTGGTGCGGGACCTTGAAGCCCGGGCGGTGAAGGATCGCAAGGGTTACGTCCTGGTCAAGCGGCCCTCCGGCGTTGAGTTCAAACGCTACCCCTTCGACAAGGCCGACGGCGGCGCGGTGACCGATGATGTCGCCCTGCCCAAGAGCGCCCCGCGCGGTCACTGGACCGCCGAGTTGCACATGGACGGCCTGGACGCCGCTTCCGGCAGCCTGTCGTTCTCGGTGGAGGATTTTGCCCCGCAACGCCTGGCGGTGACCACCGACGGCCACGCCGCCCAGCCGGTCACCGGGACCGAGGCGCGGGCCATCGATGTCTCCGCTCGGTTCCTCTATGGCGCCATCGGCTCGGGCCTGCAGACGCAGGGCGAGGCGCGACTGCGTGTCGACCCCAACCCCTTCCCGCAGTTCCAGGGCTATGAGTGGGGCGACGAGAAGAACCCCTTCTCCGAAAAGATGGTCGAGCTGGGCACCACGGTCACCGATGGCGCCGGCCACGCCAACCTGGTGTTCAATGGCTCGGAAGCCGGCGACACCACCGAGCCCCTGGTGGCCCAGGTCACCGCCTCGGTGTTCGAGCCGGGCGGCCGCCCAGTGCGCGAGGGCCTGTCGCTGAAGGTCCGCACCCGCCCCGCCTATCTGGGCGTCAAGGTCGACGAGGGGCAGGCCCAGGGCCAGAACGCCCCGCCGGTGAGCATCGACGTGATCTCCGTCAACGCCCAGGGCCAGCGGGTCGCCACGTCGGGCGTCAGCTACAGCCTGATCACCGAGAACTGGAATTACGACTGGTACCAGCAGGACGGTAAATGGCAGTGGCGCCGCACCAGCCGCGACGTGGTGGTGATGAAAGGCGTGCTCAACATCGCCGCCGGCCAGGGCGCCAAGCTGAACAAGAAGCTGGGCTGGGGCGACTATCGCCTGGAGCTCACCGGCCCCGACGGGGTGACCATGGTGCGGCGGTTCACCGCCGGCTGGGGCTCCACCGCCGAGGACGCCGATGCGCCGGACATGGTCCGGATCAGCGCCGGTGAGAAGACCTATGAGCAGGGCGACACGGTGGAGATCGCCATCAAGCCGCCCTATGGCGGCGAGGTTCAGGCCGCCGTGGCCACCGATCGCCTCATCGACCTGAAGACCGCCTCGGTGGGTGAAAAGGGCGGGGTGATCCGCCTGAAGACCTCCGCGGCCTGGGGCGGCGGGGCCTATATCCTGGTCAGCGTCATCCAGCCCCGCGACCCGGTGTCCTCGCCCAGGCCTCGGCGGGCGCTGGGCCTGATCTATGTAAAGCTGGATCCCAAGGGCCGCAAGCTGACCGTGGACATCGGCACGCCCGGCAAGATCGACTCCAATGCGCCGGTGGAGGTGCCTTTGCAGGTGCATGGGCTGGGCTTTGGCCAGACGGCGCACGTGACCGTCGCGGCGGTGGACCAGGGCATATTGGCGCTGACCAAGTTCGCCAGCCCCGATCCAGCCGACTGGTACTTCGGCAAACGCGCGCTCACTGTCGACTACCGCGACGACTACGGCCGTCTGTTGGACCCCAACCTGGGCGCGCCGGCCAATATCAACTTCGGCGGCGACGAGCTGGGCGGGGAGGGACTGACCGTCACCCCGATCAAGACCGTGGCCCTGTGGTCGGGGGTGGTGGAGACCGGCCTGGACGGCAAGGCGGTGGTGAAACTGCCCGCCGCCGCCTTCAACGGCGAGGTGCGGATCATGGCGGTGGCCTGGACCGACAACGCCGTGGGTTCCGGCTCGACGCCGCTGACCGTCCGCCAGCCGGTGGTGGCCGACCTGGACCTGCCCCGCTTCCTGTCGCCCGGCGACAAGGCTTTCGCGACGCTGGAATTGCACAATGTCGAGGGCAAGCCCGGACTCTATTCCGTGGAGACCTGGGCCACCAACGGCATCGTCGGGGTGTTCAAGAAGGCTTACCAGCTGCTGGTCAACACCCGCATCGCCGAACACATCCCGTTCCTGGCGCCCGACCATACCGGCATCGGCAAGGTCGGCTTCAAGGTAGCCGGCCCTGGCTTCAACACTGCCAAGGACTATGACATCGAGACCCGCCTGGGCTGGGGGCCGGTGACGCGGGCCACGACGGCGCTGCAGCAGCCAGGCGAGACCTACACCCCGCCGGCGGCCCTGCTATCGGGTATGGCGGCCGGCGACATCACGATGCAGGTCAGCTACTCGCCGTTCAAGGGCTTCGACCCCGCGCCTATCGCGCTGGACCTGTCGCGCTATCCCTACGGCTGCACCGAGCAACTGGTCTCCACCGCCTATCCCCTGCTCTACGCCTCGGAAGTGTCCAACGATCCCAGGATCGCGCGGGGCTTCAACGACGCGGTGGGCAAGCTGCTGGACCGCCAGACCCTGGACGGCGCCTTTGGCCTGTGGCGGGTAGGCGACGGCGAGGCCGACGCCTGGCTGGGCGCCTATGCCACCGACTTCCTGCTGGAAGCCAAGGCTCACGGGTCGCCCGTGCCGGATGAGGCGGTGGACAAGGCCTTGTCGGCCATGCGCCAGATCAGCCGGCCGGATGGTTTCGCCTCCGTGGCCTATCGCCTGGAGTATCCGGAGTGGTGGGGCGGCAACAAGGACGCGGCCAAGAAGGCCACCGACCGCATGCGCGCCCGCGCCGCCGCCTATGCCCTCTACGACCTGGCCAAGGGCGGTCGCGGCGACCTGGCCCGGCTGCGCTGGTGGCACGACGTGCAGATGAAGGACGAGGCCGCGCCGCTGTCCATTGCCCAGGTGGGCGCTGGCCTGGCGATGATGGGCGACCACGCCCGGGCGCATGACGCCTTTGTCCAGGCGGTGCAGAAGCTAGGCTATCAGCGCTCCCTGCTGCAGATCGGGCCGATCTTCTTCGTCGAGGACGAGGACTATTACCAGAGCCCCCTGCGCGATCTCGGCGCGGTGATCGCCCTGGCCTATGAAGCCGGCGAAACCGACCTGGCGCGCAACCTCCAAGGCCGCCTCGACGGGGCGGTCAAGGACCCCGGCGCGCTCAACACCCAGGAGGCCGCGGCCCTGCTGCGGGCGGCGCACTTCATGCTCAAGGCTTCCGGCCCGCCGAAGATCGCAGCCACGGGCGCCTTGGCCCTGCCCGCGTCTGGGGGCACGCCGCGCTGGGGGGTCGGACGTCTGGCGGACGCCCACTTCACCAACCAGGGCGGCGCCATATGGCGAACCGTGACGGTGCGGGGGACGCCGATCGCCACGCCGCCGTCGGAGAGCGCCGGCCTGTCGGTGACCAAGACCTTCTATGGCTTCACCGGCGGCTCGGTGAACCTGGCCAACCTGAAACAGGGGGACCGGGTGATCGTGCTGGTGGAGGGCAATTCGTCCCGGGGCCAGACCACCGCCCTGGCGGTGGACGACGCCCTGCCCGCCGGGTTCGAGATCGAGACCACGCTGAGCCCAGACGACGCGGAGACCGGGCCGTTCAAGTTCCTGGGCAAGCTGACCACGGCCAGCGTGCAGGAGGCCCGTGATGATCGCTACATGGCCGCCATGAGCCTGCCGGGCAAGGGCCACTTCGCCCTGGCCTATGTGGCCCGCGCGGTGACCCCCGGCGACTTCTTCCTGCCAAGCGCCCAGGCCATCGACATGTACCACGCCGCCGTCTTCGGCCGCTCAAGTCCGGGCCGTCTGGTGGTGGCCCTGGCCGAAGCGCCGGCTGTGGCGCCGGCGGTTAAGCCGGCGTTGAAAACGGTTGCGGAGACCAGTGACCTGCCGGTGGCGGCCAAGCGGCGGTAAGTAGGCGTTCCTTCTCCCCTTGCGGGAGAAGGTGGCCTCCGCGGGAGGTCGGATGAGGGGTCGACGGACCGAGTGGGGATTGGCGTGCGGCAGGATAGTCCCGAAGGCTGCCCGACCCCTCATCCGTCGGCTTCGCCGCCACCTTCTCCCGCAGGGGGAGAAGGAAAGGCGGCCATGGCGGCCGAACACCGCTTCATCCGCCGCCTGGTCTTTGGCCTGATCGGGTTCCTCACCCTGGAATGCGCCGCCCTGGCCCTGGACGCCGCCCTGCCACCGGACGTCTCCCGCGCCGAGCGGTCCTCGCCGGTGGCCCTGGACTACAAGGGCGCCTGGCTGCGCGCCCTGCCGGTGGAGCACGGCCGCTGGCGGATTCGGGCCGACCTGGCGCGCACCGATCCCGCCTTTCTGGAGCGCCTGGTGCGGATCGAGGACGCGCGGTTCTATGCGCATGGCGGCGTTGACCCCTTCGCGGTGATCCGGGCGGCGGTCTCGGCCCTGATCCACGGCCGGATATCCTCCGGCGCCTCCACCCTGACCATGCAGACCGCGCGTTTGCTGCAACCCCACCCTCGCACCATTCCCTTCAAGCTGGTGGAGATGCTGCGCGCGGTGCAGTTGGAGGCCCGGTTCTCCAAACGCCAGATCCTGGCCATGTACCTCACCCTGGCGCCCTACGGCGGCAATCTGGAGGGTGCTCGGGCGGCCAGCCTGGCCTATTTCGGCCACGAGCCAGCGACCTTGACCGACAGCGAGCAGGCCCTGCTGATCGCCCTGCCCCAGGCGCCGGAGGCCCGCCGCCCCGACCGCCGGCCCGGCCCGGCGCGGCTGGCGCGTCACCGGGTGCTGGAGAAGATGGTCGGCGCGGGCCTAATCACCCAGGCCCGCGCGGACGAGGCTGACGCTGATCACATTCCGTCTCGCGCGCCCTTTCCCGCCCTGGCCTGGCACGCCGCCGGCCAACTGGCCCATGCCGCGCCCAATACCCAGGCCTCGGTGATCACCACCCTGGACGCGGATCTGCAGCGACGCTTGGAGCCCCTGGCCGCCCGCACCGCCCGCGAACAGGGCGGCCAGGGGGTGGTGGCGATCCTGGTGGTGCAGCTGAAAGGCAGGGCGGTGCGGGCGGCGGTGGGTTCGGGGGGGCTGGACCGGCCGGGAGGTTGGATCGACCTGACCCGTGCCCTGCGTTCCCCCGGCTCGGCCCTGAAGCCCTTCATCTACGCCTGTGCCTTTGAGGCCGGCGTCGCCGCCCCCGACACAGAGGTGGACGACACCCCACGGCGGTTTTCCGACTACCAGCCGGAGGACTTTGACCGGGTGTTCCACGGCCGGGTGACCGCCCGCGAAGCCCTGATGCACTCGCTGAACGTGCCCGCCGTCAGCTTGCTGGAGCGGGTCGGGCCACAGGCCTTCGAGGCGCGGCTGGAGGGGGCCGGCGCGCATCTGGTGCGGCCCAAGGCGGGCTATCGCGACGCCGGCCTGGCCCTGGCTCTGGGCGGGGAGGGGATCACCCTGCGCGACATGGCCATGCTCTATGCCGCCCTGGGCGATGGCGGCGTGGCCAAGCCCCTGGCCTGGACCCAGGACGACGCGGCGCGCATCGCGCGGTCGCACGGCGTGCGCCTGGTCAGCGCCGCCGCCGCCCGCCAGGTCATGGATATTCTGCGCGAGGCTCCGACCCCCAAGGGCCGCGCCCCCTCCGCTCTCACCCGGGGCGGGCCGGCCATGGCCTTCAAGACCGGCACCTCCTACGGCTTCCGCGACGCGGTGGCGGCGGGGGTGGCGGGGGACTATGCCATCGCGGTGTGGACCGGCCGCGCCGATGGCGGCGCGCGCAACGGCCTGACCGGGGCCAGCGCCGCCCTGCCACTGTTGTTCGACGTCGCCGACCAGATTGCCCCGGCCGTCTCGGCGCCGCGCGCCATCGCGCCGAAGTCGGCGCCGGACGCCCTGCGCCAGCTGGACCGCCCCAACCCTGGCCCGCACCTGATCTTCCCGCCCGACGGGGCCAGCATCGAGGCGCCGGGATTCGGACCCCGATCGCGGGGCCTGTCCCTGGCCGCCGGCGGGACGGGGCTAAGCTGGTACGTCGACGGCCAGCCGATCCCTGTCGACCCGATCAGCGGCCACGCCATCTGGCGTCCGACCGCGCCGGGATTCTACCGGGTGACCGTGGTCGACGCGTCAGGCAAGCGGGTGGAGTCGCGGGTGCGGATCTGGGGCGTCGCGCCTTAATTTAGCTGGCGGGTTTGTCCGGCTGCCGGTCCGGGTGGGCGGCTTGAAACGCCGGATGCTCCGCGGCGCGCGCCGCGACTCCGCGCAGGGCCGGGAAGGCCGCGAGGTCCACGGCGAAACGGCTGGATGACCACAGCTGCGGGATCAGGACGCAATCGGCGATGGTCGGGGTGTCACCGAAGGCGAAGCCTTGGCCATGGCGGGCGACCATCGGTTCCAGGGCCGCAAAGCCGTCGGTGATCCAGCGATTGCCCCAAGCCAGTTGCTCCTCGCCGCCGGTGGGGTGGCCAAGCGCGTTCAAGGCCTTGAGGATGCGCAGGTTGTTCACCGGATGGATGTCGCAGGCGACGATCTCCGCCATGGCGCGGACGATGGCGCGGTCGAAGGGCGCCCTTGGCAGAAGCGGGGGCTGAGGATGGACCTCGTCCAGCCATTCCAGGATGGCCAGAGACTGGGTCAGGACGCCCTCGTCGGTTTCCAGCGCGGGAACCAGGGCCTGGCGATTGTAGGCGTCCTTGTAGGGCGCGGCGCCCTGCTCGTTGCTGAGCAGGTTCACCGGTGCAGAGTCGAACGGCAACCCCTTCAGACAGAGGCCGATGCGCACGCGATAGGGGGCGGTGGCGCGCCAGTAGGAATGAAGGATCAGGCTCAACGGGCCGCCTAGCTGATGGTGAAGGCGAGCGACCCTACGCCCTCGATCTCGCCGGAAACCCTGTCGCCGCGAACCAGAGGGCCGACGCCCTCCGGCGTGCCGGTGTAGATCAGGTCGCCGGGCGCGAGGGCCCAGAGCTTGGAGGCCTCGGCGACGATCTCCGGCACCGACCAGATCATGTCGGCGACCACGGCGTCCTGCTTCACCTGGCCGTTGACCGACAGGGTGATGCGGCCCTGCGGCGGCGGGCCGTCCAGGCGGCGGATCGGCGAGATCGGGGCGGAGTGGTCGAAGCCCTTGCTGGCGTCCCAGGGCTGGCCCTTGTCCTTGGCCGCATTCTGCATATCGCGCCGGGTCAGGTCGACCCCCGCCGCGTAGCCGAAGATATGCTTTTGCGCGTCGGCCGGGGCGATGTTCCTCCCGCCAAGGCCGATGGCGACCACCAGCTCCATCTCGTGATGGAAATTGCCGGTGACGGTGGGATAGGGCACCGCGCCGCCGGGGGGCACGACGGCGTCTCCAGGCTTGGCGAAGAAGAACGGCGGATCGCGGTCGTCGCCGCCCATCTCGCGCCGATGAGCGGCGTAGTTGCGCCCGACGCACAGGATGCGGCGCACGGGGAACAGGGCGTCGGTTCCCTCGACGGGAACCGCCGGCTGCGGCGGGGCGGTGAAGACGTAGTGGGCCATGCCTTGCCCCCTAAACCCCCGCGCGCGCCTTGGCCAGAGCCACACGCGGCAGGGCGCCTAACCGTTCTTTCACTTGCCGGGCCGGGGAGCGGCGTGCATTGCGGATCGGTGGGCAAATTCACGCCCAAGGCTGTTACAGACGCCATGCTGATCATTGAGAACCTGACCCATGTCTATCCCGGTGGCGTGAAAGCCCTGGATGAGGTCAGCCTGACCGTGCCGCGGGGCATGTTCGGACTGCTAGGCCCCAACGGCGCTGGCAAGTCGACCCTGATGCGCACCATCGCCACCCTGCAGGCGCCGACGTCCGGGTTCATCCGCTTCGACGACATCGATGTGCTGAAGAACCCAGAGGCGCTGCGGCGAACCCTGGGCTACCTGCCCCAGGATTTCGGCGTCTATCCCCGGGTGACCGCCCAGGACATGCTGGATCACATGGCCGTGCTGAAGGGCTTCGCCAAGGCGGGCGAGCGGCGCGAACTGGTGGAGGGCCTGCTGCAGCAGGTCAATCTGTGGCAGCACCGCAAGAAAGCCCTGGCCGGGTTCTCAGGCGGCATGCGCCAACGCTTCGGCATTGCCCAGGCCCTGATCGGCGCGCCCTCGCTGATCATCGTCGACGAACCCACCGCGGGCCTCGATCCGGAGGAACGCCAGCGGTTCCTGAACCTGCTGTCCGAGATCGGCGAGAACATGGTGGTGATCCTGTCCACCCATATCGTCGCCGACGTGGCCGACCTTTGTCCGCGGATGGCGATTATCGCCGGCGGCAAGATCGTGCGCGAGGGCGCCCCTCAGGCGCTGATGACGTCCCTGGACGGACGGGTGTGGGTCAAGACCGTCGACAAGGCTGACGTGGCCCAGTTGAGCAAGCGGCACGAGGTCATCTCCACGCGCCTGTTCGCCGGGCGCACCATGGTGCACGTGCTGGCCGACAAGGATCCGGGCGAGGGTTTCGCGCCCATCGCCGGCGGGCTGGAAGACGTCTACTTCTCCACCCTCGCCGCCCAAGCCGTGGCCGCCTGAACCGCCGATGCTGCTCCAGGTCGCAGGGTTCGAATTTCGCTACCAGCTCCGTCAGCCGCTGTTCTGGATCGTCTCGGCGATCCTCTTCGCCCTGGCGATGGTGATTACGGGGGTGGGCTCGATCACCATCGGGTCAGCCGGTGGGGTGCATCGCAACAGCCCCGACCTCGTCAACCAGCTGCACCTAGTGTTCTCGATCTTCTTCATGTTCGCCGGAACCGCCTTCGTGGCCGGTTCAGTGCTGAAGGATGACGAGACGGGCTTCGCGCCGATCCTGCGCACCACGCGCCTGACGAAGTTCGACTATCTCTACGGCCGGTTCGTCGGGGCGTTCGCGGTGGTCTGCGTCTGCTTCCTGGGGGTGACCATCGCCAGCCTGTTGGGCGGGATGGCCTTCTGGCTCGACCCCGACCTGAAAGGTCCCTTCCTGCCCGGGGCCTATGTCTATGGCTATCTGGTGATGGGCCTGCCGAACGTGTTCTTCACGTCGGCGGCCTTCTTCACCCTCTCCACCGTGACCCGGTCCATGGGTTGGACCTTTGTCGGGGTGATCGCCTTCCTGGTGCTCTACGCGATCACCAGCATTGCCGTCTCCCAGCCGGATCTGGCGCCGATCGTCGCCCGTTGGGAGCCGTTTGGTTCGGGGGCCTATGATTTCGTCACCCGCTACTGGACGGTGGCCGAGCGCAACAGCCTCGACCCGCCGGTGATCGGCGTGCTGCTGTTCAACCGCATTTTCGTCTTCCTGCTCGGCGCGGGTTTCCTCGCCCTGGCCTATCCGCTGAGCCGTCTTCAGGCCGTGGGGTTGAAGAGCAACCTCGCCCCGCGCGCGCCCTTGCCGGCGGAGCAACCCGCCCGGCCCGCTATCTTGCGTCCTTCAGCCCCGCCGGCCCATGGCGCGGGCGCGGCGCAGATGATGGAGCGTACGCGCTTCGACATGGCGCATGTGTTCAAGAGCGTGGCCTTCTGGGCGATCCTGACGCTGGGCATGGCAAACGCCATCGCCATCCTCTGGCAAATCACCTCGGACGATCGCTACGGGGCCGCGGTCTGGCCGGTGACCCGTATCCTGATCCCGGCGCTCGAGGGCGGCTTCGTCATCTTCCCGATGATCATCGCCGGGTATTTCGCCGGCGACCTGGTCTGGCGCGACCGCGACCGGCGCATGCACGAGATCATCGACGCCACCCCGGCCCCGGACTGGACTTTCGTCCTGCCCAAGATCGCGGCGGTGACCCTGGTGCTGTGGGCCACCCTGCTGGCCAGCGTCGCCGCCGCCGTCGGCCTGCAGATCAGCAAGGGCTACACCGACTTCGAGCCCTGGAAGTATCTGGTCTGGTATTTCGTCCCGCATGCGGTGGACTTCGCCGCCCTGGCGATCCTGGCGGTGTTCTTCCAGGTGCTCAGCCCCAACAAGTTCGTGGGTTGGGGCGTGCTGCTGGTCTGGTTCGTGGGGGTGCTGACCTTGCCACGCGTCGGCTGGGAACACGGCCTGCTGTTCTACGGCAGCCCCTTCCAAAGCCGGATGCCGCTCTCGGACATGAACGGCCTCGGGTCCTTCTGGATCGGACCCTGGTGTTTGCGGCTCTATGACGCCGGCTTGGGCTTGCTGCTGGTGGCCCTGTCCTACGGCCTGTGGCGGCGCGGCACGGAGATCCGCTATGCCCCACGCTTCCAGCGCCTGCCGATCCGCCTTCGGGGGCCGGCGGGGGTCATGGCGGGGGTCGGCCTGGTCACGGCCCTGGGCGCGGGCGCCTTCGTCCTGGTCAATACCAACGTCTGGAATTCCTACAGGACCAGGGCCAACAACGAGGCGTTCCTGGCCGACTACGAACGGGCCTTGGCGGGCTACCAAGCCGTTCCCCAGCCCAGTGTCACGGCGGTCAGGCTGACGGTGAACATCGACCCGCATCGGCGGTGGCTGGAGACCAAGGGCGTCTATGTGCTGGAGAACCGCACGGGGCACACCCTCTACGAGGCACACGTCCGCTTCGCCCGCGACCTCGTCGTCTGCGCCCTCAGTGTCCAGGACGCCCGGGTCAAGACGGCTATCGATCCGCGCTTCAACTATCGCATCTTCACCTTCGACAGCCCCATGCTGCCGGGCGAGAAGCGCACCCTGTCCTTCACCACCGAGGTTGCTCAACGCGGCTTCCGCAACCGGGACAACCTGACCAGCGTGGTGGACAACGGCACCTTCGTGAACTCCGAGGAGATCGCGCCGGTGATCGGCATGAGTGGCGACATGCTGCTGCGCGACCACGCCGCCCGTTGGCGCCAAGGCCTGAAATACGACCTTCACCCGCCGGCCTTGAATGAGAACCCCGCCGCGCGGCAGACCAGCTATATCGGCCATGTCGGCTGGACGACCGCGGACATCACCGTCACCACCGACGCCGACCAGACCCCGATCGCGCCTGGCTACAAGGTTTCCGACGTCACCCAGGGTGGCCGGCGGACGGCGCACTTCGTCACCGAGGGGCCGATCCTGCAATTCTTCTCCGTGCAGTCGGCGCGCTATCTGGTGAAGACGCAGCGCTACAAGGGCGTCGACCTGTCGGTCTACTATGACCCCCACCACCCCTATAACGTCGAGCGCATGCAGACCGCGTTGAAGGCGTCGCTGGACTATTACCAGGCCAATTTCAGCCCCTACCAGTTCCGCCAGGCGCGGGTGGTGGAGTTCCCCGACTACGCCCGCTTCGCCCAGTCCTTCGCCGGCACCTTCCCCTGGTCTGAGGGGCTGGGCTTCATCGCCGACTACCGCGATCCCGAGAAGATCGACATGGTCACCTACATCGCCGCGCATGAGTTCGCGCACCAGTGGTGGGCGCACCAGATCGTCGGCGCCGACCAGCAGGGGGCGACGTCGCTGTCGGAAACCCTGGCGCAGTATTCGGCGCTGCGGGTGATGCGGAACCTGTATGGCCCCGACAAGATCCGCAAGTTCCTGAAGTTCGAACTGGATTCCTACCTGCGCGCCCGCGGCGGCGCGGCGGTGGAAGAACAGCCCCTGTACGAGGTCGAGTCCGACCAAGGTTACGTCCACTATCGCAAGGGTTCGCTGGTCATGTACCGCCTGGCCGACGAGATCGGCGAGGACAAGGTCAACGCCGCCCTGCGCTCGCTGCTGGCGAAGTACGCCTTCAAGGGCGCGCCCTATCCCACGTCCTTCGACCTGATTGCCGCCCTTCGCGCCCAGGCGCCGGCGGACAAGCAGCAACTCATCACCGACCTCTTCGAGATGCGCACGCTCTACGATGTGAAGACCACCGCGACATCATCCCGGCGTCGTCCCGACGGCCGCTATGACGTCACCCTGACGGTGTCGGCCGCCAAGGTCTATGCCGACGGCAAGGGCAAGGAGCTGAGAACGCCAATGGCCGAGGACCTCTGGGTCGGGCTGTTCGACGCCAAGCCCGGCTCGGGCAAGTTCGGGCCCAAGGATGTCATCGCCCTGGAAAAGCGTCCGATCCATACCGGCGTGCAGACTCTAAGTTTCGTCGCGTCCCGCGCGCCGACCTGGGGCGGAGCCGATCCCTATAACGAGCTGATCGACCGTAACTCCGATGACAACCTGATGGCGGTGAAGTAGGGGCTCCAGGCAGCGTTAGCCCTGGAGACCTCGCTTGGGACCTTTGTCCGACCTCACCGTCATCGAGATGGGCACCCTTATCGCCGGTCCCTTCTGCGGCCAGATCCTGGGGGATTTCGGCGCGCAGGTGATCAAGATCGAAGATCCCGGCGCTGGCGATCCCATGCGCCAATGGGGTCGCAGCCTGCCCAAGGGGCATTCGCCCTGGTGGCCGGTGATCGGGCGCAACAAGAAGTCGGTGACCCTGAATCTCCGCTCGCCCGCGGGCCAGGCCATTGCCCGCACCCTGATCGGCAAGGCCGACATCCTGGTGGAGAACTTCCGGCCCGGCGCCCTGGAAAAGTGGGGCCTGACCTATGAGAGCCTCAGCGCCGAAAACCCCGGCCTGGTGATGGCCCGGGTGTCTGGCTTCGGCCAGACCGGCCCCTATGCCAAGCGCGCCGGCTATGGCCTGATCGGCGAGGCCATGGGTGGTCTTCGGCACATCACCGGCGAAGCGGACCGCCCCCCCGCCCGCGCGGGCATTTCCATCGGCGACAGCCTTGCGGCCACCCACGCGGTCATGGGGGTGATGATGGCCATCCACGCCCGCGAACGCACCGGCCGCGGCCAGGTGGTGGACGCCGCCATCTATGAGAGCGTGCTGGCGATGATGGAGAACCTGATCACCGAGTACGACATCACCGGCTATGTGCGCGAACGCTCCGGGGCCGTCCTGCCTGGCATCGCCCCGTCCAACGTCTATCCCACGAACGGGGCGGAGATGATCCTGATCGGCGGCAACGGCGACACGGTGTTCAAGCGCCTGGCCCAGACCATGGGACGGGCGGACCTGGCCGCCGATCCGCGCTTCGTCGATCACGCCGCGCGGGGCCGCAATCAGGCCGAGCTGGACGGTTTGGTTGCCGCCTGGACCCGGACCTTCACCCTCGACGGCCTGCTGGCTCTGCTAGAGGAGGCCGGCGTGCCTTGCGGCCGGGTATATCGCGCTCCGGACATGCTCACCGATCCGCAGTTCATCGCCCGGCAGGCCATCGTCGAGACCGACCATCCCGTCTTCGGCCGCATCCGCATGCAGAACGCCTTCCCCAAGCTGTCGGAAACCCCCGGCGAGGTGCGCTGGCCAGGGCCGGCTCTTGGAGAACACACCGACGCGGTGCTGGCCGAGTTGGCGGGCCTGGATACCGCCGCGATCGCCGACCTGAGGGCGCGCGGGGTGATCTAGTTAGCGTTGGCCGCGGACTTGCCGCCCATGGCCTGGACCAGGGCGGCGGCGATCTGGTGGACGTTGTAGGGCTTGCGAACCACCGGGGCGGCGAAGGCTTCGGTGGTGAGATCGGCGTCGCGATAGCCGGTGGCGAAGATGAAGGGCACGCCGCGCGAGGCCAAAACGGCGGCCACGGGGGTCACCGACTCCCCGTTCAGGTTGGCGTCCAGCACCGCCACGTCAAAGGTCAGGGCCAGCATCGCTTGAGCCTCCTCGAGGGTGGCGGCGACACCGACGACCTCCGCCCCCGCCTCGCTCAGCCCCGATTCCAGTTCGATGGCCAACAGGACGGAGTCCTCGACCACCAGGATCTTCATGCCGCGGACATCGTCGGAGGTCTCGGCGCCGGAGGAGGCTCTCTGTGGTTCCTCCCGCGGTATCGGGGTTTCCACTTGGCGGGCGGTCACGGCCGCGGCCGCCGGCGCCGAGGCCAGGGCGGAGGCGTCGGCGCGCAACAGGGCGCGAACCCCCGCCGGGCGGAACTCCAGAACCGCCGACCCGCCAAGCTCGCGGCCGGTGACCCGTTCAAGCAGGGTGGAGCCGAACCCGCGCTTCTGCGGCACGATCACGGGCGGCCCGCCGCGTTCCTGCCAGACCAGCTCGAAGCCGCCTTCGGCAATCGGACGCCAGGTGACATCGACCCGCCCGGCCTCGGCCGACAGGGCGCCGTATTTCACCGCATTGGTGGCAAGCTCGTGCAGGGCCAGGGTCAGGGCGTTGGTGGCGCGGGGATTCAGCACGATTTCCGGCCCCTGCCAGTGGGCCTGCCCCGGCGCCAGGCCACCCAGTTCAGCGGCGGCGATGTTGCCGATTTCGGCGCCCCGCCAGCGCGTGGCCGTCAGCAGGGTGTGGGCCGAGGCCATGGCCTCCAGACGGCCGGCGAAGGTCTTCAGGAACACATCCAGCGAGGCCGTCTTGCGCGCCGACTGCATGGCCATGGACTGGACCGACGCCAGGACGTTCTTCACCCGGTGGTCCAGCTCGGCCACCATGCCGGCGCGCATCTCGTCCTCGCCCCGGCGTTCGGTGACGTTCTGAACGACGCCGATCAGCCGGCGCTGGGCGCCAGGCCCGGTCGGCTGGTTGGCGCCGGCGGAATACATCCACAAGACCCGACCGTTATCCGGCCGGACCATTCGATAGCGCACCTCGAACCGGCCCTGTTCGGCAAGGCCCTTGGTCACCTGCTCGCGCACGCGGTCCAGATCGTCGGCATGGATGTAGGCGAACATTGCCTCGCGGCCTGTGGGTAGCCGTCCCGCCCTCAGGCCGGTGATCTCCGCCATGCGCGGGCTGATGACGAGCTCGTCGGTGTCGGGCAGGTAGTCGAATTCACCCATGCCGGCGGCCGCCAGGGCCAGGGCCGCGCGGCCGTTGTCTTCAGGATCGAAGCCCGTCGCCGAAGCCTGGGACTCGGGGCTGCTTTCCAACTGGGGCGCTTGGTCCGCCATGCCGCGACCATAGGCCCTCAGGGCGCGAGGTGACACCCAGAACGCACGTAAAACGACAATTGCGCGGCGCGCCGCACGACGGGCTCGAAAATCCCTGGGACTTAAAGCTATATTGGGGACTAGCCGCCACAAGGGCGGAACCTGCTGGCGTAGCCCCGCGTTTTCCGGGCGGCCTTTGTGGGTATTCCCGAAGGTGATGTTTCTAGTCCGGAGAACCGCGATGTCAGCCGACAGCATGACCAACGCCATGGATGAAGCCAAGGCGGCGAAGAAGGCCGCGGCCAACGCCATCGACCAGGGTGAGCGCAGCTTCACCGAGGCCATGACCGCAGCCGAGAAGACCTTGGCCGAGGCTACCAAGACCGCTGAAAAGGTGTTCAAGGAAGGTCTGGACGCCCTGCGCGCCCAAACGCGGAACTATACCGACAACGCCGGCGAGCGCGTTGACGAGGCTCAGCGCTATGTCGTCGAGCGGGTGAAGGAGCGTCCGGTGACGGCCGCCCTCACCGGCCTGGGCGTTGGCCTGCTGCTGGGCTTGCTGCTGGCGTCCGGCAGGGACCGCTAAGCTGATCCGGATCCTCCTACGCCGGCTGATGCTGGGCACGGTCGCGACCTCGGCGTTCGCGGCCGCCGCCGCCGTTTTGGTCGTTGCCCTGGCCTTCGCCTTCTACGCCCTGCTCGAACCACAGCTCGGCCGCGCCGGTGCGGCGGCGTCCCTGGCTGGGGTGATCGCTGTGCTGATGGGGCTTGGTGGCCTGATCATCGGCGCGGGCGCTAACAGCAAGCCTAAGAAACCGGACATTCCGCCGCCCGGCCGCCCCGAGGCGCTCATCGCGCGTGCGTTCGACTTCGTGCGTGAAAAGCCGGTGGTTGCAGTTGTCGCCGCCCTTGCCGCCGGCTTCATGGCCGTGCGCAATCCCGGTTATCTTGGAACCGCCCTGCGGTCATTCCTTGAGGGCCAAGAGCCGCCCAGGCACTAGGTCGATGGGAGATTACGTTCGCCTTGGACTGGGTCAGTCCAAGGCGAAGAACTGCGATCGATGCCAAGCATTGTGGGTCGCGGGCGGGCAACCGGCGCCCGCCTTTCCTCAACCCTCTAGTTGCTGGGGTGATCGCCGCCCTTGCCGGCCTTATCCTTGAGGCTCTGGCCCGCATTTTCCAGGGCGTTGCCAGCCCTGTCCGCGGCGCCGCGCACCGGAGCCTGCACCGTATCAGCGGCAGACGAGATGCTGTGGTCGACAACGGCCCCGCCTTGGCTGAACGACCCCTCCTTCACGGCCAGGTAAAGCGCCCCGCCGCCGACGATCGCGGCCACCAGAATGGCCAGTGAGACCAGGGAGAAGCCCGGGCGGCGGGCTCGCTCATCGCGGCGGCCGCGGTCATAGGCGTCGCGCAGGGCCTTGTCGTCCGATTTGTGGATGGCGGCGTCGTGTATGGCTTCGTCGCGCTGGATCTTTGCGTGGGCGGTTTCCCGGTCGGCAGCCACAACCTCGGCCTCCGTCACGGGGTCCTGCGCGCTGCGGCGCCAGTCAAGCCAGGATCGCATGGGGATCTCCACGGAGTGATAATCTGCACCCGGAACGGGCCAACGTTCGGCGGGTTCCGTCTTCTACCTTTACCTTACCCCGCGGCTTCCGCCGAACAGGGTTTTACTGTTCTATGCCGCCAGAGCACGACGAGCTTTGTCGGAACCGACGAAACGCTCCATCGTGCTTGCAGACCAAAGAGGCGAGCCTGTTCTTCCTGTTCTGACGATTCCATCAAAACAGGACAGGTTCTAGCGCCCCGTGCGGCGCTTGGAGACTCGGACATGATGCTCAGCATCGGCGGACGAAAAGCCAGGGCTTCCCAAGGGATGCCGGCGGCGGTACTGGCGGCGATAGTTGTAGGCGCTGCCTCGCTCTCGGGCTGCGAGAGCCTGCCCAAGTCTCACCCGCCAACTATTCAGTCCCCCGCGTCCTGCGCTGATTTTTCGATCTCGATCTATTTCGAGCCCGGCTCCTCGGTCGTGACGCCCGAGGCTCAGGCCCTGATCCGCAGCGCCGCGGCCCACGCCCAGCGGTGTCAGGTGCAGGGGATCGATGTCGTGGGTCTGGCGGACGCGCCCGGGGCTCCAGACGCCAATCTGCAACTGTCCAAGGACCGCGCCGCGGCGGTGACGGCGGCGCTTTCGGCCAAAGGGCTGGACCATATCGATATCAACACCACAGCCTTGGGCGACCAAGGCGCGCAGGCGCATGGCGGCGAGCTGAGGCCCCTGCGGCGGCGCGCGAACGTCAGCTTCCACCTGGGGCCGCGTCCCCACAGCTAGAGCGGGCGCTGGTGTTTTGCCCACGTCGCCATCTGGCGGGGACACAGGAAGAGGGCGGCTCGATCAGATCGAACCGCCCAAGGCATGCATCATTGAGAAGGGGGTGCGGAGACGGCTGACCGGCTTTCGCCGGTCACAAGTCGGGGGGGCGTCGCCGTCTCCGCATATCGTGAACGTCGTCGCTTTGAAGTGGTTCCGGCCGGCGCACCATTTTTTGCGGTCTCTCGCCCAGGGGTGCGCGGCCGGGAACAGCGGCGCTTGGCGGGCGTTGGTTGGGCATAGGAAACGCGATCCAGGAGATCCGACCCATGAGCGAACAAACCCCCACGGGCGAGCAAACCGACGTCACCCATGTTCGCCAAGCCCGTCGCGGCCGCCACGCGCTTGTCATCCTGGTCACCTCCACGGGACTGGCCTTGGCCGCTGTCTTCGGCGTCCTGGCGATCCGCTCCCACGATCTGAGCCGGGCCGACCAACAGCCCACCAGCCAGGTGTCCGCCGATCACGCCGCCAGCCACTCTCGCCCGACGCCCGGCGCCGGCTATCCACAATGAACAAGGCCGCCCGTCATGCTGCAACCGTATGAAGAGAGAGCCCTTTTATCCGGTTCAAGTGATTCCACTTGAACCGGAAAGACTCTAGGGAGCGGCCTTCGTTCCTGGCCTGGTGATGAAGATCGACGACGGCCTCTAGAACGCCAACTGGCCTCGCAGCGCCCCTGCCAGCAAATCGCGTCACGCCGCCTGGCGGGTCCGGCGCGGATGGAAGAAAAGCGCCTGACCGATGGCGGCCTTCACCGTCTCCGGCTGGAACGGCTTGGTGATCAGGAAGGTGGGCTCGGGCCGCTCGCCGGTCAGCAGGCGTTCCGGGAAGGCGGTGATGAAAATCACCGGCACGTCGTATCGGGCCAGGATGTCCTTCACGGCGTCGATGCCAGAGGACCCGTCGGCCAACTGTATGTCGGCCAGAACCAGGCCGGGCGTCTGGCGCTGAACAGCGGCGACCGCTTCGCTGCGCGTGGCGGCGATGTCGGTGACGCGGTGGCCCAGCTCCTTGACCAAGGCCTCGATGTCGGCGGAGATCACCGGCTCATCCTCGATAATCAGGATGTCCGTCGCCAGTTCGGCGTCGATCTCGCTCTGCGCGGTGGCGATCAGGCCCTCGACCTCGGTGAAGTCGCAACCCAGGATCACGGCCGCCTCGCTGGGCGTGAAGCCTTCGAGGGCGGTGAGCAGGAAGGCTTGCCGCGAGCGCGGCGCCATCCGCATCAAACGCTGGCTGGGATCGCCCGTGGACGCCGAATCCTCGGCGAGGGTCTCCAGATGGGCGCCGGTCCCGCACCAGATGGCATGGAAAACTCGGTAAAGCGCAACGCGCGGTGAAACCCCGGCGTCCAGGGAGCGTTCTCCCGTGGCGATGGCCTCCAGGGCGACGCGGACATAGTTGTCGCCGGTGGTTTGGGAGCCCGTCAGCGCGCGCGCGTAGCGGCGGATATAGGGCAGGTGCGGCGCCAGCTTGGCCAGAAGACTCATAGTCCCTCCCGATTCGAGACCGATGCATGGTCGGGCGGCGACTGGCTCAAGCCGCTGACACCCCAAGCGCGATAAACGCGGTGCTCATCGCGCGGTTCCGGCCACGCTTCTACAAATTTATTCTGTGTCGCGCAGTTGGGAACCGGCAAGACTATTTGGCGTTTAGACTGTCGATGTAAACCGATTGGGGGGCGCAGGCTTGCGGCCTGGGCCTTTGGCATGATCAATATCACGGCCATGAAACAACCACCGAAGCGTTCGATGGCGTTCGATGAAGCCCGGCTGCGCCAGCAGGCCATCGGCGCGAAACTTCGCCAGATGTTCGATGACGTCGTCAACGAACCGGTTCCGGACGAGTTTCTCGATATCCTCAGGCGAGGGGACGACAAGAAGTCGGAGAACGGCTGATGGCGTCGGACAAGCCCGGTGTCGATAGAACCGGCGCGGAAAAACCGGACTCGGCGGCGTCTCGTAGTTCGGCGGATGATCCCGTTCGGGACAACATCTTCAAGCGCGAGCTCTCCGCCCTGATCCCGCAGCTCCGAGCTTTCGCGCGAACCCTCGCCGGGAACGCCACCCAGGCGGATGATCTGGCCCAGGACGCGATGATGAAGGCCTGGAGCGCCCGCACTAGCTTCGAGCTGGGCACCAATATGAAGGCCTGGACCTTCATGATCCTGCGCAATCAGTTCTATTCGGAGAAGCGGCGGTCTTGGCGTCAGACGCAACTGGACCAGGATGCGGCCGAACGCACCCTGGTGGCGCCGGACGACCCCATGGCGCCGGTGGCGCTGGATGAGTTGCGCCAGGGCCTGGGCATGCTGCCGGCCGAACAACGCGAAGCCCTGATCCTGGTGGGGGCCGGCGGCTTTGCCTATGAAGAGGCGGCCGCGATCTGCGGCTGCGCCGTCGGCACGGTGAAGAGCCGCGTTTCCCGGGCGCGCAAGGCCCTGGAGGCGGTGCTGGAAGCCGGCGACTACCGCCGCGACGGCAAGCCCGCCGGCGAGGCGATGGGCTCGATCATGGCCGACGCGGAGCGCCTAAGCGCGCTGCGTTGACCCTGGTGACGTCCATTGACCCCGGCGGACCTCGCCATCGCCAGCCCTGATCGACGCGGGTTCCGCCTGGGCCGTCGACGCGCCGACTCCGAGTCCGGAGCCGTGGAGCGTGATCAACCGGACCCGACCCGACCCGAGCGTCCGAGAACTCCGATCAGCATCCGCGTGCGTCTGGGCGTCGCCCTGGCCATCGCCCTGTTGCCGGTCCTGATCCTGAGCGGTGTCCAGTCGGGTCTGGAGTTCCAGCGAGAGGCCCGCGGCCAGCGCGACATGCTGGCCGCCGCCGCTGAACGCAGCGCCGCCACCGCCAGGGCCAGGATCGAGGCGGCCGACGCGCTGCTGGAAACCTTGGCGCCGGCGTCGCTGGGGTTTCAGTGCGCTCAGCGCCTGTCCGAAGTGCGTGGCCGAATCCCCGGATACGCCAATCTGATCCGGTTTGATTCCATCGGCCGTGTTGCCTGCGCCGCCGCCACTGCTCCCCCCGACGCCGCCCGGCGCGACCGGGCGTGGTTCCGCCAGTTGGCGCAGGGCGGGCCGGTGGTCGTGGCCAGCGATCCGGGGGTCCGCTACGCCGACGAGCCAGCCGTGCTGGCCGCAGTGCGGGCTGAAAACAATTCCGGCGGCTTTGACGGCGCCCTGGTGGCGGTGATCACCCTCAACAGCCTGCGGCCTGAAATGGCGGATCGTTCCTTGCCGAGCGGCTCGGAGGTGGCCCTGACGGACGGCCAGGGGCGTTATCTCAGCGCCACCAACGCGCCGGCATTTCCCGCCAGCCTGGCGGGACGACTGCCGCGGGCGGGCAAGACCAGCCTCTGGTTCGGGCATGACGGTCGGGGAGGGCTGCGCGTATTTTCCGCCGCCCCGCTCGTGGGCAACGACGTCTATGTGATCCTGTCGGCGCCGTCCCAGGGCCTGGTTACCTGGGCCTGGGTCAATCCCCTCACGGCCCTCGCCCTGCCCCTGATCGCCTTCACCCTGGCCTTGGCCGCGGTTTGGTTCGTCGCCGAACGGGGGGTGATCCGCTGGATCGCCTATCTGCAGCGGATCGCGTCTATCTACGGTCGGGGCCGGTTCAGCGTCCATCCGTTGAAGGCCGAGACGGCGCCGCCGGAAATTCGAGACCTAGCCCAGACCCTCGACCTGATGGCCCAGACCATCGCCGCGCGGGACGCGGCCCTGCGCGACTCCCTCGTCCAGAAGGACGACCTGATGCGAGAGATCCACCACCGGGTGAAGAACAACCTTCAGGTCATCTCCTCGCTCTTGAACATGCAGCAGCGCGCCCTTTCCGACCCGGCGGCGCGGGCGGCGATGTCCGACACCCGGCTGCGGATCGCCGCCTTGGCTCTGATCTATCGCTCCCTCTATCAAGGTCCTGATCTCAAGCGGGTCGACCTCCGCGAGTTCCTGGATGAGCTGATGGCCCAGATCCTGTCGGGGGACGCCACGCCCATGGCCGCCATCCGCACGGAGCTGACCATCGACCCCCTGGTCATCGACCCCGATCGCTTGGCGCCCCTGGCCCTGTTCGCCGTCGAAGCCATCAGCAACGCACGCAAGCATGGTGTGGGTCTGAAGGGCGGCGACCTGACCGTGGTGTTCAAGGTGCGGGGCGACGAGGCCGAGCTGACGATCAGCGACGGCGGCGCCGACGCCGAAGCCGGCGCGCCCGCGCCCGCCGTGGGGCAGGGTGTTGGCCGCACCCTGATGACGGCCTTCGCCCGACAACTGCGTGGCGAGGTGGACTTCTCCATCAATGAGCGCGGCGGTATCACCACCCGCCTGCTGTTCCCTACGCCCGCCCTGACCGCCGCTTAGCAGTGGACGCGGGGCGCCACAGGCCTTAGGCGGCGGGTCTCTGTCGGAGATCCCAGCCGTGCATCCCGCCGCCACCTTCGTCGAACATGACCCGGCCGCGCTGCGCGCCTTCGTCTCCGCCAAGGGCTTCGCGGTGTTGGCGGCTCAGGGGGAACGAGGACCGGTCACGGCCCATGCCGCGGTGATCATCACCGGCGCGGTCCTGCGGTTCCACCTTTCCGCCGCCAACCTCATGGTCCGCGCCCTGGCGGCCCGGCCGAGGCTGGTGGCGGTCGTCACCGGACCGGACGCCTACATCAGTCCCGATTGGTACGCCGCGGCCGATCAGGTCCCGACCTGGAACTACCTCTCCGCTGAGATCGAGGGCGAGGCGCGGGCGCTAGGGCGGGACGGCGCGGCGGTCCTGCTGGACGACCTGTCGACCCACTTCGACACCAGGCTGGCGCCCAAGCCGCCGTGGACGCGGGCCAAGATGACGCCGGCGCGGTTCGAGGCCTTGCTGGGTGGTATCCAGGCTTACGAGGCGCCGATCGAGCGCTTCGAGGGAACGATGAAGCTGTCACAGAACAAACCCGGCGAAATCGACCGGGTGGCGGACAGGCTGGCGGAGCTGGAGGACGCCGGTTCGCGGGAAATTGCCCGGCGGATGCGGAACCTTTAGGCGGCCGCGGCGGCGGCGCGGAATTCCGGGTTCCGGCGGTAGAGGCCCGGACGACCCGACACCGGGCTGAACGCTTCGCCGGCCGCCTGAGCCGTCTCCTTGGCGCCAAGCACCAGATAGCCGTCGTCGGGCAGCACCAGGGTCAGATCTTCCAGCACCTTTTTCTGGTACGGCGGTTCAAGGCCGTTGAGCACATTGCGGCAGAACACCACGTCGAAGCGGCCCACCGCGCCAAGGCCGGCGATCAGATTGACCCGCCGCCAGCGAACGGAACGCCGGATGTCGGCCGCCAGCCTCCACTGCTCGCCGACCTTCTCGAAGTGCTTGAGCAGAAGCCGGATCGGCAGGCCGCGTTGGACCTCGAACTGGCTGTAGATCCCGCTCTGGGCCTGCTCCAGCGCGCGGGAGGAGATGTCGGAAGCGGCCAGTTCGATGCGCACGCCGGGGTCTTCCGCCCGCATGATCTCGGCCAGAATGGCCAGGGAATAGACCTCCTGGCCGCTGGCGCAGGCGGCGCTCCATACGCGGATCGGCTCACCGCCGCGAGAGCGCGAGAGGGTGGGATAGATGTCCTTCTCGAAGGTCTCGAAGGGCGTGCGGTCCCGGAAGAAGGCGCTCTCGCCGGAGGTCATGGCTTCCACCACGCCCCAGATCATCGGCTCCTCGCGCTTGGCGCGGATGGCGGCCAACAGGTCCGGGATAGACTCGTAGCCTTCCCGCCGCGCCACCGGCGCCAGGCGGCTCTCGATCAGATAGGTCTTCTCCGCCGAGATCTTCAGCCCGGCGCGGGCGCGGCACAGTGAGATGACCAGGCTGATGTCGTCCGGTCTCACAGCCCCACCTCCGCGAATTTGGATTCGATGATGTCGCCGTCGAAGGGCTTCATGATGTATTCGTCGGCGCCGGCGTCCAGGGCTTCCTGAATGTGGGCCACGTCGTTCTCGACGGTGCAGAACACCACCACCGGGGCGTCGCCGCCGGGGTCGGCTCGCAGCTTGCGCAGGAAGTCGAGACCGCCCATCACCGGCATGTTCCAGTCCAACAGGATGGCGTCCGGCATCGCGGCCCGGCACCAGGCCAGCGCCTCCATGCCGTCGGCGGCTTCCGCGATCTCGAAGCCAAGGTCCTCGAGGATGCGGCGGGCCACCTTGCGGATCACCCGGCTGTCATCGACGACAAGGCAGGTCTTCACGACGAGGGCGCTCCCAAGGGACATCAGCCTCAGTCTTGCGGCCGCGTTGGTTAAGGAGCGGTGTGGGGACGCGGTTATCCCCGGGTATTTTCGCCGCTAGATCGGGACGACGGCGCGGAAGTCGATGCGTTCCTCGCCAGGCGCCACCGACACCTGACCGCCCGAGGCCGCCAGGAGGACGTGCAGGTAGTAGGCCTGGACCCAGCGGCCGGCCAGGCCTTCGTCCAGGGCATGCCCGGCCAAGCCCGCGGCGACGTCGGGATGCAGCCGCACCCGCGCGCCCTTGGCCTCCACCAGCACGGTGAGTTTCCCGTCCTGGACGGAGGTGGAGACGCGAGCCAAGCCCCCCGTGGCCAGGGCCCCGGCGGCGATCTGGGCAAGGTTCAGCAGCGCGCGCGCAGCGGTCTTGGGCAATTGTGGAACCTCCACCGCCCAGTCCAGCTCCGGCCGAACATGGGCGAAGACGCCACGCGACAAACCTTCTAGCTCCCGGACGTCGAAGGCCTCGCCGCTGGCGTAGGCGCCGAAGGCCACGCGGGCGAAAGTCAGGGTGTCCACCAGCTTGCGCGCCGAGCTGGCGATCAGGTCCATGGCTTCGTCGCGCATGTCCTTGGCGCTGGGGTCTTCCAGCAGGTCCAGGCCCGAGACGATGCCGCTGGCCGGGCTCATGAAGTCATGGCAGAGGCGAGCGGCGAGCTTGGCCGCCAGCTCCTCGGCGCCAACGGCTGGGGCTATGGTGGGGATGGGAAGGCTGTGGGCTGGTTCGGTCATCGCCGGCGGACCTTCACCTGATTTGGCGCTTTGGCAAACGGGGCGCGACCCGTAAGAAAGCACCGATGAATTCCTTCTTAGAACCCGGCGTCATCGTGCGCCATCCCGACCGCGCCGACTGGGGCGACGGCCAGGTCCAGTCGGTGGCCGGCCGCAAGGTGACGGTCAATTTCGAGAACGCCGGCAAGCACGTGATCGACGCCGACATCATCCACCTGGCCGTGATCGGCTCCGATCCGAGGCCCGATGCATGACCACCACCTCCCAGACCGACATCGGCGACGCCCTTGCGCGGATCGTGGTCGAGACCGCGCGGCTGATCCTGCCGCTCTGGCGCTCGGGCCTGACGGTCCATGCCAAGGCCGATGAAAGCCCCGTCACCGAGGCGGACCGCCAGGGCGAGGCCCTGATCCTCAAGCGGCTGGCCGAACAGTTCCCGGACATCCCGGTGATCTCCGAGGAGGACGCCAGCGAGTTCGGCACCCCCGACACCATCGGCGAGCGGTTCTTCCTGGTGGATCCCCTGGACGGCACCAAGGCCTTCGTGCGCGGCGATCCCAATTTCACCGTCAATATCGGTCTGATCGAGAACGGCCGGGCCGTGGCCGGCGCCGTGGCCGCTCCGCCCAGCGGCGAACTGTGGTTCACCCGGGGCGGACAGGCTTTGAAACGGGGATTCGACGAAACCAGCGCGACCCCAGTGCGGGTGCGGCGCTGGCCCAAGGGCGCGGCCGTCGCCCTGATCAGTCACACCATGAAGGAAGAGACCGCCGACAAGCTGGCGGCCGAATACGGCTTCCAGCTACGCGAGCCGATGGACTCCTCCATCAAGCTGTGCCGGATCGCCGAGGGCGCGGCGGACATCTATCCCCGCCACGGCCCGACCATGGAGTGGGACGTGGCCGCCGGCCAGGCGGTGCTGGAAGCCGCTGGCGGCACTATGCTGACCCACGAGGGCCAACCGTTCCTCTATGGCAAGGCCTGCGACGGCTTCAAGAACGGCTGGTTCGTCGCCCGTGGCGGTTAGAGCCCTTCCGGTTCAAGTGGAGTCACTTGAGCCGGATAAAAGGGCTCTATCTTCTTACACTTAGAGGGCCAGACCCGCTATTTCCGCGTCCAGCCGCCGTCCAGGGGGCGGTAATAGTAGCCGGACGGCAGACGGGCACGCACCTGCTGCGCGGCCGCCTGGGCGGCGTTGAGCTCGGACACGCCGGTCTTGGCGGCGATGCTCTGATAGGCCTCGGTCCGGCCGGCGTTGATGGTGGCCACCGCCGCCTTGAGCTGAGTGTCCGACGAGGCGGAGACGAAGCCGAGCAGGCCGTCTCCCTGTTCCCCGATGATCCCGTGGGCCTTGGCGGTGTCCACGACGGACTTGGCGGCGGCGACATCGCCGCCCTGGGCCAGGGCGACGCCGGCGGGCAGGGCCGCGCCCAGGGTCAGACCGGCGGCGATCGCCAGAAGGGTTTTGCGCATAGACATGGCGAGGGGTCCTAGAAGAGGTTCGGGTTTTGCTGGATCAGGGTCTGGACTTCCTTGTCCAGACGGATGCGCACATCCGCGTCCAGCTTGGCGTTGATGGTGATCGGGTCGATCTTGACGTGGATGGTTGGCGCGCAGGCGCCCAGGCTGAGGACGCTGAGGGACAGCAGCCCCAAGGACATCAGGCCGGCGGATAGGCGTGGGGATCGGCGGATCATGGTCGGGTGTTGTCCTTGTTCGCGGGCAGTGTAGCGACCCCGTCACTGAACGGGAACTGAACCAGACGCGGGGGCGGCTTTTTTGGGAGCGGTGTCGTGCTTCCAGATATTGGCCAGCGCGGTGATCAGTTCATCGAAGTTCAGAGAGGTGTCCAGGTTCAGGTTGATGGGGGTGTCGGAGGGCAGGGGAATCTTCTTCTGAAAGGCCTGACCGTTGAGCAGTTCCGAAAGCTTGAATGTCGCCTGCTGTTTCACGGGCGGGTCGTAGTGGCCCTTGATGGCGAAGATCATCCCCAGCCGCCCGCCCGGACGGCTGGCCACGTCCGCTTCCAGGGTGTCGAAGGACAGGTTCTCCAGGGCTTCATAGGCCAGGTCCTGCACCGCATTGGCGGCCGGGCCGGTGGAGGACGCCGCCCCGGCGCCGGTCTGCAAGCCGCTGAGCGCCTTGCGGGAAATGGAGATGCGGCCCGGCTGAACGGCGGAGATGTGGCCCTGCAGGAAGTGGAAACCCCCGGGGCCGAACTCGAACGGCAGGCGACCAATCACCACCATCTGCACCTTGACGCTGTCGGCCAGGCTGGAAGTGGCCAGGAGGTCGCCCAGGTCCACGTGGTCCAGCACCAGGGCGCCCTGGATCGGCCCGTCGCCACTCAGTGGGATCTGCATCGGCTCCAGGCTGACGCGGCCCTTGGCGGCCTGGGCCTGGGCGGTGTCCAGGGTCAGGGCCTGGCCATTGAAGTCGAAGGTCGCCGTCACGCTGTCGATGGGCGCCACGGCGTCGATCCGCTCGATGGTCAGCGACTGGTCCGGGGCGCTGACCAGGGGCGCCAGGCTGGTGAGCTGGACCTGGCCCTTGATCGCCGTGACCACGCCCAGTGGGCTCTTGAAGGTCAGGCCCGGGGTGCCGATCACGCCGTGGCTGGTGACGCCCTGGTTGGTCCAGTCGAAACGGCCCTGGAAGGTGACCGGGCCTTGGGCGTCCTTGGCGAAGGCGGCCAGCGGGGTCAGGATCGCTGGTTGCAGGCCGCCCTTGGCGAAGATCAGGCCGTGGGCGTCAATGTCGGCGTGGCCGATCCCGGTTTTCAGATCATGGGCCAGGGTCACGGTCGCCAAGTCCAGCCCGCCGGGGGTGAAGGCTGAAAACCGACCGCCCAGCGTGCGGCCGGCGAAGGTCAGTCGGCCCCGGGTCGACTGGGGGCGGAAGCGCGGGACGGCGGTGGTGTCGGCGGCGGTGAGGGTGGTCAGGTCCACGGCCCCGGTCAGGCCGCCGCCGGCCCCGACCAGATCGAACCGCCCGGCGCCGCCGCTGAGTTTCAGGCCGGTGGGCGCCAGGTCGGCCCGCACACCCTCGAACCGGCCGGTCGATCGCCAGCCCTTGGCGCTGGTCTGGATCAGGGGCGCGCCGCCGGGGCAGACCTGGCCGGAAAGGTTGGAGACGGTGTTGCCGCCCATGGCCAGGGCGCCCACCAACACCGGCGCGCAGCCGGCCAGGGCGAAGCTCGCGCCGCCGGCCGCCAGCCGCGCTGTGCCGGCGGCCTGAAGGACTACGTCCTTGGCGGGGCCGAGGTTCACGGTTGTCCGCGCCGAGAGGGTGGCCGTGGCTGCCCCGGCCGAGACGCGCCAGTCACTGGCCTGGGCCGCGACGGTCGGCAGACCGCCGCCATTGAGGGCCAGGTCGAAGGCCCCGCGAACGCCGCCGCCCTGGCTGGCGACCAGGGGCGCGCCGGCGCGGGGGGTCACCGTGGCCACGGCGCCGGAGGCGCTGGTGAGGCGAAGCGGAGACCCCGCCGCGAGGCTGAAGGCCCCGGCGCGGCCCTGCAGGCGAAGGCCGGCGGCCTGGATGCGAACGTCCCGGATCGCCTGGGCCAGGGCGGCGCCATAGGCTGGATCAGCGGCGGAAAGGGCCTGAGCCAGGCGGCGAGCCATGGCGGCGT
This sequence comes from Caulobacterales bacterium, assembly GCA_038228945.1. Taxonomy (GTDB): domain Bacteria; phylum Pseudomonadota; class Alphaproteobacteria; order Caulobacterales; family Caulobacteraceae; genus Acaudatibacter. The sequence goes on from JBBROW010000001.1 coordinate 175,878, forward strand.
CGGCGCCGCCGTGCGCTTGCAGGCCGCCGGTCAGGATAACGCCATCGGCGCCCACCGCGCCGTCCGCGTTCAGCCGGGCGTCGGTCAGCGTCAGGCCCGAGGCGGCGGCCTGGTCCAGGTGGGTGACGCTGGCGATCTGGGCGCGCCAGGGATGGGCCGCGCCGCTTGCAAGGTCGAACTTGGCGATCCGGACCTGGGTGGAGACACCGCGAGCCCTGGCCCCGGCGACGGACAGGGCGCCGATCGTGGCGGCCCCCTGACCGGCGCCCGAAGCGCTGACCTGGCCCGAGGCCAGGGTAAAGGCCAGTTGCGGCAGGTCGAGGTTGGCGGCGGCGGTTTCAAGACGGCCCCTGGGTCCAGCGACGCTGGCGGCGCCGGCCTGGAGCTTGGCGTGTCCGCTGGCCTTGAGCTGGCGAAGCTGGGCCTGGCCGGTCCCGTCGAAGGTGGCGTGCAGGCTCACCTGCTGGGTGGTCCCGCCGGGGAAGGTCAGGGTCTGGGCGCTGGCGTCGGCGGTGAGGGCGATGGCGCCGGCACCAGTGGCCGAAGCGGGGAGGGTTCCGGAGAGGGACAGTTTGCCCTGGGTCAGGGCGTAGGTCGCAAAGCGGGCCGCGTCGACAGGCAGGTTGGCCTGCAGCGCCAGGGTCTGCCCGCGCCGGGTGAGGCTGACCGGGCCGCCAGGGGTGGAGAAGCCAAGGTCGCCACCGGTCTTGCTCAGGTGGGCCGGGTCGATATGGCCCTGGAAGTCCATTAGCGCGCCGTGGTCGATCAGGGCGTCGCCCTTGGCGGTGATCAGACCGTAGGGTGTCGCCAGGTGGACTAGCCCGTCCTCGATGACGACCTGGGGCGGCGGCCGGTTGGGGTCGGCGGGGCGCTTGAGGAAGTCGTCCACCACCCGGGTCAGGGCGCCGTAGGTTAGGCGATGGCCGTCCCAGCGGACTACCACATCCGGCCGCACCAGGCGGACCGCCCGGGTGACCACCCCCAGGCGTTGGCCGTTCCAGGGACCGGTGATGGCGTAGTCGACGTCGACCTCGTCGACGGTCAGGTCCGGCGCCGCGGGGTCACCCAGTTTAAGCCGCGCCTTCAGCCCGGTGAGCGACAGGCTCCGCACCTCAAGCGCCGAGGTCACCCCCTGACCCTTGAGCCAGGACCGCGCCAGGGCCTTGGCGATCAGGTTGCGGCTGGCGACCAGGATCAGGGCCAGGACGACGACAGCCGCAGCCGTGACAGCCACCGCTCGCCACCGCCATGACGGCGGGGATGTCGGTCGTGGGGCGGGCGTCACAGGCGGCTGCGGATCGGGAATGGCCGGGGCCGGCCGGTCAGGTCAGCGGGTGAAGGGCGAAGTAGCCCCAGAATCCGGTGGCGAAGAACACCGCCCAGACCCAGACGAAGGGCCGGATGACATCGATCGGACTGTCTATGCGCGCCTGTCTCACGGCGGGGGTCCTTGTGACGAGTGGTCTTGTCGGCGATGGGGCCTGTGTACGGAACGCCTGGCGGGCCGTCGGGTTGCCAAGGCGGCGCACCGTGCCATGATTCGGTCATAGTTCGCGTGAAGCGCGAGTGGCTGGGCGCCAGCGATAATGGGCGATAGCGATATGCGGGGCGAAGAAGGCCAGGGGCCAGCGCTCAACCCCTGAGCCGATGTTGTGGATCACCGACGGGGCCAGGCCGGCGCTTTCCACCACCGCCACGTGGGGCAGGCGGCCGTTCAGCCTCCAGGTCAGCAGGTCGCCGGCCTCCAGAGGCCCCTCGAACAGGAAACCGGCGGCGTGGCGGACGGATGGCCAGGTGCGGGCGCCGCAGCGGCGCCAATAGGCCTCCAGGTTCAGCACCCGGCGATGGTCAATATTGGCGTCGGGGTGGCTCAGCCCCCAGACCCGCCGCGAGGGGTAGTCGGCGAAGGCGGCGGCCATGTCCTCGTGCACCAGCCGCTGCAGGTCGGCGCCCCAGGCGTCGCGGCCGGCGCGGACGACGACGTCGGCGCAGACCCCCGTGGCGCGCGGCGCGTCGCCGCCGGGATAGGCGATCTGGCGGTAGTTGGGATCATAGGTGGTGGTGACGCCCAGCTGCGCCCGCGCCGCCGCGGCCAGGGCCGCGCCGCCGGCGTCGGGTTGCGGCGCGGCGCGCGCAACGGCAATGGCGGGGGCGATGGCTGGGGCGGCCAGTGCGGCGGCGAGGACGGTGCGTCGGCTAAGCGTTGCCATGGGCGGACGTTGCGCAACCATTGCGGCAGGGTGATGGCTGAGGCGAGGGCGCTCCCTCCTGTCTTCCCCCGAACGAAGGGGTGAGGGAAGAGAAGGGAGCCCAGACCGATCGCGAACAAACCAAATCGACGCCCTCGCCCTCAGGCCAGATGCAACGGAAGGGCTTGCGCAACCGCGCGAGGATTTGGACGATAGGGTGGGTGGGACTGGATCCCGAGCCGTGCATGAGGCGCCGCATGTCATCTCGAACCGCCGCCTGTTCCTGCGGCCAGCTACGCATCGAGGTCCAGGGTCAGCCAATGGGCGTCGGTGTTTGCCACTGTCTGGCCTGTCAGCGCCGGACGGGCAGCGTCTTCGCCGCCCTGGCCAGTTTCGCCGCGCCGTACGCGGTCTTTGGCGAGGCAACGGAGTATGTCCGCGTGGGCGACCAGGGCGCGGCGTTCCGGTTCCGCTTCTGCCCGGTCTGCGGAACCACCGTGTTCCACACCGAGGAGGGCTTCGACCAGTCCTCCGTGGCGGTGGCTGTCGGCGCCTTCGCCGATCCCGAATTTCCACCGCCCGAGGTCTCGGTCTACGAGCGGCGGCGGCACGGGTGGGTGACGCTACCAGCCGGGATCACGGCCTATGACGGAGACCCGGATTAGGGGTTTGTCCCCAATTTCCAGTCAAGAGCCAAGGGGATCTACACCGGGTTCCGGGCGATCAGCTGGCGGGCGATGATGATCCGCTGCATCTCGTTGGTCCCCTCGCCGATCATCAGCAGGGGGGCGTCGCGGTAGAGGCGCTCGATGGGGTATTCCTTGGAATAGCCGTTGGCGCCGTGGATGCGCATGGACTCGGTGGCGACTTCGAAGGCGGTTTCGGTGGCGAACCACTTGGCCATGCCGGCTTCCAGGTCCACCCGGCCGCCGCGGTCGTAGGCGCGGGCGGCGTCTTCCACCAGCAGCTCGGAGGCGCGGGTTTTGGCGGCCATTTCGCCCAGCTTCATCTGGATGGCCTGGTGCTGGGCGATGGGCTTGCCCATGGTGGTGCGTAGCTGGGCGTAGGACACCGCCTCCTTCAGCGCGCGGCGGGCGATGCCGACGCCCCGGGCGGCGACATTGACGCGGCCGATCTCCAGCCCGCCGGTGGCCATCAGGAAGCCCTTGCCCTCCTCACCGCCGACCAGGCCCAGGTGGGCGTCGACCTGGTAGTCCTCGAAGGTGATCGGGGCGGTGTCGATGCCGCGGTAGCCCAGCTTGGGCAGCTTCTTGCCGCGGCTGACGCCGGGCAGTTCCTCGCGGGTTTCCATGTCCCGGGTGGGGCAGATCAGCATGCTCATGCCCCTGTGACGGGGTTCTGACTGGGGGTCGGTCTTGACCAGGACGGCCAGGATGTCGCCCTCGATGGCGTTGGTGATCCACAGCTTGCCGCCGTTGACGCGGTAGTGGTCGCCCTCGCGCTTGGCCACGGTGCGGATGCCCTGCAGGTCGGTGCCGGCGTCCGGTTCGGTGAGCGCCAGGCCGCCGCGCAGCTCGCCGGTGGCGAAGCGGGGCAACCAGTGGTCCTTCTGCGCCGGCGTGCCGAACTTCTGCACGATCAGGGCCATCATCAGGTGGGAGTTGAAGAAGCCGGTTAGGCTCATCCACTCTTCGGAGATGCGGGCGACAATGCGGGAATAGGTCAGGGCGCCCAGGCCCAGGCCCCCCCATTCCGGTTCGATCAGGGCGCCGAACAGGCCCATCTCGCACATGTCCGCCACCAGCTCGTGCGGGTACTCGTCCGCCTGTTCGAACTTCGACGCGACGGGGGCGACTTTCTTTTCCAGCCAGCGGTCGATGGAATCGAGCAGGGCGCGTTCGTCGGCTTCCGTGATCGTCGTGGCGGGCGTTAGGGTCGTGGTGCTCATGGTCCTACCAATAGTCCTTCATGATCTCGGCGGCCCAGGCGGGCTCGCGGATATCGCCGCGCGGTTCGAAGCCTCGCATCACCGGCTTGATGTCGATCACCGGCGTGCCGTCGATGGCGTCCAGACCCTCTACCTCAAGGGTCAGGCCGTCCACCGCCACGATGCGGGCCACGCAGAGGCCCAGGCGATTGGGCCGGTTCTTGCCGCGCTGGGCGAAGATGCCCACCAGCGGCCAGTCCTCGCGGCCGCGGGGGCGGCGGGCGCCGAACTCGATCTGGTCGTCCGGCACGCGGTCGAACAGGAAGATGATCTCGGCGTGGGAGAAGTCCGCCAGCCCGGCCAGGGCGTCGGGGGCGAAGCGTTGCGGGTCCAGCTCGATGCGGGCGCGCGATTGGCCCCAGTCGTCGTCGATGGGCTGGCCCCGTCCGCCGCTCACATGGCCGACGGGTTGCAGCAGGAAGGGGGAGTCGGCCACGCCCAAGGCCCTACAGCGGGGCGCCGATGTGGCCGGAGCTGCCGGGGGCCAGCAGGCCCTCGCCCGGCACATAGTTGACCTCTAGCCGCACGCCATCGGGGTCTTCGAACAGGACGGAATAGTAGCCAGGGGCCCAGTCGTCGTCCTTGGGCTCGTGCACGATCTTGGCGTCAATGCTCTTGAGGAAGGCGTACATTTCGTCGACCTCCTCGCGCTCGCGGACGCGGAAGCAAACGTGGTGCAGGCCGACGCGGTTCTGCACGAAGCGCTCGCCTTGGTGATCGGGGGAGGGCGCGCGGACGGCGAAGCCGGTGCGGCCGCCGACACAGTAGTAGGTCTCGCCGGCGTCCAGCACGGGCTTGAGGCCCATGAACGGCAGAAGCTGGCGATAGAAGGCCCGCGCCTTCTCGAAGTCCCCCGCGGTGACGAAGATGTGGGCGACGCCGTTGATCTCCATTTGGTCAGCTCCTGCAATTCCAAGGTTTCGAGCGGGATGCGGGCGGAAAACCGGTCCCCACTTTTCCTCATCCGCTCGCCGCCATCCTCTATGGTCCCTCACGCAGCGGCAGCCAACCAGGCGCGGACTCCGTCGTTTGGGCAGGTTATGCTCGGCTCAAACACGGCCGGGATGTGAACCCGGCGGCGAGCCCAAGGGAGACGACGACTTGCCCTATACAGCGGTCCTCTACGAAAAGCGCGGCCCCGTGGCCATCCTGACCCTCAATCGGCCCGACCGCCTGAACGCCATCAGCGCCGAGATTCGCGCCGATGTGCATGCGGCCGTGGACGAGGCGCATGCGGACGACGCGGTGCGGGCCTTGATCATCACCGGCGCGGGGCGGGGGTTCTGTTCCGGCGCCGACCTTTCGGCGGCCCAGCGCGGGCCGGACGGCCTGCCCATCGCGCCCCGGTCACAAAGCCAGAACGACCGGCTCGACGACGACGGCTGGGTGGGCCGCTGGGCCAAGGCCTTCGCCTATTTCGACAAGCCGCTGATCGGGGCGATCAACGGGGTGGCGGCGGGGGCCGGCATGAGCATGGCCCTGGCCTGCGACGTCCGCATCGGCAGCGAGCTGAGCCGGTTCAAGACCGTGTTCGTCGAGCGCAACCTGTCGCCCGACAGCGGCATGAGCTGGTTCCTGCCGCGCATTGTTGGCTACGCCAAGGCCGCCGACCTGATCTTCACCAGCCGCGCGGTGGGGGCCGAGGAGGCCCTGGCCCTGGGGTTGCTCAACCGGGTGGTCGCCGCCGACCGCCTGCTGGAAGAGGCGGTGGCCTATGGCGAGGAGATGGCGCAGTGGCCGCCACTGGCCATCCGCTCGGCCAAACGGGTGCTGCAGCACAACGCCGAGGCGGGCCTGGAAGACGCCCTGCGCTACGAGAGCGTCGGCCTGGGCTTCGCCCGCAAGGCGGTGAACGACCAGAAGGAGTCGTTCCTGGCCTTCAGCGAGAAGCGCAAGGGCGTGTTCACGGGAACCTGAATCGCCCCTTTTCCATCCACGCGCGGCGCTGCATAAGGCGCGCGCAACACGGAGACCCGCGCATGGCCCTCGATTCCGGCGAACCTGCCAAGACCTTCGACTGGGAAGATCCTTTAGACCTGGCCTCGCGCCTGTCGGAGGACGAGCGGATGGTCTGGGCGGCGGCCCGCGACTATGCGCGGGGCAAGCTGCTGCCGCGAGTCGTCAGCGCCTATGCCGAGGAGCGGTTCGACCGCGAGATCATGACCGAGATGGGGTCGCTGGGCTTCCTCGGCCCGACGTTGCCGGAAGAGTACGGCTGCGCGGGGGTGAACCACGTCGCCTATGGCCTGATAGCCCGGGAGATCGAGGCGGTGGACAGCGGCTATCGCTCGGCCATGAGCGTGCAGTCGTCCCTGGTGATGTATCCGATCTACGCCTTCGGCTCGGAGGAGCAGCGGCGCAAGTGGCTGCCGAAGATGGCCACGGGCGAGGCGATCGGCTGTTTCGGCCTGACCGAGTCCGACGGCGGGTCGGACCCCGCCTCGATGCGCACGGTGGCCAAGAAGGTGGATGGCGGCTTCGTGCTCAACGGCTCGAAGATGTGGATCACCAATGCGCCGGTGGCGGACGTGGCCCTGGTCTGGGCCAAGTGGGACGGGGTGATCCACGGTTTCCTGGTGGAGCGCGGCTCGCCGGGGTTCGAGACGCCGAAGATCAACAACAAGCTGTCCCTGCGCGCCTCGGTGACCGGTGAGATCTCGCTGTCGGACGTGTTCGTGCCTGACGAGGCCCTGCTGCCGGACGTGCGCGGCCTGCGCGGGCCGTTCTCGTGCCTGAACAAGGCCCGCTACGGCATCGCCTGGGGGGCCATGGGGGCGGCCGAGTTCTGCCTGCATGCGTCACGCGACTACACCAAGAGCCGGTCGGTGTTCGGCAAGCCCCTGGCGGCCCGGCAGCTGATCCAGAAGAAGCTGGCCGACATGCAGACCGAGATCGCGCTCGGCTTCGAGGGCGCCCTGGCGCTGGGCCGGCTGATCGATCAGGGGGCGTGGGTCCCCGAAGCCATCAGCCTGATGAAGCGCAACAACTGCGGCAAGGCCTTGGCCATCGCCCGCGAAGCCCGCGACATCCACGGCGGCAACGGCATTTCCGGCGACTATCACGTGATGCGCCACGCCGCGAACCTGGAGACGGTGAACACCTACGAGGGGGCGCATGATGTGCATGCGCTGATCCTGGGCCGGGCGATCACCGGCGAAAACGCTTTCTAGGGCCTGCGCTTCCTTCGGCCTCCCCGCGAATGCTAGAGCAACTTCAGTGGGGAGACTTTCATGGCTGAAATAACCGCCGACGGGGCGCCGGCCCAGGCCAAGCGCGCGTCCATGCGCACCGTCGTGGCGGCGTCCGCCGCGGGGACGGCGTTCGAGTGGTACGACTTCTTCGTCTTCGGCGCCCTGACCTCGATCGTCGGCAAGAACTTTTTCTCCGGCCTGGACGCCACGGCGGGATTGCTGGCGGCCCTCGCCCTGTTCGGCACCGGTTTCTTCTTCCGGCCGGTGGGGGCGTTGATCTTTGGCGGGCTGGGCGACCGGATCGGGCGCAAGGCGGCGTTCCTGGTCACCGTGACCCTGATGGGCGGCGCCACCTTCGCCATCGGCCTGTTGCCGACATACCAGCAGGCGGGGCCGATCTCGCCCCTGCTGCTGATCCTGCTGCGCATCGTCCAGGGCACGGCGCTGGGCGGGGAGTACGGCGGGGCGGCAATCTATGTGGCCGAGCACGCTGAGCGCCATAAGCGCGGCGGGGCCACGGCCTGGGTGCAGGCCTCCGCCGCGTTCGGCCTAGTGGGGGCGCTGGCGGCGATCCTGGCGACCCGGTCGCTGATGGGGGAGGACGCCTTCACGGCGCCGACCTGGACCGGCGGCTGGCGCGTGCCCTTCCTGCTGTCGGCCGGCTTGCTGGCGGTGTCGATCTGGATGCGGCTGAAACTCACCGAGAGCCCCAGCTTTCAGGCCCTCAAGGACGCCGGCAACCAGACCAAGGCCCCCTATGCCGAAGCCTTCGGCCAGTGGAAGAACCTGAAGCTGGTGCTGATCGTGCTGATCACCTTCATGAGCGCCCAGGGGGCGGCCTGGTACACCCTGTTCTTCTATGCCGAGCAGGTGTTCCTGGAGCGGTTCCTGAAGCTGAACCCCGCCACCGGCAATCTGCTGCTGATGGCCATCACTGTGATCAGCGCCCCGCTCTATCTGGTGTTTGCCCGCCTGTCTGACCGGCGTGGGCGCAAGTGGGTGATGTGGGGCGGGATGACCTTGTTTCTGGTCTTCCTCTACCCCGGGTTCCTGATGCTGACTCAGCTGGCCAATCCGGCCCTGGCCCAGGCGCAGGCGCGCACGCCGGTGGTGGTGGTCGCCGACCCGGCCCGCTGTTCGCTGCAGTTCGACATCACCGGCAAGGCCGCCTTCACCACCTCTTGCGACATCGCCAAGAGCGCGCTGTCCAACGCCGGAATCTCCTATCGCAACCAGGCGGCGCCGGCCGGCGCTGTGGCGGTGGTGAAGATCGGCGAGGCGGTGGTGGTGCCCTCGGTAGAGGGGGCCGGGCTGGACGCGGCGCATCTGAAGGGCGCCAAGGCGGGGGTCGACACCAGCCTGAAGGGCGCCCTGGCCAAGGCCGGTTACCCCGCCAAGGCCGATCCGGCGCAGGTGAACTTCCTCGGCCTGCTGGCGGTGCTGAGCGTGTTCGTGGTCGCCTGCACGGCCCTGTTCGGGCCGATGGCGGCGGCCCTGGTGGAGACCTTCCCGACGCGGGTGCGCTATACGGCCATGTCGCTGCCCTATCACGTGGGCACCGGCTGGGTCGGCGGCTTCGTGCCGGTGACCGCCTTCGCTATCGTCACCGCCACGGGCAATATCTATGCGGGGCTGTGGTACCCGGCGATCTTCACCGCGATCAGCGTCCTGACCCTGCCGTTCCTGCTGAAGGAAACCAGCGGCAAGGTGCTGGACTAGGCCTGTTCCCGCCGTGATGCGATCTGGCGGCTGATCAGTTCCGAGCCCAGCACCGCCGCCACCGCCAGGGCCGCCGATACGGCGCAGAGGGCGATGGCGTGGCCTTCTTCGCCGGGACTCTGGGTGGCCTGGTAGATCGCTGCCGGGACGGTGAGGGTCTCGCCAGGGATGGCGGCGACGAAGGTGATGGTGGCGCCAAATTCGCCCAGGGCCTTGGCGAAGCCCATCACAGCGCCGGCGGCGATGCCCGGCGCGGCCAGGGGCACGGTGAGGCGGAAGAAGCGGGTCAGGCGGCCGGCGCCCAGGGTTCGCCCAACCTCGTCCACCTCGCGGTCGATAGCCTCGATGGAGAGCCGCATGGGTCGCACCATCAGGGGGAAGGCCATCACCGCCGCCGCCAGGGCCGCCCCTGTCCAGTGGAAGGCCAGGACCACGCCGATCTGGGCCAAGGCCCGGCCGAGGGGTCCGTTGTGGCCGAACAGTAGCAACAGGGCGTAGCCGGTGGCTACCGGGGGCAGGACCAGGGGCAGGTGTGTCGCCGCGTCCAGCAGCGACCGCCCCCAGAACCGGCCCCGCGCCAGGGCCAGGGCGGTGAGCAGGGCCACGGGCAGGCTCAGGACCGTCGCCGTCGCCGCCACGCGTAGTGACAACAGGATCGCGCCGATATCGTCGGGGCCGAGGATCATGCGGCGCCGGGCGCCGGCCGCAGGATGTCGAGCCGCACCCCGGCCTGGCTCAGGCGCGCGGCCAGGAGATCGTCGAGGGCGTCAACCGCCAGGGCCACGGTCTGGCCGGCCAGGGTGCGGGCGAGGATATCGTCGTGTTGGTCTGGCTCGACCCGTTCGGCGTCGCGGCGGGCGTGGCGGCCGAGCATCGCAGCATCGCCGCCCACGGCGTCCGCCTCGGCCAGGGCCCGTGCGCCGCGCAGGGAGATCAGGTCCGGCGTGGCGGCTCCCAGGACCAGGGTGACTCGGCCCAGGCTTTCAGAGCCCCCGGCGATGGCGTCGTCCAGCAAGGTCTCGGCCGCCTTCATGTCGCCGCGCAGGGCGGCCTCGGCGGCGGGGCCGGACACCGCCGCGCGCAGGAAGGCCCGGCGCTGGGCCAGGTCGGGGAAGGCCTCGCGCACCGCGTCCTGGCGCCGCTGCAGCAGGGCCGCCACCCGGCCGGCGCCGGCCGGCACATGGGCCTCCACATCGGCGCGGATCATCGAGGCCAGCAGGGGTGAGGCGCCGCCGGTGCCGATGGCGGCCACCACCTGGCCCCGGTCGATCACCGCGGGGGTGTGGAAATCGCAGAGGGCGGGATGGTCGACCACGTTCAGCGGCACATGGGCGGCGCGGGCGGCGGCGGCGGCGGCCAGGCGCGGCGCTTCGTCAACGATGGCGATGAAGGCCAGGGCCGCGCCCTGGTATCGCGCGCAATCCGCGGCCTCGGTGTCGGTAAGGCGGATGATTTCGGCGGGCGAGCCCTCGAACAGTCGCGCCTTGGCCTGCGCGCCCTCGCCCTCGCCGGCGATCACCACGCGCTTGCCGGTCAAGGGAAAGAAGGCCGGAAACGCGTCCACCGATGTGCTTGCCCCAGCTTGAATGCTTCACCCTTCTAACGCGCGACGGCCTTACTGGCGACGCCCCGCTTCCCCAGGCGGTCAAACCGTCTTAACATCGTTCACATAGTCGCTGGGAGGACGTCATGGCTGTGACCTTGGATATCAATGGAAAGGCCGTCACGGTCCAGGCGGCGCCTGACACGCCCCTGCTGTGGGTGCTGCGCGACGAACTGCTGATGACCGGGACCAAGTACGGCTGCGGCATCGCCCAGTGCGGCGCCTGCACCGTGCACCTGGACGGCCAGCCGACGCGGTCGTGCCAGACGCCGATCGCCGCCCTGGCGGGGGTCAAGGTAACCACCATCGAGGGCCTGGGCGGGACGCACCCGCTGCAGGTGGCCTGGGTGAAACACGACGTGCCCCAGTGCGGCTACTGCCAGTCGGGCCAGATCATGTCGGCCGCCGCCCTGCTGGCCCAGACGCCCAAGCCCACCGACCAAGACATCGACGGGGCCATGAGCGGCAACATCTGCCGCTGCGGCACCTACCAACGCATCCGCGCCGCCATCAAGGACGCGGCTGGCCTGGCGCCCGCGCCCGTGACCGCGGCCTGAGGGGGATTGAACCGATGAACGCACCCGTCAAAGACTTCGTCCCCAACCGCCGCGAGATGCTGGTGGTTGTCGCCGCCACCGCCGGCGGCGCCCTGCTGGTCGGCTGCTCGCCGGCGGCCTTGCTATCCATCGGCGCCAAGACCGACTTCGGCGCCTTTGGACCCTTCATCAAGATCGCCCCGGACGGGGTGGTGACGGTGATCTCCAAGCACATTGAGTTTGGCCAGGGCAACCACGCGGGCCTGTCGGCCATGGTGGCCGAGGAACTCGACGCCGACTGGGACAAGGTCAAGGTCGAGCAGGCCGCGGCCATCGCCAAGGTCTATCAGAACCTGGGCATGGGGGTTCAGGGCACCGGCGGCTCGTCCGCCATCGCCAATTCCTGGATGCAGCTTCGCACCGCCGGGGCGGCGGCGCGGGCCATGTTCGTGCAGGCGGCGGCGGCGCGCTGGTCGGTTCCGGCGGACCAGATCACCGTCAAGGACAGCGTCGTGGCCCATGCCTCGGGCAAGAGCGCGACCTTCGCCGAACTGCTGGGTGACGCGGCCAAGATCAAGCCGCCGGAAGCCCCGGCCCTGAAGGACCCCAAAACCTTCACCCTGATCGGCACCGACCGGGTGCGGCGCAAGGACTCCCTGGCCAAGTCCACCGGGACCGCGCAATTCACCCAGGACGTCCACCTGCCCAACATGTTGACGGCGATGGTGGCGCACGCCCCGCGCTTCGGCGGCCAGGTGAAGAGCTTCGACGACAAGGCGGCCAGGGCCGTGCCCGGGGTCGTGGATGTGTTCCAGATCCCCAGCGGGGTGGCCGTGGTGGCCAACAATACCTGGGCCGCGCGCCAGGGCCGCGACGCCCTGAAGGTGGTCTGGGACGACGCCAAGGCCGAGAAGCGCGGCACAGACGAGATTCGGGCCAGCTATCACGCCATCGCCGCGGGCCAGCAGGTCCCGCTGGACGAGGCCAAGTGGCAGGTTTTCCAGACCAGTGGCGACATCGCCAAGCCAGTGGAGGGAACCGTTGTCGAGGCCCTCTACGACTTCCCCTATCTGGCGCACGCCACCATGGAGCCGATGAACTGCGTGGCGGAGATTGGTGGCGGCAAACACAAGCTGACCTTCGGCTCGCAGATCCCCACGGTTGACCAGCTCAACACCGGCAAGATCGCCGGCGCCCTCCCCGGCTCGGTGGAGATCGAGACCCTGTTCGCCGGCGGCTCCTTCGGCCGGCGGGCCAATTTCCAGTCGGACTATGTGGCCGAGTGCGTGCATGTGGCCAAGCATGTGGGCGAAGGGCGGCCGGTGAAGCTGGTCTGGACCCGCGAGGACGACATGACCGCCGGCTATTACCGGCCCATGGTCCATCACGCCCTGAAGGTGACCCTGGGGACCGGCGGCTACCCGGCCTACTGGCGCCAGCGGGTGGTGACCCAGTCGATCATGAAGGGCTCGCCTATTCCGGCGGGCAAGGGTCCCGACGCCACGGCGGTGGAGGGGGCCATGGGCTCGCCCTACCTGAAGGCGACGCCGGTGGTGGACGGGCAGCTTTCCCTGCCGCCGGCTGGCGTGCCGGTGCTGTGGTGGCGCTCGGTGGGGGCGACTCACACCGCCTTCGTCATGGAGCACACCATCGACCAGCTGGCCCGCAAGGCCGGCAAGGACCCGGTGGAATACCGCCGCGCCCTCTACGCCAAGGCCGGGGCGGACCGGCACCTGGCGGTGCTGAACCTGGCTGTGGAGAAGGCCGGCAAGGCGGCGGACGGCTGGACCCAGGGGGTGGCGGTGCACGAGAGCTTCGGCACCGTGGTGGCCCAGATCGCCGAGGTGAAGCTGGAGGGCGGGACGCCTAAGGTCGGCCGCGTGGTCTGTGCCGTGGATTGCGGCGCGGCGATCTCGCCCGACCAGATCGCCGCCCAGATGGAAGGCGGCGTCTGCTACGGCCTGTCGGCGGCGATGTTCGGCCAGGTGACCATGACCGGCGGCCTGGTGGACCAGAAGAACTTCGACAGCTACCGGGTGCTGCGGATGAGCGAGGCGCCGAGGGTGGAAACCTACATCCTGCCGTCCGGCAACAAGCCGAGCGGGGTCGGAGAGCCGGGCACGCCGGTGATCGCCCCGGCGGTGGCCAACGCCCTCCTGGCGATCACCGGAACGCCGACGACGAGCTTGCCGTTCGTGAAGGCCTAGGGGTCGGGGCTTTCCTCTCTTCCCTCGAGCGAAGCGGTGGGGGAAGTACCCGCGAAGCGGGGGAAGGGGGCTTCAGCTTGACGCGGAGGCCGGTTCTCCGCTGGAGCCCCCATCGTCTCGGCGCACCATACCCTTTGCAATTTGCTGGCCGGGGGCCCGCGGGGCGCCGATCCTCTTCCCCCCCGGGGGGAAGAGAAGGGGTTTGTCGGCTAGGCTTCAGCCCTAAGGCGTGTGAGCTACGGGGTCGGCGCGCTATCCCCCAGCTGCGTGCGGGTATCCACGTCGAACAGAACCCCGTTGTCCGGCGATTCAACCAAGGCCAGCCTCGGGCCGAGCGCCCGAAGCACATTGCGCGCGCCCTCGTCGCCGGTGAGGGCCAGCAAGCCGGCGAAAAGGCCTTGGCTGAACAGCACTGGGTGGCCGCGCTGGCCTTCGAAGGTCGGGGCCGCAGCGGCCGCGCCTTCGGCCAGTGCCTGAGCCAGGGCCGGCGGGACGGCGGCGGGGACCATCGGCATATCGCCCAGGAAGACGAAGGCGCCGGCCGCGTCCGCCGGCAGGCTGGCGACGCCAGCGCGCAGGGTGGCGGCCATGCCCTCGGCGTGGTCGGGGGCGTGGACCAGGCGCAGACGCGCGGCCTGATCGTGGTCGGCGGCGAAGGCCAGGGCGGCGGCGGCCACGGCGGCGTCCGCGCCCGTCACCACGGTCACCGTTCGCACCGGCGCGGCGAAGGCGGCGGCCAGGGCGCCATCGATCAAAGAGCCGCCGCGCCAGGGGGCCGTCAGCTTGCCGCCGCCGAACCGCGAGCCGAATCCGCCGGCCAGAACGATGGCTTCCAGCGCCGCAATCACCTTGCCCTCTGTTGCCATGGCCGCTTCCCCCTTATGTTGCACGCACATGACGCCCTTCGACACCATCCCGCCGCGCGAACGCCACCCCCGCCCAGACGCGGCGCCGGGAGGATTGGTGGACAGCTTTGGCCGGACGGTCACCTATCTTCGTGTTTCGGTGACCGACCGCTGCGACCTGCGCTGCGTCTATTGCATGGCCGAGCATATGCGCTTCCTGCCCAAGGCGGAGGTGTTGACGCTGGAGGAACTGGACCGCATCGCGTCGGCCTTCGTCGGCCTTGGGGTGCGCAAGATCCGCCTGACTGGGGGCGAGCCCCTGGTGCGCAAGGGTCTGATGACCCTGGTGGAGAACCTGTCGCGGCATCTGAAGTCCGGGGCGCTGGAAGAACTGACCCTGACCACCAACGGCACGCGGCTGGCGGAATTCGCCCCGGCCCTGGCGGCACATGGGGTGAAGCGGATCAATGTCTCGCTGGACACCCTCAAGCCGGACCTGTTCGCGCGGCTGACGCGCGGCGGCGACCTGGCCAAGGTGCTGGCCGGCGTCGAGGCGGCGCGGGCGGCTGGGCTGAAGGTCAAGATCAACGCCGTGGCCCTGGCGCAGGACAACGCCGCCGAGATCCCGGACCTGATCCAGTGGGCGCACGGCGCCGGCATGGACATGACCCTGATCGAGACCATGCCCATGGGCGAGATCGACGAGGACCGGACGGATCAATACCTCTCCCTGGCCAAGGTCCGCGCCGAGCTGGAAAGCTATTGGACCCTGACCGACATTGGCCTGAACACCGGCGGGCCGGCCCGCTATGTGCGGGTGGCGCAGACCGGCGGGCGCCTGGGCCTGATCACGCCGATGAGCCACAATTTCTGCGAAGCCTGCAACCGCGTGCGGCTGACCTGCACCGGCACCCTGCACAGCTGCCTGGGCCAGGAAGACGCCAGCGACCTGCGCGCCGTGCTGCGGTCGGGGGCCTCGGACGTGGACCTGGTGGAGGCCATTCACGGCGCGGTGGACGCCAAGCCCAAGGGCCACGACTTCCATATCGACCGCGGCCTAGCGCCGTCCGTGACGCGGCACATGTCGACGACCGGGGGCTGATGCCTTGCAGGTGCTGTTATTTGGCCGTCTGAGCGATATCGCCGGCTGGCGCGAGAAGCGCTTCGACCCGGCGCCGCCCCGGCTGTCGGCGCTCAAGGCCCTGATCGCCTCGGAAGACCGCACCCTGGGCGAGGCCCTGGACGGGGCCGGCGTGCGGGCGGCGGTGGACAAGGCCCTGGTGCGCGGCGACGTGGCCCTGTTGGCCGGCTGCGAGGTGGCCTTCCTGCCCCCCATGAGCGGCGGCTAGGGCGGATGATCGCGCTTACCGACCAGGCCTTCGATCCGGGGGCGGAGCTGAACCGCTTCTGCGCGCAGCTTGCCGGGAGCGGGGCGGAAACCGGAGCGGTGGCCAGCTTCGTGGGCATAGCCCGGGGTGAGGCGGGGGCGGCCACAGCGCTGGAGCTGCAGGCCTATCCGGGCTTCACCGAGGCGGAGATCGGGACCATCGCCCAGGCGGCGATGAGCCGGTTCGGGCTGCGGGGGTTCGCCATCCTGCACCGGGTGGGCAAGATCGCGCCGGGCGAGGTGATCGTGTTTGTCGCCACCGCCTCGGCTCACCGCCGCGCGGCCTTCGAGGCCTGCGACCATCTGATGGACTATCTGAAATCCCGCGCCCCCTTCTGGAAGAAGGAGCACGGTCCCGGCGGCGAGCGCTGGGTGGAGCCCACCGCCCGTGACCTGGCCGACGCCGCCCGCTGGGACTGATCAAGGAGAGAGACATGAACGCGCCCACAGCTCCCATGGCCCTGGCCCCCGGCGGCAAGATCAACCTGGACCTGGCCCTCAAGCCCGTCCGCGTGGCGGTGCTGACCATCTCGGACACTCGCGACGAAGAGAGCGACACCTCCGGTCACGTGCTGGCCGAACGGGTCACCGGGGCGGGCCACATCCTGGCGGCCAAGGGCATCGTCAAGGATGAGGTGGGCGCCATCAGCAACCAGGTGAAGGCCTGGACAACGTCGGGGGAGGTGGACGCCATCGTCACCACCGGCGGCACCGGCATCACCGGGCGGGACGTGACGCCCGAAGCCATCGAACCGATGCTGGACAAGCGGATCGAGGGGTTCTCGGTGATCTTCCACCTGGTCAGCTACCAGACGGTGGGGCTGTCGACCCTGCAGTCGCGGGCCTTGGCCGGGATCATCGACGGGGTGTTCATCTTCTGCCTGCCCGGTTCCAACGGCGCCGTGCGCGACGGCTGGGACAAGGTCATCGCCGCCCAGCTCGACAGCCGCCACGGCCCCTGCAACATGGTCGAGCTGATGCCCAGGCTGATGGAGACATGAGCCGCCTCACCCACGTGGACGACCAGGGCCGGGCGCGGATGGTGGACGTGTCGGCCAAGCCGGCCACGGCCCGCGAGGCGGTGGCCACGGGACGGGTGCGGATGAGCGCCGCCACCCTGGCGCTGGCGCTATCCGGAGAAGGCAAGAAGGGCGACGTTCGCGCCGTGGCGGAGATCGCCGGGGTGATGGCGGCCAAGCGCACTTCGGACCTCATTCCCCTGTGCCACCCCCTGGCGCTCGCCAAGGTGGAGGTCAGCGTCGAGGCGGCCGACGACGGGCTCGCGGTGACGGCGCGGGTCAAGACCACCGGTCCGACCGGGGTGGAGATGGAGGCGCTGACGGCGGTGTCGGTGGCCTGTTTGACGATCTACGACATGCTCAAGGCGGCTGAGAAGGGCATGGTCATCGACCAGGTCCGCTTGCTGGAAAAGACCGGCGGCGCGTCGGGGGAATGGCGGGCGCCGTGAAGTTGATGACCGTCGAGGCCGCGTGCGCGGCCGTGTTGCGGGCCGCCGTGAGGGTTCCGGCGGAGACCGTTACCCTGGATCAAGCCCTGGGGCGGACCCTGGCCGAGCCGGTGGCGGCGGCGCGCGACCAGCCGCCGTTCGCGGCCTCGGCCATGGACGGCTGGGCGGTGCGCTCCGCCGACGGTCCCGGCCGGCTGGTCATCGTCGGCGAGAGCGCGGCGGGGCACGGCTATGACCGGCCGCTGGGGGCGGGCGAGGCGGTGCGCATCTTCACCGGCGCCGTTGTCCCGGCTGGCGCCGACACCGTGATCATCCAGGAGGACGCCCAGCGCGACGGCGACCATGTGGTCGTGCCGGGCGTCACTGACCCGCGCCATGTTCGGCCACGGGGGCAGGACTTCAAGGCCGGCGATGTTCTGCTGCAGCCCGGAGTGCGGCTGGACGCCTGGCGCCTGGCCCTGGCGGCCTCAGCGGGTCGGGCCAGTTTGAGCGTCGCGCGGCGGCCCCGGGTGGCGATCCTGTCCACCGGCGAGGAGGTGGTCGAGCCGGGCGGCGATCCAGGCCCCTTTCAGATCTTCAATTCCGGGACCACGGCCCTGGCGGCCCTGGTGCGCGGCTGGGGCGGCGAGCCCATAGCCCTGACCTCGGTGGGCGACAACGAGGAGGCCATCGCGGCGGCGACGGCCGCGGCGGGCGGCGACCTGGTGGTAACCTTGGGCGGCGCCTCGGTGGGCGACCACGACCTGGTCAAGCCGGCCCTGGCCCGGCTGGGGCTGGAGATGCTGGTGGAGAGCGTGGCGGTGCGGCCGGGCAAGCCCACCTGGTTCGCGCTGCTGGGCGATGGCCGGCGGGTGCTGGGCCTGCCGGGCAACCCTGCCTCGGCCCTGGTCTGCGCCGAGCTGTTCCTGCGACCTCTGCTGTTGTCCATGCAGGGCGCCGATCCAGCGACGCGGATCATCAAGGCGCGGGCGGGGGTTCCGATGGCCGCCAACGGCGGGCGCGAACAGTGGATGCGGGCGGCGCTCAGCTATGCGGACGACGGGGCGGTGGTGGCGACGCCGTTCCGCGATCAGGACTCGGCGCTGGTGACGGTGTTCGCCCGGTCGGACGCGCTGCTGCGCCGGCCGGTGGGCGCGGCGGCGGCGGCGGCGGGCGATCCGGTGGATGTGCTGGCGCTCTCCCGCGCATAGCGCAGCGCCGTGATCTCGCCCAGCACGGCCACGGCCACCTCCCAGGGGGCCTTGCCGCCGATGTCGAGGCCGATGGGGGCGTGCAGGCGTTCGACATCGCCGTCGCTGATCCCCGCCGCCTTCAGCGCCGCCTTGCGGTCGGCCACGCGCCGCCGCGCGCCCAAGGCGCCGACGTAGAAAGCGCGCGAGGGCAGGGCCGCGACGAGGGCGGCTTGATCCAGCTCCGCGTCATGGGTGGCCACCGCCACGGCGGTCCAGGGATCCAGGCCGATGGCGGCCAGGGCGTCGGTGGGCTCGTCGCGGCTGTAGGCGAAACCGGGCAGGGCGGGGGGAAGTTGAGGCCCCTTGGGACGCACCAGGGTGGTCTCGAACCCGGCCTGGCCGCCCAGGGCGGCAATGGCCAGGGCCGTGGGGTCCGAGCCCAGCACCACCAGCTTGGCGGTGGGCTCGTAGAGGCGGGTAAAGGCGCCTTGCCACCCCTGCGGCGGCGTCTCCGCCGGGCCGCAGGCGCGGCGCTCGCCGTCGGAGAACCAGCGGGCTGGGATGCGGGCGCGTTCCAGGTCCAGCAAGGTCAGGGTGGCGGCGTCATCCGGGGCGATGCGCTCCAGCAGGATCTCGATGCGGGCGCCGCACAGCAGGCGGATATCCGGCCAGGGGCTGCCCTCGCCATAGACCAGACGCATGGGCGCGCCGTCGGCCAGCACCTGGCGGGCGTGGCCCAGGACGTCGGACTCCAGGCAACCGCCGGACAGGAAGCCGGAGACGACCTCGGCGGCCAGCACCATCTGCGTGCCCACCGGACGCGGCCCGCCCTCGCCCAGGGCGACGATGGTGGCCAGGGCCGCCGGGGTCCCCGCCTCGAGCGCCGCGCGCAAGGCGGGCCGGGCGTCGTCGGCGAAACCGAACAGCGGCCACTCGGGAAGAACGTCGGGCAGGGTGTCTGAAAGGGTGTTGGGCAAGGGGCTGGGAGGGGGCTCGAGCATCTGTTGGATATTGGTCCGGATTAACGTCTCGGCAATGTCCTGGATACGGGTTCTTTAGGGTCTTGGCTGTAGGACGGTAACCGAGTCGAAAGACACCCCCCGTCCGGATCGCCCCGCGTAAATGCATCCCCTGGTTTCCAAGCTTGGTCTCGGCACGGCCCAGTTCGGCCTCGATGGCGGCGCCGCGCGCGGCCGCCCCGCCGACCTGGAAGTGCGTGATATCCTCAATATAGCGGCCCGCGCCGGCTTGTCGGTGCTCGACACCGGCGCGGCCTCTGCCCACGGCGAGGCGGTGCTGGGCGCCCTGATCCCCCGGCCCTCATCGCTGCGGGTCAGTATCAAGGCCCCGCGCGGCGATCGCGGCCCCGATTTCGTCGAGGCCGAGGCGCGGGCCTCCCTCGCCCGCATGGGTATGGCCAGCGCCGACGCCATCGTGGTGCAGTCGGCCGGCGACCTGTTCTCGGCCTATGGCATGGGCCTGTGGGAGCGGCTGCTCAGCCTGCGCGACGCCGGCCTGTTCCAGAGCGTCGGCATTTCCGCCTATGCTTCCGACGACCCGGCCGGCCTGGCCCGGCGGTTCCGCCCGGACCTGATCCAGGCCCCCGTCTCCCTGCTGGACCAGCGCCTGTTGATGGACGGCAGCCTGGCGGCGGTCCGCGACCTGGGGGTCGAGGTGCACCTTCGCTCGGTGTTCCTCAACGGCCTGCTGTTCCTGCCTCCCGACCGGGTGCCCACCCAGTACAAGAGCGCCGCCGCGCGCCTGTCCCGCGCCCGCCGCATGATCGCCGAGGGCCGCAGCGACCCGCTGCAGGCCGCCCTGGGCTTTGCCCTGTCACGCCCCGAAGCCGACGCGGTGATCGTCGGCGCCGCCACCGCCGCTGAACTCCAAGCGGTTATCGCCGCCGCCTCCAGCCCGCCACCGGAACTGGACTGGGACGACATGGCGCTGGAGGACCCGGCGATCGTCGACGCCGGACGCTGGGCGGGATCGCAGAGCGCGGCCTAGGGTGTTTGCCGCCTCGCCCGTTGGGCTAGGCTCAAATTGCTCCTATTCCTGCGTTTGAAGGGCTCCTCCAGGCAGGCCGGACCGTATTTCACCGTATTTAACGGTGGCGAAGCCCCGCGGCTTGGGGCTGGCGGAACACGCTCAACCCGTCACGAGACTCCACCTCAGATTCGGCGCCCGATCAAGCGTCGGCGTCGGCTTGGAGGGCGGCGAGGAGACCCTGGAGTCCGTCGAGCCTAGGCGGTCGCGCGCAGCGCCAGGCCGCCACGACGGCGCAGCAGGGCGCCCAGGCCGAAGAAGCCGATGATCATGAAGGCCCAGGTGGCTGGTTCGGGCACGCCGGAGACGGAGGCGTTGGTCATGATGAAGTCCGCACCGTACTGGAACCGCGCCTCCTCGGCGTAGTTCTGCGGGACGGTCAGGTTGAACGTCAGGTCGTTCCACCCGGCGGTCAGCGTCTGGGTCGTGGTGAACCGCTTCCAGCCGTGGTTGCCTAGCCCCTGGGCGTCGAAGCTGGCGAGTGTACCGCCGCCGTCGCTGACGGTCAGGCCGGCGTCGTAGGGATTGGCCACGCCGTTGCTGGGAATGTAGTAGTCGAAGCTGATCACATACGAGCCGGTGTGGGCGACGTTGAAGGTCTGCGAGATGCCGGCGCCGAGCACGGTGGGCACGTCGCTGGAGAAGTAGGCGGCGTGGGTGGTGGTGAGGCTGTAGGGGTCCTGCGGGACGCTTTCACCGTAGATGTTGCCGGGATTGGAATAGACCACCACCCGGTTGGGCTGGGTGTCCTGCACCGGGCCGCCGGTCTGCGTCCAGGAACTCAGGGTCCCGGTGGCGAAGTCGCCGTTGGACAGCAGGTTCGCGGCGTGCGCGCTGGTTGATCCCAGCAGCAGCAAGGCGGCGCCGGCCGTGGCGATGGCTTTCTGATTCATTGGTAGCCCCTTCCCCGATCGGTCCGGGGGCTGGGCGCACTGCTCGCGCGGCTGCCCATCCAGACCCAAGCTTGGCCTTGTGGGGCGCGGATCGCGAGTGAACAACGGGATTCACCCAGGGCGCGAAGGTATTCGCACGGTGGGTGTCGACTTTATTGCCGCCTAGGGCGATGGCCAAACTCAGTAACGGGTCTTCGCAGCCGGCGTTTGACCTAGCGGGCTTCGAGCTTGCCCGCCGCTTCGGCGAGGGCTAGCCAGCGGGCTTCCTCGTCCTGATAGTGGCGCACCAGGGGGCGAGCCCCGGCCTTGGCCGCTTTCTTGCGGCAATCGACGGCCTTAGCCAGGTATTCTTCGCGGGTGTCCATGGGCTCGGACTGCGCCTTTACGGCTCCAATAGCAACGCTGGACATCCGGCCAGGGCGGAATGCCGCGCCTCGCCAGGGCCTTGCTTCCGGGCGAGGGCTGTTGTTGGAGGGGGCATGGAGCTGATCCTCATCCGCCACGGCCTTCCCGTCCGCAGCGCCGAGACGTCCGACCCGCCCTTGTCGCCAGAGGGGCATGAGCAGGCGCGCAGGGTGGCCGCCAGACTGGCGCGGGACCGGATCGACGCGGTCTGGTCCAGCCCGATGTTGCGGGCGGTGCAGACCGCCCAGCCCTTCGCGGACGGGGCGGGGCATGCCATCGACACCCACGAAGGGATCGTCGAGTTCGATCGCGGCTCGGGCGCCTATACACCCATGGAAGAGCTGAAGCGCGACGACTACGAGGCCTGGAAAGCCTTCGCCCAGGGCGGTTATGGCGTTGACCTTGCTGATTTCCAGGGCGCGGTGGTGCTGGGGCTGGAATCGATCATCGCGGCCAATTCAGGGCGGCGGGTGGCGGTGTTCTGCCACGGCGGAGTGATCAACGTCTGGACCGCGCACGTGCTGGGTCTGACGCCGCCGCGGCTATTCTTCGAGCCCGGCTACACCAGCGTGCACCGCTACATGTGCGCCAGCGCCGGCCAACGGAACCTGGTCAGCCTCAACGACGTGGGGCATCTGGCGGAGGGGTGAGGCTGATGGGCGGCCTGATCATTTCGGCTTGACGTCCCTAGGGTTCGCCTGAGGAAGTTGACCGACTGAAGGGTCCCAAAGACCGCCGGCAAGGCGGCGCGGGCGTCACGACAATGAGGATGAGGCCGATGAGCGTTGAAACCCACGATGCGGTGCGTGACGCCGTCACGGCGCTCGGCTTCGATCCGGACGCCCTGCGCGAGAAGTATCGCCAGGAGCGGGACCGGCGGCTGCGGCCCGACGCCAACGCCCAGTACGTCGAGGCGGCCGGCGACTTCCGCCACTATGTGGACGATCCCTATGTGGCGCCGGGCTTTGAGCGGGCGCCGCTGAGCGACGCGGTGGACGTGCTGGTGATCGGCGGCGGCTTCGGCGGATTGATGGCGGCGGCCCGGCTGCGCGAGGCCGGGGTGGCGGACATCCGCATCATCGAGAAGGGCGGCGACTTCGGCGGCACCTGGTACTGGAACCGCTATCCGGGCGCCCAGTGCGATATCGAGAGCTATATCTACCTGCCGCTGCTGGAAGAGACCGGCTTCATCCCCAAGGAGAAGTACAGCTACGCCGCCGAGATTCGCGACCACGCCCGGCGGATCGGCGAGACCTTCGACCTTTATAAAGACGCCTGTTTCCAGACCGAGATCCGGGCCCTGAACTGGCTGGAGGATGAAGGCCGCTGGCTGGTGACCACCAGCCGCGACGACGCCTTCAAGGCGCGGTTCGTGGTGATGTCCAACGGGCCGCTGAACCGGCCCAAGCTGCCCGGGATTCCGGGCATCGAGACTTTCAAGGGGCACAGCTTCCACACCAGCCGCTGGGACTATGGCTATACCGGCGGGGATTCCACCGGTGGGCTGACGGGGCTGGCCGACAAGCGGGTGGCGATCATCGGCACCGGCGCCACGGCGATCCAGTGCGTGCCCCACCTGGGGAAATCGGCCAAGCATCTGTACGTCTTCCAGCGCACCCCCTCCTCGGTGGATGTGCGGGGCAACAAGCCCACCGATCCGGCCTGGGCAAAGTCGCTGACCCCCGGCTGGCAGAAACGTCGGATGGAGAACTTCAACACCCTGGTGGCCGGCGGCCATCAGGACGAGGACTTGGTCAGCGACGGCTGGACCGACATCATCCGCAACCTGGGCGCGGCGGTGGCGGCGCGGGCTGGGGCGGAGAGCATGACGCCCCAGGAACTGGGCGCCGAGATGGAGCTGGCCGACTTTAAGAAGATGAACCAGGTCCGCGCCCGGGTCGACGCCACGGTGACCGACCCGAAGACCGCCGAGGCGCTGAAACCCTGGTACCGGCAGTTCTGCAAGCGGCCGACCTTCAACGACGACTACCTGCCCACGTTCAACCGGCCCAATGTCACCCTGGTGGACACCCTGGGCGGCGGGGTGGACCGGGTCACCGAGACCGGGCTGGTGGTGGACGGGGTGGAATACCCGGTCGATTGCATCATCTTCGCCACCGGCTTCGAGGTGGGCACGTCATACACCCGCCGCGCCGGGTTCGAGGTGACCGGGCGCGATGGCCTGACGCTGAGCGACTATTGGGCCGGCGGGATGAAGACCCTGCACGGCTTCTACAGCCACGGCTTCCCCAACTGCTTCCACCTGGGCATCACCCAGAACACCCTGACGCCGAACTTCCCGCACATGCTGGACGAACAGGCCAGCCATGTGGCCCAGGTGGTCAAGGCGGCGCGGCTGAAGCAGGCCAGCACGGTGGAGCCCACCGCCGATGGCGAGGCGGCGTGGCTGAAGACCATCGCCGACAACACCCTGCAGAACGTCAAATTCCGCATGGACTGCACGCCCGGCTACTATAACGGCGAGGGCCGGGCCGGCGAAGGGGCGGGGCTGTTCGATGGCCTCTATGGCCCCGGCTCCGACGCCTTTTTCGCCCTGGCCAAGGCCTGGCGGGACGAGGGCGCGATGGCCGGGCTGGAGGTCCGCTAGCGCCCTTCCGGTGCACGCGGAGAGTCAGACCGTTCTGCCTGAACGAACGGTCCGCTGACCTACCGGGCCTTCTGGCGTAGAGTCCGGCCATGACCCTGGAACAACTCCGCATCTTCGTGGCCGTGGCCGAGCGCCAGCATGTGACGCGGGCGGCGCGGGACCTGAACCTGACCCAGTCGGCGGTGAGCAGCGCGGTAACCTCGCTGGAGGCGCGGCATGGGGTGGCGCTGTTCGACCGGGTGGGGCGGGGGATCGTGCTCAATCCGGCCGGCGAGGCGTTCCTGGCCGAGGCGCGGGCGGTGCTGGACCGGGTGGCGGCGGCCGAGGCGGCGCTGGACGACCTGGGCGGCCTGGCGCGGGGGCGTCTGTCGATCCACGCCAGCCAGACCATCGCCGCCTATTGGCTGCCGCCCCGCCTGGCGGCCTTTCACCGCGCCCACCCCGGCATCGTGCTGGAGGTGGCCATCGGCAACACCGCCCAGGTGGCCAAGGCGGTGTCCGAGGGGGCGGCGGAACTGGGGTTGGTGGAGGGCGAGGTCGATGATCCGGCGCTCAGCCGCGCAGTGATCGACCACGACCCCCTGAGCCTGGTGGTGGCCCGTGACCACCCCTGGGCGCGGCCGGGCGCCGGCGCGGGTCTGGATCTGACAGGCTCGCCCTGGGTGATCCGGGAGCCGGGGTCGGGCACGCGCTCGACCCTGGAGGCGGTGCTGGCCAAGGCGGGGTTGCGGCTGGCCGACCTGGAGGTAGCCATGGTGCTGCCGGCCAACGAGGCGGTGCGGGTGGCGGTGGAGGCCGGCGTCGGGGCGGCGGTGATGTCGCAGGCGGCAGCGGCCCCGGGCCTAGCCAGCGGGGCGCTGGTGGAGGTGGATTACAGCCTGCCGCCGCGGCCATTTCACCTGCTGAGGCACAAGCAGCGGTATCGCAGCCGGGCGGGGGACGCCTTTATCGCCATGGCCAGTCCCGCTTCAACTATTCTGCAATAGAGAACAATTCTATCGAAATACCCCGTTGGACCGGAACGATGGTCTTCGTCATCCTGAGCCAGATCCGCACTGGAAGACGACCATGACCGCCGCCCCCTACCACGCCATCGCCCTGGGCCTGCGCCCGCTCTCACGGCTGGCCGCGCCGCGGGACGTGGTGCGGCAGTTCACGCCCAACTGGTTCGCCGCCACCATGGGGACGGGGATCCTGGCCCTGGCCCTGGCGCAGCTCCCGGTCCAGGGACGTGGGTTGCACGCCGTGGCTGAAGGGCTGTGGCTGTTCAATATCGGCCTCTTCACCCTGTTCAGCGGGCTCTACGCGGCGCGGTGGGTGTTCTTCTTCGATGGCGCGCGGCGGATCCTCGGCCACTCGGTGATGTCGATGTACTTCGGCTGCATCCCCATGGGCCTGGCGACGATCATCAACGGCTTCCTGTCGTTCGGCGTGGCCCGGTGGGGTCATGTGGCGGTGGAGATCGCCCAGACCCTTTGGTGGCTGGATGCGGGCCTCGCCATGGCCTGCGGCCTGGTCGTGCCGTTCCTGATGTTCACCCGCCAGGGCCATGGCCTGGAGCAGATGACCGCGATCTGGTTGCTGCCGGTGGTGGCCTGCGAGGTGGCCGCCGTGAGCGCAGGGCTGCTGGCGCCGCACCTGGCCGGGGCGCAGGACCAGCTGACCATGCTGGTGCTGGGCTATCTTCTCTGGGCCTGCTCCGTGCCGGCGGCGCTGGGGATTCTGGTGATCCTGCTGTTGCGCCTGGCGGTGCACAAGCTGCCGCCGGCCGCCATGGCCGCCTCGAGCTGGCTGGCCCTGGGGCCGATCGGCACCGGGGCCTTGGGCCTGCTGGTGCTGGGCGGGGCCGCGCCGGCGATCCTCGCGGCCAATGGCCTTGGCGACTACGGCGCGGCCGCGCGGGGGATCGGCCTGGTGGGAGGCCTGATGCTGTGGGGCTATGGCCTGTGGTGGGCGGCGCTGGCGGCGCTGTTCACCGCCCGCTACCTGCGCCAGGGCCTGCCGTTCAATCTCGGCTGGTGGGGCTATACCTTCCCCATCGGCGTGTTCGCGGTGGCGACGCTGAAATTGTCTGCCATCCTGCCGATCGGGGCCTTCGCGGTGACGGGCGAGGGGTTGGTGGCGGTGCTGGCGATGGTCTGGCTGCTGGTGGCGGCCCGCACCCTGGGCGGCGCCTGGCGGGGCGAGCTATTCAACTCGCCCTGCTTGGCTGAGGGTTGAGGCTTCAGGCCGTCCCGCGCCAAGTGTCGCGGCTCATTTCCCAGTAGAGCGAAGGGCGGGTGGTTCCATCCTCGGCTATGGCCTCGCGCTCGCCCAGGCGCACGAAGCCCATGGCCTCGATCAGGCGGGCGGAGCGGAGATTGTCGACGGCGGCGGTGAGGCAGATCATGCGCACGCCCAGGGTCTCGAACATCCAGTCGATGATCCGCCAGGCCCCGGCGCCGCCCTGGCCGACGCTCTGGCGGTCGGCGCGGATGGCCCCGGCCAGTTCGGCGGCCGAGCGGTCGGGCCAGACGGTGATCTTGGAATAGCCGGCGATCAGCCCCTCGGGGTCGCGGTTGACCAGCAGCAGGGTCTGGCCCAGCTCCCGCTCGGCGATGCAGCGGCGGACCCACTCGCCAATGGTGTCGGCGTTGATCGGCCGCGGCAGGTCATAGACCGGGCCGGAGACCAGGGGGTCGGACAGCAACTGCGTCAGGGCGTCGATGTCGGACTCCCCGGCCAGATCGCGGTTGCTCTCGACCGTACGCGGATCGGCGGCGCGGACGGCCCGGCGGATGGCCTCGGCCTCGGCGTCGGTGACGTCCAGGACGGTCTTCGGCGGGGCGCTCATGCCGGTCTCAGTTTCCTTCCGCTAGTCGCTCCAGGGCGTCGCCGGAGAGTCGGCGCGTGATCCAGTCGGTCTTCGCGCTCGCCCCCAGGCCGTCATAGAAGGCGATGGACGGGGCATTCCAGTCAAGCACCGCCCATTCCAAGCGCATCAGCCCCTCGTCGCGGCAACGGCGAGCCAGCGCCCGCAGCAGAGCCTTGCCGGCGCCGGACCCGCGCGAGGCGGGGCTGACATAGAGGTCCTCGAGATAGATGCCGTGGCGGCCCTCGAAGGTGGAGACGTTGTAGAACCAGAACGCGAAGCCCACCGGCTGGCCATCAATCTCGGCGATGTCGCAGAAGGCGCGTGGAGCCTCGCCGAACAGCAAGGCCCGCACGTCATCCTCGGTGGCCTTCACCTCGTGCAGCAGTTTTTCGTATTCCGCCAGTTCACGGATGAACCGCAGGACCAGGGCGGCGTCGTCCGAGGCGGCGGGGCGGATCGCAACACGCATACTCTGGCTCACACCCCCGTGGTCCCGGCCGACAGCGCCCAGAGCTGCTCCGCCGCTTGCGGGTCGATGGCGTGGGGCATGACGCCTGTGAAGGGCGAGGCGGGGCTGAACGGGGCGGCCTGCCCGCAGTTTTCCAGGTAGAGGCCGCCGACGCCCTCCAGCTCTTCGCCCAGCGCCGCCCAGACGCTGGTTGAGGCGCCCTGCTTGGTGGTCTTGAAGCCGTCGGCGATCTTGCCGCTCTCGTCCATCCAGCCGAAGGCGATCATCTCCTCGCGGGGCAGGTGGCGTTGCAGCGGGGTCATGATGCCGCCGGGCATGACCGCGTTGGCGGTGACGCCCTGGTCCTTGAACCGCTGGTGGAAACCCACCGCGAACAAGGCGTTGGCGCTCTTGGCCTGGCCATAGGATTCCCACTTGTCGTAGGGCCGATGACGATAGTGCGGGTCCTCGAAATTCACCCCGCCCCGGCGGTGGCCGATGGAGGACAGGGAGACCAGGCGCGAAGCCTTGCCCGCCCGGTCGGCGCCGGCTTGCAGCGCCGGGGCCAGCAGGACGCTCAGCAGATAGTGGCCGAAGTGGTTGGTGCCGATCTGCATCTCCAGATCGTCGTCGGTGTAGCTCTGCGGACAGGCCATCACCGCGGCGTTGTTGATCAGGATGTGCAGCGGCTTGCCGCCCCAGGCCTCGGCGAAGGCTCGGATGCTGGACTGGATAGACAGATCAATGAGGCCAACATCGACGGGGCCAGCGCCGAGGCTGGCGTTGATGTCGGCGGCGGCCGCCGCGCCTGCGTCCGGCTTGCGCACGGCCAGGGTGACCAGGGCGCCCCGGGCCGCCAGGGCGCGGGCGGTCTCGATGCCGATGCCGGTGGCCGCGCCGGTGACGATGGCGCGCTTGCCGGTGAGGTCATGGCCGGCGGCGACGTCGGCGGCGTCGGTGAAGGCGCCGAAGGGTGAGGTGATCAGGTCGGTCATCGGTTCAGGCCACTTTCGAGAAATTGGGGGCGCGGCGCTCGGCGAAGGCGGCAAAGGCTTCGCGAGCCTCCGGCGACTTTAGCTGGGCGGCGAAGACGGAGCCTTCGCGGGTCATGGCCTGGGCGATGGCCTCCATGTCACGCATCAGCACCTTGGTGGCGGAGACCGCGCTGGCCGGGCGACTGGCGATGAGGTCAGCCACGGCGCGGGCCTTGGCGCGCAGGTCGGCGACGGGCAGGGCGGTGTTGGCGATGCCCCAGGCGGCGGCGGTCTTACCGTCCACCACCTCGCCCAGGGCGAACATGGAGAAGGCGCGGGCGTGACCGATGCGGGCCGGCAGCAACAGGCTGGAGGCGGCCTCGGGCACCAGGGCCAGGTTGACGAAGGGGGTGGACAGCAGGGCGTCCTCGGCGACGAACACTTGGTCGCAGTGCAGCAGCATGGTGACGCCCACGCCGACCGCCCGCCCGTGCACGGCGGCGACGATGGGGACGGTGGCGCGGCCCAGGGCGGCGAGCAGCGGGTTGCCCTCTTCACGCTGGGCGGCGGCGGCCGGCTCGCCGCGGTTGGCGGCGCTGAAATCGGACAAGTCGTTGCCGGCGGTGAAAGCGTCGCCATTGGCCTGGATCAGCACGCAGCGGATCGCCGGGTCGGCGCTGGCCTTGTCGATGCCGCCGCCGAGCGCCGCGTACATGTCGCGGGTCAGGGCGTTCTTCTTTTCTGGACGATTGAGGGTCAGGGTCAGCACCCCGCCGTTCAGCTCGCTGATCACATGCTCGGTCATGGCGTTTCCTTGAAGTCTTCTTGAGTCAGTTTTGGGGTCTTGAGCGGGTTGAGGAAAAGTGGGAACCGGTTTTCCGGCCGCAACCCGCTCTCAATGGTTGGATCTGGGTGTCAGGCGGCGCGGAACCAGTCGACGCCGGTATCGTCGGTCTCGCGCACGGCCTGGCCCCGGTGCATCAGGCAGTTGAGGTGGGCCAGACTTTCCCCCGTCGCCATGCTCAGCACGTCGTTGTTGATGGTGCGCTTGAACAGCACGCTGAACACGTCGATGGCCCGTTTGGGCTCGGCGATCAGCTTGTGCAGCCGGACCAGGGAGCGCTCATGGCCGCCGATCAGGTGGTCGATGCGCGCGTGCAGGCCGTGGAACGGGTCGTTGTGCGCCGGCAGCACCAGCACGTCGTCGGGCACCCGGGGTTTGATGGCGGCCAGGGAGGTCAGCCAGTCGCGCAGCGGGTCGCCGTCCGGCTCGGTGGGGAAGACCGAGACATTGGAGGTGATCTTGGGCAGCACCTGGTCGCCGCTGATCAGCAGCTTCAGGTCCGGACAATAGAGGCAGCCGTGCTCGGGAGAGTGGCCAGAGCCCACTACCACACGCCAGACATGGTCGCCGATCTTGATCTCGTCGCCGTCGGTGATGCGGCGGATGCTGTCGGGCAGGGCGTGCAGGGCCTTGCCGAAGCCGCCGAAGCGGGCGGAGTAGTTGTCCAGGGCGTCCTGGCTCCAGCCGGCGGAGCGATAGAAGCGCATGCCGTCTTCGGGCGCCTGGCGGCCGGTGTCGGCGGCCAGCATGCGGCACATCAGATATTCCAGGCGGGTAATCCACAGGCGGCAATCGAACTTGCGGGTGATCCAGCCTGCCATGCCGATATGGTCGGGATGCATGTGGGTGACGAACACCCGGGTCACCGGCTCGCCGTTCAGGGGGCCAGCGAAGACGTCGCGCCAGGCCGAGGCGGTGGCGGGGGTCTGCATGCCGGTGTCGACAATGGCCCAGCCCTCGCCGTCACGCAGGGCCCAGACGTTGATGTAGGCCAGCGAACCGCCCAGCGGCATGCGCATCCATTTGACGCCCGGCGCAACGTCCACCGCCTCGCCCAGCTTGGGCCCTTCGGCGAAGGGATAGGTCAGCCGGCCGCGGCCACCCTCGGTTTCTTCGAACCCGTCTCTCAACTGCGCGCTCCTTGTCCTGGAAGACTTGTCGCGCCCCAAGGGATCAAAGCCAAGGCTGTTCGTCGCAGGTCGCGAACTTGACCCCATCGCCACACTCGCGCATGTGGGCTCACGAGGAACAATATTCCCAGGAGTTTCCAACATGAGGCCAATCGGTATTGGTCTTGCGATCGCCTTGATCGCAGCGGTGCTGACACCCTCGGCGGTGTTGGCGGCAAAGCCCGCGACCCCACCCGCGCCGCAGGTGACCAAGGAACAGCGCGAGAAGGGGATGAAAGAGGCCCCCGCCCTGGTGGTGGCCGGCGGCCTCGACTGCCAACTGGCGGATGCCCGCTACGTCGGCTCCAACGTCGACGCGAAAACCAAGGCCCGCACGGATTTCTTCGAGATGGCCTGTACGGGCGCCGAAGGCCTGGTGGCCGCCAAATCCCCCACCGGGATCGTGGCCTACACCTGCCTCGAGACGGCCGAAGGCCCGGACGGCAAGCCCACCAGCCTGGCCTGCCTACTGCCCGGCAACGCCGACCCCAAGGCCGGCGTGGCGCCCTTCGTCGCCAAGGGTGGCGTCACCAACTGTGTGGTGGACAAGGCCCACTCCCTGGGGCGTTCGCCGACCAATGTGGTGTTCGAGGTCGCCTGCCAGAACGGCAAGGGCTACGTCATCATCGCCGCCGTGCCGCCTCGGTTGGACAAGCCGATCGATGTGAACCCCTGCGTCGCCTATGAGCCGGAATCGACCATGGCCTGCAAGTTCACCGACCGCGCCGCCCAGCTGGCGGTAGCGGACAGGCTGATGGCGACCAGCGGCAAGCCCTGCACGGTGAAGGACCGCTCCTACCTCGGGGTCTCCCAGGCCAAGCGCGAGAGCCTGTATGAAGTCGCCTGTTCGGAGGGCAAGGGCTACGTGGTCGTCGAGACGACCCTCGGCGCCCTGTCCCAAGTCATCGATTGCACCACCACCGACATGTGCAAGTTGACCGACACCCGTCAGGCCAAGACCGAACAGGCGGGGCTCTACACCCGCCTGTCGCGCAAGGCCGGGTTCGAATGCGATGTGAAGGCCTATGCGCCCTTCCCCTCGTCGAACCCCGGCATCGACGCCGTGGAGCTGACCTGCAACAACCGGCCCGACGGCGGCGTGGGAGTGTTCACCGCCACCACCAACAACGTCTATGACTGCGCCCACGCCGACATCCAGGGCTATCGCTGCAGCAACACCGCGGCCGCGCAGGTGCTGCCGAAACTGACCGACGATCTGAAGAAGATGGGCAAGACCAGCTGCGCCGTCTCCGCCAATCGTTTCGTCGGCACGACCGCGGACAACCACAGCTTCATCGAGGTGGCCTGCGCCGACGGCGGCCAAGGCTATATGATCGAATACACCAAGGGTCCGCCGACGCCGGTGAACGCCATCGTCTGCAGCCAGGCCAGCGGTATCGCCAACGGCTGCACCTTGAAGGGCAATCTGAAGAAGGGCTGAGCCCCGGACTCGGATGGTTCGAAATTGGCCCCGCCGGTGAAAGCCGACGGGGTTTTTCTTTGGGTGTTTCTCTTCCCCTAGAGCATGACAGCCTCAAGTGGATACCGGTTGAGGCGCCCGTCATGCTCTAAATGCATGAAGATAGAGCCTTTTTCTCCGGCTCAAGTGATTCCACTTGAGCCGGAAAGGCTCTAGCGACGCGGCGGGGAAGGGAAAGTCTAAGCTACCACCGCCTCGATAAAGTGCGGCCCGGGCTCGGCCATGGCGCGGGCGAAAGCGGCGTCGAAGGCTTCGGCGGTCTCGCAGCGGACGGCGGGCACGCCCAGGCCCGTGGCCAGGCTGACCCAGTCGATGGTCGGATCGCCCAGGCTGAGCAGGCGCGAGGAGGCGGGGCCGGGAGCGCCGGCGCCGGTGCGGCCCAGCTCGACGCCGAGGATCTTGTAGCTGTTGTTGGCGAAGACGACGGTGGTTACGTCCAGGCTCTCGCGGGCCATGGTCCACAGGCCCTGCACCGTATACATCGCCGCCCCGTCCCCGTTCAGGGACAGCACCTTGCGGTCCGGACAGGCCACCGCCGCGCCTACCGCCACGGGAATGCCCTGGCCGATGGCGCCGCCGGTGAGCCCCAGCCATTCGTGCGGCCGGGCGTTGCGGGTCAGGCTCAGCACGGCCCCTCCCGAGGTGACACTGTCGTCGGAGACGATGGCGCCCTCGGGCATGTGCCGGGCGATGGAGGCGCCGACGGCGGCCGCGTTCAGCTTCCCGGTGAAGGGATCCGGCAGTTTCAGCACCTCGACCGCGGCCGTCGCCGGCGCGCCCATGGCGTGGGCCAGGCGATCAAGGGCGTCGGCGCCGTCGTGCGAGCGGTCGGCCAGTTCGGCGGTCTCGCAGCCGTCGGGGACCAGGATGCTAGGGCGGTCGGGATAGGCGAAGAAGGCGGCGGGGGTGACGGTCTCGACGAAGACCATCAGGTCGACCCCGGCCAGTTCGGCCACCGCGGCCTCGGCGAAGTATTGCATCCGGTCGGGGGCGAAGCGGCCGGCGCCGCGCGGCGTGCGGGCGATGAAGGTGTCGGTGAGCACGCGCACCCCGGCGGCGGCCAGGCGTCCGGCGGCGGCGAATCCGGCCTCGGTGCAGGCGCCCGAACCCAGCAGCAGCACCGGCTTGGCGGCGGCCTTGAGGGCCTTGGCGATGTCGCTGACGGTGGCGTCGGAGACCGTCGCCTTGCCGGGGGGGTTGATGCGCGGCCCGCGATTGCTGGTGGGCAGCCAGGCGCTGTCGGCGGGCAGGATCAGGGTGGCGGAGCCACCCGGCTGGCCATAGCTGGCGTACACCGCCTCGGCGGCCAGGGGCCCAACTTCGTCGGGGCTTTCGGCCGACTTCACCCAGCGGGAGTTGGGGGCGACGATGGCGGCGATGTCGGAGTTGAGCGGGGCGTCGTACCGGCGGTGATAGGTGGCGTGGTCGCCCACCACATTGACGATGGGGGTATAGGCGCGGCGGGCGTTGTGCAGATTGGCCAGGCCGTTGCCGTAGCCGGGTCCCAGGTGCAGCAGGGTGCAGGCCGGCTTGCCGGCCATGCGGCCATAGCCGTCGGCGGCGCCGGTGACAACGCCCTCGAACAGGCAGAGCACGGAGCGCATCTTCGGCTGTCGGTCAAGGGCGCTGACGAACTGCATCTCGCTGGTGCCGGGATTGGCGAAACAGGCCTCGACGTCATTGTCGATCAAGGTCTCGATGAGGGCGTCGGCGCCGTTCATGGTCAGGTTTCCCCCAAGAGAATTATGTCGTTGTCCGGCGTCTGGCTGAACAGCCGCGCGACATCCGCCGCGCGCCGGGTCCGGGCCAGCGCCTGGTTGATATAGCCCTTGTCGGTGATCTCACCGGAATGGGCGTGCGGATTATCGGCCAGGATCAAGGCCCGGGCGATGCGCCCGCCGCCGCCCTTG
Source organism: Caulobacterales bacterium (assembly GCA_038228945.1). GTDB lineage: Bacteria > Pseudomonadota > Alphaproteobacteria > Caulobacterales > Caulobacteraceae > Acaudatibacter. Next base: position 209,774 of record JBBROW010000001.1, read on the forward strand.
GCGCCGGCGTTGAAGCGCGTCAGGCCGCCGCGGATGGCGGCGATGACTGCTGGGTCGTGCGCCGGGTCGTCCGAGATCGTCAGTGTACGGCAGAAGGGCTTGTTCAGGAAAATCAACAACCCGACCCCGCCCCGGCCCTCGCCGCAGACCACGGCGTCGGAGGCCGCTCCGCCGATGGCCGAGACCGCCGCCACGCGCAGGGCGCCGGCGATGACGAAGGTGCCGCTGGTCAGCTTGAAGTTCTCCGACAGGCGGCCGTCGAAGACCAGGCCCTGTTGGATGTCGTCCGGATCAGCCAGGCGCGCGGCGTCGCCCAGACGGTAGAAACCTTCCTCGTCGAAGGCGTCAGCGGTGGCCTGCGGGGCGTTGAAATACCCCGGCGACACCTGTGGTCCCTTGACCCGGAACTCCAGCTTGCCGTCGACGGTGGGGACCAGCTTCACCCAGGTCCCCGGCAGGGGCAGGCCCATCAGGCCCATGGTTAGGTTGGGCCAGTGGACATTGGTGGCGGTGGGGCCGGTCTCGGTGGCGCCATAGCCGCTGGCGAAGCTGATCGCCTCGCCGGTGAGGCGGCGCGCCACCGCCTGGATGCGGTCGCAGGTGCTCTGGCCCAGGGCGGCGCCGCCATATTGCAGCACGCGCACCCGGCTGAAGAAGGCCCTGGCCAGGGCCTCGTCCGCCTCCAGCTCGCCGGCCAGCAGGTCCCAGCCGGCGGGGACCATGTTGTGATAGGTGGGCGCGATGTCGTGCAGGTTCCGCACCGTCTGAGCGAACCGCCCGGCGACGGGCTGGCCGGCGTCGATGTAGTGGGTCCCGCCCCGCTGCAGGACCATCTGCAAGATGGCGTTGGCGCCCAGGCTGTGACTCCAGGGCGCCTGATTGATCACCACCGGCGGATCCGGGTCGACATAACAGGAGGCGACCTGTGCGGCGGTGACGCCGACGTTGCGATGCAGGCAGATCACCGCCTTGGGCCGGCCGGTGGAGCCGGAGGTGAGCAGCAGCTTGGCGATGTCGTCCGGCCGAGCGATGGAGGCCTGTGGCGGGGCCTGCAGCAAGGTTTCGAAGGCCGTATCGCCGGGTCTGGCGTTGGCGCCGGCAATCACCGGCAGGCCGGCCAGGAAGTCGGCTCCCAGGGCGCCGGCGAAGGCCGCCGCGTCGTCGGTGTAGACGGAGCCCGGGGCCAGCACCTCCACGGCATGGGCCAGGCGGGTGAGGTCGGCGCCGGCCAGGCCGTACTGCGGCGAGACCGCCGCGATGGGGACGCCCAGGCTCATGGCGGCAAAGGCGACCAAGGCGTGATCGACACTGTTACGGGCCAGGATCAGCATTGGCTGGGGCCGGGCGATCCCGAGGCCGGCCAGGCCGCCGGCCAGGGCCCGCACCTTGCCCAGCGCCTCGCCGTAGGTGACGCCCCGCCAGGCTTCGCCGTCCCGTTCCGCCAGCCACAGACTGTCCGGGGTCGCGGCGGCCCAGTGCTCCAGGGCGCCCAGGGCCGTGTCATAGACCCGGGTGATCGGGGTGGGGTTGAACAGGATCAGGGTCCCATCCTCCCGCCGCTCGACGGTGAGGTTGCGCGGGGCGTAGCGGGGATCGCGGATCGCGACCGGGGAATTGGAACCGTCCATCGAAAGTCTTATCGGGCGCCGAGGGCGTGGGTTCAACCAGCTTGCCGATGGCCAAGAATGCGCAGTTTATGTTATAATGCGTCCATGAACGTCTCTCTCACGGTCGAACTGGAAGCCTTCATCGACCAGGCGGTGGCCAGCGGACGTTATGGTTCGGCGTCAGAAGCGGTGCGCGAAGGGTTGCGAATCCTGCAGGAGCGGGAAGCCAAGTTCTCAGCCCTCAAGCAGGAGATCGCCAAGGGCTTGGCCAGCCCCGACGCGTCGCTGGCTGGGGAAGACCTCGCCGCCGACGTAAAACGCCGGGGCCGCGAGCGGCTCGCGGGTCGGCGGAGCGCTGAGTGAGCCAAGCGGTCTGGTCTACCGCCGCCAAGGACGACCTCGACGACATCTGGTTGTTCGTGGCCCAGGACAGTCTGGAGGCGGCGGACCGGCTGGTGGATCAACTGGTCCAGACGGCCTTGCCGCTTGCGGATTTCCCGCTGATGGGCGTCGCCCGTCCGGAACTGGCGGAAGGGCTCAGGTCTCTGCCGACGGGTTCATACGTGCTGTTCTACAGTGTCCGGGCAGGCGCGATCCGGGTGGAGCGGGTGCTGCAGGGCCGGCGCGACATCACCGCTGAGCTGTTCTAGCCCGCGCGCGACAGGTGGGCGGGGCCGGCGACCTGGACTTCCTGGAACGACAGGCTGCACTCGAAGTCGCTGAAGATATCCATCAGCTCCTCGGCGGTGACCACCGGCAGGCGGCCGTGCGGGAAGCGGTAGCTCCAGAAGCTGGCGATGTGGTTCACCGCGCCGAGGCGTTCGCCCAGGTCGGTGAACATGGCCGGGGCGCTAAGCAGGAAATCCCGGAAGGCCTGGGGCTGGCCGCCGATCAGGCTGTCGAAGGCGCTGTCGTAATAGGCCAGGGATTTCTGCGCCGTCTCACAGATCAGGCTGATCGAGCGGCGCAGGGAATCGCGGGATTTCTCGAGATAGAGCTTGGCGTCGGCGTCCATGGGGCCGCGAGCCCGGGCCGTGCCGATGGAGCTCATCACCCGCTCGATGTTGGGCAGGGTCTCGTTGAGGGTCCACTTGTAGTAGAGAAAGCCCTTCCAGCAGAACACGCCCTCCTGATAGTCGCGCTTGTCCAGGCGCAGGGTCAGGCGAAGCGGCTCGGTTTCCTCGTCCACGGCGATGGACAGGATCTTCTTCACCAGCCGCGAGCCGCTGCCCTCTCGCCGGCCGTCGCCGCCGGCGAAGCAAAGGTCGATCAACTTCTGGATCTCGGATTCCACGAACCGGATCATGCGGGCGATGTCGGCGTCGGAGACATCGAAGTAGCAGCGGCCCGGGAAGCGGTTGTGCCGTTTGAGATGCTCGCGCAGCAGGAACGGGTCCAGGGATGGCAGGGTGTCGAGCAACTCCAGCATCTGCTGGTCGTCGACCTCGTTGACCCAGGTGTCGCCGAAGACCGCCATCATCTGGGCGTCATAGCCGATCTGTTGGACAAAGATCGCGCGTCCGCCCAGCTTCAGATCGTTGCCGTCGATGGGAATGATCACCTTGGTCGCGGTCTGGCGCCCGTCATTGAACAGAATCAGTTCGTCGCGGCGCAGCCGATGCTTGAGGATGATCGACTTGTTCAGCACGGGGTTCTTGAAAAACGGCTTGTTCAGGTATTCCGCGTCTTCGCTGCGGCGTTTGGAGATGCGCAACAGGTTCAGCACCCGCGCCGTCGAGGCGGAGTTCTGCAGATGGGCAAGGTTGCGGACGCTCTTGTCGGTCACGGTGAGGGGCGATCCCAAAGTCTGAGGTCACGGCCACAATCAGGAGCCACGGCCAAGGTTGAGAACAATGTTCACTAAACTGGTTAACCTCGCCCTACTGTGGCAAGCGGCGTGCCACTAAATCGCGACGTGTGTGCCCCCGTTTTTGGGGGCGATACTTCGGCGGGAGCGCCTAAGGTGCATCCTGGCGAGTCATGACGACGGGCCACCCCAAGGCCGCCCAGGAGTTCCCCCATGCGTTCCAAATTCAACACCGCCATCGCGGCGGCCCTGGCCGTGTCCGCCATCCTGGCCCTACCGCCCGCCTCCGCCACGGCCCAGCAAAGGGTCAACGGCGCCATCCAGGAACACGGCCTGTTTGGCCGGACAGTGTCACCGGACGAGATCAAGGTCTTCCACGGTAGCGAGTTCAAGGGCGCCCACCGGGTAGCGATCTCGGCCTTCGACGTGGCCTTTCCGTCCGAGAACCACTTCACCGCCAACACGCACGGCTACTCGGTCATGGGCGGCCTGGGTTCCTCGGCGCGGGCCAGCATGACCACCCGGATGAGCGGGGTCGACCGCGCTACGCAGCAGCGGATCACCGACGCCGCCTATGCCCTGTTCGTGGCCCAGCTCACCGCGGCCGGATACCAGGTGGTGGACCAGGCCGAGCTTGCCCGCCTGGCGCCGGAGTTCGCGACCTGGCCCGCCCTGCCCAATTTCAGTCCAGGACGGTTCGGGGCCTATGTGGCGCCCACCGGCCAGTCGCTGCGGTTCCTGCAGGGCGACGGGGCCAAGCGGGATACGTCGGGCATGTTCGGCCAGTCGGCCACCGCGTTCCGGGCGCTGGACCGGCCGGTGGCTTTCGGCCGCTCGCCCTATATCGCCAACGCCGGCGACATCGGCGTCATCGCGGTGACCCTGGTGGTCGACTATGGTGTCTATTCCAGCTCCGGCGAGAGCCGTCGCCTGGGCGGCTCGGCCAAGACGTCCTTCCTGCCAGGGGTGAGCATTGCCGCCGGTGACGTGGTCGACCATGGCAGTCTGGTGGAATATTGGGGACCGCATTCCGGCGGCTTTCCGGCCATTGCCCTGCTACAGCAGCCGGTGCGTTCGGAACGGCCGTTCGCACGGATCGAGGGCGAGGGCGGCGATGTCACCGTCACCGCCGACGCGGATCAGTTCGAGGCCGCCGCCCGGGAGGCCCTGGGCGTGGCCGTGCCGAAGCTGGTCAGTGTGATGGCGGCCGCCCGCTAGATGTGAGCCTTTTTTCAGCGGTTATGCCTTAGACGGGATCTTGGAGTCTGGCGACCAGGGCCTCCAGCTGGTCGGCGCACTGGCCCCAGCCCTGGTGGAAGCCCATGGCTTCGTGCACCTCGCGGTCGGCCACGGTCCAGTGGCGGACGCGGGCGGTGTAGCGGGTCTTTCCCGCTTCATCTGCAAACGTCAGGATCACCGTCATCATCGGCTTGGCGGAGGGCGTCCAGGCGTTGATGTAGGCGTCGGTGAAGACCAGCCGTTCGTCCTGAACCACCTCCAGATAGACCCCTGGATTGGGCATCTCGGTTCCGTCCGGCCCGGCCATGACGATCAGGTTGGCGCCGCCGGGCCGCACGTCCAGCTCCGCCCGGGGGGTTGTCCAGGGTAGGGGCGCGAACCATTGCCGGAGCAGGTCCGCATCGGTCCAGGCCTTGAACAGCTTGGCGCGAGGGGCGTCGATCAGGCGGGTGAGGACCAGGTCGCGGTCGGCGTCCGGAACGATGGCGAGAGGGGCGGTCATGGGGGCTCCGTCTTTGGCGTTATTTGCCCCAAGGACGGCGCAGGGCGCCAGCTTCCGACAGGGGCGACGCTGAATCCGCCTCAGCCTTCGCGCAGCAGCTCGCCCAGGATGGCCAGGCCCCGCTCGGCCGCCGCTTCGTCGGCATGGCTGAAGTTGAGCCGCAGGGTCGCGGACGGACCGTTCGGCAGGGCCATGAAGTGCTCGCCGGGGGTGAACAGCACCTTGCGCTGGCGGGCGCCGGCCAGGAGTTCGCCGGTGTCGGCGCCGGACTTCAGGGTCGCCCAGAAGAACAGGCCCCCGGCCGGGACCTCCCAGTCGGCGAGGCCGCCCAGATGCCGCGCCATGGCGTCCGCGAAGAGGTCGCGCCGATGGCGGTAGCGGGCCACCAGGCCGCCAAGGCGCTGCGCCCGGTTCGGGTCCCGCAGATAGCTCAGGGCTGACCATTGGCTAAGGCGATTGGTGTGCAGGTCAGCGGCCTGCTTCAGATTGACCAGGTGGGGGAACAGGTCCGGCGAGGCGGCCATGAACCCTAGTCTGAGGCCCGGGGCCACCGTCTTGGAGAACGAGCCCTGATACAGCCACGACGCGGCTTTCAGCCGGGCGCAGACGGGGGTCCGCTCGCAGGGGTCGTAGGCCAGGTCACGGTAGGGGTCGTCCTCGAACAGGGTGACGCCGGCGTCGTCGCAGGCCTTGGCCAGGGCGTGCCGCTCGTTGGCCGTCCAGCAATGGCCGGAGGGGTTCTGGAAGGTCGGGGTGATGTAGGCCAGGCTGGGCGGCGTCGCGCGGGACCAGGCGGCCGCGGGATCGGCGCGGTCCAGCACCGACAATTGGGCGCCGAAAAAGCGGAACACCTGCAGGGCCGCCAGATAGGCCGGCGACTCCACGGAGATGGGGGTTCCCGCGTCGATGTAGAGTTTGGCCGCCAGATCGATGCCCTGTTGCGAGCCCGACAGGATCAGGATGCGGTCGGCGGGGCATTCGAGGCCGATGGCGGCCAGTTCCTCGGCGACGGCGGCGCGCAGGTCCGGCTCACCTTCGGTGGGGCCGTACTGCAGCATGTCCAGCGGCGGCGGCGGGAAGCTGAGGTCGGCGAAGCTGTCGGGGGACGGCAGGCCGCCGGCGAAGGAGATCACGTCCGGCTGCTGCGCCGCGGCCAGCATCGCGCGCACGGGCGAGCCCTTCAGATCGGCTATCCGCTTCGAGACCATGGTGTTCTCCCATAAGGTCAATATTATTGACCTATCGACACGCTAGAAGGGTGGTCCTAATGTGTCAACATGGTTGACCCAAGCCGGCAGGAGACCCTGCACCGCGCCATCGAATTGCTGTTTTACGGCTATCGCGAATTCACCGACCGACCGGACCGCATCCTGGAACGCCGGGGCCTGGGCCGGGTGCACCACCGGATCCTGTACTTCGTCGGCCGCAATCCGGATGTCTCGGTCAAGGGTTTGCTGGAGATCCTGGGGGTCAGCAAACAGGCCCTGAGCGCGCCGTTGCGCCAGTTGCTGGAGATGAACCTAGTGGCCGTGCTGGCGGGCAGCGAGGATCGGCGGATCAAACGGCTGACCCTGACCCCGGAGGGCGGGCGCCTGGAGAGCGAGTTGACCGGAACCCAGATGCGGCACCTGTCGGGCGCCTTCGATAAGGCCGGGGCGCCGGACGAGGCGGGCTGGATGCGGGTGATGGAATTGCTGGCGCATCTCGAGCGTTAGGGTGGGACGCGGAAAGGTGAGAACCGATTTCCACCCGCATCCAGCTCTAAGTGTCTGGGGGCCGACCCAAACGAAAAACGCCGCCGGTCATGTGGCCAGCGGCGTTCTCTTGAAAGGGTTGTTGGACGACTTAGGCCGTCGCGGCGGCGGCCAGATTCCGGCGACGGGCGCCGCGAACCATCGTGCCCAGGCCGAAGAAGCCCAGCAGCATCATCGCCCAGGTCGCCGGCTCGGGAACGGCGCTGAGGGTGACGTGGTCAAGGAAGGCCGTCTGGTCGGCGCGGTCCTGGCCCGCGAACTGCAGGGTGTAGCTATTGCCGGCGGTCAGGCCCGACAGTGTCAATTGATGGCCGGCAAAGATCATGTTGCTGGCGGTGCCGAACGTGCCTTCGACCGTGCTGCCGAGCAGGACCTGATAGGTCTGATTGCCCATGGCGCCGTTGATCGAACGCCCGGCGTCCTGCCAGTCCAGGACCATGGTGCCAGCCGACGCCGTGAACGTCTGCGACAGGGTGGAGAGGCTCTGAATGCCGGCGAAATTCTTACCAATATTGCCCACAGGGCCGGTGGTGTACCAGGGGCTGGAGCCTTGGCCGTTGACCAGGGAGCCGCCGCCATAGGTCCAGCCGTTCGGCACGGGGGTCGCGCTGGCGGTGTAGACGTACCCCGGATAGGGGTAGGGCGGGCCCGCCGGATACACATTCTGACCCGGATAGGTGTACTGGCCCGTGGTCAAGCCCACCCCGGCGAAATCGCCATCGGTCAGCACCGTGGTCGCGCTCGCGGTCGCGGGCCCAAAGGCCGCGCCCATGATGGTCGCGGCGGCCGCGATCAGAGCGAATTTCATCTTCATTGGGTGAGTCTCAGTCCTAGAGTGAATGTCGCTCATCCGCTGACGCGGCGCGCGCAAGCCTTATCGTATAAGCCTATGCGAGCCGAGCGGCAACGCAATGCACGCGTCAGGGGAGTCGGTGTCCACATCATTCGGATCGCGGCCGGCGTCGCTCAGGTGCGCGCTTCGGCCGGAATCAGCCATGATGGAGACAATGGCGCCGATAGCCGCTTGAAAGCCCCAGACGATCTCGGCCTCGCAACGCAACGGGAAACAAGACATGCGAAAGATCCTGACCCTGGTCGCCCTGAGCGCTTCGCTCCTGGCCACATCCGCCCTGGCGGCCGTCCGGCCCTTCCCGGTTGAATTCAAGACCCAGACAGTCGCCACCAAGGGCGCGCATATCTATGTGCGCGTTGGCGGTCACGGTCCGGCGGTCGTGCTGCTGGACGGCTATGGGGAGTCGGGCGACATGTGGGCGCCGCTCGCCGCCAGGCTGGCGACGAACCACACCGTCATCGTTCCGGACCTGCGCGGCATGGGTCTCTCCGATCACCCGGCCGGCGGCTACGACAAGAAGACCGAGGGCGAGGATGTCGCAGCGGTGCTCGACGCGCTGAAGGTCGGCAAGGTCGAGGTGGTCGGCCACGACATCGGCAACATGGTCGCCTACGCCTTCGTCGCCGAGCAGCCGGAGCGGGTGACCAAGCTGGTGCTGATGGATGCGCCGCTGCCGGGCGTCGGTCCCTGGGACGAAATCCTCAAGAGCCCCCTGCTCTGGCATTTCCGCTTTGGCGGGCCGGACATGGAGCGCCTGGTCAAGGGGCGTGAGCGCATCTACCTCGACCGCTTCTGGAACGAGTTCTCGGCCGATCCGAAGAATTTCGACGAGGCCTCGCGCCAGCACTATACCAAGCTCTACGCCCTCCCCGGCGCCATGCACTCCGGCTTCGAACAGTTCCACGCCTTCGACCAGGACGCGATCGACAACCGCGCCTTTCTGGCCAAAGGTCCCCTGACCATGCCGGTGCTGGCCATCGGCGGCGAGAAATCCTTCGGCTCGACCATGGCTGTCGTCGCCCAGGCCGTCGCCACCAATGTGAAGGGCGTGGTCATCCCCGCCTCGGGCCACTGGCTGATGGAAGAGCAACCCGCCGCGACGGTCTCGGCGATCGCCGATTTCCTGCAATGAGCCGTGGCCGATAACCCGCGACGGGCCGGGGTTGTTCAGACCGCCGGCCAAAGCCAAGCCTGGGGCCAATTAGGTGTCCGCGAACGCTCGACCCCAACCTTGGCAAGGCCGAATTTTCTAAGTATTTTCAATGTATTGAACTTGACGAACCTGCTCGAAATTGTGTGAAAACGAAGAGCAGTGGCTCCCCTACAACCGGAAGACTGTTCAAACGGTTGCTTCGAACCTCGTGGTGGATCGAGCGGCGTCGCAAAGCTGAAGTTCAGTGTGTTCTAACTTCGCGCCCACGGGAAGCGGCGGATTCCATGACGGGGTAAACCCCCATCGGGTCCCCGCCCGCATCGGGACGGGCGGTGCTTGGGGGTGTTTTCCGGCGCTAGGTCCTATATGGCTGGCATTTCGGGGACTGCCGCGCGGGGGGCGACGATATGTCGAGGCTCACGGCTTTTATTGCCGTCATCGCTGCTGGGCTGATCGGCCATGCGCACGGCGCATCGGCGCAGACGCGCTACACCGGCGATCCGTCAGTTCGTGGGTCCGTGGCCTCCGTGGAGCGAGCCGGCGGCTATTCGGCGGTGAAGCTGCGGCTGCTGCTGTGGGCGGCCAAACTCGGCGCGCCAGTACCGGTCTCAACCGACGTCACCCTCTACCGGATCAGCTACTGGTCGGTGACCGACGGCAAGCCGGTGCTGGTCTCCGGACTGATGAGCTTGCCTGACAAGGGCCCGCTACGCGGCACGGTTCTGTGGATGCACGGCACCACGGACGACCGGAAGACCTCTATGTCCACGCCCACCCTGCAAGAGAGCGTCGCGGCCTCGGCGGTGTTCGCCGGCGGCGGCTATCTGTTGCTGGCGCCGGACCTGGTCGGCCTGGGCGTCTCCAAGGGCCCGCAGGCCTATCTCTTCAACCCCAGCACCGTCGATGTGACCGAGGACTTTCTGCGCGCGGCGCAGCAAGTGAGCGGTGACCTGGGGCGGAAATGGAATCCGAGTCTCTATATCGCCGGGTTCTCCCAGGGCGGCCAGGCGACGGCGGTGATCCACCGCGCGCTGGAGCAGAACCCCAATCCCGCCTGGCGGGTGCGAGCCGGAGCGGGCATCGCCGGCGCATACGACCTGGCCGGCGTCTCCCTGCCTTTTGCGCTCAAGGGCCACTCGAACCAGGACGCGATCTACCTGACGCTGGTGACGCTCTCCTACGCCACCTACTACCACCAGCCGCTGGAGAGCGTGCTGACGGTCCAATATGCCGACATCGCCCACCGGCTTTTCGACGGCGACCACACCGCCCAGATCGCCAAGGTGATGCCGGCCGACCCGCGGGCGCTGTTCACGCCGGCGTTCCTGGCAGCCTTCGATGGCGGTGCGCCCCACTGGTTCATCGACGCGGCGCGGGCGAACGAGGCCTACGCCTGGGCCCCGCGGGCGCCGTTCCGGGCCTTCTACGGCGACAACGATGTGGATGTGCCGCCGGCGGACGCCGAGGCCTTCCTCGCCGAGGCCAGACGGCGCGGCGGGAACGTTGAGGCGATCTCGGTCGGGCCCTACGACCATGGCGGCTCGGCCCTGCACGCCGCGCCGATGATCCGGACCTGGTTCGATCAGCTGAGCGCAACACCTTGACGATTGGAAAGTCCACGCGCCGAAGCGGGTCCGAAGGCTCGAAAGCCCCGTCCCGTCTTCGGTTTTGATGGTTCCCGAATTTGGAGCGGGCGAGGCGATTCGAACGCCCGACCCCAACCTTGGCAAGGTTGTGCTCTACCCCTGAGCTACGCCCGCGCTCCTTGGGCCGCCTGTGAGGGCCGCCCGATCGGGAGGCGGCTTATCGCAGAGGCTCCGGTCCTTGGCAAGGGGGTTCGAAGCGCCCCTTACAACCCCAGCCGCAAGGCTTTCAGGCGGCGCTTGTTGGTGTGCAGTTTGGGGGCCGCGCCGGTGTCGTCGGGCAGCTCACCGCGGAAGTAATAGCGTTGCCAGGCCTCCTTCACCGTTCCGGCGTCGCGCTTAAAGAGCTTGGCGTTGAAGTCGGCGCGTTGCTTGCGCCAGGCCTCGTACTGGCCAAACAGCTCCAGGTCCCGGTCCAGGGAGCGCTGCACCAGATCCACGGACTCCAGCACCTTGTCCTGCACCAGGGTGATGAAACAGAAGGGTTCGCCCTTGTTGAACTTCACCCGTCCAGGCCGGGTGAAGTGCCAGTTCATGGTGAATGGGAAGGGCAGCCAGTCAGTCTCCACCAGGCCCGACAGGGGCTGGATGCCATCCTTGATGTGGTTGGGCGGCCCCATCACCCACATCGACCAGCCCTCCGGGGTGCGGAACAGATATTGCGGATGCAGGGTCAGGACGCCGTGGCTGAAATGGCTCTTGGCGAAATCGTCGAAGTTGGGGAAGGGGTGGTCTGGGGTGATGGTGATGTCGGCCTGGTTCGTGCCTCCGTTCCAATCCACGGTGAAGCCCACCGGGCAGAGGATTTCCCAGCCGGTGGAATTGGCCATGCTAAGCGGCAGGCAGCGATAGGGATGGCGGTCGAAGAAGTGATCCATCCAGGCGCGCTGCGGCCGGCCCGGCACGATATCTGGCGGACGGGGATTGGTGGGGAAGGCTTCGAGTAGCATGCACGCGTCCTGCAGGGCGGTTGGGCCGAAGGGATGAGTCAACGTCTAGCCGGGGCGCGGCCTTCGTGCAAAGAGCCCGCCGCATGAAGACCCGCTTAGACCTGATGGCCTTTCTGGACGCCCAGGGCATCGCCCACTCCACCCTGGAGCACGAGGCGGTGTTCAAGGTGGGCGATGGCGAGGCGATCAAGGCCTCCCTGCCCGGCGGCCACAGCAAGAACCTGTTCCTCAAGGACGCCAAGGACCAGCTGTGGCTGATCTCGGCCCTGGGCGAGACGAAGATCGACTTGAAGCGCCTGCCAGGCGTCATCGGCTCGGCCAGGCTGTCGTTCGGCAATGAAACGCTGATGCTGGCCCACCTGGGCGTGACGCCAGGTTCGGTGACCGCCCTGGCGCTGATCAATGATCCCGCCCACGCCGTGCGGTTCGTGCTGGACGCCGCCCTAGCCGACGCCGATCCGGTGAACTTCCACCCCATGACCAATACCGCCACCACGGCGCTCAGTCAGGCGGGGTTCCGGCGGTTCCTGGCGGCGCTGGGCCGCGAGCCGCTGATCGTGGATTTTTCGCGTGTGGAGGAAGGCTGAACCTGATCGCCCCTCGCCGCGTTGCAACCAGACGGGCGCGGGACCATCTTAGGGCCGAGTTTTTTCCCACGCCCATGGAGGGGCCATGACCCTGATCGGTGAAACCACGGCGGCCCCGGCGGCCGGCGACCTCATCAAGGAAGGCTCCGACGCGACCTTCGCGGCCGACGTCATTGAGGCCTCTCGCATTCAGCCGGTGATCGTCGACTTCTGGGCGACCTGGTGCGGCCCCTGCAAGCAGCTGACCCCGGCCCTGGAAAAGGCCGTGCTGGCGGCCAAGGGCGCGGTCAGGCTGGTGAAGATCGATGTCGATAAGAACCCGGTCTACTCAGGGCAGCTGCGCGTGCAGTCGATCCCGGCGGTCTACGCCTTCGTCGACGGCAAGCCGGTGGACGGCTTCATGGGCGCCCTGCCCGACAGCCAGGTGAAGGCCTTCATCGACAAGTTGGGCGGGCCTGGCGCGCCATCGGAAGTCGACCGACTGCTGGAGATGGCCAAGGAGTCGGTGGGGGTCGGGGACATCGGCGGCGCGGCCCAGGCCTATGCCCAGGTGTTGCAGATCGAGCCGGACAATGTGGCGGCGATCGGCGGCCTGGCGCGCTGCTACCTGGACGGCGGCGATCTTGAGCGCGCCGCCGAGATTTCCGAGATGGCGCCTCCGGGGGCCAAGAACGCTGACCTGGAGAGCGTGCGCGCGGCCCTCAAGCTGGCCGCGGCGGCGCCCTCCGACACCGCCGCGTTCGAACAACGCCTGGCCGCCAACGCCGACGATCACGAGGCGCGGCTGGAGCTGGCCAAGGCCCTGGCCGGGCGCGGCGATCTCCAGGGCGCCGCGGACGAGCTGCTGAGCATCATCGAACGCGACCGCGAATGGAACGACGAGGCGGCGCGCAAGCAGCTTCTCATCGTCTTCGAAGCCGCGGGCATGGCCTCGGACGTTGCCAAGCAGGGGCGTCGGCGCCTGTCGGCGATCCTGTTCTCCTAAGGCTATTGAGGAAAGGCGGACCATGGTCGCCGGGAACTACCGCAAGACCGAGGATCTGCCCCAGGTCATCCCCGTGTTTCCCCTGGACGGCGCCGTGGTGCTGCCCGGCGGCGCCCTGCCGCTGCAGATCTTCGAGCCGCGCTATCTGAACATGATCGACGACGCCATGGCCGGCGACCGGCTGATCGGCATGGTCCAGACCCGCTCCGGCGGCGACCGCGAGCGGCCCCGCCTGGCGCGGGTAGGGTGTGCGGGGCGGATCACCAGCTATTCGGAAACCGGCGATGGCCGCTACCTGATCACCCTGTCCGGCGTGTGCCGCTTCGAACTGGGGACTGAGCTGCCGACCCAGACGCCCTATCGCCAGGTGCGGGCGGACTACGGCCTGTTCGGAGCCGACCTGAAGGAGGACGAGCCGGAGGTGGAGTTCGAAAGGGCGCCGTTCCTGACCCTGCTGCGCCGCTATCTCGACCAGCGCGGCCTCGGCATCGAGTGGGACGCGGTGAACATCGCCCCCGCCCAGGCCCTGATCAACAGCCTGTGCATGCTGCTGCCCTTCGACACCGCCGAGAAACAGGCCCTGTTGGAAGCGCCTGGGCTGGAGGAGCGCCGCAGCGCCTTGGCCACCCTGCTGGAGATCGATGCGGGCCTGTTCACCGACGAGGACGATGACGAGCCGCCCTCGCTGCAGTAGACCGGCGTCATGACCGAGACCACCTCGCCCCCCGACCCCGCCGCGCCCCTCGTCGATCCCCGCCTGTTGGAGATCCTGGTCTGTCCGGTGACGCGCGGGCCGCTGGAATACGATCGCGAGAAGGCCGAACTGATCAGTCGCGGCGCCCGGCTCGCCTATCCCATCCGCGACGGCGTGCCGATCATGCTGGCCGAGGAAGCGCGGGAGATGGCCGAGGGGGAATAGGCCGCCCCGCCGCCGCCCTACTGGCTGAGCGGATACTCTGTTCCATCGCGGTGCGAATAGGCCGCCACGCCCGGCTTGGCGACCATGTCGATATCCGGGTAGTCGCAGCCATCCCGTGGGTCGGAATTGCCGATCTCCAGGACCTTGGCGGGGCGGCCAGACCTGTTGACCAGATGGTGGCCGTCGCGGTCGCCGGCCTTGAAGGCGGCGCAGTCGCCGGGGCCGAGGACTTCCTCGCCGGCGTCGGTGATCAGGGTCAGTTCGCCCTCCAGCACCCAGACGAACTCATCCTCGTGGGTGTGCCAGTGGCGCTGGCTGGACCAGCCGCCCGGTTCGATGACGGTCAGGTTGACGCCAAACAGGGTCAGGCCCGCCGACCGCGCCAGGCGCTGCGAGGCCTGCAGCCGGCAGGGCGCGTCGAAGGGCGGGGGATAGTTGCAGCCGGTCTCGGCGGCGACGGCGGAAAGGTCGAGCTTCTTCATCGGTTGAGGTCCAGATTTGCGGCGTCGGTCAGGGCATCTTAAAGGAAAGCCCATGACAACCCTCGTCAGCACTGCGCTCGCCCTCGACCCGGTCGAGCTTTCCCGCGACCTGATCCGCCGCAACTCGGTGACGCCCGCCGACGGCGGCGCCATGGACATCGTGCAGCGGGCGCTGGAGGGGTTGGGCTTTGCCTGTCGCCGGATGCGCTTTGGCGAGATCGAGAACCTCTACGCCCGGCTGGGGACCAACAGCCCCAACCTCTGCTTCGCCGGCCACACCGATGTGGTGCCGGTGGGCGACGCCGCCGCCTGGACCGCCGGGCCGTTCGAGGCTGCTCTGCGCGACGGAGTGCTGATCGGCCGGGGCGCGGTGGATATGAAGAGCGCCATCGCCGCCTTCATCGCCGCGGTGGGCCAGGTGCTGGAGAACGGGCCGCCGGCCGGCTCGCTGTCGCTGCTGATCACCGGCGACGAGGAAGGCATAGCCGTGGACGGCACCAAGGCGGTGGTCGCCGCCCTGGCGGCGCAGGGCGAGGTGATCGACCACTGCGTGGTGGGCGAACCCACCTCCAGCGCGGCCATGGGAGACATGATCAAGATCGGCCGCCGTGGCTCGATCAACGCGACGATCACCGTCGAGGGCAAGCAGGGCCACGTGGCCTATCCACAGCGCGCCGCCAATCCGCTCCCGGTGCTGATCCGCTACCTGGCGGCGGTGCAGGCGCGGGCCTTGGACGACGGCTATCTGGGCTTCCAGCCCTCTAACCTGGAAGTCACCACCATCGACGTCGGCAATCCGGCGACGAACGTGATCCCAGGGACCGCGAGCGCGCGGCTGAACATCCGCTTCAACCCCGACCATACCGGCGACAGCCTGGCGGCCTGGCTGACGGACGAGGGCGACAAGGCCGGGGCGGGGTTCGCCGGCAAGGTGACGGTGGCCACCCACATCAGCGGCGAGGCCTTCCTCACCGAGCCCGGGGACTTCGTGGCCGTGGTGTCCGGGGCGGTGGCGGCGGTGACGGGGGTGACGCCGGAGCTGTCCACCACTGGCGGCACCTCGGACGCCCGCTTCATCCGCGCCCTGTGCCCGGTGGTGGAATTCGGGCTGGTGGGAACCACCATGCACGCCGTCGATGAACGGGCGCCGGTGAGCGAGATCGTGGCGCTGAGGGACGTGTACCGGCGGCTGATCGGCGACTATTTCGCCAAGTTCGGCTGAACGCCCTCAACCTTCCCCGTACTTTACCCCCACCAGACACAGCCCCTGCGAAGGCGCCACCGGCCCGCAGGCGTCGCGGTCCCGGGCCTCGAGGGCGCCGACAAGGTCCTCGGTCGACCAGCGGCCAAGGCCGACCTCGGCGATGGAGCCGGTCATCGAGCGAACCTGGCGGTGCAGGAAGGATCGCGCGGCGAAGGTCAGGCGGACCTCGTCGTCCTGCCGCCAGACCCTGACGGCATCGAGGGTTTTGACCGGCGACTTGGCCTGGCAGGCGGTGTGGCGGAAGGTGGTGAAGTCGTGCGTACCCAACAGGATCTGGGCCGCGTCGTGCATGGCGGCCGCGTCCAGAGGCTTCTTCACGTGCCACACCCGGCCCTGTTCGAGGGCCGGCGGGCCTGGGCGATTGAGGATGCGGTAGAGGTATCGGCGGCCAGTGGCGGAGAACCGGGCGTGGAACGGCTCGGGCGCCAGGACGCACGCCAGGATCGCCATCGGCTGAGGCACGAGGTGGGCGTTGAGGGCGTTCATCACCACCTCGGGGCGCCAGTCCTTGGTCAGGTCGACGTGGATCACCTGACCAGAGGCGTGAACCCCGGTGTCGGTGCGGCCGGCGGCGTGGATGCGGACATCCTCGCCGCAGAAGGCCTTCACCGCCGCCTCGACGGCGCCCTGAACGGTGGGCAAATTCTCCTGGGCCTGGAAGCCCTTGTAGGGCCGGCCGTCGTATTCCAGGGTCAGGCGATAGCGGGGCATTAGGCCAGCACCGTCCCGGCCTTGAGCGGGAAGCCGCGCAAGAAATCGGCGGCGTCCTGGGCGGCGCGACCTTCGCGTTGAGCCCGCAGGATGCGCACGGCGCCTGAGCCGCAGGCGATCAGCAGCTCGTCATCCAGAACCTGGCCGGCGGGTCCATCAACATCCTCGAACCGGCTCAGCAGGGCCTTGATCCGCACCGGACCCTTGTCGGAAGGGGCGGCGAACCAGGCGCCGGGGAAGGGGGAGAGGCCGCGGATGTGGCGGTCGACCACGGCGCCGCCCTTGTCCCACCGGACGCGCGCCTCCTTGGCTTTGATTTTCTTAGCGTAGGTCACCCCGTCGTCGGGCTGGGCGGTCTCGCGCGCCGTTCCGTCGGCGACCTGGCGGATCGCGGCCGCCATCAGGGCGGCGCCGGCCGGGGCCAGGCGGTCGTGCAGGGTCCCGGCGGTGTCCAGCGGGCCGATGCGCAGGGTGACGGAAGCCAGGACCGGACCCTCATCGAGGCCTTCGGTCATGTGCATGACCTGGGCCCCGGTCTGGGCGTCGCCAGCCATCAGGGCCCGCTGGATCGGCGCCGCGCCGCGCCAGCGGGGCAGCAGGGAGCCGTGGAGGTTGAAACAGCCCAGGCGCGGCGCCTCGAGCACCGCGGCCACCAGGATCTGTCCGAAGGCGACCACCACGGCGGCGTCGAGATCCAGAGCGGCGAAGGCCTCGATCTCCTCCGGCGTTTTCATCGAGGCGGGGGTGCGGACGGTCAGACCCTGGCTTTGCGCGAACGCTTGCACGGGGGAGGGCCGCAGGGCCTGGCCGCGCCCCCGGGGCGATGGTGGCTGGGAATAGACGCAGGCCACCTGGTGACCGTCCTCGATCAAGGCGGCCAGGGTGGGGACGGCAAAGTCCGGGGTTCCCAGGAAGGCGATACGCATGGGCTAGGCTTTACTGGTTGCGGGCGGGGTCTGGAACCCCAGGCGCCCGCGAACCGTTGGCCCAGTTTGGAGACACATCATGCGCGCGGTTGTGATCCTGCTGCTGGCCCTCGCCACCGCCGCGGCGGGCTGTTCGCGGCGCGACGAGGCCCAAGCCCAGCGTGGCGTCCGATCCGTCGTCGCCGACATCAAGGCGCAGGCTCACAAGGTCGCCAGCGACCCGGGCCTGCGCAAGGCCGGCGCGCAGGTAAAGAAGACCGCCGCCGAGGCCGGACAGGCGATCAAGCACACGGCGACGCAGGCCAAGGACGCGGCGAAGCATGGGTCGCACGAGGCAAGGCGGAAGGGCGAGAATTAAAAGGCCCAAGTTCGCGCTTAAGCCGCCTTGGCCGCCTTCTTGACCTTGCTGACGGCGCGGTCGCGCTTCAGGCGCGAAAGGTGGTCGATGAACAGGACCCCTTCGAGGTGGTCCATCTCGTGCTGGATGCAGACGGCGAAGAGGCCCTCGGCGTCTTCCTCCACCGACTGACCCTGGTAGTTCAGGTAGCGCAGCTTGACTCGGGCCGGACGTTCGACCTCGTCGTAAATCTCCGGCACCGACAGGCAGCCCTCTTCATAGGGCTGGGTTTCTTCGGAGGCCCAGAGGATTTCCGGGTTCACGAAGAAGCGCGGCGCCGGCTCCTCGTCCTCGCTGCGGGCCAGGTCCATGACGATCACCCGCTTGGGCACGCCCACCTGAACGGCGGCCAGGCCGATGCCGGGCGCGTCGTACATGGTCTCCAGCATGTCATCCATCAGGGCGCGCAGATCGTCGTCCACGGTTTCCACGGGGGTGGAGACCTGCTTGAGGTCGGCCATGTCGGTATCGACGGTAAGGATTCGGCGAAGACTCATTCCGCCGAGGTAGTAATCTCCTCCGCGCCCGTCAAGACGGTGGCGGGGCGTGCGTCAGAAGGCGACAGCTTGGCCAGGGGCCGCAAACCGGTCTCGATGGCGGCCAGGGCGGGCATATCCCTGCCAACGTGGTCGGCGGCCAGGTCCTCGAAGCGCCGCGCCTGCACCAGCACCTGGCTCTCCAGTGAACCGACGAATTCGTTGTAGCTCTTGACCGAGGATTCGAGAGACTTGCCCAGGCGCAGGGCGTGCCCGCCCATGGTGGCGATGCGCTTGTAAAGCTCGCGGCCCAGCTCGGCGATCTTGGCCGCGCCCTTGGCCTGGTCCTCCACCCGCCAACCATAGGCCACCGCCTTGCACAGGGCGAACAGGGTGGTGGGGGTGACCAGCAGCACCCGCTTGTCCATGGCCTCGCTCATCAGGTCCGGCGCGCGATCCAGGGCGGCGGCCAGAAAGCTGTCGCCGGGGATGAACATGGCCACGAAGTCCGGCGAACCCTCCGTCTTGAACTGGTCCCAATAGGCCTTGGCCGACAGGCTGGTGACGTGGGCGCGGACGCTGGCGGCGTGGCGGATCAGGGCGGCCTCACGGGCCATGTCGTCCGGGGCGTCCTGGGCGTCGAGATAGGCGTTCAGCGAGCACTTGGCGTCGATGACGAATACACCGCCGCCCGGCAGGCGGACCTTCACGTCCGGGCGGCGCCGGCCCTCCTCGGTATCGACGCTGAACTGTTCTTCGAAGTCGAAGCGCTGGTTCAGGCCTGCGGCCTCCAGCACATTGACCAGGGTCTGTTCGCCCCAGCGGCCCTGCACCCCGGCGCCGCGGCGCAGGGCGGCCGACAGCTTGCGCGCCTCGTGCTGGGTGGCCACCGAGGCGGTGAGCATCTGTTCGATCTGGGCCTTCAGCCCGCCGGTTTCCTCGGCGCGGGCTTTTTCAGCCGCCGCCACCTGCTCCTGGAACTTGGCCAGGGTCTCGGCCACCGGCTTGAGCTGGGCCTCTAACTTGGCCTGGACCAGGCGGTCCTGGGCCTGGAAGGTTTCGGTGGCGCGTTTGACCAGCTCCTCGGCCACCACATTGGCCGATTGCGCCGCCTGGGCGCGGATCAGGTCGGGTTGGCTTTCCAGCAGCTGGGCGCGGCCCTCCGCCAGGGCGGCCCGTCCGGACAGCTCCACCACCCTGGCCTCGGCGCGGCCGGCGCGGGTTCGCTCGGCCATGGCCCATAGGCCCATGACGACGGCGGCCATGGCGCAGACGAGGATGGCGATGAGGAAACCGAGGTTCATGCTCCGTTCCAATACAGGGAGTCGGCCCCCCTCGGCCAGCCCCCGCGCGGCCGGCTGGAATGTGCAATAATGTCGCCACACGGGGCCATCATGGTTGGCTCAGGCAGGTGCGTTCAATCACCGCCATGGGCTGGGAACGTCTTCTGGGCATTTGAAACACGGCCGCCGCGCCGTAACCCTTCCCAGCTAAGGATTCGCCCATGCGCCTGGAACCCATCGCCCCCGCCGACCTGACGCCGGAGCAGAAGCCGCTCTATGACGATATGCGCAAGGGTATCGCCAGCAACTTCAACGCCTTCATCGTCGAGCGCGCGGACGGCGCCCTGATGGGGCCGTGGAATCCCTGGCTGCACGAGCCGCGGATCGGCAAGGCGATCTGGGACCTCACCCTGGCCATGACCGCCAACGCCACCTTGAGCGATAATGTCCGCCAGATCGCCATCCTGGTGGTCGGGGCCAGGTTCGACGCGGCCTACGAGATCTATGCCCACATCGCCGTGGCCGAGCGCGAGGGGATGAGCGCCGAGCGCCTGGCGACCCTGGTGGCCGACCTGAAGCCCGCCGATCTTGCCCCCGACGAGAGCGTGGCCTTCGACCTGGCCTACGCCCTGGTGCGCGGTGGAACCCTGCCCGAGCCGATCTACCGCCTGGCGCTGAAGACCTTCGGCCAGCATGGGACCAATGAGCTGATCTATCTGGTCGGCCTCTACAGCCTGGTCTCCACCACCCTCAACGGTTTCAACGTCCCGGTCCCCGAACGTGATTGAACCCAAGGCCGCCACGGCTCCTCCCGAACCTTCCAAGGCCACGGCCACTCCGTTCCAGAGCATCGCCCTGCTGCTACAGGGGGGCGGCGCCCTGGGGTCCTACCAGGCGGGGGTCTATGAGGCGCTGATGGAGCGGGGCATCGAGCCCACCTGGATCGCCGGCATCTCCATCGGCGCCATCAACAGCGCCATCATCGCCGGCAATCCGCCGGCCGAGCGGGTGGCCAAGCTGAAAAGCTTCTGGGAGGGGATCACCGCGCCGGCCGCCTGGGCCGGACCCTGGACGCCGCTGCTGACGCACAATGGGCTGCGCGACATGGTCAACCAGGTCTCGGCCGGCCAGACCATGGCGAACGGCGTCTCCGGCTTCTTCGTCCCCCGCTTCCCGCCGCCACCGATGCAGCCCAACGGCACCCCGGGCGCGACAAGCTGGTACGATACCAGCGGCCTGCGCGGCACCCTGGAACGGCTGGTGGACTTCGACCGGATCAACGCCAAGGCCATGCGGTTCAGCGTCGGGGCGGTGAACGTGCGTACCGGCAACTTCGCCTACTTCGACAACGCCAAGGACAAGATCCGCCCCGAGCACGTGATGGCCAGCGGCGCCCTGCCGCCCGCCTTTCCGGCCGTGGAGGTGGACGGGGAGTTCTATTGGGACGGCGGCATGGTCTCCAACACCCCGCTGGACTGGGTGTTGTCCGCGCGCTGCGACCTGGACACGCTGATCTTCCAGGTCGACCTGTGGAGCGCCATGGGCGATCTGCCGCGCGACCTGGCCGAGGTGGCGGTGCGGATGAAGGAGGTGCAGTTTTCCAGCCGCACCCGGGCGGCCACCGACGAGTTCCGCCAGATGCAGAAGCTGCGCGCGACGTTCCAGGCTTTGCTGAAGAAGATGCCAGCGGAGCTGGCCGCGACCACGGAAGCGCGGCTGCTGGCGGAAGCGTCCGACCCCTCAGTCTACAATATCGTCCAGCTGATCTATCGCTCCCCCACTTACGAGGGGCAGTCGAAGGACTACGAGTTCTCCCGCCAGACCATGGAGGATCACTGGCGCGCCGGCTATGCCGACGCGCGCAAGACGCTGCAACACAAGCAGGTGCTGGAACTGCCGACGGGCGCCTCGGAAGTTCGGGTCTACGACTTCGTGACGCCGAAGGGCGCCGCCAGGAAGGGTTGACCCGGCCTACAGCAGTCCCGCGGCCCGCCGCAGGAAACTGGTCACGTAACCCACCTGCCGGCCCGCGAAGCTCCTGGTGTAGTCCACCGCCTGGCGCGGGGAGACGGTGAAGGCCTTGCCGACACTGTCGGCGATGGCCGCGCCGCGGGCGCCGACGGTCTTGGGCGCGCCAACGGTGGTGTCGCAGGCCGTCTGGTGCTCGATCTCGGAATTGAATTCGGCGCCGGTGAGCAGGACCATCACCGAGAACCAGATCCACAGCATGAAGGCCACCATGGCGCCCAGGGACCCATAGGTGACGCCGAAGTGGGTGAAGTTGTTGACGTACCAGGAGAAGCCCAGGGACCCCACCATCCACAGCAGGGCTGCCGCGGCGCCGCCGCCGACCACCCAGCGCCAGCGCGCGTGCACGCGGCTGGGGCCGAAACGGTAGATCAGGCTGAATCCCAGGGCGGCCACCAGATAAACCACCAGCCAGCGGAACGGGATCCACCAGACGCCGAAGTGGTGCAGCCCCATGGAGCGCAGCATGATCGGCGTGGCCACCAGGATCGCGGCGACCACGGTGATGAAGGCCAGGGCCGACAGGGTAGCGCCATAGGTGACCAGGGTGCGGTGCAGGTAGTCGCGCTTTTCGGTCTCGTCGTAGATGATGTTGAGGCCGTCGAAGACCGCCTTCATCCCGGCATTGGCGCTCCACACCGAGATCAGGGTCGAGACGACGAAGGCGGCGGTGGACGCCACCGGGCGCTGGGCGGCCAGGCGAACCATCTGGTCGCCTAGAAGGGTGACGACGTCGTGCGGGAAAATCGCCGACATGTGCCCCAGCTGCCGCTCAACCGAAGCGACATCGAAGACCAGGCCGTAGAGGGAGGCAAAGGCCGCCAGGGCCGGGAAGGTGGCCAGCAGCAGGGGGAAGGTGACGCCGCCGGACAAGGCCCCCAGGCGGTCCTTGCCCATTTCGCGATAGGTGCGCCAGAAGATGTCCTTCCAGCCCAGGGCCGGGATCTTCCAGGGAGCGTCCGCGTCCCGGCCCCGGCTGGGCTCGGCGGCGGCGAAGTCCTGGGGGGTCAGGGGGCGGTGGGCCGCGGCGGCCTCACTCAGCTTCTTTCGGCGCGGCCACAGGGCGGCCATGGCCAGCATGGCGAGCCAGGGGACGACATGCGCGGCGTCAGCGGGCAGGCGCGGGATGGCCTTTTTGCCCTCGTCGGCTCCGTCGTCTGGCGCCGCTGGCCCCGAACTCAAGCTCATTGGTGGTGAAACCCTCGCCCGGCCTTCGGTTCCACGCTTGTCCCAGCCGCGTCGTGCTGTCAGGGATGCGCCATGGACGCCACCATTTCCGCCCTTTTCCGTCACCCGATCAAGGGCTTTACGCCAGAAGAGCTTAACCATGCCCGGCTGGTCGCCGGCGCCGCCTTCCCGGCTGACCGCCTGTTCGCCGTTGAGGACGGGCCGTGCGGCTTCGATCCGGCCGCGCCGGGGTTCATTCCCAAGCAGAAATTCGCCGTCCTGGCCAAGATCGCGGCGGTGGCCAAGGCGCGCACCGCCTTTGACGAGGCCACCGGCGTGCTCACCGCCACGGCGCACGGCCTGCCGGACTTTGCCGGCAACCTGGGCGAGGCGCAGGCCAAGGCCGCCTTCGCCGCCTGGCTCGCGAGCTTGCTGGGCGAGGCGGCGGACGGGCCGCTTCGCGTCATCGACGGGGTCGGTCATCGCTTCCTGGATCACCCTCTTGGGCACGTTTCTATCATCAATCTGGCCAGCGTTCGTGATCTGGAACAGAGACTGGAGCGGCCAGTGGATCCCTTAAGGTTCCGCGCCAACCTTTATGTCGAGGGCTGGCCGGCGTGGATCGAAAACACCTGGGAGGGGCAATCCCTGACCCTGGGCGAGGCCCGGGCGAAGGTGTTCAAGCCCATCGTCCGTTGCGCCGCCACCGCGGTAGACCCGGTCACCGCCGAGCGGGATATCGACGTGCCCGCCGCCCTGTTCGAACACTACGGCCACGTGCTGTGCGGTATCTATGTGCACGTCACGCAGGGCGGCGAGATCAAGCTCGGGGACAGGGTGGCGCTGGGGGCTTAGCCCCCGCGAATCCGGGGAGTGTTTATCCCAGCGCCTTGTCGATCAAGCCGAGCGTGTTCTCGAGGCCGAAGATGGCGGCGAAGGAGCCGAACCTGGGTCCCTGGGTCTGGCCCAGCAGGACTTCGTAGAGGGCGGTGAACCAGGCGCGCAGGGGTTCGAACCCCGCCGTCTTGCCCGCTTCATAGACCTCGTTCTGGATCAGTTCGGCGTCCTGGCATCCGGCAGGCAGGGCGCGCAGACGGGCGGCCAGGTCGGCCATGGCGGCGCGTTCCCGCTCGTCCGCCGCGCGGAACGTCTTCGCCGGCAGGACGAAGTCCTCATAGTAGTTGATGGCGTAGTCGCTGAGGCGGTCCAGCAGCGGCTGCGTTTCCGGCGTCGCGCCGGGGATATAGCGGCTGATGAAACCCCACAGGATCGCCTTGTCCGAGGCGTTGGCGGCGCTGACCAGGTTCAGCAGCAGGCTGAACGACACCGGCGAGCCGGAGGCCGGCACGGCGCCGCCGTGGACATTCCACACCGGGTTGTCCAACGGGTTGGCGGTGTTCGATCCGGCGTTCCTTTGGAACGCGTCCAACTGCTGCAGGTACTCGTCCGTGGCCTTGGGAATGACGTCGAAATACAGCCGCTTGGCCGACTTGGGCGACTGGAACATGTAGTAGGCTAGGCTCTCGTCGCCGCCGTAGCGCAGCCATTGCTCCATGGTCAGGCCGTTGCCCTTGGTCTTGGAGATCTTCTGGTTGTTCTCGTCCATGAACAGCTCGTAGTGCGGCGTCTCCGGGGGCGTGCCCCCCAACACCCGGGTGAGCTTCTCCGAGACGCGGATGGAATCCACGAGGTCCTTGCCGGACATCTCGAAGTCGACGCCCAGCGCCGTCCACCTCGCCGCCCAGTCCGGGCGCCACTGCAGCTTCACATGGCCGCCAGTGACGGGGGCCTCGACCAGGGTCCCGTCTTCGTCGGCGAAGACGATCGTGCCCCTGTCGGGGTGGCGTTCCAGGGTCGGGCCGTAGAGCACGCGGCCGGTGGTCGGACTGATCGGCACGAACGGGGAATAGGTGGCGCGGCGCTCTTCGCCCAGGGTCGGCAGCATCACCGCCTGCACGGCGTCGAAACGCTCCAGGATGGTGCGAAGCACGCCATCCATACGGCCGGCCTTGTAGAAGGCGGTGGATGAGATGAATTCGTAGTCGAAGCCGAAGCTGTCGAAGAAGGCGCGGGCGCGGGCGTTGTTGTAGGCGCCGAAGCTTTCGGCTTCCTCGAAAGGGTCGCGCACGGAGGTAACCGGCTTGTCATGGTCCTCCGCCAGCCAGTCCTGGTGCGGCAGGTTGGGCGGGATCTTTCGCAGGCCGTCCATGTCGTCGGAAAACACGATCAGCTTGGTGGGGATCAGGTCCTCGGTCAGGGCGCGGAAGGCGTTGCGGACCATGGTCGGCCTGGCCGCCTCGCCGAAGGTGCCCATGTGCGGCAGGCCGGACGCGCCATAGCCGCACTGGAAGATCACCGGCTTGGCCGCCAGGGCGGGATAGGCCTCGATGGCCTCGCCGATCTTGCCGGCTGCCAGCAGGATGGCGACCAGGTCGCGGTCGGCGCTGGTCTCCAGGCGCAGGCGCAGTATCCGCGCCAACAGGTTCCGCGCCTGCTCGAAAGTCCAGGCGCGGGCGTCCCGCGCCTGATGGGAAAGTCCTTGCAACATGGCGGGCGGGGTAGGGCGCCGGGAAGGCGGGGTCAATGCTTGCCGCCGTTCAGGGCTCTCGGGCCACATAGACCATGTGCCGGCGGAGCGGATCACCCGGCTCCAGCAGGGGATGATCGAAGTCGCGGGCGGGGTCGCGCACGAAGCCGGCGCGGGGCATCACCGCCTGGGAGCGCAGGTTGGTGTCGGCGGTGAAGGCCAGCACTTCGGGCAGGCCGAAACGGTCCAGCGCCTCGCGGGTCGCGGCGCGCGCTGCTTCGGAGGCGTAGCCCTGGCCCCAGGCGGCGCGGATCAACCGCCAGCCGATCTCGGCCCCGGTGACCGGCAGGCCCGGCCAGATGCGCGCAACGCCAGTGTAGCCTAGGAAGGCTCCGTCTTCCTTGCGCTCAAGGGCATAGCGGCCATAGCCCCAGGCCTCAAAATGGTCGTCCATGCGGTCGATGTGGTCGGCGCTCTGTTGGGCGTCCAGCACCCCGCCCAGCCAGACCATCACCTCCGGATCGGCGGTGAGGGCGGCGTAGGGTTCCTGGTCGCTGTCCTGCCAGCGGCGCAGGATCAGCCGTTCGGTCTCGATGACCATCGCGGGCCTTCAGGTGGGCCGAGGCGCGGTCAGCGATCCGTAGAGGTCCGGCCGGCGGTCGCGGAAGAAGCCCCAGGCGGCGCGGTGGGCGGCCAGGAAGTCCAGGTCGACGGTGGTGGAGACGATGCCCTCGTCGGCGCGACCCAGCTCACTGACCAGGTCGCCGCGATGGTCAGCGATGAAGCTGGAGCCATAGAAGGTCTGGCCGCCGTTGGGATAGCTCTCCCAGGGCTCGAAGCCGATGCGGTTGGCCCCCACCACCGGAATGACGTTGGAGACGGCGTGACCCTGCATGGCGCGCCGCCAGGGCAGGGCGGTGTCCAGCGTCGGGTCATGGGGCTCCGAGCCGATGGCGGTTGGATAGAGGAGCACCTCCGCGCCCATCAGGGCCATGGCCCGGGCGGCTTCGGGATACCACTGGTCCCAGCAGATGCCGACACCGACGCGGCCGAAGCGGGTGTCCCAGACCTTGAAGCCGGTGTCGCCGGGCCGGAAATAGTACTTCTCCTGATAGCCCGGCCCGTCGGGGATGTGGCTCTTGCGATAGAGCCCCAACAGCGTCCCGTCGGCGTCGATCATCGCCAGGCTGTTG
>JBBROW010000002.1:0-221315 GCA_038228945.1 Caulobacterales bacterium
CCGATCCGCGATCTCCATACAGGCCAGCGGCAGTGGATGGCCGCATCAAAAGGCCGGACACACGGAAGCACCTGAACCTGCGCGCTCAATCTCTCGAAAAAACTTCTTGCCTCAGCCCGGGCGTCCACACACGGACGTACAGTCGCTCCGGGTTCACCCGTTATGGTCGACGATGAACTGGCGCTCTGGCTCAGCAAGTCTCTCGCCTGACCACGCCGTGGTTTGCTCAAACGGGCCACCTGCGCACGGCGGCAGCGGGTCGAACGCTGCCGCCACATTCAGCCGGAGACCGGACGTTGGACGGCTGGGGACCTCGTATCGGACCTCGCGGGGGGGCGGTTCGTTATCGTCCCGCCATACCTCATCCCCCAAGCCCCCAACCACACTCCCCCCAACCCCACCGCCAGCCCACCCGCCCCGCCCCCTGCCGAGGTCAGGGACGCGCGCAGCGCGCCGCGACGCGGACGGCCCGCCAGGGCCGGTCCTTGAGCAAGGCGGTGGGCGGGGCTCCCATCATCGGTGCTGGGTTCGAGAGCGACGTTTTCAGTTTGCAAATATGCGAATAGAGTTATGCTTGTTCTCGAAGTGTTCCAATCGCCACCCCCTCCAGAAACGGACGACCCCCTCGCCCCGCCAGATCCCGCCCCCGAATCTTCTGGGGACCTGGCGCAGCGCCAGCTATGCGCGCTGGAGCGGATGGCGGCGCGGTGTGAGCGGGTGGCCGAGGCGCTGGAGTGTAGGTTGCTGCGCCTGGCCGACAGTATGGACGGAACCCCCGAGGAACAGGCGGTCACCAATGCCGGCATCAACGCCGCCAGCCTGGGCTTCGACCGCGCCAACCGCGCCATCCGCCTGGCCCTGATGCTGCAGACCAGGATCCACGACGCCAGCCTGGCCGCCCTGCTCAAGCGCCGCGAAGAACTTGCCGCCAAGGCCGCCCAGCGCCAGGCCCAGATCGAGCGGCGTCGTAGCGACGTGATCGAGGCCGTGCAGGACGCCGTCTTCGCCGAGGACCTGGCCAGGCCCGACACCCAGGATCGCATGGACCGTAGCGAGGACTGGATGCTCTCCCTCACCGACGAGGCCGTCCTGGCCCAGAGTGTCGGCGGCATGGTCGAACAGATACGCACCCCTGTGGGCCTGGCCTTCGATCCCGAATGGTTCGAGGACGAGAACTGGGCCACCGACGAGCGCGAGACCCACCCGCCAGGTTCTCCGTACGCCGTCCCCCACACCCTCTGGCGACTGAGGCCGAGGCTTCTCCGCGCCGCGGCGGCCGAGGCGGCGACCCCCGACCCCGAGCCCCACGACCGCTCGCCGTAAAAGCCCCTCCCCCTCGCGGGGAGGGGTTGGGGTGGGGGCGCCAGCGCCGATCCCACCGACTCATCACCAATCCGAACTCAGCCCAAGCCAATCACCAGCGGTGGAACTCACACCCCCACCCCCAACCCCTCCCCGCAAGGGGGAGGGGAGTTGGACCCGCGCGTGTCGTTCGTGGACAAACCCATCCCATCCCCACCCCACACACCCCGGGTCGCCGACTCTCCGCATCCGCGCTAAAGCAGGCCATGCGCAAACCTCGGCCGCCCCGTGATCCCAAGACCACCGCCAGGCCCGCCCCGGGCCTGCCGGATCGCGAGGTGCTGCTCGCCTTCATCCGCGAGGCGGGAGAGACCGACAAGGTGGCCATCGCCCGCGCCTTTGGCCTCAAGGGCGCCGACCGCCGCGCCCTGCGCGAGTTGATGAAGGACCTGGAGACGAGTGGCGCCCTGGGCCGCCGAGGCCGCAAGGGCGTGGCCGAGGCCGGCGCCTTGCCGCCCGTGGGCGTGGCCGACGTCATCGAGCGCGACACCGACGGCGATCTCTTCGTGCGCCTGACCAAGGCCGGCGAGGACCTGCCCCTGGTCCGGCTGGCGCCGGATCGAAACGAAGCCAACGCCGGTGCGCCGGGGGTGGGCGATCGCCTGCTGGTCCGCTTCGACCGCCTGGAGAATGGCGAGACCGAGGCGCGGATCATCAAGCGCCTGGGCCAGAGCGCCCATCGCATCCTGGGTGTCATCCGCAAGTCCAACCGCGAGATCCGCGTCGAGCCGGTGGACCGCAAGACCAAGGAAAGCCTGGTGCTGAACCCGGTGGAGGCCGCCGACCTGCGCGACGGCGACCTGGTCCTGGCCCAGGTGGGCGGCGCTTCCGACCGGCGCTATGGCCCCAAGCGCGGCAAGGTTCTGGAGGTGGTGGGCCGCGAGGACGACCCCCGCGCCGCCTCCCTGATCGCCATCCACACCCACGGCATCCCCACCGGCTTCTCGCATGAGGCCGAGGCGGAGGCCGCCGCCGCGCAGCCCCCCACCCTGGCGGGCCGCAAGGACCTGCGCGACATCCCGCTGATCACCATCGATCCGCCCGACGCCCGCGACCACGACGACGCCGTCTATGCCGAACCGGACACGGACCCGAAGAACAAAGGCGGCTGGATCGTCTGGGTGGCCATCGCCGACGTCGCCGCCTACGTCCGCCCCGGCTCCGCCCTGGACGGCGAGGCCCGCGACAAGGGCAACAGCGTCTACTTCCCCGACCGGGTCGAACCGATGCTGCCCGAGGTCCTGTCCGCGGGCCTCTGCTCCCTGCGCCAGGGCGAGGCGCGGGCCTGCATCGCCGTGCGCATGGTGTTCGGCGCGGACGGCGCCAAACGCAGCCACCGCTTCGAGCGCGGCCTGATGCGCTCGGCCGCCAAGCTCTCCTACGAACAGGC
Organism: Caulobacterales bacterium; assembly: GCA_038228945.1. Classification (GTDB taxonomy): domain Bacteria; phylum Pseudomonadota; class Alphaproteobacteria; order Caulobacterales; family Caulobacteraceae; genus Acaudatibacter. Next base: position 2,753 of record JBBROW010000002.1, read on the forward strand.
CCAAGCCGCCATCGACGGCCTGCCCGACGACCAGACCAGCCCCTTGCTGGAGCCGATCCTCAAACCCCTGTGGGCCGCCTACGCCGTCATGAAGATCGGCCGCGACGCCCGCTCACCCCTGGAGATCGACTCCCCCGAGCGCCGCATCCGCATCAGCCCGCAGGGCGAGGTGGACTCCATCACCCCGCGCCAGACGCTTGAGGCCAACAAGCTGATCGAGGAGTGCATGATCCAGGCGAACGTCTGCGCCGCGCAGACCCTGGAACAGCGCCACACCCCCCTGCTCTACCGCATCCACGATGCCCCCAGCGACGAGAAGGTCCAGTCCCTGGTGGACTTCCTGGCCACCCTGGGCATCCCCTGGGACAAGGGCCAGGCGCCCAAGACCGAGCGCTTCAACCAGCTCCTGCGCCAGACCAAAGACGGCCAGCATGCCGAGATCATCAACGAGGTGGTCCTGCGCACCCAGATGCAGGCGATCTATTCGCCGGACAACATCGGCCACTTTGGTCTCAACCTGGACCGCTACGCCCATTTCACCTCGCCGATCCGTCGCTACGCCGATCTGATCGTCCACCGCGCCCTGATCCGGGCGCTGGGGCTGGGTAATGATGGCCTGTCGGACGAGGACGTCGTCCGGCTGAAGGACACGGCCGAGCGCATCACCGCCGCCGAGCGCCGGGCCATGGCCGCCGAACGCGCCGCCACCGACCGCTATGTCGCCGCCTACATGGCCGAGCACCTGGGCGCCGCCTTCGAGGGGCGGATCACCGGGGTCACCCGCTTTGGCCTGTTCGTGCGCCTCACCGAAACCGGCGCCGACGGCCTGATCCCGGTCTCCACCCTGGGCGACGAGTACTATGTGCATGACGAGGCGGCCCACGCCCTGGTGGGCGACCGCAGCGGCCGGCGCTGGCGCCTGGGCCGGCTGGTGGAGGTGCGCCTCAAGGAGGCGACCCCGATCACCGGCGGCCTGGTGTTCGAGATGCTCAGCGAACCCGAAGCCGCCGACCCCAACGCCCCGCGCCCGCGCTCCGGCCCGCGCGGCTTCCGAGGAGGCCCGGGCGGCGGTCCGCCCAGAGGCGGCGGGGCGGGTCGCGGCGGCCCCCGCCGCAAACCCGGCGAACTACGCCCCGGCGGCCCCAAGCTGAAGGGCAAGCGCCGGTGATCCGCCCGCGATGACCCTCACCGTCTGGGGCCGCCTCAGTTCGATCAACGTCCAGAAGGTGATGTGGACCTTGGACGAGATCGGCCTGGCCTATGAGCACATCCCCGCCGGCGGCGACTTCGGCCTCATCGACACCCCCGCCTTCCGGGCGATGAACCCCAACGGCTGGGTCCCGGTGATCGACGACGACGGGACCGTGGTCTGGGAGTCCGGCGCCATCCTGCGATACCTCTGCGCCGCCCACTCGCCGGGGGTGCTGTGGCCGCATGACCCCGCCCGCCGCGCCCTTCCCGATCAGTGGATGGAATGGAGCCAGACCACCCTGCAGCCGCATCTCAACGGCTTCTTCTGGGGTTGGTGGCGCACCCCGCCGGAACAGCGCGACGCGGCGCGCAACGCCGGCCTGCTGGCCGCCGCCCAGGCCGACCTGGCCCTGCTGGACGCCCACCTGTCGCACTCGGCCTATGTCGGCGGCGACCACCTGACCCTGGGCGACCTGCCCATCGCCACCCAGCTCTACCGCTACCTCAACCTGCCCATCGACCGCCCCGCCCTGCCCCACGTCCAGGCCTGGTACGAAAGCCTCGGCCGGCGCCCCGCCTACCAGGCCCAGGTCATGCGCCCCTTCGACGACCTGCGAGGCCGGCTGGCCTATTGATACCGCTTGGCCAGACGGCGAATGCGGCTAAGGTTTCGCGGATAGAGGCGCGGCCAACGCGACCGCCCCGATGATGGGAAACGACCATGCAGATAGCGCTGAGGGTGGCGGGCAGCCTTGTAGGCGGCCTGATGTTCTGGATGGGCTTCGTCTGGATCCTGCAAGGCGTCAACGTCCTGCCCGGCAGCTTCATGACGGGCGACATCAAATGGGCCGTGTTCGGGATAATGCTGCTGGCCGCCGGCTTGGCGCTAGTCATCTTCACGCACCGGCGACCGCCCGCTATTCCCAGCTGAGCGCCGCGAAGATCAACAGTGCCTGGTTGTCGCCGGGCCGCTGCTTTCCGCAAAGTCAGGCTTCCCCGACGGCCCTGACGACGCCTAAGGTTCTTCGCATGACCGAACAAGCGTTTGAGCCCGAGGCGCCCGCCACCCGTATCCCCCGCGCGCCCGGCGCCAAGGCCGTACGCCCCCGGGACGCGGCCACCCTGATCATCATCCGCCGCGACGGACCCAAGCCGCGCATCCTGATGGGCCGGCGCAATGGCGGCCACGATTTCATGCCCGACAAGTGGGTCTTCCCTGGCGGCCGCATCGATCGCAGCGACTTCCGCGCGCCCTTCGCCACGGATGTGCGCCCCGACGTGGCCCTGAAGCTGGACAAGCATTCGCCCTCCGGTCGCGGTCGCGCCCTGGCCCTCACCGCCATCCGCGAGACCTTCGAAGAGACCGGCCTGCTGCTGGCTAGGCCCGGCCCATCGCGCCCCACCGTCGGCCCCTGGCGGGAGTTCCTGGCCCACGGGGTCCTGCCTGACCTGGCGGCCATGGACTTCATCGCCCGGGCTATCACCCCGCCGATGGTCCCCAAGCGCTTCGACGCCCGCTTCTTCATGGCCGAGGCCGAACATCTAGTCAGCCTGGAACGCCAGCCCGACTGCGGCGAACTGGATGAGATCGCCTGGGTGGACCTAGACGAGGCCCTGGCGCTGGACCTGCCCTCGGTGACCCGCTTCGTGCTGCGTGAAGTACCCCAGCGCCTGAAGGACCCGACCCGAGGCGTGCCCTACCTGCGCTTCAAGACCGGGGGGCAGAATCTCCAGCACCTCTGACACCGACGCCGCGTTCTTGGCGCGCGCGCAGGCGGACACGGCGAAAACCTTCACCGAGGCGCACCGCGCCGTCATAGGGCAGGCATGAGCATGGACATCCAACGCTTCAACGCCGACTTACTGGCGGTTAGCGCCGACTGATGAAAGAGGGCGCCGGGCTCCCTTGCAACACGCTCTGGATGTTCAGAATCGCCGGACGGGCGTCATCGCCGGCAAGGGCGTCAGCACGCCCAGCCATCGCAGCGCCAGGCGTTCGATCCGCGGCGCCAGGGCTGGCGTGTCCAAGGCCGCAGCCCGCACCTTTCGACCGACCGGGACGGACCGCGCACGCCCGCCCAGCAGTCCTTCGACGATCCGCACCAAGGCCTCCATCAGCGCCTTCTGCTGCCCCAGGAAATCCGGCTTGGCCAACTCCCGCTGCGCCGCCGCCAGCACGATCGCCGCCTTGTCGGGGAAGTACTGGTACAGCGTCCCGATGCTGACCCCCGCCCGCTGCGCCACTCGGTTGGTGGTCAATCCGGCGGCTCCATCCCGCGCCAGCACCTGCACCGCCGCCTCCAGAATTGAATCATAGGTGGCGCGGGACCGGGCCTGCCTGGGCCTACGTCGCTGAAAGTCCACGTTATCTTCCGCCACGACCAGTCCTTCGAACGCGAGTTTCGCCCGCCAGCCTATTCCCGCAGCGTGGGCCGTCAACGGCAGACCCCAAGGACCCCATGCGCAGTCAGTTCACCCCGGACTCCGGAACCGCCTTCGACGACCAGGACGTCGCCCGCTGTTACGCCTTCCGGCCGCCCTACGCCCCGGCCCTGTTCAACGCCCTGCTCGCCCTTGTCCCAGACCCTCGCCGCGCCCTTGATCTCGGCTGTGGCCCCGGGAAGCTTGCAGCGGCCCTGGCCCCGCACTTTGACCAGGTTGTCGCCCTGGATCCCTCCGCCCCGATGCTCGCCGAAGGTCGCTCACGTTGCCCGGCGGCGAATATCCAGTGGTTCCTGGGCCGCGACACCGACGCGCCGCTGGACCGGCCCTTCGACCTGGTGGTGGCCGGAACCTCCGTCCATTTCATGGATCACGCCAAACTCTTCCCACGCCTGGCCGACTGCACGCCCCTCTTCGCCACCGTGTCCGGCGACCACCCGCCCAGCCCGCCCTGGGCCGAGGCGTGGAGCGATGCCATGGACACCTGGCTACGACGCGTCGGCCGCACCCCCGACGCGGCCGGTTTCTTCGAATTCGGTCACCGCTATGAGGCGTGGGTGGACATCGCCGGCCGCCGCGAGTTCAGCTTCAGCTTCGCCCAACCGCTGGCGGACTTTGTCGCCGGCCAGCACTCCCGGGCCACCTGGAGCCGGGCCATCATGGGCGCCGACCTCGCCGCCGAATTCGACCGCGACCTCGAACAGCGGCTGCGGCCCTGGGCGCCGGAGGGCGTGCTGACCTTCGACTTGACGTCCGAGCTGGTCTGGGGGACACCGCGCCGCAGCGCTCGAACAGAATAGAGTTCACCCAAACCTCTATCCGCCGTTGACTTTCGGCCGTCGATTCGTATTGTCCGCGCCTTCCGATTTCCCGGCCCAGAGCCGGCCCGTCAGGACCAAAGCGCTATGGCCAAACCGGCATCTATCAAGATCAAGCTGAATTCGTCCGCGGATACCGGCTTCTACTACGTCACCAAGAAGAACGCCCGCACCATGACCGAGAAGCTCGTGCTGAAGAAGTACGACCCGGTGGTGCGCAAGCACGTGGAATTCCGCGAAGGCAAGATCAAGTAGCTTCAAGCTATTGATCCTTCTACAGAAAATGCCCGGTCCTTCGACCGGGCATTTTGCGTTTCAAGATGTTCGAACCGTAGTCAGGCCGCCTTGGCGATGACCTTGTTCCGCCCGGCCGCCTTGGCCTCGTAGACCGCCTCATCCGCTCGCTTGAGCAGGGATTCGGCGTGATCCCCCGAACCCAGGGTCGAGGCGACGCCGATGGAGATGGTCACGGTGAGCAGCTCATTGCCACCGGCCACGCGGAACGGCGAGCCGGCCACATGCAGGCGGATACGTTCGGCGATCCGCTCAGCGTCTTCCAGCCGGGTGTCAGGCATGATCACCATGAATTCCTCGCCGCCGTAGCGGCAAGGCAGGTCCACGGCCCGTACATTGGACGCCAGGCGCACGGCGAACTCACGCAACACCTCGTCCCCGATGTCGTGGCCGAAGCTGTCGTTGATCTTCTTGAAGTGGTCGATGTCGATCATCAGCGCCGCGACGGGCTCGCCGCCGCGGGAAGCCCGGTTCACCAGGGCGCCCAGCTGGCCGGTCATGTAACGCCGGTTGTGCAGGCCGGTGAGCTGGTCGGTGACCGCCAGCTCCAGGGAATGATCGAGATTGTTGCGCAGGAAGTCAGTGTAGCGCTTGCCGCGGATCTGGCTGCGCACGCGTGCGGCCAGCTCCTGGGGATCGATGGGCCGCGTGAGGATGTCGTTGAAGCCGATCTCCAGCGCCTTCACCAGGCGCGATCGCTCGTCGGGATCGACGACGCCAAGGATCGGCAGATGCCGGGTGTGCTCGTCGGACCGGAGTTGAGCGGCGAATCGCAGGCCGTCGAAGCTCTTGGCGTTGGCGTTGACGATGATCAGGTCCACGGGGCCGCGGGCCGTCAGCAGCGCCTTCTCTGGATCGGATTCCGCCACCGGCCGATGCTCGATGGCCAGTTCGGCCATGATCCGCTGAGCCTGGCGCTCCTGGTCGTCCACCACCAGCACCCGGCCACCCGTGCCGCCCAGGCGCGAGGCAGCGCCAGCGATGACGCCGATGCGCCGGCCGGAGGCCTCCCGCTGGCGCAGTTCGTCGATCACCACCTTCAGTCGCGTCAGGCTTTTCACCCGCGCGAACAGCATCAGGTCGTCGATCGGCTTGGTGAGGAATTCATCGGCGCCAGCTTCAAGCCCAGTGATCCGATCGGCGCGGCCGTCCAGGGCCGTCACCAACACCACGGGGATGTGCCGCGTCTCGGGGTCTTCCTTGAGCCGCTGGCAGACCTGGAAACCGTCCATGCCGGGCATCATCACATCCAGCAGCACGATATCGGGCTTTTCCGCCGCCGCGATTGCCAGGGCCGTCACCCCATCATGCGCGATCAGCACATCATAGTACTCGGCCTGCAGCTTGGCCTGCAGCAGCCTAACGTTGGCGTCGATGTCGTCTACGACCAGGATCCGGGCTGTCATGGCGTCAATCCAGGAAACGGCGAATGGTTTCAAGGAAGTGGGCGACCGAAATTGGCTTGGCGATATAGGCCTCGCAGCCGCCCTCGCGGATGCGTTCCTCATCGCCCTTCATGGCGAAGGCGGTCACCGCCACCACAGGAATGTGGGCCAGGTTATCGTCTTCCTTGAGCCACTTGGTGACCTCAAGGCCCGAAATCTCCGGCAGTTGGATATCCATCAGGATCAGGTCTGGCCTGTATTCTCGGGCGAGCTTAAGCGCTTGCAGTCCCTCGCGGGTCTGCAAGGTCTCATAACCCTGCGCGTCGAGCAGGTCATGAAACAGCTTCATGTTCAGCTCGTTATCCTCGACGATGAGGACTCTCTTCGCCATCAGGAACCCGACTTCCCAAACCCCAAAGACCATCGCGCGACTCGCGGGGTCTGTGTTTCAAAGCTCAAGACACCCCAATATCCTTACCTTCCGGTTAGCCCTTCACCGTTGCGACAAAGAGAGTTCCCCTGTCCGACATCGTTCTTCCCCCAGAAATTTCAAGCCTCCGGGTGAATCCGGAGGCGCCGCTGGTCATCGTCGACGTCGACGAGGTGCTGGGTTTGTTCATGCGCGGCTTCGAGGTCTTCATCGGCGGGCGGGGCTATGAAATGCGGATCACCCGCTTCGCCCTCTTTCAAAGCATCTTCGAGCCGGGTCAGGAACAGCACCTGGACGTGGCCAAGGGCCGCGTCCTGTTCGACGACTAGTTCGCCGGCGAGGTGGAGCATATGGAGCTGACCCCGGGCGGGGCGGCGGCGCTGGACGCCTTCGCCAGGGAAGCCACGGTGGTCATCCTCACCAACGCACCGGCGCAGGGGCGCGAGCCGCGCACCCGGTGGCTAGCCCGCAACGCTCTCCACTATCCCCTGATCATCAACTCGGGACCCAAGGGCGCCTGCGTCGCCGCCTTGGCCGCCATGACCAGAAAGCCGGTGGCGTTCATCGACGACCTGATGTCGAACCTCGATTCGGTGGCGGAGGCGGCGCCGCGGGTACGACGATTCCAATTGGTGGCCGACGAGCGACTTCGGCCGCACGCCTATTCGGCGCCAGACCGGCATCCGCGCTATGACGATTGGGCGGACCTCCAGGCCGCGGTCCTGGAGGCGATTCGCTAATGATCCGCGTTGGCGTGGATTTCGGCGGCAGCAAGATCGAAGCCGCCGCCCTCACAGAATCCGGCGAATACGCGGCGCAGGTGCGCGAGCCCAATCCCGGCGAATACCAGGCCGCCATCGCCGCCGTCGTGCGCGTGGTCAACGAGGCGCAGCGCCAGGCTGGCGTGGAGCGGGCCACCGTGGGCATGGGCATGCCTGGCTCGATCTCGCCCAAGACCGGGCGCATGCGCAACGCCAACAGCGTTTGGCTGAACGACAAGCCCTTCAAGGAAGACCTGGAAAAAGCCCTGGGCCATCCGATCCGCGTAGAGAACGACGCCAATTGCTTCGCTCTATCCGAGGCGACGGACGGGGCCGGGGCCGGCGCGGACGCGGTGTTCGGCGCCATCCTGGGCACCGGCTGCGGCGGCGGGGTCGTGGTGCGGGGCCGCACGGTGGAGGGCCACAATCGGATCGGCGGCGAATGGGGCCACACGCCCCTGCCCTGGCCCAGCGCCGAGGAGCGGGCGTCCCACACCTGCTGGTGCGGACGTCAGGATTGCCTGGAAACCTGGATCTCCGGCTCCGCCTTCGGCGAGGACTATGCGCGCACCACCGGTAACAAGCTGCCGGGGGATCAGATCATGGCGGCCGTCCGCGCCGGCGAGGCGCGGGCCGTGGCCGCCTTCGACCGCTATGTGGACCGCCTGGGCCGCGCCCTGGCGGTGATCTGCGATATCCTGGACCCCGACGTCATTGTCTTCGGCGGCGGCATGTCCAACGTCCTGGAGCTTTACGACCGTGTGCCGCCTCTTGTGGCCCAGCACGCCTTCTCCGATGTCTTCACCACCAAAATCCTTCAGGCCAAACATGGCGATTCCTCCGGCGTGCGGGGCGCCGCCTGGCTCTGGCCGTTGGAATGACATCGCTCTGCCGCGACTGTTTCTGGGTCGGCGAGGCGGCGGCGAAACGCTGCCCCAACTGCGCCTCGCCCCGGATGCTGTCGCACGCGGAACTGGGCCAGCTTTATATCGCCCATCTGGACTGCGACGCCTTCTACGCCTCCGTGGAAAAGCGCGACCGGCCCGAACTGCGCGACCAGGCGGTGATTGTCGGCGGCGGGGTGCGCGGGGTCGTCACCACCTGCTGCTATATCGCCCGCCTCTCGGGCGTGCGCTCGGCCATGCCGATGTTCAAGGCCCGCAAGCTTTGCCCGGAGGCCGTGATCATCAAGCCGGACTTCACCAAATATCGGACCGAAAGCCGGCGGGTGTTCGAGAAGATGCGGTCCCTCACGCCCCTGGTGCAGGGCCTGTCGCTTGACGAGGCGTGGATGGATCTGTCGGGCACCGAACGCCTGCACGGCGCGGTCCCAGCCCTGACCCTGGCCAGGCTGCAAACGCAGATTGAAGCCGACGTCGGCATCAGTGTCTCCATCGGCCTGGCGCCGAACAAGTTCCTGGCCAAGATCGCCTCTGATCTCGACAAGCCGCGCGGGTTCGCCGTGATCGGCGCCGCCGAGGCGGAGACTTTCCTGGCGCCCAGGGCCGTTTCCATCATGCCTGGCGTCGGCCCGGCCTTCGCCGCCAGCCTGCAGAAGGCCGGCTATCGGACGGTGGGCGACCTGGCCCGCGCCGACCCCAGAACCCTGGCCGAGCGATTCGGCGCCGGCGGCCTGCGCCTGGCCGACCTGTGCCGAGGACGCGACAGCCGCGCGGTGGACCCGGAACAGGCGCGCAAGAGCATCAGCGCCGAGACCACCTTCAACGCCGATCTGACCAAACTCGGCGACCTGGAGGACGAACTCTGGCCTCTGTGTGAGAAAGTCGCCCGGCACGCCCGCGCCGAGACCATCGCCGGCCGGGTGGTGACCCTGAAGCTTCGCGACTCAGATTTCCGCATCGTCACGCGCCGAAAAACCCTGCCGATCGCCACCCAGACGGCAAAAACCCTGTTTCAGGTTGGCCGCGAGCTGTTGAAACCTGAGGTCGGGGCTGCGGCTTATCGCCTTATCGGCGTCGGAATGTCGGACTTGGTGGACGGCGATCTCGCGGTTTCCGATTTTTTCGCAGGCGCGGAATCTCGGGCGCTGCAAAGCGAAAAAGCCTTGGATAGCTTGAGGGCGCGCTTCGGCGCCGGCGCCGTGGTCTCCGGCCGGGCCCTCAAGCGCGAGCCGCCTTCGAATTGAGCGTCAAACCGCAAGAACGCACGTCGATCTTGAAAGGGGTCTTCCAATGCGGCCTAGTTCTCATATCTAATTGGAGGGGAGGCTCGTTAGCCTCCCGCGTTGGAGACCGTCGTGGCGGAGAAGCAGCAAGGAGACGACACTATCGGTACGGGCACCGGCCTCGTCACCCAGACGAAGACCAAGACCCAAAAGCCGTCCATGTATCGCGTGTTGATTCTCAACGATGACTACACGCCCATGGAATTCGTCGTCTATGTCCTCGAGCGTTTCTTCAATAAATCGCGCGAAAGCGCGACGCGTATAATGCTTCACGTCCACCAGACTGGCGTCGGCGTCTGTGGCGTCTTCACCTACGAGGTGGCGGAAACGAAGGTTGCACAGGTGATTGAGACCGCTCGCCGGCATCAACACCCGCTGCAATGCACCATGGAAAAGGATTGAGAGGCCCAGCTTGCCGTCATTCTCGCGTAACTTGGAAGAATCCCTCCACCGCGCGGTCGCGTTTGCGAACCAGCGCAAGCACGAATACGCGACCCTGGAGCACCTGCTCCTGTCCCTCATCGACGACACCGACGCCTCCAATGTGATGCGCGCCTGCGACGTCGACCTGGCAGAGCTCAAGAAGAACCTCACCGCCTACGTCGACACCGAACTGAAATCCCTGATCGTGGACGACGGCGAGGACGCCAAGCCGACAGCGGGCTTTCAACGGGTCATCCAGCGCGCGGTGATCCACGTCCAGTCTTCGGGCCGCGACGATGTCACCGGCGCCAACGTGCTCGTCGCGATCTTCTCTGAGCGCGAGAGTCACGCCGCCTATTTCCTGCAGCAGCAGGAAATGACCCGCTACGACGCGGTAAACTTCATCGCCCACGGCATCGCCAAGAAGGCCGGGGCCTCGGAGGCCCGCCCCACCAAGGGCGCCAGTGACGAGGAAGAGAAACCGCCGGTGAAGACCGGGGGCGAAGCCCTGGAGGCCTATTGCGTCAACCTCAATGAGAAGGCCCGTCAGGGCAAGGTCGACCCCCTGATCGGGCGGACGGCCGAGGTCGAGCGCTGCATCCAGATCCTATGCCGTCGGACCAAGAACAACCCCCTGCTCGTGGGCGACCCCGGCGTCGGCAAGACCGCCATCGCCGAAGGCCTGGCCCGCAAGATCGTCACCCACCAGGTGCCGGAGGTGTTGGCGGACGCCACCATCTTCAGCCTGGACATGGGGTCGCTCCTGGCCGGCACCCGCTACCGCGGCGACTTCGAAGAGCGGATCAAGCAGGTCATCAAGGAGCTTGAGAACCACGACGGCGCGATCTTGTTCATCGACGAGATCCACACCGTCATCGGCGCCGGCGCCACCAGCGGCGGGGCCATGGACGCTTCGAACCTGCTGAAACCGGCCCTGGCCTCGGGCACCCTCAAGTGCATGGGATCGACGACCTACAAGGAGTTCCGCCAGCACTTCGAAAAGGACCGCGCCCTGGTTCGCCGGTTCCAGAAGATCGACATCAACGAACCGACGGTCGAGGATTCCATCAAGATCCTCAAGGGCCTGAAGACCTACTACGAGGAATTCCACAAGCTGAAGTACACCAACGAAGCCATTCGCGCATCGGTGGAGCTGTCGGCCAAGTACATCAACGACCGCAAACTGCCCGACAAGGCCATCGACATCATCGACGAGGCCGGCGCCAGCCAGATGCTGGTGCCCGAGAACAAGCGGAAGAAGATCATCGGCTTGAAGGAAGTGGAGGCGGTGGTCGCCAAGATCGCCCGCATTCCGCCGAAATCCGTCTCCAAATCCGACACCGAAGCCCTCAAACAGCTCGAAACCGATCTGAAGGGGGCCGTATTCGGTCAGGAAGAGGCGCTGATGCAGCTCTCCAGCGCCATGAAGATGGCCCGGGCCGGCCTGCGCGACACCAACAAGCCGATCGGCTGCTACCTGTTCAGCGGCCCCACCGGCACCGGCAAGACCGAGACGGCGCGTCAGCTGGCCCTCACCCTGGGCATCGAGCTCCAACGCTTCGACATGTCGGAGTACATGGAGCGCCACACCGTCAGCCGCCTTATCGGCGCGCCTCCGGGCTATGTGGGCTTTGATCAGGGCGGCCTGTTGACGGACGCGGTGGACCAGCATCCGCACTCGGTGGTCCTGCTCGACGAGATCGAGAAGGCTCACGCGGATGTCTACAACATCCTGTTGCAGGTCATGGACCACGGCACCCTGACGGACTCCAACGGCAAGAAGGTCGATTTCAGGAACGTCATCCTGATCATGACCACCAACGCCGGGGCTTCGGACGCCCAGCGCAACTCCATCGGCTTTGGCCGCGGCAAGGTGGAAGGCCAGGACGAAGAGGCGATCAAGCGCCTGTTCACCCCGGAATTCCGCAACCGCCTCGACGCCGTGGTGGCCTTCAAGCCGCTGTCGCAGGACGTCATCCGGATGGTGGTCCAGAAGTTCATCCTGCAACTGGAAGCGCAACTGGCCGATCGTCACGTCACCATCGAGGCCTCCGACGAGTCTCTCGACTGGCTGGCCAAGAACGGCTTCGACGAGCTTTACGGCGCCCGCCCCCTGGGCCGGGTCATCCAGGAGCACATCAAGCGTCCCCTGGCCGACGACATCCTGTTCGGACGCCTCGCCAAGGGCGGCCACGTCAAGGTCGTGCTCAAGGACGGCAAGCTGGCCTTCGAGTTCGACGAGAAGACCGCCCCGCCGCCCACCGCTGAAACCGTGGACAGCGACGGGGCCGAGGAACCGGCCCTGGCCCAATAGGCGGCTTGTCCCTACAGACCTGCGAAACGCCCTCCCCCAACCGGGAGGGCGTTTCTTTTTCAAGCTTTGACCCCGCCGCCACGCCATAGTCGCGCCATGCAGGCCCTGAAGACCCGGATCATCGCCAACCTGGAGGCCTTCCCACGGCTAGCCCTGGTCCGGCCCGACCTGAGACGCGCCGCCGTGGCGGTGCTTGTCTCGCCCGTGGACGGCGCGCCGACCTTCGCCCTGACCCGACGGGCCATGACCATGCGACGTGGCGCCGGCAACTATGCCCTGCCCGGCGGCAACCTGGATCCGGAAGAGGACGCCGTCACGGGGGCGATTCGGGAGACATGGGAGGAGCTTGGCGTCGCCCTGCCGCCAGACTCGGTCCTAGGCCTGCTCGATGATTTCGTCACCCTGGGCGGCCATCTGGTGACCCCGGTGGTGCTCTGGTCGGACTCAACGCTCACCCTGGCGCCGGATCCCACCGAGGTTCACGCCGCCTGGCTGATCACCCTCGACAAACTGGACCATCCCGGTTCGCCCCGCGCCGAAGCCCACCCCGATGGCGGTGAGCCGATCCTGCGGATGTTCGCCAACGACCAGTGGATCAACCCGCCCACCGCCGCCTTTCTCTACCAGTTCCGCGAAGTGGCCCTGCATGGGCGCTGGACGCGTGTGGCGTCGGTAGGCCAGCCCAACTGGACAGCGAACTGATGGCCACGACTCAGAGCGGAAAAGCCAGCTCCATCGTCTCGCCGAACGGCGTCGCCTTCCAGCACCCCTCAAGCTGTCGCACGCGCTCGCGCACCTTCAGCACGAACTCCGAGGTCATCCAGCGCGGCGAGCGCTCGTCGTAGAACTCCAGAAACTCAGTCACCCGCTCGACGAACGCGTCGGCGGCGAGGTCATCCGTGCTCAGCGCCCCGGTCAGCGCTCCCACCACCCGCTCGGTGATGGCGATCTCGCCGCCCAAGGCCATGCCGCCAGCGACCCGCAGTTCCTCATACCCGCCGACCTTGGCCAGGATGCCGTAGAACGACCCGCGCAGCCCTGCCTCGCGCTCCACCGCGAAATGCATCAGGTCATGGAGCAGCAGGCTGTGGGTCTCCATCTCGATCGCCTCGCCGGTTCCGTCCGGCCGGCGGTAGGCGAACCGATGGTGGGTCGGCGACACCCGCGTGAAGCTCAAGGTCAGCTCGGCCATGTCAGTCGAGCTTGGCCGCGATCAACCCGGCCAGTTCATCCAGCTCGGCCTGGTCGGCCATCACCCCGCCGGCGTGCTTGCCCAGGGCCACCCCGGTCGTGCGCGGGATGATGTGGAAGTGCAGATGATAGATGGTCTGGCCCGAGGCGGCGCCGTTGAACTGGCTTACCATGATCCCATCGGGATTGAGCGCCCCACGCACGGCCTTGGTCACCTTCTGCACCGTCAGGATCAGGGTCTGTAGCGCCGCGGCGTCGATATCCATCAGGTTGCGCGCCGGCGCGGTCTTGTGGATCACCAGCACATGGCCCCGGCTCTGGGGGAAAACATCCATGAACGCCAGAGTGTCATCGTCCTCGTAGACCTTGGCCGAGGGCAGCTCGCCCCTGACGATCCGGACGAAGATGTTGGCGGGATCGTACTGACCGTCGAGGCTCATGGGCCTTGTGTCCTTCTGCTCTGCCCATCGTCGTAGCAAACCAACAGGCGCGAGCAAGGATTGAAGCCCGCCCTCACCCCTGCCGGAAAGGGGAATATTCCTCGGCCAGCCAGTCCATCTCGCCCTGCACGGCCCGCCGTTCCTCCTCCAGGAACCGCGCCACCGCGCGCCGCAGGCCGACATCGGCGATGTAATGGGCCGAATAGACGGCGCTGGGCAAGTAGCCACGGGCGATCTTGTGCTGACCCTGGGCCCCCGCCTCCACCCGCGCCAGGCCCCGCTCGATGGCGAAGTCGATGGCGCGGTAGTAGCAGAGCTCGAAATGGAGGAACGGAACGTCCTCCAGGCAGCCCCAGTTGCGGCCGAACAGGCAGTCACCACCGATCAGGTTCAGAGCCCCGGCGATGAACCGCCCTTCCCGCCGGGCCAGGATCAGCAGCACCCGGTCCGCCATCCGTTCGCCCAGCAGGGAGAAGAACCGGCGGTTCAGATAGGGCGTGCCCCACTTGCGTGCCCCGGTATCCATGTAGAAGCCGTAGAAGGCGTCCCAATGTTCTTCACTGAGGTCCGCCCCCGTGAGCATCAGGATCTCGAGCCCGGCGTTGGCGTCGCGCCGCTCCCGCCGGATGGTCTTGCGTCGCCCCGATGAGAGCGCGCCCAGGAAATCGTCAAAAGTCGAATAACCGCCGTTGTGCCAGTGGTACTGCTGGTTCTGGCGCAGCAGCAGCCCCTGCTCGCCCATGAAGGCCCACTGATCCTGGGTCGGGAAGTTCACCCCCAGGTTCGAGACCCCGAACTTGTCACAAAGCGACAGCGCCCCGCCCAGCAGGTAGCGCTGTCCCTCCTCCACATCGACGTCGTCGCGCACCAGCAGCCGCGGCCCGGTCACCGGCGAGAAAGGCGAGGCGATCAGCAGCTTGGGATAGTACCGACCGCCGGCGCGCTCATAGGCGTCGGCCCAGCTGTGGTCAAAGATGTATTCGCCCTGGCTGTGGGACTTCAAATAGACCGGCGCCACAGCCGCCACGACCCCGGCGTCGTCCTCGACGGTGAGGTGCTGCGGCCCCCATCCAGCCCGCTCGACGGCGCAGCCGGACTCTTCGAGGATGTTCAGGAAATCGTAGGAAACAAACGGATTGTCGGCGTGCTGCGCGGTCCGGGTGCAGGCGTCCCAGGCGTCACGGCCGATCTCGGATATTCTGCGGTGGACTCGAACGGCGGCCTTCAGGCCTGTCACGCGGCGAATCCCTCGAAGATCAGATTGTCGCAATAATCCTTCAGCCCATTCCATTCCTCAGGGCTGCGCACCGTCCAGGCGATGATCGGATAGCCCTTGGCGCGATATTCATCGGCCTTCTCGCCGGGCAGCATGTCGAGGCCCAACGCGAGAAAGTGCGGCCGGGCGAACGATACATGCTCCAGGTTGGCGAAGGCCTTGCGCAGGTCCGGCGCCAGGTGGGACTCGCCCTTGGCGTAGTTGTAGCTGTCCAGCCCGCGCAGCACCTTTGGATGATGGTCGGCGAACCAGGCGTGGGAATAGGGGTTGAAGCCGATCACACAGGTCGGGCCGTTGTGGTCGATCAGCACCTCGTGCACCCGCCGTTCCAGCGGGCCGACCTCGCCATAGGGGGTCTTGATTTCGATATGCACCATGGCCCGGTGTCCGATCAGGGTCAGGGTTTCGGCCAGGGTCGGGATGGTTTCGTCCGAACCATTCAGCCGCATCTGACCAAGGTCGGCGGCGGTGTAGTCGGCGATCTTGCCTTCCCGGCCAGTCATGCGTTCCAGCTTGGAGTCATGGAACACCATCGCCTCGCCGTCGGCGGTGATCTGTACATCCAGCTCGATGCCATAGCTGCCCTGGCAAGCCGCCTGGAAGGCGCCCAGAGAGTTCTCCGGCGCCCCATCCGGCGACCAGAGGCCGCGGTGCGCGATCGCCGGCTGGAATAGAAGATCCCACAGCTCTCCGAACTGATCCCTCATGCCACCTCCACCACGGCGTCGACTTCCACCGCGAAGTTCATCGGCAGGCGATAGACACCGACGGCCGAGCGGGCGTGCCGCCCTAGATCGCCGAACACCTCGACGATCAGGTCGGAGCAGCCGTTGACCACCTTGGGGATGTCGAAGAATTCCGGTCCCGCCTGGACGAAGCCGCCCAGCTTGGCCACTCGACGGACCCGGCCAAGGTCGCCATCGCAGGCGGCTTTCATCTGGGTGATCAGGTTGATGGCGCACAGCCTGGCCGCGGCCTGGGCCTGCTCCAGGCTGACATCCTGGCCGACGACGCCACGGATGCCGCCGGAAGCGTCGACGGAAACCTGACCCGAGATATGGACCAACGATCCAACACGGGTGAATGGCACATAGTTGGCCACGGGGGAGATCGGCTGAGGCAGCACGATCCCAAGGGCGGTAAGGCGATCTTCTGGGTTCGACATGACGCAACTAGTTAGCGCGTCCCTCCCCACCGGAAAAGCAAAAGGGGCGGAAAAGCCAAACGGGGCGGAAAAGCAAAAGGCCCGGACCTTTGCGGGTCCGGGCCTTAAAAACGTCGCGGCGCCAGCCCGAAGGCCGGCGCGGCTGCCCTAGCGGGCGGCTTGGACGCGTTCGACGAGCGCGGTGACGCGTTCGTTGAGCGGGGACATGGAGTCCTTCATCGACGCGGCGACGGTTTCCGTCATCTTGTTCATCTGGGCCATGTAGGTCTCGAAGGCCGACTTGGCGAAGGCGGTCTGCAGCTCGACCACTTCCTGCACGCTCTTGGCGGAGGCGAGGGTCTTGGCGGCGGCCACATTGGCTTCCAGCGAGGACTTGGAGAAGGCCATGGCTTGCGCGCCCAGGGTCTCGGCGCCCTTGGTGGCGGCGGTCACGGAGGCGACCACGGCTTCCAGGTTCTTCTTCGAATGGGTGTTCATTTCGCCCATGGCGGTCATGGACTTTTCGACTTGATCCTTGAACGCCTTGTTACCGGCGGTCGTGAACTGTTCGACGGTGGACTTCATGGTTTCGGCGGTGGCCATTGGGGGGGCTCCTTGGGGTTTCGCGCGGGGCATGGTTGAGCTTCGCATCTGCAAAATGATCGACACGCAAAGGCACAGCTTCCCAGCGCGTCCATGGGTTTAGTCTCATGCTGCAGTGCGAAAGTCAACGGCATTTTTTGTGCAGTGCACAATGACGTCGCAAATCGCCGGAGCCGCTCCCGGGCCTTGGCCGCCGCGACTCGACGGACGCCGAAGCGGGCGATGTCCGGCGACGCCAACGCGCGCAACTCTCGCTTCCGCGGACTTCGTCCCGCACCCTGCCTGCGCCGCCACACCTCACGGGCGTTCAACTTTTCGGCGCCCGCCCCGCCTGCGACCCAATCACTCAACACTTGTTTACCAGTGAGCAAGGTTGATGAACTCATGTTAGTGATCACGTAAGGCGGTGCGGGAACCGCTGTAGTTGAGTCTTTTCGGAGTTCGGAATGAACGAGCCCGCCCGGCGTATCGCTTCTCTCTTTGCCGCCATTGCGATCGGTGGATTCACCATCGCCCTGCCGGTCCTGGCCCAGGCTCAGGAAGATGACTCCGCGGCCACCTCGCTGCGGGTGACCAACTCCGAGCCCAAATACGCCGCCATCGTCGTCGACGCCCGCACGGGCGAGGTGCTCTACGCCAAGCGCGCGGACAGCCCGCGCTATCCCGCGTCGATCACCAAGATCATGACCATGTATCTGGCGTTCGAGCAGCTCGCCTCCGGCAAGATGAAGCCCACGGACCTGATCACGGTCTCCGCCCACGCCGCTGCCCAATCGCCGACCAAGCTGGGCCTTCGCCCTGGTGAAACCATCACCGTGGAAGACGCCCTGCACGCCATCGCGGTGAAGTCGGCCAACGACATGGCCGTGGCTATGGCCGAGCATATCGGCGGCTCCGAACCCCGCTTTGCCGCCATGATGACCCTGCGCGCCCAGGAACTGGGCATGGCCAACAGCCACTTCGTCAATGCGTCGGGTTTGCCTGACAGCCGCCAGATCTCCACCGCCCGGGACATCGCCATCCTGTCGCGCTCGGTGATGCGCGACTATCCGCAGTACTATAGCTTCTTCAGCCAGGAGACCTTTGTCTTCCGCGGCCAGGCCATGAACAACCACAACGGCCTGCTGGGTAAGATGCCCGGCGTTGACGGGCTGAAGACCGGCTTCACCAACGCCGCTGGGTGGAACCTCGCCGCGTCCGCGGTGCGCGACAATACCCGCCTGATCGCGGTGGAACTGGGCGGGCCTTCGCCCAAGACCCGCAATGACACCGTCGAGGGCCTGCTGCTTACCGGCTTCGATGTCATGGACCGCCGCGCCCACGGCGAGCAGATCCTGGTCACCCAGAACCTGTTCGAACCGGCCGCGCCCACTGTGATGTACGCTTCCGCCCGGCCTGCCCCGAGCCAGGCCCATCCCGAAGGCGCCGCCGATCCCATCGACGTGGTGCTGACCCGCTCCACCAATGCGCCGCCCAGCCTGACGGTTTCAAACACCATGGCCGCCGCCACCGGCGGTCACGGTCTGACGGCTGACTATGGCACGCACGCGAACAGCTCGCCGACCACCACCGCCGTTGCTACGCCCCAGGCCCGCCCGCAGCGCAAGCGGGAAGCCCACAACTGGACCGTCCAGGTCGGCGCCTTCCGCAACGAACGGGACGCTAAGCGCCAGCTTGAGTCCGTGGCCAATCGCTTCGCCCGGATCTTCGACAATGCCGAAGGTTCCATCGACGGCGGCGGTCGTTCCTACCGCGCCCGCTTCACTGGCTTCACAGAGACGGCCGCTAAGGACGCCTGCGACTCCGTCAAAGCGCGCAACATCCCCTGCTCCGTCAACGGACCAGGCTGAACCTCGTCCCGCCCCCGGGACCAACGCCCCGGGGACAGGATTTGACGCGATCAGGCGTCGGCCATCGCCGGAACGACCCCGTAGGCCTCCAACAGCGTGGCGTTGAGCCGTAGCGGCTCGGGCGGGGTGGCGCAGCGTTCGCCGACATTCTCCGCATAACGCTTGAACGCCGGCAATTCGGTCAAGGCCGCCGAATCCTCCGCCTCGAAGTTCACGAACAGGTGGACGAAGTCGTCGCCCTGGCGGAACAGGGCATAGATCACACCCTTCGGCGCCTTGGCCCGAAGTTGGTCGAACACCGCCCGCGACAGGGCTTCATTCTCGTCGGCACGCTCGGGCTTGGCCGCATAGCGCACCAGGGTCACTCTCTGCATCTTCCGTCTCCGTCGTCCGGCGCACGGGATGCACGCCGCTGATCTCCTCGACGACGGCGGCGATGCAAAAGATTCGCCGCGAAAAATTTTTGCCCCTGCCGCATCCTTCGCCCCGGCTGGATCGTCATAAGGAAGATGCCCTGCCGTCGGCGCGGCGGTTTCGAGAGGAACGGACATGGCGGATGGCGGCGGCGCTCGGGACCTGGACCGGCTGATGGGCGAGATGCGGCCGCGCCTGCATCGCTATTGCGCCCGCATGGTCGGCTCGGCCATCGACGGCGAAGACGTCGTCCAGGAGGCCCTGGCCAAGGCCGCCGCCGCTGATTCTCGGGCGATCGACCAGCCGGAACGCTGGCTCTTCCGTATCGCTCACAACGCGGCCCTTGACGCCCTGCGCCACCGCCGCCGTCGGGCTGAACGCTATGCTTCAGAAATCAACCTGGACACACTGTCCGATCCCGACATGGCCGCCGACTCCCGGGTCGCCGCGGCGGCGAGCCTAGCCGCCTTCCTTCAGTTGCCGCCCAGTCAGCGTTCCACGGTCATCCTGACCGACGTCCTGGGCCATTCCCTGGCCGAGACAACCCAGATTCTCGACATCACCCTGCCCGCCGCCAAGGCCGCCCTGCACCGCGGCCGCGAGCGCCTGAAGGCCATCGCCGGCGCCACCGTCATCCCGCGCGCCCTGCCCCCCGCCGACCAAGAACGCCTGCGCGCCTACGTCGACCGGTTCAACGCCCGCGACTTCGACGCCCTGCGCGCCCTGCTGGCCGAGGACGTGCGCCTGGATCTGGTGAACCGTCTGCATCTGAACGGCGCCAAGGACGTATCGCGCTACTTCACCCGCTATGAGGAAAATCCGGGCTACCGCGCCGCGGTCTGCCTGGCCGAAGGCCGGCCCGCCCTGCGCTTCACCGACCCCGAGATCGGCGCCGACTACGTCGTGCTGCTGGACTGGCGCGATGGACGGATCGTTGCGATTCGGGACTTCCGCTACGCTCCCTATGCCGCAGAAAGCCTCGTGGTCGGCCCGCTGCCCCCGCCTGGCGCAAATGTTTCAGCCTGGGAACAACCAGGACCTTGAACCGTTGTGCTGCCGAGGGATGGCTTTAGTCCTTCCCAGGAGACACCTTAAGATGCGTAAGACCCTACTGGTCGCCGGCCTCGCCGTTGCGGCCCTCATTCCGTCGCTGGCCATGGCCCAGCAACAATCCTGCGAGCAGCAGCACGACAACCGCGTCATCGGCACCGTGGTCGGCGCCGGCCTTGGCGCCCTGGTCGGCGGCGCGATCGCTGGACCCCAAAACAGAGGCGCCGGCGCCGTGATCGGTGCGGTCGGTGGCGGTGTCATCGGCAACCAGGCGACCAAGGGCCGCGGCGATTGCGCCCATGCCTATGGCTACTACGACCACAACAACCAGTGGCACGCCAACAACGTCGACCGCGCCTCGGCGAGCGGCTACTTCGACCGCGATGGTCAATGGGTCGATGGGACTCCCAACGGCTACTATGACCAGAACGGTCACTGGATGACCTCCAGGGACGACGGCGCGGCCAGTGGCTACTACGACGGCCGCGGGCGCTGGATCCCCGCCTCCGCCAGCGGCTACTATGACAGTGACGGGCAGTGGCAGTCGGCATCGGCCAGCGGTTACTATGACGACAACGGCCGCTGGGTCGCCGGTCCGACCACCGGCCGCTATGACGATCACGGCCGCTGGATCTCTGGCGCTCCCGCCGGCCATCGTGACGCCAACGGCGTCTGGATCGCCGACGCCCAGCCGGGCTACTACGACAGCAACGGCCATTGGCGCGCCGGGACGACTTATGGATACTACGACACCCGTGGCGTCTGGTTCGGCGCCTCCGCCGTCAACGCTGGCGCCTATGGATCCAACGTCAGCTATGAAGATCGTGACCAGGCCCACGGCCCTCGTGACATCGCCACGCGAGAATCCTGGCTGCAACAGCGGATCAACAGCGGCCAGGCCGACGGCAGCCTCAGTCGGCGCGACGCTCGCCGCGCCATGTACGACTTGAACAGCCTTCGCTATCGCGAGGCTCAGATGCGCCGCCACCACGGCCAACTGAACCAGCGTGACGAGGCCTCTATTCAGGCCAGCCTGGACGGCATCTCGGCGCGCTTGAAGATGGCCCGCCAGGATAATCGTTCCTACTAGGCTGAGCTAAGGTCCAGCTCAGAACGCCTGAAGGCGCGGTCCTCACCCGAGGGCCGCGCCTTTCAGCTGTCGCCGCCCAATATCCCGCCCAGCAGGCCGACCACCCCTGCCGCCGCCAAGCCGGCGCCGGCGTTCCCACCGCCACCACGGCCTTCACTTCCCGGCAAATAGTGAGCGATTTCCTCGGCTAGGTTCATGATCGGCATGGACTGCAGGTGGACCTCGCCCGGCCCGGTCAGACTGGCCAGGAACAGGCCCTCTCCGCCGAACAGGATGTTGCGGAAGCCCGGCACCATCTGGATGTCGAAAGCGACGCTGGGTTCGTGCACGCCCACGTGGCCGGCGTGGACCAGCAACCGCTCACCTGGGGCAAGCTTCTTGGTAATCAGCTCGCCAGATAGATCCAGGAACACCGTCCCGGGACCGGTCACCTTCTGCAGGATGAATCCCGCCCCGCCGAAAAAGCCGGACCCGATCCGTTGCTGCCAGGCAAGTTCCAGGCTGACGCTCTTCTCGGCGCACAGGAACGTCTCCTTGCGGCAGATCAGCGATTCGCCGGCGGCGAGGGTCCGCGCCAGGATGGTGCCCGGGAAACGCGGCGCGAAGGCCACGTGCCCGCCGCGATCGGCGGTGAAATCGGTGACAAAGAAGCTGCCGCCGGTCAGGCTCCGTTTCAGCCCAGCGAACAGGCCGCCGCCGGTGTTAGTGTGCATCCGCACCCCGTCGGTCATCCAGGCCATCGTCGCCGTCTGGCTGTAGATCGTCTCCCCTGGGTTCAGGTCGACGCCGACCGTCTGCATGACGGTCCCCGATATCTCGAAACGCATGGCTTTCTCCCGATGCAGCGCACAGCGACGCCATAGAGGCGTCGGCGCCGAACAGTTGACAAGCCCCGCCGCGGGACAGACTGGCCTAGACTGTTGGCTTCATCAGCCGGTCCCGAGCCGCATTGAGCTGAGCCGCCAGCCCCGCCGCCCCGCCCTTATCCGGATGGACGCGCTGGATCAGGCGCAGGTAGGCGGCCTGGATATCGGCGGCGGTGGCGTCTGGCGCGACCCCGAGAATCGAGCGGGCCTGGCTCAGGCTCATATCGTCGCCGGCCACCTCGCCATCGCCGGCCAGCTTTGGCTTTGCAGCCCGCGTCGCCTGCGCCAGGTAGAGAGCCAGAGTGAGCAGGATGCTGCTGCCCAGCCACTGGCCGCGCACCACCTCGAACACGGAAGCGCCGGCCGCCGCCAGCGCCAGGGCGCCCACGGCCATGCGCATGAAGTTGGGCCGCCGCAACCTGGACAATTGCCCGGGCCGGCGTCCCGCCCAGACCAGAATGGCCAGGATGGCCGCGCCGAGCGCCAGGAAAATCATGCCGCGCCGCGCTACTCCGCCGCAACGGCGGGGGCGGCGAAGCC
The DNA here is from genome assembly GCA_038228945.1 of Caulobacterales bacterium. Classification (GTDB taxonomy): domain Bacteria; phylum Pseudomonadota; class Alphaproteobacteria; order Caulobacterales; family Caulobacteraceae; genus Acaudatibacter. The sequence continues at coordinate 25,460 of JBBROW010000002.1, forward strand.
GAGTTCGTGCATCAGGCCCCGCAGCTCCTGGCGGGCCGCCACGTGGGTCAAGGAAACCTGCACCGGCCGCACGCCGGGACCAAGGTCGGCCACCGTCAGGCCGAAGGGAAATAGTTCGCGGTAGATCACCCGGTCGCGCAGGCCGGCGATGCACCGGAACCCGACCCGCCGGGACAGCGCCATCACCCGCTCGTCCACCCGCTTGCGGTTGCGGGCCTCGACGCTGGCCAGGCGGTTGCGCAGCACCACCCAGTCGATGGACCGGCCCCTGGTCGCCGCCCGGGTCTTGCGGGCGTCCCAGACGCTCTCGGCATAGAGGCTGGGCCGCACGAGGTTCAGGGTCACCGGATCGACCACGCCCAGTACGTCGAAGTCTACGAAGCTGTCATTCATTGGAGTGACGATCAGGTCGGCGCGCTGATGGGCGGCCCGCGACAGCTCCGTGTCCGCGCCGGGGGTGTCGATGATCACGAAGTCGGCGTCGGTGGCGATGACGGCGTCCAGATCAGCCTCGACCGCGATCGGGGCGACCAACACGGGATGGGGCAGGTTCGCGCCGTTCGATTCCGTCCAGGCTTTGCGATTGGCGAAGAAATGGCCGAACGACTGCTGGCGCAGGTCCAGGTCGATCACCGCCACCCGCGCGCCTTCGTGCATCAAGGCCGTGGCCAGGTGCACGGCGACGGTGGACTTACCCGCCCCGCCCTTTTCGTTGCCGATGACAATCACGCGCCGGTCGGACACAGCCCACAGCCCCAAATCAGTTTCGCAAATCAGTTTACACAGCCAGTGGATAGCGCGCCCATCCCTGGCGTCAACGCGGTGTTAAGCATGGCGCCGCTGGACCGCCGCGTCGGCCTCGGCCATAAGCCGCGTCGCACAAGGACCCAAGCCCTCATGCCGACGCTTCCCACTGTCCGTTCAAGGGCCGAGCTGCGCGCCCGTGTCGCAGCTTGGCGGGCGGCTGGAGAGCGGGTGGCGCTGGTGCCGACCATGGGCGCCCTGCACCAGGGGCACCTGTCGCTAGTGGGAATCGGCAAGGCCAGGGCTGACCACGTGGTCGCCAGCCTGTTCGTCAACCCGACCCAGTTCTCCCCCGCCGAAGACTTCGACGCCTACCCCCGCGACGAGGCCAAGGACGCCGAGCTGTTGGCCGAGGCGGGATGCGAGCTCCTCTACGCGCCCACGGCGGAAGAGATGTACCCGATAGGCTTCGCCACCGCCGTCACCGTGGCCCACGTCTCCCAGGGCATGGAGGGCGCCGCGCGGCCGCATCACTTCGGGGGTGTCGCCACCGTGGTCGCCAAGCTCTTGACCCAGTGCGCGCCCGACGTCGCCGTGTTCGGTGAAAAGGACTACCAGCAGCTTCAGGTGATCCGCCGCCTGGCCCGCGACCTTGACCTGCCGGTGGAAATCATCGGCGGTCCCACCGTCCGCGCCGACGATGGCCTGGCCCTGTCTTCCCGCAACGCCTACCTGACCACCGAACAACGCCAGATCGCCCCGGCCCTGAACCGAGCCCTGCGCGCCTGCGCGGACGCCGTGGCCAAGGGCGCCGCGGTTTCCGACGCCGAAGCCGCCGCTATCGAGAGCGTCCTCGCCGCCGGCTTTGACAGTGTTGACTACCTGGAAGTGCGCAGCGCCGAATATCTCGAACGCCTGGGTCCCGGCGCTATCGACGCCCCGGCCAGGGTGCTCACCGCCGCCCGGCTGGGGCGCACGCGGTTACTGGACAATGTGCCGATCTAAGGTGGGTTGAGGAAGATTGGGAACCGGTTTTTCGCCCGCGACCCGCTCTCATTGGTTAGAATCGATCCCTTACCAAGCCCCGATCTCCCGCAGCTGTCGCGCCAGTTCCATCGGAACCTGCATGGCCCCACCCACGGGGCCGAGGTCTTCCGGGCTGTCCTTGCCTTCCAGATACCGCCAGCCCTGGAAAGCCCGCCGGGGCGTCGGCACGGTCAGGATGACAGCGGGATCCAGGGTCACTTCGCAGCGCGCGGCCGGCCCGGCCCCGACGGTCTCCACGGCCCATATCTTCTGCCGGGACAGGATGAAGCCCTTGTAGACCCGGTAGAGCGAGCCACTCTCCACCAGTTCCGCCGCGCGTTTGGGCGTCTGGCGAGTGCGCATCTTCCACGGCTGGTCCTCGCCGATCTCGGCCTTCCACCAGTCCAGCAGCTCGTCCACCGTGTCGCAACCGACGCACAGCTTGACCAGGCTCAGGCTCATGCCGGTTCCAGGCGAACCAGCGTCACCCCCTCTGATACCTGATCCCCCACCTTCACCGTCACCTCCAGGACCACCCCGTCGAAGGGCGAGGTGAGGGCGTGCTCCATCTTCATGGCCTCCAGGGTCACCAGGGGTGCGCCCTTGACCACCGAGGCCCCGACCGCGGCCCCAAGGGCCACGATCTTGCCAGGCATGGGCGAGCGGACCGCGCCGTCGCTCTCGGCCCCGGTTTGGGCGCCGGCCTTGGGCCGCAGGGTCAGTGAAAAGGCCGCGCCACCTGAAAACAGAATCGCCTCGCCTGCGCCGCCGAGATCGACAGCGACGGGAGGGGCGTTGCTCAAGTCAACCTCCGCCGCCCCGCCCTCGACAAAAACGGTCGTTGTCCGTTGTGGCGGCCTGTTGAGACGGAATCCCGCGGCGCCGATGTCCGACGACCATGGGGAAACCGCCTCACCGGCGGCCTTGGTCTCAAGACGCCCCAGCGCCGCCACCACCCCGGCTGGAACGATCGGCGTCGGCTTGGTTGTCAGCGCTTCCAGCCGGGCGTTGATGAAATCGGTGTCCAGCTTCGCCGCCAGGAAGTCGGCATGGCTGACGCAATTGGCTAGGAAATAGGCGTTGGCCCGCACCGGCCATATCTCCACCTCGCGGCAGGCCTGCGCCAGATCGTGGGCCGCCTCGTCCCGCGTCGGCGCATGGGCGATCACCTTGGCGATCATCGGGTCGTAGAAGGGCGATATCTCCCCGCCCTGCTCCACGCCAGCATCCGTTCGCACGCCCGTGGGCAGGCGGAAATAGGTCAGTGGTCCGGTGGAGGGCAGGAACCCCGTGGCGGGATCCTCGGCATAGAGCCGGGCTTCGATGGCGTGGCCGTCGATCTTCAGCTGGTCCTGGGTCAGGGGCAGGGCCTCACCGGAAGCAACTCGCAGCTGCCACTCCACCAAGTCCTGGCCGGCAATCGCCTCGGTCACCGGGTGCTCCACCTGCAGGCGGGTGTTCATCTCCATGAACCAGATCCGGTCGGCATGCAGGCCGTCAGAGGCGTCGGCGATGAACTCCACCGTCCCGGCGCCGACATAGCCCACCGCCTGGGCCGCCCGCACCGCGGCTCCGCACAGGGCCTCACGCGTGGCGGCGTCCATCCCCGGCGCGGGCGCCTCCTCGATCACCTTCTGATGTCGCCTTTGCAGGGAACAGTCGCGCTCGAACAGGTGCACGACGTTGCCCAGGCTGTCGCCGAACACCTGCACCTCGATGTGCCGGGGCCGCGTGACGTACTTTTCCAGCAACACCTTGTCGTCGCCGAAGGCCGCCTTGGCCTCCCGCGTGGCGCTGGCCAAGGCGGCGGCGAAGTCCGCAGCGGCCTCCACCTTGCGCATCCCCTTGCCGCCCCCGCCGGCCACGGCCTTGATCAGCACCGGCCAGCCGATGGCCGCCGCTTCCACCGCCAGCCGGGCGGGGTCCTGGTCGTCGCCCAGGTAGCCTGGCGTCACCGGCACCCCCGCCGCCGCCATCAGCTTCTTGGCGGCGTCCTTCAGGCCCATGGCGCGGATGGCCGAGGGAGGCGGGCCGACCCAGATCAAACCGGCCGCCGCCACGGCCTCAGCGAAATCCGCGTTTTCCGAAAGAAATCCGTAACCTGGATGGATCGCCTCAGCGCCGGTCGCCTTGGCGGCGTCAAGGATATTGCCGGCCACCAGATAGCTTTCGCGCGCCGGAGCCGGCCCGATCAGCACCGCCTCGTCCGCCTCACGAACGTGCGGCGCGCCAGCGTCGGCCTGCGAATACACGGCCACAGTGCGCACGCCCAGGCGGCGCGCCGTGCGGATGATACGCCGAGCGATCTCGCCGCGGTTGGCGATCAGGAGGGAGTTGATCATTGGCCGACCTCATAGAGGCCTATCATCAGCAGACCAACCATGATGAAGGCGAAACCGACCGCCGAGCCGATGAACAGCAGGAACATCCGGATCAGGGCGCCGAATACCCCTAACCGATAGGCGCCCTTCAGGTGGACGAACAGATGGACCGGCGAGGCCAGGGCCAGCCAGGCGAACTGCGCCGACACCTGCTCCAGGCCCAGCATCACCGACAGCAGCAGCCCCTGGAACGACAGGGAATGCATGCTGAAGATCAGGTGGTCGAACATGTAGACGCCGCGCCGGAACACGAACAAGACGCCCAGAATCATGGCGCTGATCGGCAGGGCCAGGATCGACAGCCGCTGCGCCCAGGTCACCAGTTGGTTCTGAAACGCATCCGGATGGGCCAGGGCGTAATTGCCCTTGGTCCGGAACCACTCGTTGAGCTTCTTCTCGCCGGGAGAGCCGTTCACGTCGATAAAGTCGCCGTTGATCATCGGCTTGCCGTTGTCGCCCTTGAGCAGATTTATCGGCTTTCCTGGACCGCCGATGCCGGCCGCCAGGAACACCAACACCACCACGATTAGGAACATGCGGAACGGCGGCGCCTGGGGCGCTCGGTGACCATCCAGATAGTCGCGGGTCAGCTTGGCCGGCCGCACGAGCAGGTTCGGCAGAGTGCGCCACAGGCGCCCGTCCAGCTCGAACAACCCCTCCAGAGCCTCCCCCGCCAGGCGGATCAGTGAGCGGTGATAGTCCTCGGCGCTCTGGCCGCAGGCGTGGCACCAAGGTCCGGCCAGGGGCGTGGCGCAGTTAGGGCAAGGCGTGCCCACCGGCACGGCGTGCTTGGGCTTGCGACGCAGAAAACTGACCGCGCCGTCCACCGCCCCCGCTTCGATCTCCTGCGCCACGCCCTTCCGCCCCCCGCGCCTATGCGATCTGCGCCTAAGCCATCAATCAGCGGCCCAACTGGGCTTGCGACGTTCGAGGAAGGCTCGCACCCCCTCCTGCCCTTCAGCGCCCACCCGTTTGGCGGCGATCCGCTTGGCGGTCTCCTCCATCAGCGCGCGGTCGATGTGGCGCCCGACGATGTGTTCCACCAGCAGCTTGGACTCCGCCACCGCCTGGGGCGCGCAGGCGGTCATCTCGTCGGCGATCCGCTCCATAGCCACCTGCATCCCCTCAAGACCCTCGACCACCTCGTCGACCAAGCCAATCTCCCTGGCGAAGGCGGCGTCGAACACGCGGCCGGTGGCGAACAGGCTGCGCGACCTGCGTGGCCCGATGGCCGCCACAACGTAGGGGCTGATGGTGGCGGCGATCAGGCCCAGCTTCACCTCCGAGAACGAGAACTTCGCGTCGGTCGTCGCCAGGGCCAAGTCGCAGGCCGCCGCCAGCCCGGCCCCACCGCCGAACGCCGCGCCCTCCACCAGGGCCACGGTCAAGGCCGGCAGGTCGTAGAGGCGCTTGAGCATCTCGGCCATCTTCATGGCGTCGTCGCGGTTGTCGTGTTCGGAGCGCTCGATGGCGTCGCGCATCCACTCCAAGTCGGCGCCGGTCGAGAACGTGCCTCCCGCGCCGCGGACGAACACTACCCGCACCCCGTCCGCTCCTTCGAGGGTCTCGAACACCTGGCTCAGCGCCGCGATCACCTCGGCATTGAAGGCGTTCTTCCGCCCCGCCCGGTTGATCGTCACAGTGGCGATGCCGTCCGGCGAAGCATCCAGCAGCACCAGGTCCGACTGGGCGTCGGTGTCCTTGCCTTCGACCAGGGGGTCGGCGATGGGATTGGGCATCAGGAATCCTTTGTTCGGCTACATCCGGAAGACGCCGAAGCGCGTCTTCGGGACCGGGGCGTTCAAGCTCGCGGAGATCGCCAGGCCCAGCACGTCGCGGGTCTGGGCGGGGTCGATGATGCCGTCGTCCCACATCTGGGCGGTGGCGTGATAGGGGCTGCCTTCGGTTTCGTAGCGATCGCGGATGGGCGCCTTGAAGGCTTCCTCCTCCGCAGCTGGCCACTCCTGGCCGCGGGCCTCCATCCCATCGCGGCGGATGGTGGCCAGGACGCTGGCGGCCTGTTCGCCGCCCATGACGCTGATCCGGCTGTTGGGCCAGGTGAACAGGAAGCGGGGCGAAAAGGCGCGGCCGCACATGCCGTAGTTGCCGGCCCCAAAACTGCCGCCGATCAGGACTGTGAATTTAGGCACCTCGGCGCTGGCCACCGCCGTCACCAACTTGGCGCCGTCCTTGGCGATGCCGCCGGCCTCGTACTTGCCGCCGACCATGAAGCCGGAAATGTTCTGCAGGAACACCAGCGGGATGCCGCGCTGGCACGCCAGTTCGATGAAGTGCGCGCCCTTCAACGCACTTTCCGAGAACAGCACCCCGTTGTTGGCCAAGATCGCCACCGGATAACCCCAGATGCGCGCGAAGCCGGTCACCAGGGTGGTTCCGTACAGGGCTTTGAACTCATCGAACTCGGAGCCATCCGCGACCCGGGCAATCACCTCGCGCACGTCGTAGGGCGCACGCACGTCCGTGGGCACGATGCCGTAAAGCTCCTGCGGGTCCATGGCCGGCGGCGCGGGCGCACGCACATCCATGTCGACGGATTTGACCGTATTCAGATTGGCCACGATCGAGCGGACGATACGCAAGGCGTCCTCATCGTCCGCCGCCACATGGTCGACCACGCCGGAGCGGCGGCCATGGGTGTCGGCCCCGCCCAGTTCCTCGGCCGAAATCACCTCGCCGGTGGCCGCCTTCACCAGCGGGGGGCCGCCCAGGAAGATCGTCCCCTGCCCGCGCACGATGACGGTCTCGTCGCTCATGGCCGGCACATAGGCCCCGCCGGCGGTGCAGGATCCCATGACGCAGGCGACCTGGCTGATCCCCGCCGCGCTCATCCGCGCCTGGTTGAAGAAGATGCGGCCGAAATGCTCCCGGTCCGGAAACACTTCGGCCTGGTGCGGCAGGTTCGCGCCGCCACTGTCCACCAGATAGACGCAGGGAAGCTTGTTCTGCAGGGCAATCTCCTGCGCCCGCAGGTGCTTCTTCACCGTCAGTGGGAAATAGGCCCCGCCCTTCACCGTCGGATCATTGCAGACGATCATCACCTCGCGTCCGCTCACCCGGCCGATGCCGGTGATGATCCCGGCCCCCGGCGCTTCGCCGTCATAGAGATCGAAGGCCGCCAGTTGGCCGATCTCCAGGAACGGCGCCCCGACGTCCAGGAGCCGCTCCACCCGCTGCCGGGGCAGCAGCTTGCCCCGCGCCACGTGCCGCTCCCGCGACGCCACTGGCCCGCCCAGGGCGGCTTCAGCCACCCGCCCTCGCAGGACCTCGGCCAGGCCGCGGTTCACCGCCGCCGTCTTGGCGAACGCCTCGCCGTGAATGTCGATGCTGGAAGTCAGTCTGGGCATGGCGGATGGATAGCCTGTTCCCTGCCCCCCCAAAAGGGGACCTCTCTAACGGGCGGCTTTCAGCAAACCTTTCACAGAGCCTTGGCGCGCGGCCCAACCCCCAGCTAACGTCACTGTGTGGCGAGCCTGACCGAATCTCTGCCGAACACGGCCCTCACCCGCCTCTTCGAGCAGAAGATCCGGTCTGGCGAGGCCGTGTGGTTTTCGGTGCCAGGCGGAATGCCACTGTTCATGGCGGGCGAGCCGGCCCAAACCCTCTATCTGCTGCGCACCGGCCGGCTGGGCGCCATCCGCCGCGAGGAAGGCCACGAGCCGCAGTTCCTGGGGGTCATCCGCCCCGGGGAGCCGGCCGGCGAGATGGCCCTGATCGCCGGCGCCGCCCATTCGGCCAACGTCATGGCCCTGCGCGACTCGGAAATTCTCGCCCTGCCGCGGGACGTCTTCTTTCACGCCGCCGAGTCAGACGCCGAGGTGATGACCCAGCTGGCGCGGCTGATGATCCTCCGCGCCCGCCAGACCGCCCGCAAGACCTCCACCGGCGAGCCCTCCGTGTTCGGCTTCGTGGCCGCCGCGCCTGGGGGCCACGCCCGCGACCTGGCCGAACAGGTGGCCGGCGCTATCGGCCGCCTGGACTATTCGGTCACCGTGGTCGGCTCGGAGGCCCAGCACGCCCCCACCGAGTGGTTCTCCAACGTCGAGCATGTGCACGACTTCGTTCTCTACGCCGCCGAGGCGGATGAGCAGGGTTGGAAGACCCTGGTGGGCCGCCAGGTGGACCGGCTGTTCCGCGTGGGCCGAGGCGACATGGCGCCGCCTGTTCATCCCGACGTCCGCGCCGCCGAACCGCTGCAGATGCAGTCCCTGATCGACCTGATACTGGTTCAGCCGGCCGCGACCCCCTTCCCGTCCGGGTCAGCCGCCTGGTGTGACACATTTCAGCCGGCGCGGATCTTCCAGGTGCGCGACGGCGACGCGGCGGACATCGAGCGCGTGGCCCGGGTCGTCACCGGCCAATCGGTGGGGCTGGTTCTCTCCGGCGGCGGGGCGCGGGCTTACGCCCACGTCGGCGCCGTCCAGGCCCTGCGTAAGCGCGGCGTACCTATCGACTTCGTCTGCGGCGTCTCCATGGGCGCTATCATCGGCGCCGGCGTCGCCATGGGCTGGGACGACACCGAGCTCGACCACCGCATTCGCAAGGCCTTCGTCGACACCAGCCCCCTAGACGACATCGCCATCCCCCTGATCGCCATGACCCATGGCTTGAAGGTTCGCGACCGCCTCGCCGAGCACTTCGAGGACCGCCAGATTGAAGACCTCTGGCTGCCATTCTTCTGCCTGTCGTCCAACCTGACCACCGGGGCCTATCAGCTGCACAAGCGCGGCCTGGTGGCGGACGCCCTGCGCGCCAGCATCGCCCTGCCCGGCATCCTGCCGCCCAGCCTCTTCAACAAGGAGGTGCTGGTGGACGGGGCGGTGATGAAGAACTTTCCCGCCGACATCATGCGCACGGTGCAGATGGGTCCGATCGTCGGTGTCGACGTCAGCCGCGGGCGGAGCATCGACGCCGACGACATCGCCAAGCCGCCGTCCATCTGGCACTGGTTTTTGTCCGGGGACTGGCGGCGCGGCCCGCCCATCGTCTCCTTGCTGATGCGGGCCGCGACGGTGACCAGCGGACGCGACCTGGCCGCGGCCCGCGAAGCCACCGACCTGTTGATCCTGCCCACCCTCGACAAGGTTGAAATCCGCAACTGGAAGGCCTTCGATCCCGCTGTCGCCGCCGGCTACAGCGCTACCGGGGCAGCCCTGGACAAGCTCAGCATCCCGGTCACCCAGCTGCGTCGCCGGCCCAGCATGGAAGAAATCGCCCGGGCGCCGCCCTCGTCCCTGGGGCGCTGAGCCGCCCGCCTCCTTTGGGGACAAGAACAGGCCCTCTGTGAGCGTCCCTGGCCCGAGGTCGCCTTAGGTCTCGTGGCGGCGGCGATCCCCTGATAGACTCTCCTCACAGTGACTGCTTCGCGATCAGGTTCGAGACCAAAGCAGCTCCGGCTGAAGTTGAAGCGTCCCGCATCCTTCGCCCGAGCCGATTTCGTCCGTTCGCCCGCCAACACCCCCGCCATCGCCGTTTTGGACGCCTGGCCCGACTGGCCCGGCGGCTGTCTGGTCCTGGTCGGCCCCGAGGGCGGCGGCAAGTCCCACCTGGCCGAGGAATGGGCCACGCGCGCCAAGGCCGTTCGCCTGGCGCCGGCCCAGACGGACCTGTCCGGGATCGCCGGCCGGCCCATCCTGCTGGAAGACGCCGACCGTGGCCCCACCGACGAGACCCTGTTCCATCTGCTGAACATGGCCGGGACCAGCCACGGCGTGCTGATGACCGCGCGGGTATTGCCCAGCGCCTGGCCCACCGTCCTGCCGGACTTGCGCTCGCGCCTCAACGCCCTGTTGGTGGCCGAGATCGGCCCGCCTGACGACATCGTGCTGGAAGGCGTACTGCGCAAATTCTTCCGTGAACGGAATATTCGCCCGACGGAGGATGTCTATCCCTACCTGTTGCGCCGAATCGAGCGATCGGTGCCAGCCGCGCTAGACATCGTCACTCGCCTCGACGACATAGCCGACGCTGAACAGCGTGACATTACCCGGGCACTTGCGCGACAGATTCTTGAAAATGAAGATGAAACCCTCAACCTCTTTGACTGAAGTCTTGCCGCTAGCGGCCACGGGCGCCACAAAATCGGCGCAACCTCGATCGCGCGCCGCACGCCAGAAAAAAGTCTCGAGCCTCGCCATGACCGACACGACCGCTGTCGCGCCGACAAATTCCCCGGAGAAGCTTCCGCCCGCCAGCGCCGCCGCCGCGCCGCCGCCCAGCCCCCTGCTGGGCGAGCCGGAGCGTTTCTTCAATCGCGAGCTGTCCTGGCTGGCCTTTAATCGCCGCGTTCTGGAAGAAGCCGAAAACCCGCGCCATCCCCTCCTGGAGCGCCTGCGCTTCCTGTCGATCTCGGCCAACAACCTCGACGAATTCTACATGGTCCGGGTGGCCGGCTTACGCGCCCAGGTGCGCGAAGGCGTTCGCGTGATCAGCCAGGATGGCCTGACGCCGCACCAGCAGCTGCGCAAGGTCAACGCCGAGGCCAACGGCCTGATGGAGGATCAGCAGAAGATCTGGAGCGGCCTACGCACCGCCATCGCCGACGAAGGCATCCGGCTCATGGACGCCAAGGACGTCAATGCCGCGGATCGAGTGACGGCCGAGGAAATCTTTTCCAACCATATCTTCCCGATCCTGACCCCCCTGGCCATCGACCCGGCCCACCCCTTCCCCTTCATCCCCAATCTCGGCTTTGCCCTGGCGTTGAAACTGCGGCGGATGAACGACAACCGCCAGCTCTACGCCATGGTGCCGGTGCCGACCCAGGTGGCCCGGTTCTGGGAGATCCCCGTCACGGGACAGGGCCGGCGCAAGGGGCAGCGCAAGTTCATCGCCCTGGAAAGCTTCCTGATCCTGTTCCTCGACAAGCTTTTCCCCGGCTGCAAAGTCGAAGGGCGCGGCCTGTTCCGCCTGATCCGTGACAGCGACATCGAGATGGAGGAGGAAGCCGAGGATCTGGTTCGTGAATTCGAGGCGCGGTTGAAGTTGCGGCGCCTGGGCTCGGTGGTGCGCGTGAAGGTCCAGACCTCCATGCCCGACGACCTGCGCGAGTTCATCCTGGAAGGCCTCGACGCCGAGACCCAGGACGTTGTGCGCATGGACGGCAAGCTGGGTCTGGCCCAGATGTCGGAACTGATCCCGTCGGACCACCCGGACCTGAAGTTCCGCGCCTTCCAGCCGCGCTTCCCCGAGCGCATCCGCGACCACGGTGGCGATTGTTTCGCCGCCATCCGCGAGAAGGACATCCTGGTCCACCACCCCTTCGAGAGTTTTGACGTGGTGGTTCAGTTCCTGCGCCAGGCCGCCCGCGACCCCAATGTCCTGGCCATCAAGCAGACCCTGTATCGGACCTCGAAGGACAGCCCCATCGTCGCCGCCCTGATCGAGGCGGCCGAGAACGGCAAGAACGTCGTCGCCCTGGTGGAGATCAAGGCCCGCTTCGACGAAGAGGCGAATCTGAAGTGGGCGCGCGACCTGGAACGCGTCGGGGTCCACGTCGTCTTCGGCTTCGTGGAGTACAAGACCCACGCCAAGCTCTCACTGGTCGTCCGCCGCGAGGGCGACAACCTGCGCACCTACTGCCACTACGGCACCGGCAACTATCATCCGGTGACGGCGAAGGTTTACACCGACCTGTCGCTGTTCACCACCGACCCGGCCATGGGCCGGGATTCCGGTCGTATCTTCAACTACATCACCGGCTACGCCCAGCCCGAGCGCCTGGAGAAGCTGTCGATCTCGCCACTGAACATGAAGACCGACTTGCTCAGACTGATCAACACAGAGGCCGCCAACGCCCTGGCCGGCAAGCCCGCCGCCATATGGGCCAAGCTGAACTCCCTGGTGGACCCCGAGATCATCGACGCCCTCTACGCGGCCAGCGCCGCCGGCGTACCCATCGACCTGGTGGTGCGCGGCATCTGCTGCCTGCGCCCCGGTATCGCCGGCCTGTCGGACAACATCCGGGTCAAGAGCATCGTCGGTCGCTTCTTGGAACATGCCCGCATCGTCGCCTTCGCCAACGGCAAGGTCATGCCGTCCACCGAGGCGCGGCTGTTTATTTCCTCCGCCGATTGGATGCCGCGCAACCTCGACCGCCGCGTAGAGGTTCTGGTTCCCGTGGAGAACCCGACGGTCCACCAGCAGGTGCTGCAACAGATCCTGGTCGCCAATCTGAATGATGAGGCGCAGAGTTGGTTTCTGGACCCGCAGGGCGCATATCATCGCGCGACGGGATGGAACCGGAAGGGGGCTTTCTCGGCCCACGACTATTTCATGACCAACCCCAGCCTCTCCGGGCGGGGTCATAAGGTGAAGGACCTGCCGCGCGCGTTCGATCATGTGGGCGCTAGACGATAGATCCCGAATGAGTGACGCCGCCGTCATCGACGTCGGCTCCAATTCCGTGCGCCTTGTCCTCTATCGGCTCGAGGGCCGCGCGGTGTGGACCGTCTTCAACGAAAAAGTGCTGGCCGGCCTTGGCCGTGACCTGGCCGTCACGGGTCGGCTGTCGCCCGAAGGCGTCGAGGCCGCCATCGGCGCCCTGACCCGGTTCAAGGCGTTGCTCGACGCCGGCCGCCCGGCCCAGATCTTCACCGCTGCGACGGCCGCCGTGCGCGACGCCAAGGACGGCGAAGCCTTCTGCCGCCGCGTCCTGGCCGAGACCGGCCTGGATCTGCGAGTCCTGAGCGGCAAGGAAGAAGCCTACTACGCCGCCTATGGCGTGGTTTCCGGCTCCCCCGCGTGCGAGGGCATCGTCGGCGACCTCGGCGGCGCCAGCCTGGAGCTGATCCGGCTGGAGAACCGCGAGCCCAGCGATGGCGTCACCCTGCCGCTCGGCCCCTTCGCCATGGTTGACCAGGGTCGCTTCGATCCGGACAAGGTCAAGGCTGTCGCCGTCAAGGCCATCGCGCCGGTGGCGGGCCGGCTGAGCGCCCAGACTCTCAACGCCGTCGGCGGCGCCTGGCGGAGCCTCGCCATTCTTCACATGAGAATGACAGACTATCCCCTTGAGATTGTTCACCAATATGAGATGACGCGGGGCGAAATCCTCGACGCATGCCGGGTCATCTGCCGCCAGTCGAAATCCTCCCTCGACCGCATCGAGGGCATGTCTCGCCGCCGCTTGGAGACCCTGCCGCACGCCGCGGCGGTGATGGAAGCCGTGGTCGAAACCCTGGGCGTCCAGCGGGTAGTCGTCTCCGCCTATGGCCTGCGCGAGGGCCTGTTGTTCGAAGGCATGTCGCCGGCCATGCGCGCCCGCGACCCGCTGATTGAAGGCTGCGCCGCCCTGGGCGCCCGCCAAGGCGTCAACGAGGACCTCGCGCCGGCGCTGGAAGCCTGGCTGCGGCCGGCCTTCTCGACCCTGGAGCCGGTCTTCGGCGCTCGCGACCCGGTGTTGCTGGCGGCGGGCTGCCGCCTCGCCGATCTTGGGGCGCGGCTGCACCCCGATCATCGCGCTGACCTGCTGTTTGAACAGGTCCTGCGTGCGCCTATTCCGGGCATGGACCATGCCGAGCGGGTGTTCCTGGCCTGCGCCGCCTTCGGCCGCCACACCGCCCTGCCGACGATCCCGGAGCCGGAATTGGTGGCGCGCCTGCTCAGCCACGACGACTATCGCCGCGCCCGGGCCCTGGGCAGCGCCATGCGCCTGGGGTGCGACTTGTCTGGCCACAGCGCCGAGTTGCTGAGCCACTCCCGGCTAGACTTCAAACCCAACACGGTGCTGGTCCAGGCCGAGGAGGATTGGGCGGGTATGCTGCTGGGCGAACAGACCGCCAAGCGCGCCGGCGCCCTGGCCGCCCTGCTGGACCGCGACGTCAAGCTCCGCGCCGTCAAGGGCGCCCTGAACCGCAAGGTCCAGGCGGCGGAATAGACCATCCAATACAAGATGTTGTGGTCCGATATACGAGACGCGGACGCAACAGGATCAGGACGTCACCGTCCGCCTGCGCCGCGTGGCATCCGCGGACCAGGGGACTTGAGGGAAAAGTTTTGCCTTGAGCGACGGCGAGGCGCCAGGGCGCCCTGCCTAGTCCTTCGCCGCCCGGCGCACTGGCACCACGCGCACCCGCGCGCCGTCCAGCACCAGGGCCAGTTCGCCGCGCTTCAGCTTCAGGGCGTCCTCGCCGAAGGCTTCACGCCGCCAGCCGTGCAGGGCCGCGCTGTCGGAGTTGTCATCGTTGGCGATCTTCTCGAGGTCCGAGACCGTGGCGATCAGCTTCGACGCCACCCCGGCGTCTTCCGCCCGCGCTTACAACAGCACTTTCAGCAACTCCACCACCGCCCCAGCCGCCGGCGACGAATGCACCGCGGCGCGCTCGATCACCGGGGCATAGGCCTCCGGATCCTTCAGCGCTGCCTTGATCGCTTCCAGCATGTCCGGGCCGAACTTCGAGCCGGCAAAGCCCTTGGGCACCGAGCGCAGGCGATTTAGCCCGTCAGCGTCCACCGGGGCCTGGGTGGCCAGTTCATCGATGGCCTCGTCCTTCAGGATCCGACCGCGCGGCTGGTCCCGCGTCTGGGCTGTGCGCTCGCGCCAGGCCGCCACGGCGCGGAACACCGCCAGGTATTTCACCGCGTGCTTGCGGGGCTTGAGCCGCTTCCAGGCGTTGTCCGGCTCCACGTCGTAGAGCGCCGGGTCAGACATCGCCAGCATCTCCTCGGTCACCCAAGGGAGTCGCCCGGCCTTCTCCAGCCGCTGGCGCAGCATCGGAAACAGCGCCGCAAGATGCGTCACGTCCGCCAGGGCGTAGGTCAGTTGCGCATCGCTCAGCGGCCGGCGGGCCCAGTCGGTGAAGCGGCTGGACTTGTCCAGATCGATCTTCAGCATCTGGCGCACCAGGGCGTCATAGGCGATCTGCTCGCCGAACCCCGCCGCCATGCCGGCGATCTGGGTGTCGAACAGCGGCCGCGGCATGGCCCCCAGGTTGTTGAAGATTTCCACGTCCTGCCGCGCGGCGTGGAACACCTTTTCGATGCTTTCGTCGCGCAGGATGTCCAGGAACGGAGCCAGGTCCAATCCTTCGGCCAGCGGGTCGATAACCGCCTCGGCCGAGGGGGCCGCCGCCTGGATCAGGCACAGCTTGGGCCAGTAGGTCGTCTCACGCATGAACTCTGTGTCCACGGCGACGAAGGGCTGGCCTTTCAGTTTATCGCAAAACGCCGCCAGTTCGGCGGTGGTCGTAATCGGCGTCATCGGCTAGCTATAGCGCCGCGAGCGGCCGAGTCTGCAAGCGCGAACCGATCAGGCACGATCATTTCCTTGAAGCACTTCACCCAGATTGTCTTCCTCCCATGACTGAAGGCCAAAACGGTCTCACCTACGCCCAGGCCGGCGTCGACATCGATGCGGGCGCCGCCCTGGTCGAGAAGATCAAGCCGCTTGCCAAGGCCACCCGCCGCCCGGGGGCTGACGCCAGCCTCGGTGGGTTCGGCGCCCTGTTCGATCTGAAGGCCGCCGGCTACGATGATCCGCTGCTGGTCACCACCACCGACGGGGTCGGCACCAAGCTGAAGATCGCCATCGAAACCGGCCTGCCCGACACCGTCGGCATCGACCTGGTGGCCATGTGCGTCAACGACCTGCTGGCCCAGGGCGCGGAGCCCCTGCTGTTCCTGGACTACTACGCCACCGGCAAACTGGATGTGGACACAGCCGCCCGCGTAGTGGCCGGCATCGCCGAGGGCTGCCGCCAGGCCGGCGCGGCCCTGGTGGGCGGCGAGACCGCCGAGATGCCGGGCATGTACGGCGAGGGGGACTATGACCTGGCCGGGTTCTCCGTCGGCGCCGTCAACCGCGGAGCCGTGTTGCCGGCGCTGGACGACCAACGCCCCGGCGACCTGCTGATCGGCCTGGGCTCTTCCGGCCCCCACTCCAACGGCTATTCCCTGATCCGGCGCATCGTTGAGCAAACCGGTTTGGCCTGGACCGCCGACGCCCCTTTCGCGCCCGGCCAGACCCTGGCCCAGGCCCTGATGACCCCCACCCGTATCTACGTCCACAGCGTCCTGCCTCTGGCCAAGGGCGGACTGATCAAGGGGGCCGCCCACATCACCGGCGGGGGCCTGATCGAGAACCCGCCCCGCGCCGTCGCCCAGGGCCTGGTCGCCGCCATCGACTGGAACGCCTGGCCACAGCCGCCGGTGTTCGCCTGGCTGCAGGCGCAGGGGGGCGTCGCCGACGCGGAAATGCGCCGCACCTTCAACTGCGGCCTGGGCATGATGCTGATTGTGGCCCGCGACATGGCCGAGCCGGTGTTGGCCGCCTTGCTAGGCGCCGGCGAAGACGCCTTCATCTGCGGCCAGTTGGAAAGCGCATAGCAAGACGCCGCCCACCTCGCGGCGAGCGGCGCTGCTTAAGCTAGACGTCTGAAGACCTCAGCCGGTGATGTCGCCGTCCGTGAAAAACTGCGCGATTTCCAGCGCGGCGTTCTCGGCGCTGTCGGAGCCGTGCACCGAGTTCTCGCCAACCGACAGGGCATAGAGCTTGCGGATGGTGCCTTCGGCGGCCTGTTCGGGGTTGGTGGCGCCCATGACTTCGCGGTAGCGGGCCACGGCGTTGTCGCCTTCCAGGATCTGAACCACCACCGGTTCGGAGGTCATGAACTCCACCAGCTCGCCGTAGAACGGGCGGGCTGCGTGGACTTCGTAGAATTTTTCGGCCTGGGCCTTGGACATCTGGATGCGGCGTTGCGCGACGATGCGCAATCCGGCGTCTTCGATGACCGCATTTACCTTGCCGGTGAGGTTCCGCTTGGTGGCGTCGGGCTTGATGATGGAGAAGGTGCGTTCGGTCATGGTCTCTGAAAAGGCCCGCTGAAGGTTTGGTTTTTGAAGAGTGGGCGCTTATAACGACGCCCGCCCCGTCCGCCAAGGCGGTGTGCAAGAAAGGATGACCGTGACCCAGGTTGGACCCAAGACGACCAGACGGCCTTAGCGCCACCCTCCCCGCCAAGCCCAGTCTCTGGCGGATGACGCCCTAGTGTGCCGGATCTGAAGTTCGCCTGCTGATCGGATCAGATCCGGAGCGGACTTCAGATGCGTAAAGCACACTAGAAAATCATCTCCTTGCTAGTGTCCCTATCGGTTCCGAAGTTCGTCGGAGCTCGCCATCACGCGCTGGCGAACTCCGGAACCGGGACGCTAGGTCTGTCCAACTCCAGTCCAACGGTTTCCAAGTCATGCTTCGCATCAACGATCTCGTCTACGACGCCTGGGGGCGTCGCTTCTTCGACCACGCCAGCGTCAGCCTGCCCCCCGGGGCCAAGGTTGGCCTCGTCGGACGCAATGGCGCCGGCAAGACCACCCTGTTCCGCATCATCCTCGGCCAGCTGACCCAGGGCGACGGCGACATCTCCATGCCCCGCGACGCCATCGTCGGCTCGGTTGACCAGGAGCATCCGGCCACCCCGGTCTCGCTCATCGACACCGTGCTGGAGGCCGACACCCGCCGCGCCAAGCTGATGGCGCAGCTGGAGACCGCGGACCCGGAACACATCGCCGACATCTACGCCGGTCTCGCCGCCATCGAGGCCGATCGCGCCCCGGCCCGCGCCGCCGAGATCCTGGCGGGCCTGGGCTTCACCACCGCCGACCTGCACCGGCCGATGTCGGAGTTCTCCGGCGGTTGGCGGATGCGCGTGGCCATGGCCGCCGCCCTGTTCGCTGAACCGGACCTGCTGCTGCTGGACGAGCCCACCAACTATCTCGATTTGGAAGGCGCCCTCTGGCTCGAGGCCCGGCTGAAGAAGTACCCGCACACCGCCCTGATCATCAGCCACGACCGCGAACTGCTGGATCACTCCGTCGACGCCATCCTGCATCTCACCGAAGGCCGGCTTGACCTCTACACCGGCGGCTTCTCCGAGTTCGAACGCCTGCGCGGCGAGAAGGCCCGCCTGCAGGAAGCCACCCGCGTCAAGATCGACGCCAAGCGCGCCCACATGCAGTCCTTCGTCGACCGCTTCCGCGCCACCGCTTCCAAGGCCCGCCAGGCCCAGTCGCGGATGAAAGCCATCGCCAAGCTGCAGGAGGTCGCCCCCTCAATTGAGGAGCACGTCGCCCCCTTCCTGCTGCCCTCGCCGGAAAAGCCCCTGCCCCCGCCCCTGATCCGCCTGGAAGGCGCCGCGGTGGGTTATGGCGGCCCGCCGATCCTGCGCGGCATGAACCTGCGCCTGGACCTGGACGACCGCATCGGCTTGCTGGGGGTCAACGGGGCTGGCAAGTCCACCTTCGCCCGCATGATCGCCGACGACCTGAAGCTGGAACACGGTCACATCCACCGCGACCGGCGCATCAAGGTGGCCTGGTTCCACCAGCACCAGATCGAAGCCATGGATCCGCAGGACACCCCCCTGACGATCATGCGCCGCGCCCTGCCTGACGCCAGCGAGGCCCAGCGCCGCTCGCGCCTGGCCCAGTTCGGCATGAGCTACGAGAAGGTCGAGACCACGGTCGAGAGCCTGTCCGGCGGCGAGCGCGCCCGCCTGCTGCTCAACATCATCGCCATGAACCGGCCGCACCTGCTGATCCTGGACGAGCCCACCAACCACCTGGACATCGACAGCCGCCGCGCCCTCACCGAAGCGCTGAACGACTACGAGGGGGCGGTGATCCTGATCACCCACGACCGTTCATTGATGGAGCTGGTGGCCGACCGCCTGTGGCTGGTCAGCGACGGCCACGTGAAGCCCTTCGACGGCGACATGGACGACTACGCCAAGTTCGTCCTCGACCGTGCCCGCCAGGCCGGCAAGGCTCCGAAGGCGGCGGCCGCGCCGGAACCGCCCCCGCCGGCGACAAAACCCCGTCAGCCCATCGGCCCACTCAAGCGCAAGCTGGAAGCCGCCGAGGCCGTCCTCGCCCGCGAGACGCGGCAACTGGCCGAACTCGATGTCGCCCTGGCCGACCCAAAGCTCTACCTCAAGGACGCCGCCCAGATCGCCGACCTCAATCGCCGCCGCGACCGCATTGCCGAACGGCTGGAGGCCGCGGAGGCGGCCTGGATCGTCCTGGCGGAGGAATACCAGCAGGTGTCAGAGGCAGAGGGCGCGGTGGGATAGGCTCCCTACCGCGGCAACACCAGCGCCGGGTCTACCGGCTTGGCCTTGTCGGCGGGATTGGGGGCGTAGCGGACCTCGAAGTGCAGCTGCGGCTCGGTCACTCCGCCGGATAGGCCCACCTGGCCTATCTCCTGGCCCTGGGTCACGGCTTGGCGCATCTGCACACTCAACCGGTCGAGGTGGGCATAGGCGGTCACCCAGCCGTCGGCGTGCTTGACCAGAACCAGATTGCCGAAGCCCGGCACCTGGTCGCCGGCGTAGACCACGTCGCCATCGGCGGCGGCATGCACCACCGAACCCTGCGGCGCCTTGATGTCAAAGCCGTCGCTGCGGCGGCCGATCCCCGTGGGGCCAAAGCGTTGCAGCAGGTCGCCGCGCACCGGCCAGATGAAGCGGCCCTTGGCGGCTCGCGCCACATCGGCGTCGCTGAGCGTCGGCGATGTGTCTGGAATCTGCGGCCGGCCGGACGGGATCGGCCGCGGCGTATAGCTCTGGGTCGCCTGCGGCGGCGGAGCATAGGTCACGCTCGGTGGCGAGTAGGCGGGGCCGCCATTGGGGTTCTGCGAGGGCGGTGCGTAGGACTGTGGCGGCGGCGAGTAGGTCTGCCGGCGCGGCGCGGCGGAGGCGACCTCGGTTCCTGGGAGCCGGATCGGGCCGCGATCGTGAAAGGTGGCCGGCAGGGCGATCTTCTGACCGGGCTCCAGGTCTCGGCGGGAGACCCTATTCAGTTCGGTAAGCTCGGCAACCTGCACTTCGAAACGCCGCGCGATCAGGTTCAGGGTGTCGCCCTCTTCGACCACATAGGCCTTCGACACCGGGATCTTGATGATCTGTCCGGGCCGCATGTTGTAGGGCGGCTTCAGATGGTTGGCGTCGACGATAGCCTTGCGGGTGGTGGAGAATTCGCGGGCCAGGGCGTCCACGTGATCGCCCTTGCTGATCTCATATTCCATGAACACGCCGCTGGAAGCGACCACGCGGCCAGTGACGGCCATGCGTGGCTCTTCCGCCCGCCGCCGTTCAGGCCGGAAGGCGACCTGGGCGGCCGGCGGCGACGAGGGCGTGTAGCCCCGAGCCGGGGCCGAGGCCTGGGTCGGTGGCGGTGCCGCGGAAATCGAGGCGGAAACGGGCGCGGCGTCCGGCGCGGTCATGTGCTCGGGTACGCCGGCATGCTCACCGCCAAGGCTAGGATGCTCAGCCGCGCCCGGGGTCATCATCGGCGCGGAATCGTCGGAAGCCAGCCGGCCGGCCTGGCCGGCGGAGCGCGCGGTCGGCAGGGGCGCCAGGGCGGCGGTCTGCACCGAGCCGCCGCTGGGGGCGGCTCGTGTGGCCGGCAGGTCATCGGAAAGCGCCTGCGTCCGGGCTTCGGGCGGCGGCGGCGCGTAGTTCGCGCGGGTCGGCTCCTGCCGGAGCGCCGGCGGGGTGACGAGCGCCGTTTGGCTGCGCACAGGGTAGCCGGGCGAGGCGCACGCGGTCAGCCCCACGCCTACAAGGGCGATCAACGCCGCCTGGGTCATGAATCGGTTCATCGCCACTCCGTTCGTCGCGCGAAAATGAGTCGAGGCGTGGTGGTTAAGCATTGGTTAATCCGATCCGGTCCCGCACTCCACAGAGCAGTGATGCGGTCGCTCAAAGTTCCCGCGCGACACCGTCCAAAAGCGGAACGAAACGCACTTCACAAAGGACTTCCATGGGAAAACCGCCCTTGCCGTCCCCGGCATAGCGGCAAAGCTGCTGGACAGGCCCCTTGCCCACCGGCGCCACCAGAACCCCGGATGGCTTCAGTTGGGTCAGCAGGGCTGTAGGCTCGGCCGGCGCCGCCGCCGTGACCATAATGCGGTCGAAAGGCGCCTGCTCGGCCCAACCCAGGCCGCCGTCGCCGAACTTGGTGATGACATTGGTCAGTTGCAGCGTCTTGAACCGCGCCTCGGCCTCGCGCATCAGCGTCCGATAGCGCTCCACCGTATAGACCAGCCGCGACAGCCGGGCCAGAACCGCGGTCTGGTAGCCAGACCCAGTGCCGATCTCGAGCACTCGGGCCCGCGGCTCCAACGTCAGGGCCTGGGTCATCAGTCCGACGATATAGGGCTGGCTGATGGTCTGGCCGCAGGCAATCGGCAGGGCCGAGTCCTCGAACGAGCGGGCCTTGAACAGGTCAGGGGTGAACAGGTCCCGGGGCGTCTTCTCGATCGCCGACAGCACGCCCGGATCGCTCACCCCCTGCGCGCGCAGGGCCTCCATCAGCCGCCGCATCGGGCTGTCGGGGACCTCGGTATTGGGCAGGGGTTTCTTCATGGCGTCGGGCGCGGCTTCGGCGGGTGCAACTTCGGCGGGGCTCCGCCCAATACCGCTTTTAGAGCGTGTACGGTCTGCATGTGGCTCAAATCGATGTGCAATGGCGTTACCGAGATGCGGCCCTCGTAGGCGGCCCTCAGATCGGTGCCCTCCGGCGGCCGCGACGGCTCGTTGCGGAAGCCCAGCCAATAGTAGTCCCGCCCCCTCAGATCGGTGCGTTTCTCAGCATAGCGGGTGCGAACGTCGCGGAATCCCTGGCGGGTCACCTCTACTGTCGTGACCTCCTCGGGTGGCCGCGCCGGGAAGTTGACGTTCAGGATCACGTCGGCCGGCCAGCCCTGTGTCACCAGCGTCTGGATCAGGCCCGGCCCGTAGGCCTCGGCGGTTTCGTACAGGGCGCGCTCGCTGTCGTGGAACACCCGCACCATCTGCGACAGGGCGATGGACGGCACCCCCAGGGCCATGCCCTCGATGGCGCCTGCTACCGTGCCCGACAGGCTGACGTCCTCGGCCGCGTTCAGGCCTCGGTTGACGCCGGACAGCACCAGGTCGGGCTTAGGCCCAGGGATCAGGTACTGGATGGCCAGCATCACGCAGTCGGTGGGCGTGCCTTCCACCGCGAAACGGCGCTCGTCCACGATACGCACCCGCAACGGGTCCGACAGGGTCAGCGAGCGCCCTACCCCCGACTGTTCCGTCTCCGGGGCCGAGACCCACACATCGTCCGACAGCGCCCGCGCGATCCGCTCCAGGCACGCCAGGCCCTCGGCGTGAATGCCATCGTCGTTGGTGACGAGGATTCTCACCCCTCGCCCCCGATGTGCGTCACCCCGCGCATATAGGGATGCAAGGCCTGGGGAATGGCGATGCGGCCCTTCTCGTCCTGATAGTTCTCCATGATCGCCACGAGGGTGCGGCCCACGGCCAGGCCCGAGCCGTTCAGGGTGTGGACGAACCGCGTGCCCTTCTCCCCGGCCTTCTTGCAGCGCGCGTCCATGCGCCGGGCCTGGAAGTCACCGCAGTTGGAGATCGAGCTGATCTCCCGATAGGTGTCCTGCGACGGCAGCCAGACCTCAAGGTCGAAGGTCTTGCGCGCGGAAAAGCCCATGTCGCCTGTGCACAGGGCCACCGTCCGGAACGGCAGTTCCAGGCGTTTCAGGATCGCCTCGGCCGACTGCACCATCCGTTCGTGCTCGGCCTCGCTCTGTTCCGGCGTGGTGATCGCCACCAGCTCCACCTTCCAGAACTGGTGCTGACGGATCATGCCGCGAGTGTCCTTGCCGGACGCGCCGGCCTCGGACCGGAAGCAGGGCGTCAGCGCCGTCAGCCGCAGCGGTAGTTCTTCCTCCGGCGTGATCTGTTCACGCACCAGATTGGTCAGCGACACCTCGGCGGTGGAGATCAGCCAGCGGTCGTCGGTGGTGTGGAACAGGTCCTCGGCGAACTTGGGCAGTTGGCCGACGCCGAACACCGCCTCTTCCCGCACCAGCAGCGGCGGCGACACCTCGGTGAAGCCATGCTCCTGGGTCTGGAAATCGATCATATATTGGCCCAGCGCCCGTTCCAGGCGCGCCAACTGGCCTTTCAGCACCACGAACCGCGAGCCGCTCATCCGGGCCGCGGCCTCGAAGTCCATCAGGCCAAGATCGGCGCCAAGGTCCACATGGTCCTTCACGCGCTCAAGCTTGAAGGGCTCGCCATAGCGGCGGACCTCGATATTGTCGTGCTCGTCCGCGCCGGGCGGCACGTCCGCGGCCGGCAGGTTGGGCAGGGCCGCCAATAGGGTGCGAAGGTCGGCGCCCAGCCGGGTCTCCGCCTCGCCCTGGGCGGCCATCTCGTCCTTCAGGCCCTCGACCTCGGCCATCAACCGGCTCGCCTCGGCCTCGTCCTTCTTGGCCTTGGCCTGGCCGATCTGCTTGGAGGCTTCGTTGCGCCGGTTCTGGGCCGCCTGCAGCGCCGTCTGCGCCGCGCGCAACTGGCCGTCCAGCGCCAGGATCGCCGGCGTCTGGGCCGACAAACTCCGGCTGGCCCATGCTTGGTCATAGGCCTGCGGATTGTCTCGAATAGCCCGGATGTCGTGCATGTCTCTGAAGCGCCGATTGAGGAGTCCTTCCCCTTAGAGCGCGTCGCCAGGGGCGCCAACCGCGATCCGCGCAATCACCGGCGTGAACCAGACCTTCCACGGTCCGCGGGGGGAAGGAGGGCGGATCCCGCCTAGCTGACAATCCCGGCCGCGGCGTCTTCCTTCTTCCGCTGCGATCCGATCAAGGCCACGCACCAGATCGAGATTTCGTAGAGAAGGCAGATCGGCAGGGCCAGGGAGAGCATGCTGATCGGGTCCGGCGGAGTAACCACCGCGGCGACCACGAACACTGCGACGATGGCGTAGCGACGCCCCGACGACAGGGCCTTGGCGTCGACGATCCCGGCCAGACCCAGCAAGGTCAGGATCACCGGCAGCTGAAAGCAGAGGCCGAAGGCCAGCATCAGGGTCTCGACCAGGGACATGTAGTCCTCGATCTTGGGCAGCAGTTGCACGGATATCTGGCCGGAACCGCCCAGGATCTGCTGCTTCAGCGCGAACCACAGCACGAAGGGCAGCATGACGTAGTAGACCAGCGCCGCCCCCATGGTGAAAAGCATCGGCGAGGCCACCAGGAACGGCAGGAAGGCGTTGCGCTCGCGCCGATACAGGCCCGGCGCCACGAAGCGATACAGCTGCCAGGCCAACACCGGGAAGGTCAGGATGATCGCCCCGAAGAAGGCCAGCCGCACCTTGGCGAAGAAGAATTCCAGCGGCCCCGTGGTGACGAATTTGGAGACATCGTGGGTCGCGACACCCTTGCCGATCAGCGCCATCAGCAGGCTCAGACCGCCGTCCTTGCCGTCACTGGCCGCCTGGGTGGCCACCAGGCTCTGGGCCACCAGATAGGGATGCAGCAGGAAGGTGGCGATCTGCTGCGAGAACACGAAACAGACTAGGAAACCCACGACCAGGGCGCCGGAGCTGATGATCAGCCGCTTGCGCAGCTCCACCAAATGCTCGAGCAGCGGCGCGCGGGAGCCCTCAATGTCGGCGTCGTCGTTGGCGTAGCTCACGACGGCGTCTCGCTGTCAGGTTCGGGCTTGGGTTTGCGCGGCGCGCGCTTGCGGGGCGGCTTGGGGGCTGCCGGCGGCGGCGGCGCGGCCGGTTCCACCAACTGGACCTGCGGCAACGGCGTCATCACCGCTTCCGGCTCCTCCGGGTGCTGGTAACCGACCATGGGCGGATGCAATTGCCCCTCCCCGTTCAGCAGGCCGGCGTTGATGTCCTCAAAGGTCTGGCTGACGTCGGCATGGACGTCGCCAAGCCCCACCGCCTGTGCCGCCATAGCCGCCGGCTGCGCGGTGCGCAGGGCCTCGACCTCCTTGCGCAGTTCATCCAGCTCCGACTGGCGGGCCAGTTCGTCGAAGCTGGCGCGGAATTCCGCCGCCATGCCGCGCATGCGGGCCACGAACTGGCCGACCTTGCGCATCATCAGCGGCAGATCCTTGGGACCCACCACGATCAGGGCGACGATGCCCACGATCACAAAGTCGAAGAGCCGGCCTTCAGGAAACATTCGGGTCCCAGATCAGGGGTTGGGTCGCGCGCCGGCGACCCGCCATGTAGCGCGCGCTCGGCGTCGTCCGGCCGGGAAGCCCTAGCGGACGATCGGGTCTTTCTCGGGCGTAGCCTGCACCAGCGGTTTGACCGGCTCTGCCACCGGCGGGGTTTCGTCGCCCTTCAAGCCCTCGCGGAACGCCTTGATGCCCTTGGCCGCGTCGCCCATCAGGCCCGACAGCTTGCCGCGACCGCCAAAAACGAGCAGCACCACGGCCGCGATGATGATCCAGTGAACGGGGCTGAGTGAGCCCATTTGTTATCTCCAAACCTGTCAGCCGCTTAAGGGGTACGCAAGCGGCCGACGTCATCCGTCGCTTGAGGGCTATATAGGCCGGCCAAGGCCTTCCCGCCAAGGAACCGTTGTCACACAGAACGCTCTTCGTTGAGGGCGCCGGAGACTTCCCCTTCGCCTTCAAGGAAATCCTGCTGGAATTCGGGGGCCTCGTCCGCTTCCAGCGGGTCTTCGTCGGCCGCCAGGCCGCCAGGAACCGGCACGGCGAAGTCGGCCGGCAGGTCCAGGCTCAACAGCCCCGCCGCCTTCATTTCCGCCGCTCCCGGCAGGTCCGCCAGGGTGGGCAGGCCGAAATGCTCGAGGAAGGCGTCGGTGGTGCCATAGGTCACCGGCCGGCCCGGGGTGCGTCGTCTGCCCCTCATCCGCACCAGACCCAGCTCCAGCAGCACGTCCAAGGTGCCCCGGCTGGCTTGGACGCCGCGCACCGATTCGATCTCCGCCCGCGTCACCGGCTGGTGATAGGCGATGATGGCCAAGGTCTCCTGCGCCGCCTTCGACAGCCGGCGCGGCTCCTCCCGCTCCTTGGTCATCAGAAAGGCCAGGTCGCTCGCCGTCTGGAACCGCCAGGCGTTGGCCACACAGACCAGTTCCACACCCCGGCCGGCATACCGCGCCCTCAGCGCCTCCAGCGCCGCCGCGATGTCCGCGCCGTCCGGCAAGCGCCCCGCCAGATCAGAGAAGGACAGTGACTCGGCGGCGGCGAACAACAGCGCCTCGATCATGCGTTCGGTTTCGGCAAGATCAGCCATCAGGCCGCCCCTCGCCGGGCCCGCATATAGATTTCCGCGAAGTGCTCCAGTTGCCGCGCTTCCAGGTCCCCTTCCCGCACCAACTCAAGAGTCGCAGACAGGGTCGAGGCCAGGTAGGAGGCCCGGGTCGGCCCGCCAGTCCCGCGCCCGAAGGCGCCGTTCATCGGCGCCACCCCGGTCAGCGGCGTCCACCGGTCCAGCTCCGGCAACAGCGCGCGCAACCGCTCGCGGGCGTCATCTAGCGGATAGGCCTGCTGCGGCTGCGGCGTGTAGTGGCGGCCCTGTTCCTTGCGGCGCTGGTCGATGTAGGCGCCCATCAGGGCGTAGAGGTCGCCCTCGAACCGTCGGTTCGAGACGATCTTGATGGCTTCGGGATCGCCGCGCACGAACACGTCGCGCTTCAGCACCGGGCCATTCTGCAGGGCCTCGGCCGCGCGGCGCATGGCGTCCAGCTTGGCCAGGCGGAAGGCCAGCTGGGCGGCCACCTCCTCCGCCGGCAATTCTTCCTCCGCCGCCCGTTCGGGCTTGGGCAGCAGCAGGCGCGACTTCAGGAACGCCAGCCAGGCGGCCATCACCAGATAGTCCGCCGCCAGGGAAAACCGGCGCTTGCGCGCCTCGCGCACGAAGGCCAGGTACTGGTCGGCCAGCTTGGTCACCGACAGTTTCAGCAGGTCGACCTTCTGGCTGCGCGCCAGGGCCAGCAAGACGTGCAACGGGCCTTCGTAGCCGTCGATGTCGACGATCAGCGCCTCGCCATCCTCGGCCGCGGTGTTGGCGGCCTCGAAGTCCAGGTCCGGCTGAAAGGTCTCGCTCACGGCGCCCACACCCCCGCCAGCGCCGCCTCGAACGCCTTCCGAGCGGTCGGCACGTCGATAGCCTCCGCCGCCTTGGGGATTCGCGCCAGGGCCGCCTCGGCGCGCTGGGCGGCGCGCCCGTCCAGCGCGCCGGTCCCAGCCAGGACCGCCTTCATCTCATCCATCTTGCCATTGCAGTGCAGAACCACGTCGCAGCCGGCCGCCAAAGATTGTCGCGCGCGCTCCGTCAAGGTCCCGCTGAGCGCCTCCATCGACAGGTCGTCGCTCATCAACAGGCCGTCGAAGCCGATGGCGCCGCGGATCACCCGTTCGATCACCACCTCCGAGGTCGTCGCCGGGCGCTTGGCGTCCACGGCGGCGTAGACCACGTGCGCCGTCATCGCCAAGGGCATGTCCGACAGGACCCGGAACGGCGCGAAGTCGACCGCGTCCAGCTCGTCCCAGGACGCCTCCACCACCGGCAGGTCCAGATGGCTGTCGGCGCCCGCGCGGCCATGGCCTGGAATGTGCTTGATCACCGGCAGTACGCCGCCGGCGATCAGCCCCTCGGCGGCGGCGCGGCCCAGCCGGGCCACCTCCTGTGGCGTGGCGCCATAGGCGCGGTCGCCGATCACGTCATGGGCGCCCGTGTGCGGCACATCCAGCACCGGCAGGCAGTCCACATTGATCCCCAACGCCGCCAGATCCGACGCCATCAATCGCGCGCCCAGCCAGGCGACGCCGCGATCCAGCCCGCCGTAGGCGCCGCCATGCGGATATCGCGGCCAATGCGGCGGTCCCAGCCGCTGCACCCGGCCGCCTTCCTGATCGATCAGCACCGGCGCGCCGGCGCGTCCCACCGTCTCCCGCAGCGCTTCCACCAAGGCCTTGAGCTGGTCCGGGGTGTCGATGTTGCGCTTGAAGACAATGAAGCCCCATGGCCGGACGTCCCGGAACAAGGCGGCCTCTTCGGGGGTCAATCGGGTTCCGGAGCACCCTAGGATGCTGGCGCTAATCACCGGACGAAACAGGTTTTTCCGGCGGCTTTTAACTGGTCGCACAAGGCGACGGCCTCGTCCTTGGAGGCAAAGCCGGTGATCGCCGTGCGATAGAGGGTGGAGCCGTCCTTAGCCACCGGCTCCACATGCTTGCCTTTGCCCGCCATGGCGCCCGGCGCGATGCGCGCGGCGTCGTTCCAGCCCTTCTCCGCCAGGGCCTGGGACGAGAACGCGCCGATCTGGACGAACGCTCCAACCGCCTTGGGCGATGCCGGGGCCGGCGCGGCGCGAACCGCCTTCTCATCCAGAATGGCAGAGATCGAACGCGGCGGCGGCGCCGGCTTTGCCGGGGTCGCGGGCTTGACGATGGGGGCTGGTGAAGCGGCCGAGGCGACGGGCGCGATCGGTTGCGCCGTCACCGGTCGCACGGGATGCGGGGCTGCCGCCTGCGGCGCCGGGCGGGGCCTGGGCGCTTCCGGCGTCGGGGCGAAGGTCGGCGCAGCCGAGGCCGCGCCAGAGGTCTTGTCCTTGTAGACCGACAACCCCGCCGCCGGATCGGCCGGCTGGGCCTCGGGCGGCGCGGCGGCCTTCACATCGCGCACCGGCGCGCCGACGGGCTGGGGCGCGTCGTTCGCCCCCCTGACGCCGCCCCGATAGACGAAGAACGCCGCCCCCGCGGCGCCTAAAAGGATCAGGACGCTGACAATCAGGGTCACCGGCGCCGGCCCGGCCCCGCGCACCGGCCGGCGCGCGTCAAAGGCCAGGGGCGGTTCGGAGGGCGGCGTATAGGGCCCTCGGTCATGGTCGGACATGGAAAATCAGCGCTCCAGAGCGGGTAAATCAAACGGGCAAGCTAGGCTCCGTCCGAATCAGTCTGCCGTCAGTTTAGCGCCAGACCACCTAACGCCAGACCACCTAACGCAGGCCGCCTAACTCCAGACGTCGAGCTGGAACAGCCGCCGGTGTTCCTCGATGGCGTACCGGTCGGTCATGCCGGCGATATAGTCGCACACCACACGGGCGCGCCCGGCCTGCTCCAGAGCCTGAAGCCGGCCATACCATTCCGTCGGCAGAACGTCCGGCTCGGCCATGAACAAGGTGAACATCTCGGCCAGAATACGGCGCGCCTGGCTTCGCGTCCTATTGACGCGCCAGTGGCGATACATCCGCTCATAGAGGAAGGCCCGCAGTCGCGAGAGTTGCTCGATCATGTCGTGGGAGAAGGCGACCAGGGCGGTGTCCAGGCAGCGCACGGCCTCGGGGTTCGTCACCCCGGTGGCCGCCGCCCGCTTGCCCGTCTCGGTCAGGACGTCCTCGACCATGGCCCCGATCATCCGCCGCACCGCCTCCAGACGCGTCAGACGGTCGTCCAGGCCGGGGTAATCCTTGCGCACCTTGGCCAGGATCGGCCCGATCAGCGGCACGTCCAGCAATTCCCACAGGCCGAACACGCCCGCCTCGACGCCGTCGTCCACATCGTGGTTGTTATAGGCAATGTCGTCAGCCAGGGCTGCGGCCTGAGCCTCGGCCGAGGCCCAGGTGTCCAGTCGCAGGGGGTAGTCAGCGTTATAGTCAACCACGGCCTGCCAGGACGGCCGCCCGAGCTTTTCCGTTACCGGCCCGTTGTGCTTGATCACCCCTTCCAGGGTTTCCCAGGTCAGGTTCAGGCCGATGAACTCCGGATAGCGGCGCTCCAGTTCGGTGACCACCCGGAACGTCTGGACGTTATGGTCGAAGCCGCCCCAGGGCGTCATCTGCCGCTCCAGTTCGTCCTCCCCAGCGTGGCCGAACGGTGGGTGGCCCAGGTCGTGGGCCAGGGCGATGGTCTCCGCCAGGTCCGCATCCAGCCGCAACGCCGTGGCCAGGGAGCGGGCGATCTGCGCCACCTCCAGCGAATGGGTCAGGCGGGTGCGATAGTGATCACCTTCGTGGGCGACGAAAACCTGGGTCTTTTCCTTCAGGCGCCGGAAGGCCGAGGTGTGGATGATCCGGTCGCGGTCGCGGGCAAAGGGGGTGCGCGTGGCGCTGGCCGCGCCGCCGAACCGGCGCCCCAGGGACAGGGCCGGATTCTCGGCGTAAGGGGCGCGGCTTTGGTCATCGGCGCTCATGCCCGGTGTCGTCCTGTCATTGAAGCCCCTTTGCGGATGCCACGGTCGCCCTCATATAGGGGCAGAAGGTGCAACTCAGCCATGACAACCCTCACGATCGCCACTCGAACGGTCACCCCCGATGTGACGCTGTCCGCCGCCGCGGCCAAGCGTCTGCACGCCATATCCGCCGCCGAAGGCCGCCAGCTGATGCTGCGGGTCGCGGTGGAAGGCGGCGGCTGCTCGGGCTTTCAGTACAAGTTTGACCTGGTGGACACCGCCGAGGACGACGACTTGAAGGTCGAGCGCGACGGGTCGGCGGCCCTGGTGGACGTGATCTCCCTGGCCCTGCTCAAGGGATCGGAGATCGACTTCGCAGACGAACTGGCGGCCGCCGAGTTCCGCGTCCGCAACCCCAACGCCAAGTCCAGCTGCGGCTGCGGCGTCAGCTTTTCCATCTAACGCCGATTTAAAGCTGCGCGGTCAGCTCGCAGCGCACGCCGGTCGGCGCGAAGATCAGCGCCGCCTGCCCGCCCAGTTCAGCCGCCAGGCTCCGTTCGATCAAGCGGGAACCGAAGCCGCGACGCTCGGGCGCGAGCACGGTGGGCCCCCCCTGCTCACGCCAACTGAGGGTCAGTCCAGAGCTCGCCGCATCGAGGCCCCAGCGGATGGCCACCTTGCCGCCAGGCTTGGAGAGGGCGCCATACTTCGTCGCGTTGGTGGCCAGTTCATGCAACGCCATGGCCATCGCCACGGCCTTGTTCGGCGGCAGGCGCACGCGCGGTCCCTTCAGGGTGAAGCGCCCATCCACCAACCGATCATGCACCTCGACCATTCGCAGGATCACCTCGTCCAGATTCGCGCCTTCCCAGTTCTCCTTGTTGAGCACGTCATGCGCTCCGCCGAGTGCGATGAGCCGCGAGGTAAAGACATCAAACGCCTCGCCCGCCGCCACGCTTCGCAGGCTTTGCATGGCGATCAACTGCACCGTGGCCAAGGTGTTCTTCACCCGGTGATTCAGTTCGTGGATCAGCAGCCGCTGCTGGGCCTGCGCCCGCTCCCGCTCGCCGATCTCCTCGCGCAGCGCCGCCTCCACCGCCTTGCGTTCCGTGACATCGACGGTGATGCCAATGGCCCGCCGCGGCGTGCCACGCGGGTCGCGTTCGGCGATATGGCCGCTGGTTTCGAGCCAGCGCTCGCGGCGGTCCGCGCCCCGCACGCGGAACTCGAAGCGCCCCTCGCCCTTGGCCGCCAGAGCCGCCACCCCCTCGGCCACGGCAGGCAGGTCCTCGGCATGCACCAACCGCCGCCAGTCGCTGGCGATGGCCTCATCCTTCCATTTCGCCGGCAGGGCGGCCAAGGCCCGCGCCGCGACCGGATCGACCCAATGCAGCCCTCGGCCCGCGCGCCACTCCCACGTCGCCGCCTTGGCCGCCTTGTGCGCCAGCCTCAGGCTGGCGTTGGTGGAGCGTAAGTGCCGCTCGGTGCGCTCGCGGCCGGTGACGTCGCGCAGCAGGAAGGCCATCCGCCCACCCAGCGGCAAGGCCCGCACCTCGATCCATTCATCCGGCGCCAGGGGCCGGGCGGTGACGAATTCCACCGGTTCGCCGCCACTCATGGCGCTGCGGAGCTGAAGTTCGGTCGTGGCGCCGCGCAAGGCGGGCTGCAGGTCCCACAGGTCGGCCCGCGGCGGCGCGTCGCTATCCAGACCCAGGGCGGCGTCCGCCGCCAGATTGCGAAAACTCACCCGCCAATCCGACTCGCAGACCATCAGGCCTTCGAGGTTGGCGGCGCCGATGAACGCCGCGCCCAAGGCGGTGGCCAGGTCACTGTTGTCGACGAGATCGCGTCCGCCCGCGCGGTCACGGGCAGGACTTCCGGGCGTGGGGTTCGCCGGTTTACGCATACTAGGTCCCTCCGCCCCCCGGCGGCGCCCTCCGTCCGGCGGTCGGCTCCCTCTCCGGAAGTCTGGTGAGAGACCTCGGGGACAGAACCCGCCGCGACCTGATGGTGTCACGTCCGCCGCACGCGGCAAAGATCGTTTGCGGCGCTCAGGGTTAACGGGCGTGCGGCATAGTCGCCGCCGCGCAGGTGACAGCGCGGCCGCCCGGCGGCATAACCGGGCCATGCGCATCGCCACCTGGAACGTCAATTCGGTCAACGCCCGCCTGCCGACGGTGCTCCGCTGGTTCGAGATGGAACAACCCGACGTCGCCTGCCTGCAGGAGATCAAGTGCGTCGACGAGAAGTTCCCCACCGAGGCCTTTGAAAACCTCGGCTACAACGTCGCCGTCCACGGTCAGAAGGCCTACAACGGCGTCGCCCTGCTGTCGAAGACGCCGCTGGAGGACGTCCGCAAAGGCCTGCCCGGCGAGGACGGGGACGACCACGCCCGCTATATCGAGGCCCTGATCTCCGGCCCCACCCCGGTTCGGGTCGGCGGGATCTACCTGCCCAACGGCAACCCGATCACCACCGACAAATTCGCCTACAAGCTGCGCTGGATGGATCGGCTGAAGGCCCACGCCCGCACGCTGATGGCCTATGAAGAGCCGCTGGTGCTGGCCGGCGACTACAACGTCATCCCCGAACCGGAGGACGCCGACAATCCCGCTGCCTGGACCGGCGACGCCCTGTTCCAGCCGCAGACGCGGGAATCGTTCCGGTCACTGAAGTGGCTGGGGCTGACCGATGCCTACATGGCCGCCGACGGGGCGCCAGGCGGCTATACCTTCTGGGACTACCAGGCCGGCGCCTGGCAGAGGAACCACGGCATCCGCATCGACCACCTGCTGCTCTCGTCCCAGGCCGCCGACCGGCTGAAGAGCGTCGTCATCCACCGCGACGTGCGCGACTGGGAAAAGCCCTCCGACCACGTGCCCGTGGTGATCGACCTCGACCTCAACACCAAAGGCGACTGACGCCGAAGCGGACTCCCGCTAGCATCACGCCATGATCGAGGTGTTGCGGCTCTTACTGCTGCTCGTGCTGGCCGGCTCGGCGCTGACGGCGCTGGTCGCCCTGTTCGCCTGGTACGCCGAGGAACAGCGCCGCCTGGGCCGCGCCTTCCGCCGGGTGCTGGGGATGACGCCGGACGCCGAACTGATCGCCCACGGCCGGGGGCGCGGCGCCGCCTTCAGCCTGCCGGCCGAGGCTTTGGCGGTGGCCTGGGACAGCGGCGCCTGGTGCCTGGTCTATCGCCTGGACGAACTTGTTGGGGCCGAACTGGCCATCGACGGCCAGGTGGCCGCCCGCGCCTTCCGGGGCGAGCCACGCCGCCCCCTGGATCAGCGCCCCCGCGAAGCCCAGTCGGTAAGCCTGCGGCTGATCTTCGACGACCCGCAGCATCCCGACTTCGAACTGGCCCTGTGGCCGGTCCCGCACAACCAGCGGCGCGGTCCCGAGGACGCCGGCCAGGCCGTCCAGGACGCCAATCGCTGGCTGGCCCGGGTCGAGTCGGTCCTGCGCCGCGCCGCCGCGCCCCGCCCACAGGCTCGGGTCGCTGAACCGTCACTCGCCACCGCCCCGCCGCCGCCGATCCAGCCCCCCACGCCCCCGCCCGCCACGGCCGAGGACCTCCCGCCCTGGGAGGACGATCCCGAGGACGCGTTCTTGGACGATGACGGGGACGAGGACGAGGATAGTCAGGGCCGCCTGCTCTAGCCTCGCAGCCGCCCGGTCCCCCTCCGCGCCTCGATTGACAAAGCTCGCCGACTGCGGCCATTATAATTTACAACGTAAGGAACAGTGACATGACCGTCCTGATCGCCGCCGCCCTGGCCTTCATCCTGCTGCACCTGCTGGTCTCCGGCACCCGGGTCCGCGACGCCCTCACCGGCGCCATCGGGACCAATGCCTACATGGGGCTGTTCTCTCTGGCGTCCCTGGGCCTGATCGTCTGGATGAGCATGGCCTACGGCGGCGCGCAGCGTAGCGGCCAAAATCCCGTGTTCTGGGGCGCCAGCGCCCTGACCAAGGAAATCCAGCTAGGCCTGATGCTGCTGGCCTTCCTGCTGGTGGTCCCCGGCCTCACCACGCCCAACCCCACCAGCGTGCGCCAGGAAGGCGCCCTGGACCGCCCGGACGTTATCAAGGGCATGCTGCGCATCACCCGCCACCCCTTCCTCTGGGGCGTCGCGGTCTGGGCGGCCGGACATCTGATGGTCAACGGCGACGTCGCCAGTCTGATCCTGTTCGGCGCCATGCTGGCCCTGGCGATCTTCGGAACCGTCAGCATCGATGCCAAGCGCAAGCGCGTTCTGGGCCAGACCTGGGACGATTTCGCCACCAAGACCTCCAACGTCCCCTTCGCCGCCATCGCCGCCGGCCGCCAAGCCTTCGGCGTCGCCACGATTGGCGAGATCGGCTGGTGGCGGATCCTGCTGGCCGTGGCCCTGTGGGTGGGAATGATCTTCCTGCACCCCATCGCGTTCGGGGCTAACCCGCTTCCCTAGTCCCCCAGGGCGAAGGCCACCCCCGCCCGGGCGTGGATCTCGGTGGTGTCGAACACCGGCAGGCTGACGTCCTTGGGCTCCAGCAGCAGGCCGATCTCGGTGCAGCCGAAGATCACCGCGTCGGCGCCCTGCCTGGCCGCGCGCTCGGTCATGGCGACCACCGCGGCGCGGGAGGCGGCCTCGAACCGGCCCTGGATCAGTTCGTCATAGATGATCGCGTGCAGTTGTTCCCGCTCGCCGGCGTCCGGGATCACCGCTTCCAGGCCCAGCTCGGCCAGTCGGCCGCGATAGAATTCGCCTTCCATCGTAAAACGCGTGGCCAGCAGCAGCGGCCGCTTCGATCCGGCTGCGATGAGCGCCTGGGCAGTGGCGTCGGCGATGTGGATCACCGGGATGCCGATCGCCGCCCTCACCTGGGGCGCCAGCTTGTGCATGGTGTTGGCGCAGATCAGGATCGCCTGCGCCCCGGCCCCTTCCAGGTCCCGCGCCGCCTTGGCCAGCAGATCCGCCAGGCCATCCCAGTCTCCCGCTGTTTGGGCCGCCGCGATTGGCGCGAAGTCGTCTGACCAGATCAGCAGCCTGGCCGAATGCTGCCCGCCAAGGCGATCGCGAACCATGCGGTTCAGGTGCTGATAGTAGAGCGTCGTGCTTTCCCAGCTCATGCCGCCCAGCAGGCCAAGCACGCGCATGGCCTCAGGCCGCCACGAAGCTGTCGATCAGTTGGAACACCGCCCCGATATCGTGGGCGATAGCCTCGACCCGCTTGCGGTCCACCAGGGTGGAGAACATGCCGCCGATCTCGAACTTGTCCGACGCCTCGATGGCGATCAGCAGGTCGCCGTCGGTGAAGGCATAGCGCATGTGGCTGCCGCCATAGGCGCTTTCCAGGTCCACCAGCCGCTGCATGAAAGCCGGGGTAAGGATCGCCCGCGCCTCCACCTGGTCGGTGCCGAATACCTCGAAGATCTTCTCGAAATGCGGGTCTTCCAGGCCGACCTTGGCCATGTGCGGCGGACAGTCGAAGCGGTTGAACCAGCCGGAATCGCGCAGCACCACCGTCTCCCCCAGAAACCTGTGCGGAAAGGCGACGCGGAAAAGCTGGCCGCTGAAGATGACCTCGCGGCTCTTGCCCGAACCCTTGGTCAGCCGGGCCTCGCAAAGCTCGAAGGAACAGCTGTTGCGCACCCCTTCGAAGTGATCCTCGAAATGGCTGTCGTCCGGCTTGTTGATCAGCTTGAAGGCCTGGTAGGCGTCGAAACGGGTGGGCTCGCCGGACGAATGGTAGCGCAGCCCCAGCGGGCCGCAGAAGGCGGTGATGATGCCAAGCTTCACCTTCGAGCGCACCGCCGACAACGGGAAATAGCCCAGGGCCGCGGCGATAAACATGGTCACGGCGACCAGGCGAATATCCGGGATGAAGTTGCCGCCGTGGCTGGCCGCCCGGGTAAAGCCGGACTCTAGCACCACCACCATGCCGCCAATGGCCAACAGGGCGTAGAACTGCTTCACCCCGGCCTGGCGCTCGACCTCACGCTTTTCCAGCTCGGGCTTGATCGACGTCTCGTAGAAGCGGTCAAAGGCGGGCCCGGTCAGGGGATTCTCGGCGGTAATGGCGTCTGCGGGCATGCGACAGCCTAGCCTTGCCACGCGAGTCTTGGCTAGGGCGTGGCGTCCGGAGACACTCAGATGTCCGCGTAGACCTTCCGCTCCGCCTTGAACCCCGGATGCGTCACGGCCCCCAGATGGGCCGGCCCAACGCCCTGGGCGAACTTCCACAAGGCGCCAGAGCCGTATTCGGTCTCCCGCGGCGCCCAGTGCCGGCGGCGATTTTCCAGCTCGATGGGATCGACCTCCAGCTCGATGGTTCCGGCGTCGGCGTCGATGGTGATGATGTCGCCGTCCCGCACCAGGGCGATCGGACCGCCGTCCTGGGCCTCGGGGCCTACGTGGCCGATGCAAAGGCCCCGCGTGGCGCCGGAAAAGCGCCCATCAGTGACCAGGGCCACCTTGTCGCTGATCCCCTGGCCATAGATGGCGGCGGTGGTGGACAGCATCTCTCGCATGCCGGGTCCGCCCTTGGGGCCTTCGTAGCGGATCACCAGGACGTCGTTTTCCTTGTAGTCGCGCGCTTCCACGGCGGCGAAACAGGCTTCCTCGCCGTCGAACACCCGGGCCGGGCCGCGGTGTTGGCGGTGACTCAGTCCCGCCACCTTGACGATGCCGCCATCGGGAGCCAGCGAGCCCCACAGCCCGACCACGCCGCCGGTGGGCGACAGGGGGTTGGAGACCGGGCGGATCACATCCTGGTCCTCGCGCCAGACGACGCCCTCCAGGTTCTCGCGCAGGGTCTTGCCGGTGACGGTCATCACGTCGCCATGCAGCAGGCCGGCGTCCATCAGGGTGCGCAGCAGCATCGGCACCCCGCCCGCCTCGCCCATTTTCTTGGCCGGATAGCGGCCGCCCGGCATCAAGTCGGCCAGGTAGGGGGTCTTCTTCATGATCTCGGCCACGTCGCGCAGGCTGAATTGCACGCCGCACTCATGGGCCATGGCCGGCAGGTGCAGGCCGCCGTTGGTGGAGCCGCCGGTGGCGGCCACGACGATGGCGGCGTTCTCGAACGCCTCTCGGGTGCAGATGTCGCGCGGGCGGATGTTGCGCTCGATCAGGTTCATCACCGCCTTGCCGGAGGCGACGGCGTATTCGTCCCGGTCGAGATAGATCGCCGGCAGGGCCGACGACAGCGGCAGGGCCAGGCCAATGGCCTCAGAGACACAGGCCATGGTGTTGGCGGTGTACTGGCCCCCGCAGGCGCCGTCACCCGGGCAGGCGTGTTGTTCCAGATCGCACAGGTCCTCCAGGCTCATCTGGCCGCTGGAATATTTGCCGACCCCCTCGAACACGTCCTGCACCGTGACCTCGCGGCCCTGCCAGGTCCCCGGCATGATCGAGCCGCCGTACATGAACACGCTGGGCACGTTCAGGCGCAGCATGGCCATCATCATCCCGGGCAAGGACTTGTCGCAGCCGGCGATCCCCACCAGGGCGTCATAGCTGTGCCCACGGATCGTCAGTTCCACGGAGTCGGCGATCACCTCGCGGCTGACCAGGGACGAGCGCATGCCCTCGTGACCCATGGCGATACCGTCGGTGACGGTGATGGTGCAGAATTCGCGCGGCGTGCCGCCGGCCGCCTTGACGCCGGCTGCGGCGGCGTGGGCCTGGCGCATCAGGGCGGTGTTGCACGGCGCCGCCTCGTTCCAGCACGAGGCCACGCCCACGAAGGGCTGGTTGATCTCCCGCGTCCCCAGACCCATGGCGTAGTAGTACGAGCGGTGCGGCGCCCGCGACGGGCCTTCGGTGACGTGTCGGCTGGGCAGCTTGGACTTGTCCCAGGTTCCGTCAGGCTTCTTGGTCATCGCCGGCTCCACGCTCAAAGGCTGGGCATCCGTAGACGAGGCGGCGCCGTAGCGCAAAGCCGGTTGCTCCCCTGCCCCGGCGTCACTAGAGAAGCGCGCGCTTACAAAGGATTCTCCCATGCGTCTGGACGCCCTCTCCATCGGCGTGAACCCGCCTGTCGAAGTGAACGTGGTCATCGAAGTGCCCATCGGCGGCGAGCCCATCAAGTATGAGATGGACAAGGCCTCCGGCGCCCTGATGGTCGACCGGTTCCTCTACACAGCCATGCGCTACCCGGGGAACTACGGCTTTATCCCCCACACCCTGTCCGGCGACGGCGATCCCTGCGACGTGATCGTGGCCAACACCCGCGGCATCGCGCCGGGCGCGGTGATGAGCTGCCGTATCGTCGGCGTGCTGGTGATGGAGGACGAAGCCGGGGGCGACGAAAAGCTCATCGCGGTGCCGGGCGCCAAGCTGACGCAGCGCTACGACCACATCCACAACTACACCGACCTGCCGGCCATCACCCTGCAGCAGATCGAGCACTTCTTCAGCCACTACAAGGACCTGGAGCCCGGCAAGTGGGTGAAGATCGTCCGCTGGGGCGATGTCACCGAAGCCCAACAGATGATCCTGGAGGGGATTGAGCGGGCCAAGGCGCACAAGGCGGACTGAGCCCTTCCACCGGCGGGCGATAGCCTACTGACACGATCCTGGCGCCGGCCTGGGCTAGAACCGGCAGGCACGGGAGACGCCGGCCATGATCACCCTCTTCCACAGCTCCAAGACCCGCTCCACCCGCTTCATCTTCCTGCTGGAGGAACTGGGCGCGCCCTACCAGATTCATCACATCGCTCGCAGCGACGGCGCCGTTGACCGCGATTCGGCCAATCCGCATCCGCACGGCAAGGTGCCGGCGATCCTGGACGACGGCCAGGCGGTGTTCGAATCCTCCGCCATCGCCCTCTACCTGACGGACAAATACCCCCAGAACGGCATTGGCCCCCTGGTAGGCGACCCCAAGCGCGGCGCCTACCTGACCTGGCTGGCCTACTATTGCGGCGTGCTGGAGCCAGCGTGGATGATGAAATTCGTCCAGGTCGACCTGCCCAAGACCATGCCCGGCTGGCCCCCCGTGGAGGAAGCCATGGATTTCACCGTCAAGACTCTGGAGGCCGGCCCCTACCTGCTCGGCGACACGTTCTCCGCCGCGGACATCCTGGTCGGCACCACCTTCGCCATGTTCATGGGCGGGGCGATGCTGCCCAAGACGCCGCTGCTGCAAGCCTACGTCGAGCGCGTCGTCAGCCGACCGGCCTATGCGCGGGCCATGGCCAGCGAAGACGCCTAGACCGCCTTCTCCACCGCCTCGACGATGCTGGCGTCCAGCGGATCGGTGCGCGGCCCAAAGGCGGCGATGGCCTCACCGTGGGTCCCGATCAGGATCTTGTGGAAGTTCCACGCCGGCACGGCGGCCTCGCCTAGCTGGTCCTG
Organism: Caulobacterales bacterium; assembly: GCA_038228945.1. Taxonomy (GTDB): domain Bacteria; phylum Pseudomonadota; class Alphaproteobacteria; order Caulobacterales; family Caulobacteraceae; genus Acaudatibacter. Next base: position 64,899 of record JBBROW010000002.1, read on the forward strand.
CGCCCAGGCGTAGAACGGGTGACGGCCCTCGTCCTTGACGTCGACTTTGGAGGTCATCGGGAAGTCGACGTGGAACCGCACGTCACAGAATTCCTTGATCTCGGCGTCGGTGCCCGGCTCCTGGCCGGCGAACTGGTTGCAGGGCACGCCCAGCACCACCAGACCCTTGTCCTTGTAGTCGGTGTAGAGCTTTTCCAACCCGTCGTACTGCGGGGTCAGGCCGCATTTCGACGCGGTATTCACCACCAGAACCGCCTTGCCCTTGAAGGTCGACAGCGGCAGCGGCGCGCCGTCGATGCTGGTGAAGTCGAAATCATAGGCGTCGGACATGGCGGCGCGTCTCCCTGGAGTCGGAAATGGTTTTTGGGTTGCCAATAACTATCGACCCACAGCCTGTTCCACCGCAAGCGCCAGGTCCAGGGCCTTGGCGCCGTCCAGGGCGTTGGCCAGGGGTGACGGCCCCTGCCCCCGGACAGCGGCGATGAAGGCTTCCAGGCTGGCGCCCAGGGGATCGGACTCCGTGTCGTCAAAGCCCGGCTTAAGGGCATGGCCGGTGGTGTTGACAAAGGTCCGGGCGATGAAATCCACCGTAACCTCGCCCGATTGATAGACCAGCCGCATGCTTCGCTCGCGCGTCGCCGCCACCCGTGAAGCGCGGAAGGTGGCGATGAAGCCATCATCGAAGGCCACCTCCGCCTCGACCTCGTCCAGCAGAGCGTTCGTCACGAAAGCGCCCTCGGCCTCCACCGCCAGGGGCTCGGCGTCGGTAAGCGCCAGCGCCAGGTCGAGGTCGTGGATCATCAGGTCCATGACCACCGAGACGTCCAGGTTGCGCGGCGACGGCGGCCCCAGTCGCACCGCCTCAAGCCTCAGGGGGCGCTCGGCAATCCCGAACAGCCCCATGCCGCGGAACGTGGCCCGCTCGAGGAAGCCGCAGGCCACGATCCGGCCCTGGCGCGCGGCCTCGCCCAGGATGGCGTCTGCGTCGGCAAGGTCGGTGGCCACCGGCTTTTCCACATAGACGTGCCGCCCCGCCGCCAGCGCCGCCAGGACATCGTTGGCATGGGCGCTGGCTGGCGAGGCGATGGACACCACATCCACCTGGGCCAGCAGCGCCTCAAGGCTGTCGAAGGCTTCAGCGGCATGCAGCGCCGCCAGCTCTTGCGCCCGGTCGGGATGCGGGTCGAACACCCCGACAAGCTCGACACCGTTCATGACCGCGTACTTGGCCGCGTGGTAGTGGCCGAAGACTCCGGCGCCGACGACGCCCGCGCGCAACTGACCGTTCATGGCGTCTCCTGACCCTTGGCTGCGCGCCTAACACGCCGGGACCTCGCTTGCCCACTGGAGCCGCGAGCGCACAGCGTCTAAACAACCGTTTAAATTCGTTCTCAGGGAGAGAAACATCATGACCACTTCGCGCGAAATCCGGCTGAAGAGCCGCCCCGTCGGCGTGCCGACGCAGGCGAACTTCGAGACCGCCGCCGTCACCCTGCCCGCGCCCGGTCCGGGCGAGGTTCAGGTGCGCAACACCTGGATGACCGTCGACCCCTACATGCGCGGCCGCATGAACGACGTGAAGAGCTACAGCCCACCCTTCGCCCTCGGCGAGGCCATGCAGGGCGGCGCCGTGGGCGAGGTGACCGCCTCCAACGATCCGTCGCTGAAGGTCGGCGACGTGGTGCAGAGCTTCTTCGGCTGGCGCGAGGCCTTCAACGCCCCGGCCGCCGCGGTGCAGAAGCTGGACACCCACGGCCTGCCGGTGGAGGCCTTCCTCGGCGCGGTGGGCATGCCGGGCCTGACCGCCTATGCCGGCCTCCTGCGCGTCGCGGCCCTGAAGGACGGCGACGTGGTGTTCGTCTCTGGCGGCGCCGGAGCCGTGGGCCAGATGGTCTGTCAGATCGCCAAGATCAAAGGCCACAAGGTTATTGCCTCCGCCGGCGGCGCCGAGAAGGTCGCCTATCTGAAGGAACTGGGGGTCGATCACGTCATCGACTACAAGGCCGAGGCCATCGGGCCGGCCCTGGCGCGCGTGGCGCCGGACGGCATCGACGTCTATTTCGACAATGTCGGCGGCGAACATCTGGAAGCGGCGATCAACAGCGCCCGCCCCTTCGCCCGCTTCGCCCTGTGCGGCATGATCAGCCAGTACAACGCCACCGATATGGGCGAGGGCACGCGCGGCCTGATCCAGGCCGTGGGCAAGCAACTGCGCCTGGAAGGCTTCATCGTCTCCACCCACGCCGACATGCAAGGCGCCTTCGTCAAGGACATGTCGGAATGGATCGCCGCGGGAAAGATGAAGTGGCGCCAGACCGTCGAGGAAGGCATCGAGAACGCCCCCGCCGCATTCCTGAAGCTGTTCAACGGCGAGAACGTCGGCAAGATGCTGGTTAAACTTAGCTAGGTCGTCCAGTTGCGAGGCGGCGTTGACAACCCGCGATAGCCGGGCTCCAGTCCGCGCCGCTTCGTAAACCTTAGGAAAGGCGACCCATGGACTGGACGTCAGGCTATCGCGCCGACATCGACTACACCTATGGCTATTACCGCGAGCTGGCGCCTGGCCTGATCGATTTCGGCCTGCTGATGGCCGGCTACGAGCCGCCGCAGCGGACCGATATGAAATACCTTGAGCTGGGCTACGGCCAGGGGGTCAGCGCCAATATCCAGGCGGCGGCCGGCGCCGGCGAGTTCTGGGGCGCCGACTTCAACCCGGTTCACGCCAACCACGCCCAACACTTGGCCCGCGTCTCCGGGGCCGGCGCCCACTTTTCCGACGAAAGCTTCGCGGACATGCTGGCCCGGGACGACCTGCCGCCCATGGACTATATCGTCCTGCACGGCATCTGGAGCTGGGTCTCCGACGACAACCGCAAGGTCATCGTCGACACCATTCGCAAGCGCCTGCGCGTCGGCGGGGCGGTGTACTTCAGCTACAACACCTTCCCAGGTTGGACGACGGCCATGCCGCTGCGCCACATCATGTCGATCCACTCGCGGTCGATGGGATCGGACGCCGAGGGCATGGTCAGCCGCATCGACGGCGCCATCGCGTTCGGCAACAAATTGGCCGAGGTCAACGCCCGGTACTTCCAGCACAACCCCCTGGCCAAGACCCGCCTGGACGCCATCGCTGGCCAGAACCGCAACTATCTGGCGCATGAGTATTTCAACGAAAGCTGGACCCCGATGTACTTCTCGGAGGTCAATGAATGGCTTTCGGAAGCCAAGCTCAGCTACGCCACGGCGGCCAGCGCCATTGAGCAGATGGACGGCTTCAACCTCACCCCGCCCCAGCGCGAGGTGATGAATTCCCTGCCCGTAGGTGTGCTGCGCGAGACGGTTCGCGACTACATGCTCAACACTCAGTTCCGCCGCGACCTCTATACCCGCGGCGCGCGGCGGCTGTCGCCGCTGGAGCGGCTGGAGCAGCTGAACGAGATGCGGTTCGTCTTGACCGCCCCGATCTCGGACTTCCAATACGAAGTCGACACCATGCTGGGCAAGATCAACCTGCGCCAGGACATCTACGAACCGATCATCGAGGCTCTCAACGCCAACAAGGGTCTGCCACGACGCCTGGGTGACGTGGCCGACGATCCGAAAATCGCCGCCCTGCCCCCCGGATCTCTGATCGAGGGCCTGGCGGTGCTGGTGGGTTCGGGCCGCGCCCATCCGGCCCAGAGCGAGGCGGACATCGCCACCGTCGCCCCCCGGTGCAAGAAGCTCAACGCTCACCTCATCGAGCGGGCCCGGATCGGCGGCGACATCACGGTGCTGGCCTCGCCGGTCCTCGGCGCCGGCCACCCGGTGGGCCGCTTCGAGCAGATGTTCCTGAGCGCCCGCAGCCGAGGCCTGAAGAACCCCAACGACTGGGCCAAGGACGCCGCCAGCGTCCTGGCCAAGCAGAACCAGTCGATCATCAAGAACGGCGAGGTCCTCAAGACCGCGGAAGCCAACCTGGACGAACTGCAGAGTCAGGCAAAGGCCATGGCGGGCGATCGGCTGGCCCTGCTGCAGCGTCTTCAGGTGGCCGACTGACGCCCCGCCCACGAACGGCCCGAGCGGGCCGTCCGTGGGAATGGCCCAGAAGTGATCGCCGCGCGCGTTGGCCCCGCGCGCGGCGCGGTCTACAAGCCCGGGTCTTCTGTTGGGGAGCCCGTGTGTGGCCCGTCTGTTCAACGCCTATGTGATTGTCGACTGGAGCGCGGCGGCCAAGCCGACCACGGGCGCGGACTCCGTCTGGATCGGTGTGCTCAAGCGCGACGTCCGCTTCCGCTTCACCTACGAGACCCACAACCCCGCCACGCGCGGCGAGGCGGAAAAGCTGCTGGCCGGCATCCTCGACGACCGCGCCAAGCGCCATGAACGCACCCTGCTCGGCTTCGACTTCCCCCTGGGCTTCCCGCGCGGCCTCTCAGCGGCGCTGAGCCTGCCGGCGGGCGAGCCGTGGATGGCGGTCTGGAACCAGCTCGACCGCATGGTCAAGGACAAGGCCGACAACACCAACAACCGCTTTGGCGTGGGCTCGGAGATCAACCGCCGTATCACCGGTGGTCCCTTCCCGTTCTGGGGCTGCCCGCCGCGCGACACCCTGACCACCCTGCAGCCCAAGCGCAGCCGCGAGTACGGGCCGGGCGACCTGCCGGAATTTCGCCACGCCGACCTGGCCGCCAAGGGCGCCGCGTCGATCTGGAAGCTCTATTACAACGGCTCCGTCGGCGGCCAGGCGATCCTGGGCATCCCCATGGTCCGCCGCTTGAAGCTGGCGCGGGGCGACGCCTTCAGGGCCTGGCCCTTCGAGACCGGCTACAAGTCCCTGACCGAGAACGATCTGACCGGCGTCGATGTGGTCGCCGCCGAGGTCTATCCCTCCCTGATCAAGGGCGCGGCCCTGCCCGGCGAGATCAAGGACGCCACCCAGGTGCGCCTTACCGCCGAGCACTTCGCCAAGCTGGACGAGGCGGGCAAGCTGGGGCCGGTATTCGCTCCAGGCAAGGACACCCCCGCCGACACCGTGGTCGACGCGCAACACGAAGAAGGCTGGATCCTCGGGGCCTGAGCGCTTTGGCCGAAGTCGGCTTGGGTAGCGAGAGGTGACGGAAGGGGCGCAAAGCCGCCGCGCCGTTGGCTCGGTCAAACCCGCCTGAACCCTAGCCCTCGCCCCGCCGCGCCAACATCCAGAACCGTCCCAGCAACAGCCCGGCGGCCACGAAACTGGCGGCGATCACGGCCCAGACGATGCCTTGCAACCCCATGTGCATCGGGATCGCCAGGACATAGGCCAGGGGCAGCATGACCAGGAAATAGCTCATCATGTGAGTGACGGTCGGCGCCAGCACGTCGCCCCGCGCGCGCAGCGACTGCGCCACCACCACCTGCAGGGCGTCGGGCATCAGGAAGACGCAGCTCAGCAGCAGGGCCGCCGTGGCCATGCCCACCGTGGTCAGATCGCTGGTGTAGACCCGGGTGATCTGCCGAGCGAACACCCAGACCACAAGCGTGGCCACCGCCGCAACGACGATGGTCACCGCGTAACCCACCACCGCCGCCCGATCGATCCCGGCCTCGTCCGCCGCGCCGTGGGCGCGCCCCACCTGAACCGCCGTGGCCGTGGCCAATCCCAGCGGGATCATGAACACGATGGCCGCCACGTTCAGCACCACCGCCCACGCCGCCACGGCCAGGCCGCCGATCCAGCCGGCCACCACGTTCATGGCCGAGAAGGCCAGGATCTCGAAGAAGTTGGAGGCGCCCGCGCCATAGCCCACGCGGCGCTGATCGCGCTCGCGCACCGGGTCGCGCGGCGGCTTGTCGAACACCCCCAGCTCCCGGGCGTCCTTCATGCGCCAGATATAGGCCAGGGTGGCGGCGGCCATGGCCGCGCGGGCGACAAAGGTGGCGATGCCGCCGCCCACCGCCCCCAGCGCCGGCAGGCCGAAGGTCCCCGGCACCGCCAGCAGGTCCACCGCCAGGTTCACCCCATTGGCCAGCCACATGATCACCAGCGGCGGCACCGGCCGCCCCAGCCCTTCCAGCCACGAGGCGGAGGCCACCGACAGCATGAACAGCGGCATCGACAGGGCGAAGACCAGCAGGGGACGGGTTGCGCCGTCCGCCAGGTCCTTGGAAAGGCCGATCACATGCAGCAGCGTCGGTCCGCCGGCCAGGAGCACGACGGCGCACCCCCCGCCGATCCAGAGCGCATAGGACAGCCCGCGCCGCAGCGCCGCGCCGGCCTCGTGCGGCCTGCCCTCGCCAAGCGCCCGTGACGCCATCACTTGGACCCCGGACAGCAGGCCCAGCGCGCTGCCCATCACCACGCTGGTCACCGCCCAGCCCAGGGCGTGGTAGCCCAGCTGCACCGCTGAATAGCGGCCCACAACTACCGCGTCGGTAAACCCCATCATCATGATGCCCAGGCGCGCGGGCACGAGGGGGCCCGCGAGCTTCAGAAGCTCGATCAGGTCCCTGCGGACAGGATGATCCGCGCCTCCCGCGCGGGAGGTCGCGGCGAGGGTTTCGCCGGTCATGGGGTTCGCCATTTCAAAGAGGCGCGGAAACTGACCGAGCCGGAAGCCCGGCGCAAGCGTGCGCTCGCCGATGACCCGAGTTTTGGTTCAGGTCGTATCCACGCCGTGGCAGGATAGTCACACGGCGGGCGCGGGGAGGTGCACCTGCACCTCACCATCACCTTGAACGGCGATGCGCCGCCCGGCGCCGACCTGCTGGTCGCCGACCGCGCCGCCCGTCACGGCCTCGATCTGGCGTCCCTTTCCCCCACTCAGTCACCGCCGGGCATCAGAGCTTCCTGCTCGGCTACGCCGCCTGGGACGACGCGGAGTTGGCGGCGGCGGTCGAAACTCTGGCGCGGTCGCTGTAGCTGTTCCCGGGACGCCGAATTGACTCCGGCGGAGATTCCCGGCCATGGTCTCGAACAGACTGAAGGATCGACACCGATGCGTGGGCAAATTTCGTAGCGACAGCCGCTTCGCTCGCCCGGCTCTAACCAGCCGGGGCCCTCTCCTCCATTCTGTCGGCATCCCAAATGGCATTCATGCGCAATGACGCGGTCAACCGCGTCAATCTGCACTCCGGCGTCCAGGCCCTCGCGCAAAGCGGCGGCAGCCTCTTCTTCGTGGTCTATCTCGTCCAGGCCGGGGTCGCGGTTCCCCTCGCCCTGTCGACCATGGCGGCGATCATCACCATCCGGTTCTTCCTGCGTCCCGTCATCCTGCCGCTGGCCATCCGCTGGGGTCTCAAGCCCCTGTTGATCGCCGGCACCCTGGGCCTGGCGCTGCAGTACCCACTGCTGGCCCGCGTGCATGGCGTCGGACCTGATCTCGCGGCCCTGGCCCTGGTCACCGCCATCGGCGAGATCCTCTATTGGCCCAACTACAACGCCTATTTCGCCGTCATCGGCGACGACGAACACCGCGGCCATCAGGTCAGCGCCCGCGAGGCCCTGGTGGCGGTGGCCAGCATCCTTGCGCCCTTGGTGGGGGGCTGGGCCTTAGTGAGCTTTGGTCCCGGCCCGATGTTCGCCGCCGTGGGTTTGATTCAGCTTCTGGCCGCAATCCCCCTGCTCGGCATCCCCAATGTGCCGATCCAGAAGGCGGCCTCGCCGGGCATCTTCCGCCTGGCGCGGACCGGCATGATCCTGGCGTCCACCGACGCTTGGTTTGACGCCTCGTTCTTCTTTGTCTGGCAGATCGCCCTCTTCGTCACCCTGGGGCGGAACTTCTCCTCCTATGGCGGGGCCATGGCCCTGGCCGGGCTGGTGGGCGCCGCCTGCGGCCTGGTGCTGGGCCGGCACATCGACGGGGGCGGCGGGCGGCGCGCCACCGCCATCGCCTATGCCTTGACCGCCACCGTGGTGATCGCCCGCTCCGCCAGCGCCGGCTCGCCTTGGCTGGCGGTGGGCGCCAACGCCGCCGGGGCCTTCGTCATGAGCCTGATCTCTCCGGTGATCGGCGCAGCCATCTATCCCCTGGCCAAGGCCGCTCCCTGCCCGCTGCGGTTTCTGATCTTCACCGAGGCCGCCTGGGACGTCGGCTGCATCGGCGGATGCCTGGCCTCGGCGGGCCTGGTGGCGGCGGGCGCGCCCCTCAATCTGACGATGCTGCTCAGTCTGCCAGCCCTGTTCGTGGCGGCCCTGACCCTGCGCCGCACCTACGCCCGCTTCGCCGAGGCCAAGGCGGGTTGAGGAAAAGCTAGAGGGGGCGACGGTGATCTAGCCAGATCAGTGCCACAGCCCCAGGATCAGCCCGATCAGGGTGAACTCCACCGTGTGGTAGCCACCGTTGATCAGGAACAGCTTCAGGCTCTTGCCCTCGAACAGGTAGTTCACCCCCAGGCTGAAGGCGACCCAGGTCAGGCCGGCGGAAAAGCCATACAGCGTCCCCTGCAGCGGGGTGACCTTGGGTCCCAGGAAGAAGGCGAACACCAGGGCGCCGATCAGCACCAGCACGAAGGTCGCCGCCAGCTTCACCGGGCTGGAGGCGGCCTTGGCCTGCGCGTCGGTCAGCCCGACCTCGGCCTGCCAGGCCTTGAAGAACAACAGCGGCGAATACCAAAGCGACGCGACCACGAAGGCGGCCAGAGCAGCGGCCCCGACGGCGAAAAAGTTCACTGGCGGCATTGTGTTTTCCCCCTGGTTCAAGCCGCGGCGAGGTCTCCCCTCGCCTTGACGGCCAGCATGTCAAAATGGGCGCGCAGCATGGCCACCACCCGGTCGAAATAGGCGACGTCGCGGTGGGTGCGCGCCTGCATCACCCCCCCTTCCATCGCGGTGAGGACGAATTCGGCCAAGGCCGCCTTGTCGACGTCTGCGGGGACGCGCTCCGGCGCCGCCTCCAGACACTCGGCGATGGCCGCGGTCCAGTTGGTGAAGTTCTGCGCCAGCAGAGCCCGCACCTTGGGGTCCGGCTCATGCAGTTCCAACGCCAGGCTGCCGATCGGGCAGCCATAGGTGCAGTCGGTCTCGACGATGGAGCGGCGATACCGCGCCAGCAAGGCGAAGATCTTCTCGATGGGATCGTCCACCCCTTCCCACGCCGGCGACAGCAGCATATCCCAGATCCCGTCCCGCAGCGCTTCGAGCACGCCGATCAGCACGTCCTGCTTGCCGGGAAACACATGGTACAGGCTGCCGGAATTGACCTGAGAACGGGACAGGATGTCCGACACGGACGTGGAGTTGAACCCCTTCTCCCAGAACAGCTCCATGGCGGCGATGACGATGCGGGTGCGAGTGTCCATGACCTGAAAAGCGACTTGATTGATCGTTCAATCAAGGCCCCAGGCGCAACGGTTGTCAAGCCGTCCGACCGGTTGACCGAAAGTGCGAATTGAGTGCGTGATGCGGGGTCTATTTCCACGGCACGGAGGGATTTTCGCATCGCGGCGCTGAGGCCCGGCAGCCGCGCCGGAGAGCCTGCCTCACCGTTAAATACGGTGATTTACGGTGGTGGAAGGCCTTTTCGCCTACCCACCCAGCCCCTGCCACATGCCCATCATCAGGCCGAAGGCGCGCGTATCGCCGGTGGTGGTGCCGGCCATCTTGTTCATGGCGTAGCCGAAGGTGGTGCGGGCATCCATGTCGATGACGACCAAGGATCCACCATAGCCGCCCCAGTAGATCGAATTGGGGTTGGGCAGGGGCACCATGCCGCCAGCCAGGCCAAAGCCCATGCCGAACCGCGCCTGTTGCTTGAAGATCAGGTCGACGCCCTCGATCTGCACCTCCAGCGCCTTGCGGCAGCCGGCCTCGGACATGATCCGCTTGCCTTTAGCCACCCCGCCGTTGGCCAGGACCGCGTGGATCTCGGCGATGGAGCGGGCGTTGCCATGTCCCCCGGCGGCGGGAATCTCCGCCTCACGCCAGGCGCGGGTCTTGGTTTCGGAGACGTCGATGCCCGGGTTGTTCGACATGTTGCGGCCCAGCTCGTCCTGCTCGCCGTCGGCGATGGCCGTGCCCGGCGGCGGCGGGATCAGGTCGGCGACCCGGTCGTCGTGCTTGGGGATCAGGCCGATATGGAAGTCGGCGCCCAGCGGCTCGGCGATCTCTTGGCGGAACACCGTGCCCAGGGACTTGCCGGTGATCCGACGCACGACCTCGCCCACCAGAAAGCCCTGCGTCAGGGCGTGATAGCCGCTGGCGGTCCCCGGCTCCCAGAACGGCGCCTGGGCGGCCAACAGAGAGGTGACCTTGTCCCAGTCATAGATGTCGCTGGTGGTGATGGTTTCCTTCCAGCCCGACAGGCCGGCGGCGTGACTCATCAGGTGGCTGACCTTGACCCGGTCCTTGCCGTTGGCGGCGAACTCCGGCCAGTACTTGGCCACTGGAGCGTCGAAATCCAGCTCGCCGCGGTCGGCCAGCAGCAGCGCCGTCAGCGCGGTCATGGTCTTGGTGGTGGAATAGACGTTGACGATGGTGTCCTTTTCCCAGGGCCGCGTCCTGGCCTCGTCCGCCCAGCCGCCCCACAGGTCGACCACGGTCTCGCCTTCAACCGTGGCGGCGAAGGAGGCGCCGATATCGGCGCCGCTGGCCAGGTTGGCCTCGAACTGATCGCGCACCGCGCCGAACTTGTCCCGCGTGAATCCGCCCACCGAACCGTCGGCCATGGTCTGTCTCCCGAATTTGTTGGGATCAGCCTAGCGGAAGCGACCTTGCGTCAACAAACGCCTTCGCGCTCAGCGCCGCCGCGCCGTGTAGAGGATCGTCACCATGTTGCGGACAACCCGGCCGTCGAACTGCTCGACGGCGATGCGGCGCAGCTGCGCCAGCACCTCGCGTTGTTCCGCTTCGGGGCGAGCGGTCATGTCGGAATAGGTGGCGTACAGGGCGACCACCTGGTCGGGATCAAGCACCAGTTCCCACGGCTGGGCCTCGCAGGCCAGGTCGACGAACTCCGGCCGGCGGCCGAAGGCGCTCTTGCGATCGTTGACGTTCAGCGCGAACGGTACGCCGCCGGGGCCGCCATTGCTCGGGCTACGCGGCCCGTCGTTCAGCAGGTCGAAGGTGGCTTCGTGGAAAGGATCCTCACGGTCCGGGTCGCCGAACACGTTCCAGAGCATCGCCCATCAGCCCCCGGGCCGCAGCAGCGAGACTACCCGCCCCAGGGACCGCGCCTCGTCCAGCCAGTGGAAGGCGGTGGCGCAGACGCCCAGGTCGAAGTCAGCGCGGGGGAACCGAGCCTCTTCAAAGGGCTGCTCGATGATCTGCACATCATAGGCGCTGTTTGCCCGCAGGAAGGCCGCCAGGCGCGGATCGGGCTCCACGGCGACCAGGGGCGAGGCGCCCAGCATGGTCAGCTGCCGCGTGGCTGTCCCGGTGCCCGCCCCGATTTCGAACACCGCCGCGCCGGGCTTCAGCCCGCAGCGATGCTGCAGAATCTCAAACACCCATGCCGGATAGGCCGGGCGGCTGGCGTTGTAATTCGCCGGGTCGCCGCCGAACGCCCGGCGGCCAAAGGCCTTGTCCATGGTCGCGCAGGACCGGGTCCCTACTCCGCCGCCTGGTGGCTCAGTCCCGCCAGGCGTTCGGCCTTCAGCTTCTCCGCCACCAGGAAGGCCAGTTCCAGGGCCTGCTCACCGTTCAGTCGCGGGTCGCAATGGGTGTGGTAGCGGTCGGCCAGGTCGCCTTCGCTCAACGCCCGCGCGCCGCCCAGGCACTCGGTGACATTCTGGCCGGTCATTTCCAGGTGCACGCCGCCGGGGTGAACCCCTTCAGACTCGGCGATCTCGATGAAGCTCTTCACCTCACCCAGGATGCGGTCGAAGGGCCGGGTCTTGTAGCCGTTGTTGGCGGTCAGGGTGTTGCCGTGCATCGGGTCGATGGCCCAGACCACCTGGCGGCCTTCGTCCCGCGTGGCGCGCATCAGCATCGGCAGGCGCCCGGCGATCTTGTCGGAGCCGAAGCGGCCATACAGGGTCAGGCGGCCCGGTTCGTTCTCCGGGTTCAGGGCGTCGATCAGACGGATCAGCTCGTCCGGCTCCAGCGTCGGGCCGACCTTCAGGCCGATGGGGTTCTTGATCCCCTTCATGAACTCCACGTGGGCGTGGTCCAGTTGGCGGGTGCGTTCGCCGATCCACAGCAGGTGGGCGGAGGTGTCGTACCAGTCGCCCGAGGTGCTATCGACCCGGGTCATGGCCTCTTCGTAGCCCAGCAACAGCGCCTCATGCGCCGTGAAGAACTCCACCCGGTGCAGATCTGGCTGGCTTTCCGGCGTCACGCCGATGGCGGCCATGAAGCTCAGCGCCTCGCTGATCTTCTCCGACAGCTCGTGATACCGCGCGCCCTGGGGGCTGCCTTCGACGAAGCCGAGGGTCCAGCGGTGGATGTTATAGAGGTCGGCATAGCCACCGCCGGCGAAGGCGCGCAGCAGGTTCAGGGTCGCGGCCGACTGGCCATAGGCCTTCAGCAGCCGCTCGGGGTCGGGCGCGCGGGCGGCGGCCTCGAACTCCATGCCGTTGATGTTATCGCCGCGGTAGGACGGCAGGGTGACCCCGCCGATGGTCTCGGTGGCCGACGACCGCGGCTTGGCGAACTGGCCGGCCATGCGGCCCACCTTCACCACCGGCTTGCCGCCGGCGAAGGTCAGCACCACCGCCATCTGCAGGATCAGGCGGAAGGTGTCGCGGATGTTGTCGGCGGCGAATTCCTTGAAGCTCTCGGCGCAATCGCCCCCTTGCAGCAGGAAGGCCTTGCCGGCCGCCACGTCGCCCAGCAGGCTCTTGAGGCGTCGCGCCTCGCCGGCGAACACCAGCGGCGGCATGCGGCGCAACTCCGCCTCAACGCGCGTCACCGCCTCCCCATCCGGATAGTCGGCGGGGATATGCTTGGCGGGCAGGGATCTCCAGGACGCGGGCGTCCAACGTTCGGCCATGACAAGCCCCTTTCGAAGGGCGCGGTTTCTAGCTCAGATAGGGGCGCAAGGCAAAACCGGGTCGGGAGCTCCCTTGAATGCGCGACTTTGAAGAGATCTATGCCCTGGCGGCGGGACGCAAGGGCGGGCCCGATGCGCTGGAGGCCCTGATCGCTGAGCACCGATCCAAGACGGTGGAGGCGCTGATCGCCACACCAGACCACCGTTGGCTGGCGCAGATGACCAAATGCGTGTTCCAGGCTGGCTTCAACTGGAAGGTCATCGACAACAAGTGGCCGGGCTTCGAGGTCGCCTTCCACGCCTTCGACCCGCCCCTGAACGCGGCCATGTCTGAGGAGGAATTCGACGCCCACCTGAAGGATGCCAGCATCGTCCGCAACGCCCAGAAGATCCTGTCCGTGCGCGCCAACGCCCAGTTCCTGGTGGACCTGGCCGCGGAACACGGCAGCGCCGCCAGCTTCTTCGCCCAGTGGCCGGACGACGACTTCGTAGGCCTGCTGGAGGTGATGAAGAAGCGGGCCGCGCGGCTCTCCGGCGAGACCGCGGCGCGGTGCTTCCGCTTCATGGGCCGGCCGTCCTTCATCCCCAGCCGCGACGTCACCGCAGCCCTGATCGAAGCCAGGGTGATCGCCAAGCCGGCCACCTCGAAGAAGGACTGGCAGGCCCTGCAGGACGCCTTCAACACCTGGGGGGCGCAATCCGGCCGCGACCTCACCGCCATGAGCCGGGTGCTGGCAATGAGCGCGGGACCGAGCTACGCGCCGGTCTGAGCGGGTTTGATCGCGGCGCCGGTTGCGCCCGCTGGTCCGGGAAGGCATGGACTTGGGCCAGACGTCCGCAGAGGCGCTTAAGGGAGTAGAGCCATGAGCCGTGAAGCCATCCTCGAGCCGGATCTGCCCATCGTCGATCCGCACCATCACCTGTGGGATCGCGTCACCGTGCGCGCCCTGCCCGCGCCGCCGCTCGGGACGACCGTCCATCCCTTCACCCAGGTGGTCGCTCGCCGACCCCGCTATCTGCTGGATGAGTTGCTGGCGGACCTGAACAGCGGCCACAACGTCGCCGCCACGGTGTTCGTCCAGTGCGGCGCCTTCCACCGCGCCGATGGCCCTGAACACCTGAAGCCCGTGGGCGAGACCGAGTTCGTCAACGGCGTGGCGGCCATGACCGCCAGCGGCGCCTACGGCCCGATCCGAGCCTGCGCCGGCATCGTCGGCAACGCCGACTGCACCATCGGCGACAGGATCAAGGAAACCCTTGAGGCCCATCTGGTGGCCGGCGGCGGGCGGTTCCGGGGCATCCGCCACAGCGCCTCGTCCGATCCGGATCCGGGCGTGCTAGGCCCCCTCGCCCGCCAGACCCCCGGCCTCTACGCCTCCGACGCCTTCCGCTCCGGCTACAAACACCTGGCTGACTACGGCATGTCCTTCGACGCCTGGCTGCTGGAGCCCCAGCTGCCGGACCTCATCGACCTGGCCCGCAAGTTCCCCGAGATCCCGATCATCCTGGACCACGTCGGCACGCCCCTGGGCCTGGCCAGCTACGACGGTCGGCGCGAGGAGCGGTTCCCGATCTGGCTGGCCAACATCAAGGAACTGTCCAAGTCGGCGAATGTGTCGGTGAAGCTGGGCGGCCTGGCCATGGCCTTCTGCAACTTCCCCTCCTTCATGTCCGACCCGCCGGCGCCCTCTGCCCAACTGGCGGCGGAATGGGCCCCCTATCTGGAAGCCTGCATCGAGGCCTTCGGACCGAGCCGTTGCATGTTCGAGAGCAACTTCCCGGTCGACCTGGGCAGCTGCGACTACGACGTGCTGTGGAACGCCTTCAAGGTGTTCGCCAAGGGCTATTCTGCCGACGAGAAGACCGCGCTGTTCAGCGGCACGGCGAGCAAGGTCTATCGGCTGAACCTCCCCGCCTGAGGCGCCTTGCCTGCCCACGGGTGAACGGCGCCACAACAGACAAAAATTGAACGAGGAAACGACCATGGCCATTGATTTCGAAATCCCGGCGGAGGCCAAGGCCGTCCGTGAAAAGGTGCGTCAATGGGTGCACGACGAGTGCATCCCTGCCGAGAAGCGCCTCATCGACGGCGGTGACTACAAGACCATCCTGGGCGAACTGCGGACCAAGGCGCGCGCGCAGGGCCTGTGGTGCCCCTTCATTCCGCCGGAGCACGGCGGCATGGGCCTTGGCCCTCTGGCCAACGCCCTTGTGCAGATGGAGTTGGGCGAGAGCTACCTTGGCGCCCTTTCCATGAACACCCAGGGTCCCGACGACGCCACCATGCTGACCCTGCTGACCCACGGCACGCCGTACCAGAAGGAGAAGTTCCTTAAGCCGCTGCTGAACGGCGAGAAGCGCATCTGCTACTCGATGACCGAGAAGGCGGCCGGCGCCGACGCCACCGGCATGCAGACCCGGGCGGTCAAGGACGGCAACGAGAACTATGTGCTGAACGGTGAGAAGTGGTTCTCCAGCGCCGCCAGCGTCGCCGACATCGCCCTGGTGATGGCCAAGACCGACCCGGACGCGCCGCGCCACCAGCAGTTCTCCACCTTCATCGTCGAGCTGCCCAACCCTGGGTACAGGATCAAGCGCGACATCGAGACCATGGCCGCCGAAGGGCCCCTGTCGCACATCCTCGGCGGCGGCCACTCCGAGATCGAGATCAAGGACCTGGTGGTGCCGGCGGAGAACCTGCTGGGCGGCGAGGGCAACGGCTTCAACATGGGCCAGCACCGCCTGGCCTATGGTCGCCTGCGCCACGGCATGCACAACGTCGCCATGGCCCAGCGGGCGCTGGATCTGGCCGTCGGCCACATCACCAGCCGCTCCACCTTCGGCGAGCCCCTGCACAAGCGCCAGGGCGTGCAGTGGATGGTCGCTGACTGCGCTACCGAGATCTACAAGGCCCGGCTGATGCTCCTGCACATCGCCTACAAGGCCGAAAAGGGCCTGGACCTGCGCCAGGAGAACTCCATGGCCAAGATCTTCCTCGCCAACATGGTGCACCAGGTGGTGGACACCGCCATCCAGCTGCACGGCGCGCTCGGCTATTCCATGGATACACCCCTGGCCCGCTGGTACACCCACATCCGCAGCCAGCGGCTAGTGGACGGCCCCGACGAAGTGCACCGCTGGACCATCGGGCGGAACGTCATCAAGGCCTACCAGCAGACCGGGACGACGGCGTCGATGTGCGGCGGGGATATGATCTAGACCGGCTTCGGGGCGGCGTCCTTCAGGCCGCCGTCCCCAATCCCATCGGCACGAACTTCTCGCGCATTGTCACCAGTTCCTCCGCCGCGGTCGGATGCACCGCGCAGGTGGAGTCCCACTGTTGCTTGGTGACGCCCAGCTTGATGGCGATGGCGGCCATCTGGATCATCTCTGGGGCGTCGGGGCCGACGATGTGGCAGCCCAGGACCTTCTGGGTGGCGGCGTCCACCACCAGCTTCATCAGCGTCCGCTCCTCGCCGCCGTAGAAGGTCACCTTCATGGGGCGGAACACCGCCTTGTAGATGTCGATCTTGCCGAACTGGTGGCGGGCGTCGGCTTCCGAGAGGCCCACCGAGCCGATGGGCGGCTGGGAGAAGACGGCGCTGGCCACCAGGTCGTGGTCGAAGCTGGTGGGGTTGTCGCGGAACACGGTCTCGGCGAAGGCCGCGCCCTCACGGATGGCGACGGGGGTCAGGTTGATGCGGTCGGTGACGTCGCCCACGGCCCAGATGTTGTCGACGTTGGTCTTGGAATAGTCGTCCACCACCACCGCGCCGCGATCGTTCAGGGTGACGCCGGCCGCCGCCAGGCCCAGGCCCTCGGTATAGGGTTCGCGGCCGGTGGCGAACATCACCACATCGGTCTCCTCGACGTGGCCGCTGGTCAGGTGGTTGGCGAAGCCGGTGGCTGTTTTCTCGATCTTGCGGTGCTCGGTTCCCAGGATCACCTTGATGCCGCGCTTTTCCAGCTCACCGGTCAGGTGGGTGCGCACGTCGTTGTCGAAGCCGCGCAGGATGTTGGGGCCGCGGTACATCAGGCAGGTCTCGACGCCCAGGCCATTGAAGATGCCGGCGAATTCCACGGCGATATAGCCGCCGCCGACGATCATGATCCGCTTGGGCAATTCAGGCAGATGGAACGCTTCGTTGGAGGTGATCGCGTGCTCGATGCCCGGCAGGTCCTGCGGCACGGTGGCCCGGCCGCCGGTGGCGATCAGCACCTTGTCAGTGGTGATCGTGCGGCCGGATCTGGCCAGGCGCAAGGTGTGGGCGTCCACCAGCTCGGCGCGCTCATGCAACAGGTCGGCGCCGGCGTTCTGCAGGTTGTTGACGTAGATCCCCGACAGGCGGGCGATCTCCCCGTCCTTGGCGTCGAGGAACTTGGCCCAGTCGAAGGTCATCTCGCAGTGCGACCAGCCAAAGCCCTCGGCGGCCTTGAAGGCCTGGGAGAACTCGCTGGCGTAGACCATGAACTTCTTGGGCACGCAGCCGCGGATGACGCAGGTGCCGCCGACGCGGTGTTCCTCGGCCACGGCCACGCGGGCGCCGGTCATGGCCGCCAGGCGGGCCGCGCGCACGCCGCCGGAACCGGCGCCGATAACGAAGAGGTCGTAGTCGTATTGGGCCAAGCCTGGCTCCTCAAAGATTGATAGTCACCACGCCCTGGTCCGTCCCCACCAGCGCCGTGCTGGCGAGGCCCAGGAACAGGCCGTGTTCGACCACACCGGTGATGGCCTTCAGGGCGGCCCCGAGCCTTAGCGGGTCCGGGATCGCCCCGCAGGACGCGTCATAGATAAGGTTGCCGCTGTCGGTCCGCACGGGGGCGCCGTCACGAACCCGCAGATGCGGGAATACCAGCAGGCCGTTGTCGGCCAACACCGCCTCGATCCGGGCCAGGGTGGTGGCGTGGCCAAAGGCGATCACCTCGATGGGCAGGGGGAAGACCGCGCCCAGCACCGGCACGCGCTTGGCGGCGTCGGCGATCACCACGCAGCGGCGCGAGGCCTCCCAGACCAGCTTCTCGCGCAGCAGGGCCGCCCCGGCGCCCTTGATCAGGGCCAGCTC
Source organism: Caulobacterales bacterium (assembly GCA_038228945.1). Lineage (GTDB taxonomy): Bacteria > Pseudomonadota > Alphaproteobacteria > Caulobacterales > Caulobacteraceae > Acaudatibacter. Next base: position 82,852 of record JBBROW010000002.1, read on the forward strand.
GGGGCCGATCTCGTCGGCGCCGTCGACGGTGACGTCGATATCCTTGGCCTCGTCCAGCTCCAACAGGGGGATCTTCATCAGCCGGGCCAGGTCGGCGGTGGCCTCGCTGGTGGCGACGCCGCGGATCTCTATCCGGCGGATGGCCAGGGCGCGGACGAAGGCGGCGGCGGTGGAGCCGGTGCCCAGGCCGACGATCATCCCCGGTTCGATAAGGTCGACGGCGGCTTCTCCCGCCGCGCGTTTCTGCTCGTCCGCGCTCATCCCTTGCCCTTTTCTCTGAGTTTCCTGGCCCGGAAGGCCGCCGCCCATCCCAGCTTCTCCGCCTGCGGCGGCCGTGCCAGCGCCAGGGCGTCGCCGGTGACGTCCCTGGTGATCACCGAGCCGGAGCCGGTGTAGGCGCCTGGCCCAATCGTCACCGGCGCCACAAGCGCGCTGTTGGAACCGATGAAGGCTCCCTCGCCCACGTGGGTGTCGTATTTGTCGAAGCCGTCGTAGTTGCAGAAGATTGTCCCGGCGCCGATGTTGGCCCCCGCCCCCACGGTGCCGTCGCCCAGGTAGCTGAGGTGATTGGCCTTGGCGCCCTTGCCGATCTTGACCTTCTTGACCTCGACGAAGTTGCCGATGTGGGCGTCCTCGCCAATGTCGGCGCCGGGGCGCAGGCGGGCGTAGGGGCCGATCAGGGCGCCGGCGCGGACCACGGCGCCCTCCAGGTGGCTGAAGGCCCGGATCACGGCCCCGCCCTCCACCGTCACGCCAGGGGCGAAGACCACGTTCTGTTCGATGGTGACGCCGGGCGCGACCTGGGTGTCCCAGGCGAACCAGACCGTTTCCGGCGCCGGCATGGTCACCCCCGCGACCATAGCGGCGTTGCGCCGGCGATGCTGGAAGGCGGCTTCCGCGGCGGCCAGCTCGGCCTGGGAATTGACCCCCTGGAAGTCCTCCTCCGGGGCGAAGGCGACGCGCACGGCGTGGCGGTGCTCGGTGGCCAGGCCGACAATATCGGTGAGGTAATACTCGCCCTTGGCGTTGTCGTTGCGCACCTGGGCCAGCAGCTCGAACAACAGGGCGTGGGGGGCAGCCAGGATGCCGGAGTTGCACGCCTTGATGGCCAGCTCCTCGGGGCGGGCGTCCTTGGCCTCGACGATGCGCAGCAGGGAGCCGCCGCCGCCCAGGATCAGGCGGCCGTAGGCTCCGGGCTCGGCGGCCTCGAAACCCAGCACCGCCACCTCGGCGCCGGCGGCGCGCAGGTCGAACAGGGGCGCCATGGCCTCCGCCCCCAGCATGCCGTCGGCCAGGGTGACAATGACGTCGCCGTCAAAGTCGGCCAGGGCGGCTTTGGCGGCCAGGACCGCGTGGCCGGTCCCCAGCGGCGGATCCTGCAAGGCCACCGCGCCAGGACCAAGGCGTTTCTCCACGTGGGCGCCGACGGCGGGGGCATGGGCGCCGACCACCACCACGATCTTCTCGCATCCCAGGGCCTGGGCGGCGTCTATGGCATGGTCCAGCAGGGTCCGGCCGGCGACCTTGTGCAACAGCTTGGGCGTCGGGGACTTCATCCGCTCGCCCTTGCCGGCGGCCAGGATCACAGCGGCTCTTGCGGTCATGGACGGTCCTTTCCAGGCGCTTGGGCGGCGCACACTAAATCAAGGCGGCGAGTCGGTGCGCGCCTTGCCATCTTCCGGGCTTTAGCCGAAACGGCGGGGCGTTTCGACCGGAGTTGCAGCCTTGTCCATCGAGCCCGCCCCCCATACCGACCGTGACGGCCTTTCCATCCTCAAGGGGGCCACCATCGTCTTCGACCTGGATGGCACCCTGGTGGACTCAGCGCCGGACCTGGTGGGCACGCTGAACTTCCTGCTGGCGGAGAAGGGGGTGGCCGCCCTGCCCATGGCCGAGGCGCGCGACATGATCGGCCGCGGCGCCCGGGCGTTGATCTCGCAAGGCTATGCCGCCGCCGGCATCGCCATCACGGACGAGCGGCTAGACGCCCTGTTCGTGGACTTCATCGCCCACTACGAGGGCCGCATCGCCGACGAGAGCACGATCTTTCCCGGCGTGCTGGAAGCCCTCGACCAACTGAGCGCCGCCGGGGCGCGGTTGGCGGTGTGCACCAACAAGCGCACGGGGCTTTCGGTGCAATTGCTGCAGGCCCTGGGCTTCGCCGACCGGTTCGCGGCCATAGTCGGGGCGGACAGCGCGCCGGCCGCCAAGCCCGACCCCCGGCACCTGACCACGGCCATCGCGGCGGCTGGCGGGGTTGTCGGTCGGTCGGTGATGGTGGGGGATTCGATCTCCGACGCCGGTGCGGCGCGGGCGGCGGGGGTGGCGCTGGTGCTGGTGAGCTTCGGCTACACCGAGACGCCCGCCGACCAGTTGGGGGCGGATGTGCTGATCGATCACTATGACGCCCTGGTGGGGGCGTGCGTGGGCTTGTTGGGGGTTTGATCGCCGGCCACGCCAGCAGCCCACCCGCTCGCAGGGGTTGAGCGGGTCTTAGGGCGTTGGAGGAACGGATCAGGGCGGCCTTGCCATGGCATCGCCGTCCGGCGCCTCGCTCACCCCCGGACCATGGCCGGCGAAGGGTGAGCCTTTGGGGCGGGAGAGGATTTCCTCCTCGGCCCATGGGCGCAGCCGCCACAGGTCCAGCCGCACGGCGACCTTAAGCTCCTGGCAGAAGGCCACGGCGATCTCGCCGATGGAGCGTTCGAGGTAGACGTCCTCGTCGAAGGTTTCGAGCAGATCATCCAGGTCGGCCAGCAGGCGCTCGGTTTCCGGTCGGGGGCGTTTGTCCGCCTCGATGGCCTCCTGCACCGACAGGCCCACCAGACCGCGGCGGGCGCGGGCATGGACGAAACGGTCCTCAAACTCCGCCTGCTCGGCATCCTCGGTCTTGCGCCGCTCGGCGTCCCCCTGGCGGGAGATGCGGTCCTTCAGGGCGAGGCATTGGCGCACGGTGCGGGCGTGGCGGTCGAAGGCGCGGCCGTGATTGACGGCGACGGCGTGCTCGTCCGGGGTGTGGGCCGTTTCCAGCACCGCCAGGGCCTTGGCCTGGAACGCCCGGGCCAGGGCCATGGCCCCGTCCGCCAGCTCTTCCAGCAGGCGCAGGTCCTGCGCCCGCCGGGTTTCGGCGGGGTCCTCTGGTTCAACGGTCTCCGGGGCTGGCGCTGATAAGAACACAAGCAGAACATCACACTGGATTCGATAGATGCTCAAGCCTGACCTAAGCGTCAATCCCGTGTTGACGCGACCGTCAATATCATGTTGACTGTCAATGCTACATTGACAGGAGAGGCCGCAATGGCGGACGAGGTTGAAAACAGGGGTTTCAAGGCGCGCTGCAGCTTCTGCCGCAAGGCCCAGGACGAGGTGGCGGTGCTGATCGCCGGCCCCGGCGTCGCGGTGTGCAATGAGTGCGTGGCTCTCTGCAATGGCGTCCTGGCGCAACAGGACCTGAACAAGACCGGCGCCCCCTTCGACGTCGCCGCCCAGTTCCGCGCCTATGACAGCGACCGGATCCTGACCCTGATCAAGAGCATCGAGGGGGTGCATCAGGACGTCTCCGCCCAGCAGGACCTGCTGGTGGATATCCTGCGCGAGCGGGACATCAGCTGGTCCCAGATCGGCGAGGCCCTGGACGTGACGCGCCAAGCGGCATGGCGCCGCTTCGCCCGGGCGCCGGCGGAGTGAGATTGACGCTCTGGATGGGAGCGAATGGTGGATGCGACAGGGATTGAACCTGTGACCCCCTCGGTGTGAACGAGGTGCTCTCCCGCTGAGCTACGCATCCGGCCAATCGGGGAGCGGGGGCTATAGCGCCTTGGGCAGAGGGGGACAAGGGGTTCGCGAAGAAGGTCGGCTCACGGGTCGATTCAAGCGCGGCCGCGGTTGGGCCGCTACCCGGCCGTCATCCGAAGCGGGGTTGGGACGGTATGAGATTTGAGCGGGCAAGGATCTCCCTCACCGCCCCTCCGGCGCCCGCCAGTTGAGATAGGCCAGTCGCCGCGTTTCCGTGCGCCCTCGGGCCGTGGAGTCCAGGATCACGCCGCAGCACCAGGTCAGCAGGGCCGATATCATCAGGCCGGTGCAGAGGATGGCGGTGGGGATGCGGGGGACCAGGCCGGTCTGCCAGAAGGTGACGCCCAGGGGCCAGGCCAGGGCGGCGGCCAGGGCGGCCAAGGCCAGGCCGATGGCGCCGAAGAACACGCCTGGCTTTTCCTGGCGCAGCAGGTTGACCATGGTCTTCAGGATCCGCGTCCCGTCGCGGAAGGTGTGCAGCTTGCTGTCCGAACCTTCGCCGCGAGCGCCGTAGGCCGTGGAAAGCTCGCCGTACGGCAGGGCCAGGGTGACGATGTGCACCGCCATCTCGGTCTCAATCTCGAAGCCATCCGACAGGCAGGGGAAGGTCTTGACGAACCGCCGTGACATCACCCGGTAACCCGACAGGGTGTCGCCGAACCGGGCCCCGAAGAAGCGGTTGAGGAAACCGGTGATCAGGATGTTGCCCAACTCATGTCCAGCGCGGGAAGTTTCCTCGCTGAGGTTGTCCCGCAGGCCCACCACCATATCGAGACGCTCGCGGACGAGCAGTTCGACCATGGCCGGGGCGGCGGCAGCGTCATAGGTGTCGTCGCCATCGACCATGATGTAGATGTCCGCCTCCACGTCGGCGAACATGCGGCGCACCACGTGGCCCTTGCCCGGGCGGGACTCGCGGCGGACCAGGGCGCCGGCCGCGGCGGCCACGGCGCCGGTGTCGTCTGTTGAGGCGTTGTCGAAGACATACACCTGGGCGCCCGGCAGGGCGGCGCGGAAATCCTCCACAACCTTGGCGATGGCCGCCGATTCGTTGAGGCAGGGCACGACCACCGCGACGCGGTTGCCGGCGAAACTTTCGGGCATTTGGCCTTGGGCGCTTTGGGAGCCATGGGACGCGGCATTGGCGAGCGTGGATTCCGCCGGTTCAACCCGCCGATGGACTGTCTCTTGCTGCACGCCGCGATCCCATGACACCGCCCGCGAACCCCGCGGATGCAACGCAGTTTAACCTAAGATTCCTTGCGCCGCGATTGCAGCCCGGGCGGAAAACCGGCGGCCACTTTTCCTCAACCGGCTCCAGTCTTCCGGCGCCGACCACAATGCTTCACTCTAGGGCCATGGACTCAGGGCCACAGAACCACTTCGAGCCGGACCCGGAGGGCGAATTTCCCTTCGATCCGGTGATCTATCTGTTCCATCTGTCGGTGGCGATCGGCCGGCTGCGCGACACCCAGCTGGAGCGCGAGCTGCGCCCGGTCGGGGTGAACCTGGCCAAGTACCGCGCCCTGACGGTGATCCTGCGCTTCGATTCCTGCACCATGAGCGAACTGGCTGAATACAGCGCCGTGGACCGCACCACCCTGACCCGGACGATCGACCAGCTGGTGAAGGACGGCTTCGTGCGGCGGGGCGCCAAGGCCACGGATCGGCGGCAGGTGGTGATCACCCTGACTCCCGCCGGCGCGGCCGGGGCGGCGGCGGCTCGGGACCTGGTGACGCGGCACAACCGCGGGGCGCTGTCGGGCCTGCCCGAAGACCTGGTCCGGGCCATGATCCGGGCGCAGCGGATGATCGCCGCCAACCTGGTGACCGACCAGGATATCCTGCACCGGCTGCTGACCCTGCAGGCCCCGACTCCTGCGAAGACGGCGTCAGCCTAGACGGCTCGCAGTCGGGCCTTCGCAGGGGTGAAAACCGCCTATGGTGTTCCGCGCCGTCAATGGGACCAGACTTGCCGCCATAAGAGATTTGGGAGGCGCATCGTGGAATTGACCTGGAGCGGGGAAGACCAGCGCTTTCGCCAGGAGGTGCGCGACTTTCTGGACGCCGAGCTGACGCCGGCCCTGCGCCGCGCCGGACGCAGCCTGACCAGCGTCTATGCCGGCTACGACGTGGGCATGGCCTGGCAGACGATCCTGCACGCCCGCGGCTGGGCGGCGCCGGCCTGGCCGGTGGAGTACGGCGGTTGTGGCTGGTCAGTGAGCCAGAGGCACATCTTCGCCAGCGAATGCGCCGCCGCCGGGACCCCTCCGATCTCGCCCATGGGCATCGGCATGTGCGGCCCGGTGTTGATCGGCCACGGGACGGCGGCGCAAAAGGCCCACTTCCTGCCGCGGATGCTGTCGGGTGAGGATTTCTGGTGCCAGGGCTATTCGGAACCGGGCTCCGGGTCGGACCTGGCGTCGCTGCAGATGAGCGCGCGGGCGGATGGCGACGATTTCGTCTGCAACGGCCATAAGATCTGGACCACCCACGCCAATGTCGCCAACTGGATCTTCTGCCTGGTGCGCACCTCGCAGGAGGCGATCCGGCAGGTGGGCATCACCTTCCTGCTGATCGACATGAAGACGCCAGGGGTGACGGTGCGGCCGATCATCTCGCTGTCGGGCGAGCACATCCAGAACGAGGTGTTCTTCGAGGACGTGCGCGTGCCCCAGGCCAATGTGGTGGGCAGGATCGGCGACGGCTGGACGGTGGCCAAGTACCTGATGCAGTTCGAGCGCGGCGGCGGGGTCAGCGCGCCGGGCCTGACCGTGCGGCTGGACAAGATCAAGGCCATGGCCAGGGCGGAGACCGGCGAACAGGAGACGGATGAACTGTCTGGGGGCCGGCTGATCGACGATCCAGGCTTCGCGGCGCGTCTGGCTCAGGCGGGGATCGAGATCGCGGCCCTGGAGGCGGTCGAGCTTCGGACCATGTCGGCCCTATCGGCCGGGGCGGCGCCGGGGCCAGAATCGTCGCTGCTGAAGACCGTGGCCACGGAGTTGAGCCAACGGCTGACCGAATTGGCGATGGAGGCGGCCGGCGCCTATGCCGCCCCCTACCAGCCTCACCTGACGGCGGCGGGAGGGCCCAGCCCCGGGTTCACGCCGCCGTCGGACAACCAGGCGGTGGGGCCGGACTATAGCTGGACGGTGACGGCGAAGTACTTCAACGACCGCGCCGGCTCGATCTATGCCGGAACCAACGAGATCCAGCGCAACATCATGGCCAAGGCCGTGCTGGGGCTCTGACGCGGCGGATCGGGCTCGCCGCTTCGATCCGACCTATTCCGGATACGGACCGCACCATCCGGGCAGGTAGGCGGCCTCGGGCGCCACGGCCAGGATCTGGGCCCGTTTCACCGCCCTGTCGAAATTGGCCTTGAGGGCCTTGGCCGGGATGTGACGGCGCAGATAATCCGCCCAGAGGAACTCGGCGAAGGGGGCCGCGACCTTGGCGTAGCCGCCGGCCCGGCGCAGGGATCCCGCCAGGCTGCGATAAGGATCGTCCGCCAGATCGGAAATGGCCTTGGGCAGGTCGTCGAAATCCCGCCGCCGGCCCTGGGAGTCATAGGGATGGCACCAGGCGCGGCTCTCCATCACCATCCAGAATCCTGCCTTGGGCACGCTCGACAGGTCGCCCTGGACGCTGACCAGGATGTTGGGCACCCCTTCTTGGCAAAGGGCCAGGGCCAGGTGGTGATGGTCGATGACATAGTGCCGGCCCTTAGGCCCGATCACCGTGGGGATCATGTGCCGGCCGAGGAATTCACCGCCCGTGTCCGCGGCGCGCTGGTTCCATTCGCGGCGTTTCTCGGCCACCTCGCGCAGGCCCACGGTCATCTGGGTGGGGCGCAGGGTGGCGATGGCGACGGGGTGGAGGACGGGTTCAAGATTACGCATGGCTCGCCTCGACATCGTGGGGAGATCTGGGTCGTGGGAAGATTGGGCCTACTATACAGCCTTCAGGTTGGTAGCCAGGCGCGCGCCCTCCCGCGCCCGGTTGAGCGTGGGAGGAGAAGATCGCGCTGGTTCTTCCTCCTCCATCGCGAGCGAAGCGACATGGGGGACCTGGCGCTCAGCGCGTCAGCGCTGAGTGACGGAGGGCGCGCGGGGCCGCCGCATCGTCACGCCGGGATCGCATTGCCCGCCGCGTCGCCCAGCTCCGAGCCGCCATCGACGTTCAGGATCGTGCCGGTGATGTATTTGGCGCTGGGGGTGGAGAGGAAGATGGCGGCCTCGGCGATGTCGGTCTTGGTGCCGTAGTCGCGAAGGGCGATGCGGGTCTTGATGCGCTTTTCGTCATCCGCGCCGGGGGCCAGGCGGCGCATGCCCTCGGTGTCCTCGATAGGGCCGGGGGAGATGGCGTTGACGCGCACGCCGCCCGGACCCCACTCCATGGCCAGGCACTTGGTGAGCATGTTGATGCCGGCCTTCGCGGCGCAGACATGGGCCTGGTAGAGCGAGGGCCGCGAGCCCTGGCCGGCGGTGATGGCGATCAGCGAGGCGCCGGGCCGGTTGAGGAACTCGAAACAGGCGCGGAAGACGTTGAAGGTGCCGATCAGGTCGATGTCGACCACGGTCTTGAAGCCGTTGGCGCTCATGCCCAGCGCCGGGGCGACGAAGTTGCCCGCCGCGCCCGACAGCACGATGTCTATCTTACCGAACTTTTCCGCGGTCTGGCGCAGGGCCTGTTCCACGGCGGCGAAGTCGCGCACGTCGGCGGCCATGCCGACGGCTTCAAAGCCCCCATCACGGATGGTCTGGGCGGCGGCCTCGATCTTCTCGGCGCTGCGGCTGATCAGGGCCACCTTGGCGCCGGCGCGGGCGAAGGCCTGAGCCACACCCAGGTTGATACCGCTGGAGCCACCGGCCACGAAGGCCACCTTGCCCGCCAGAACCCCGTCCTTCAAACCGCTGGTCGCCATCGTCATCTCCCTGTTCGCCGCGCCGACGTCGTGCCGACGCCGCTGCTTTAGAAGCGACTTAAGGACCGTGACGTGAGGGTCGGCAACCGCCCGATCACCAACTTGCGAACATCGATTGGCGATCGGCGTGTTACAAAGCTTCAACCCCCGGGCCCACACCGTCACGGGAGACGAGGTGATGGAACTCGACGTGCTCGCCTTCGGCGAGACCCTGATCGCGCATATTCCGGTGCTTCGCCGGGAGGCGGCGAGCCTTACCCCCGAGCCTGAAACCGCCCATCGCCTGGTCCGCGCCACCGTGGCCAAGGCCTGGCAAGGCCGCACCGCCCGCAGCGAAAACGGCTTGGCGGGTTGGCTGGGGCAGTTGCTGATTCAGGAACACGCCCGCATCGCCCCTTTTGGCGAGCCGCATAGCTTCCAGCCCGAGGCCTGATCCGCCGGGAGCCGGACGGCGGCGGACGCCGTGAGCCCCCCTACCCTCGCCACCCCTCCAGCGCCGGTCCCAGGGCCGTCTTCAGTGGCTCCAGCCAGGGCTCGTAGCGGCGCCATTGATCCAGACCGTCGCGGAAGATCGGCCGGCGCACCTGTTCGGAACTGACCGTCCGCACCGCCCGGGCGTTGTTGTGGAAGTCCAGGCAGGCCGCCTCGAACGGCAGGCGGCAATAGTCCAGTAGCCGGCGAACCTGGCCCTCGGTGTCCTCGACAAGGTCATCGTAGATCACCCGGTGGACCACGCCGGGCAGCACGACGTCAAAGTGGGCCATCAGGTCCACGTAGTCGCGGTAGTACTGACCAAGGTCGCTCTGGTCGTAGGAGAACGCCTGGCCTTCGGCGAAGTGCTGCTTGAAGGCGGAGAAGCAGGACGCCATCGGATGGCGCCGCGCATCGATGATCCTGGCGTTCGGCAGGATCAGATGGATCAGGCCCACATTCTGGAAGTTGTTCGGCATCTTGTCGATGAAGTGCGGCCGGCCCAGCTTCCGATGCACCAGGGTATCGGCCAGGAAACGCTCGCCCATGGCGGTGAGATCGTCGGACGGCAAGCCGGGGAGGATTTCCGGGTAGCTGCTGCCGGCACGCCTGGCCGCCCGCTCCAGATCGTGGGCGATGAGGCCGATATCGGGCAGTTCCATGGTGCCTTCCACCGCCGAATGGCTGGCCAGGATCTGCTCGACCAGGGTTGAGCCCGCCCGGGGCAGTCCGACGATGAAGATCGGGGCTCTGGACGGCGATCCGGCGCCCTCCCGCCGCGCGAAGGCCTCGCGGGTGAACACCGCCTTGGTCCGGCGCACCAGGGCGGTGGTTTCAGCGGCGATGTAGCCCAGGCTTACGCTGCGCAGGCGGGCGCCTTCGGCGTAGTGTTCGAAGGACGCCTGGGTATCGCCGGCATCCTCCAGGGCCTTGCCCAGCGCATAGTTCAGGTGAAGCCGATCCTCGTCGCCCACCTGCGGTCGTTTCAACTGTGCGGCCATGGTCGCCATTTCCTCGTCGGAGAAGGACGCCACCTTCAGATTGGCCAGGCTCCAGTAGGCGTCGCCGAGATCGGGGGCCAAGGTGATGCACTGCTTGTAGGCCGCGATGGCGGCGTCGGCGCGGCCCACCGTCCGCAGCGCATGACCGTAGTTCAGCCAGATCTTCGGCTGCTTGCCGTAGTCGGCCAGTAGGTCCTCGTAGAGGTGAATGGCGCGATCGTAGTCGCCGATGAAGGCCAGGCACGCGGCCATGAGATTGCGATAGGCGGGGTCGCGCGGGCTGCGCGCCAGCAGTTGCTCGATGTGAGGCAGCGCCAGGGCCGCCTTCTGACGCTGATAGAGGATGTGGGCGTAGCTGAACCGCGCGCCGTCGAACTCGGGGTCGATCTCCAGGCACCGTTCCAGGACGACTTCGGCGTCGCCCCTGCGGACCTGGCGAGCGAACACGTCGGCGAGCAGGGCCATGGCCTGCGCATCGTTTGGGGCGGCCGTGAGATGGGTATGCAAAAGCCGCTCGGCGTCGGACAGCCGGCCGGCGGAAATGGACGCGGCGACCACCTTCAGCCGAGGGTCGCGCACGGAGGCCCTGAGGTGCTGGGCGAAGGCGTTTTCGGCGGCCTTGGCGTCGCCCAGCAGGAACAGTTGGTCTCCCAGGGCCCGCCAGCCCTCCGCCAGCTGCGGGTTGAGGCTGACGGCCTGGCGAAGGAGCGCGATGGCGGCGTCCACCTGGCCGAGGGCGGCCAAGGTTTCGCCAAGCTCATACCGGGTGTGGGCCGCCTGGGGATAGGCTTTCGCCAGCGGCTCCAGCAGGGCGCGCGCGCCGGCCGGGTCGCCCTGACGGCGGCGGGCTGAAGCGAGGATGAGCAGCGCCCGGGGGTCGGAGGGCGCGCGCTGCAGGATGGCCCGCGCCTGCTGCTCGGCGGAGGTGGGATCAGTGGCCAAGAGCAACGCCGCGCGATCGATCGCCTGCGCCATTGAACCGGAGGGCGCCTCAACCATGCCCGCAATCTCTCCGCTACGCCGCCGGGACGACCGACAGGCCTTACCCACTCGAAACCGGCCTGCCCCTGCGTCGCAAATCCCGGGGTGGGCGTCGAGCCAAAACACAACGGCGGCCAGCCCACCGGGGCCGGCCGCCGCCGTAGTGCAAGGACGCGGACGAGGCCGAAACCCCGTCCGCCCCGCGGACCTAGAAGGTGTAGGTCACGCGGCCGTAGTAATAGCCGCCGTTGATCCCGAAGGGCGAGAAGGCGAGCGGGGCGTTGTAGACGTTGGCGCCGTCCGCCGGGCGAACGCCGCCCGAACCGTCGGAAATGTTCGGCGTCAGCGGCGGCTTGTGGTTGAAGAGGTTGTTGGCCCCGACATCCAGCTTCAGGTCCGGCGTCAGTTTGAAGCCGATATCCAGATCCGTGATGCCGGTGGCGCCGATCCGCTCGATGGTTCCGCCAGTACCAGTGCCGTCGGTGCTGACGATCTCGGAGGCGTGGCCGTAGATCGTCTCCCGCAGATTCACGCTCCACCGGGCCTGGGTCCAATAAGCTCCAAGCACGACCTTGACCTTCGGCGTTGCGGTTTCCAGCAGGCTGAGCGCCGTCGGGCCAAGCAAGGTCGTCTGACCAATGTCCGGGGCGCTGACGATTGCCGGTAGGGCAAATTGCTTGGTCACCGACGTGGTGTTGTAGTTGAAGGCCGCTGACCAATCGACGTGACCCATGTCGCCGAAGTCGGAGGCGTAGTTGGCGGTCAGTTCGATGCCGCGGGTGCGGGTGTTGGCGCCGTTGGTGAACACGCTGATGCCGACATAGGTGACGCCCGGATCAAGACTGTTGCCGTGCGCCGAGATCGCGCTCAGCACCCCAGGTGAGACGATGTAAGGCGTATTGCAACCGCCGACGGTGATGCAGCCATTCTTCCCGAACGGGGTCGTGTCTCCGGCAATGCCAAGCAGAGTACCAGTGGCGACGATGCGGTTTTTGATGTTGATCTGGTACAGATCCATCGTGATCTGCAGGTTGCTGAACGGGTGGGCGACGAAGCCGAAGCTGAAGTTGGTGGAGTCTTCAGGTTTCAGCTTGCCGAAGCCAGCCAGGGCCGCGGCCGGGGAGTTGGCCGGAAGCTGCACGACGGCGAAGGTCGGGGCCACGTTGGTGGCGGAGTAGTATTCCTCCGCCAGGGTCGGGGCGCGGAAGCCGTTGGCGATGGTGCCGCGGATGGCGAACGTCGGATTGAAGTCGTAGCGGGCTGTCAACTTGCCCACGGCGGTCGTGCCAAAGTCGCTGTAGTCCTCGACTCGTCCAGCCAAGTCGACTTTGAGGCCCTCCACCAGGGTGGCGGCGAGATCGATGTAGCCGGCATAGTTGGTGCGGCTGTGGCTGCCGGCGTCGGAGGGCTGGAAGCCTGGGAACGACTGGCCGCCTTCCTTATAGATCGCCAGCGAGTCTCCCTGCTGGATGGAGTAGATGTCTTTACGCGCCTCGCCGCCGAAGGCGACGTTCAGGGGCGACGCCAGGCCGACGGAGAAATCCTTCGAGAAGTCTAGGTTGGTGGTCCACTCCGAACTGATGAAGGCGCCGTCGTAGAAGTTGATCGGGGTCACGCCGGTGTCCGCGTACAGCGACGCGTTGGCGGTATCGATCGTGGAAATCCGGTCGCGGTCGTGACCGTAGGTGCTTGCCAGATCCCAGGCCCAGCCAGCGATCGTGCCCTTGACGCCGCCGGTGAACGAGAAGTCGTCTTCCACCAGGGCTTCACGCGGTTCGAAACCGTGCGGGAAGGGAACGGTGGTGACCAGGCCGACGGTGCGGGTGACCTTGCTGGGCAGCCGGTAGTTTTCATAGGACGACGCTGTGCGGTGGCTATAGCTGCCGTAGCTGTAGAGCTCGACCGTGTCGGTGATGTTGTACCCGGCGTTGTAGAAACCGTTGTAGACCGTCGACTGGGCGTCGCCGTTGATGTTGTTGACCAGGGGGTAGTTCGGCGCGCCCGGCAGGCCGGCTTTGTTGATAGCGTCCGACGTCGGATTGGAGCTTGTGACGGCCTTGATGGTCCCGTCGAGATTCGACACCCGGCGGTCGGCGCCGCCGCGGCGGCTGAAGTCGTGGAAGCGAACTTCGCCGGTAATGTTCAGGAAGCCCCTGGAGGTCAGGGGCATGCCGAGGTTGAACGAGCCGGCGCCGGTGGTCCCGTCACCGAAATAATACTGGCCGCCAGTGGCGGTGAGCGAACCGCCGTGGTCAGCGCTCTTGAGGATGATGTTGATCACGCCGGCGATGGCGTCGGTGCCGTACTGAGCCGCGGCCCCGTCCTGCAGCACCTCGATGTGGTCGATCATGCCGACCGGGATGAGGCTGAGGTCGGGGGTCGCCGCGCCCTGGAAGGAGCTGGGGTCGACGTGCAGGTTGCCTGTGGGGTGTCGACGTTTGCCGTTGATCAGCACCAGGGTGTCGTTGGGGTTCAGCCCGCGCAGGGCGGCCGCCAGGGTCAGGTTGGCGGTGTCGCCGCCGGTGGCTTCGGCATTGAAGGACGGCAGGTTCTGGGCCAGGGCCTGGATGACGTCTGGCTGGCCGACGTTCCTCAAGGCGCCCGAGCCGACCACCTGGATGGGGGCGGCGCTGTCGGCGGCCTTCACGCCGGTCTGGCGCGTACCAGTGACGATCAGTTCGCCCACGGCGGCCGTTGCCCCGCTGTCGGCGGTCGCGGTGTCAGTGGCCGCGGCGTCGGCGGCATAGGCGGCGTTGGAGGCCAAGGCGGCCCCGATGGCGAGCAGGCTTACGCCCATCAGTTTGGATTTCATTGTCCAGATCCCCTGTTTTGACAGAATGGACCCGCCCTGGCGCCCCCTACCGCATGGCGCGTCGCCCGAAGCCGGGCGCCGGCGATGTGTGAAGGACGGCGCCAACGGTCGGCAACCTTCGGTTGCTTTCGACCAAGTATCCAGCCACACTATCGCTAGCAGAGAGTCAGAGACTTTCCGCTATGCCAAAAGCAGAGGAAATATATTCCCCGATTGCACGCATTCTCTGCGCGCCTTGTTGAATCGAACGTGCAATCGGACAGCACCCAATCAAAGTGATATTTCACCACCGGCGCCGGAAAGACGCCATCGTGGGATCGGTTTGCTTCCAGAATGCGCAAGACAAGTTATTTAGACTAAATTTTGCGCGAAGCTGGAGCTTTTTTATTCGGCAGGAACAGCCGAAAGCAAACACGGCCAGCGTGTTCGAGGACCATCAGCAGGAGGGCCATCCAGGCGCGGACGCTTTACGGGTCGCGCCGTGAGCCGAAACTTTGTCAGCAGACGGCGCAGGGCTAGCCCACAGCGTCCGCGAAGTCGCAAAACGGTCACGAAAGCGGCGCCCGCGGGGGCTCTGACGGCGAAACGGGCGCCCGATTGCCGGCGGTTTGGGCGCCGAGCCCCAAGCGCGCGCCTGGGGCCGGCCTCTGCCCTGTCAGGCCTTGGGGACCTTGGCCTCAAGCTCGTCCAGCCACACGCGGGCGACACTGTCGGACGGGGCCCGCCAGTCACCGCGGGGCGAGAGGGCGCCGGCGGAGGAGATTTTCGGCCCGTTGGGCAGGGCCGAGCGCTTGAACTGGCTGGTTTCGAAGAACCGCTTCAGGAACACGGTCATCCAGTGCCGGATGACCGACAGGTCATAGGCCTTGCGCGCCGGCAGGGGCACGTCCGCCGGCCAGGCCCCGCGGGCGGCGTCGCCCCAGGCGCTGAGGGCCATGAAGGCGATCTTGGACGGGCGATACCCGTAGCGGGCCACATAGTGCAGTGTGAAGTCGTGCAGGGCGTAGGGCCCGACCAAGGACTCCGTGGACTGGATCGCACCGCTGGCGTCGGCGGGGACCAATTCTGGCGAAATCTCGGTGTCCAGCACCGCCAGCAGCACCTTGGCCGTGGCCTCGTCCACGTCGCCGGAGCGGGCGACAAAGCGGATCAGATGCTGGATCAGGGTCTTCGAGACCCCGGCGTTGACGTTGTAGTGGCTCATCTGGTCGCCGACGCCGTAGGTGCACCAGCCCAGCGCCAGTTCCGACAGGTCGCCGGTGCCCACCACCAGCCCGCCATGGCGGTTGGCCAGGCGGAACAGATAGTCGGTGCGCAGGCCTGCTTGGACGTTCTCGAAGGTGACGTCATAGACCGGCTCGCCCTTGGCGAAGGGGTGGCCGATATCCGCCAGCATCCGCATGGCGGCCGGCTTGATGTCGATCTCATCGGCGCTGGCGCCGATGGCGCGCATCAGGTCCCAAGCGTTGGACTTGGTGCCCTCCGAGGTGGCGAAGCCCGGCATGGTGTAGGCCAGGACGTTGGCGCGCGGCAGGCCCAGCTTGTCCATCGCCCGGACAGCGACGATCAGGGCGTGGGTGGAGTCCAGGCCGCCGGAGACGCCGATAATTGCGAACTTGGATTGCGAGGCGCTGAGTCGCTTGGCCAGGCCGGCGACCTGGATGTTGTAGGCCTCGTAGCAATCCTCGCGCAGACGGGCTGCATCCGAGGGCACGAAGGGGAAGCGTTCGACGGGGCGGTCCAGGGCCACGGCGGTTCCCGGCGCATCCAGGGCGAAGTCGATCCAGCGGAAGGTCTCGACGCGGTCAGCCTCGTTCTCGGCGTTGTCGCCGAAGGTGTTGGAGCGCATGCGATCCTGGCGAATGCGGTCCAGGTCGATGTCGGCATAGGTGACCAGGTCGCCCTTGAAGCGCTCGGACTCCGCCAACAGGTCGCCGCATTCGAAGATGCCGTTCTGCCCGTCCCAGGCCAGGTCCGTGGTGGATTCGCCGGGGCCGGCGGCGGTGTAGATGTAGGCGCTGAAGGTGCGGGCCGACTGGCTGGCGCAGAGCAGCTTGCGAGTCTCGGCCTTGCCGATGACGATATTGCTGGCCGACAGGTTCACCAGCACTTCCGCGCCGGCCAGGGCGGCGGCGCTGGAGGGCGGGATGGGAACCCAGATGTCCTCGCAGATCTCGATATGGAAGGTGAAGGGGACAGCGCCGGTGGAGCGGAAAATCTGGTCGGCCCCGAAGGGCGCTTCCTGCCCCGCCACCTCGATGACGCGGCCGTAGACACCGGCGCCAGAGGTGAAGTGGCGGCGCTCGTAGAACTCGCGGTAGTTGGGCAGGTAGACCTTGGGCACGACGCCCAGGACCTGGCCGGCATGGATGGCCACGGCGCAGTTATAGAGCCGGCCCTGGCTGCGCAGGGGGGCGCCGACGATGATCACCGGCATCAGGGTCATGGAGGCTTCCACCAATTCGGCGATGGCCGCCTCCACCGCGTCCAGCAGGGCGTCCTGCAACAGCAGGTCATCGATGGCGTAGGCGGAGAGGCCCAGTTCCGGGAACACCACCAGGCCGGCGTGGTTGGCGTGGGCCTGGCGGGCCAGCTTCAGGGTCTCGGCGACATTGGTCACCGGGTCGGCGGTGACCACCTTGGGCACGGCGGCGCCCAGGCGCAGGAAGCCGTGGCTGTAGAGCGAGTGAAAATCGAAGGTCACGTGTTGAATCCGCTCGTTTCCGGCGCCGGAACGCCCCTTAGTCTCTTAGTGAGCAAAAGCCATGCCTCGGCAATTTGGGGCCTGCAAGCGCGCAATGAAAGAGCCAAGTCGACGCCTGGTGTTCCGGTGGCCGCCAGATCCCGGTCCCCGCCCCTTGACCTGGCCCCGCACCGGGCCTTGGTTGTCCGCCGTTTGTGAGGGGAGATTTGGCTATGCGTTCATTGGAAACCACGCTGCTGGGCGGCGTCTTCGGCCTGGGTCTGGCGCTTTCGGCCAACGCCCAGACCCCGGCGATGCAGACCCCGGCGACGCAGGCCCCGGCCGGCACGCCGCTACTAGGGTTCACCGCCCAGGGAACCGCCGCGGAGCGGGCCTTGGAAGCCAGGTTCGATTCGACCCTCTCGGCCGACGACATCCGCGACCACCTCAGGCAGATGGCCGCCGAGGCCAACCAGGTGGGATCGCCGCACGACAAGGCCAACGCCGAATTCGAGCTGGCCCAGTTCAAGGCCTGGGGTTGGGACGCCCGGATCGAGGTGTTCAGCGTCCTCTATCCCACCCCCAAGGCCGAGAGCCTGGAGCTGCTGGGCGCCGCCCCCTACAAGGCCGTGCTCACCGAGCCGCCGGTCCCCGGCGACGCCACCAGCGCCCGTCCGGAGAACGCCCTGCCCGCCTACGTGGCCTATGGCGGCGACGGCGATGTCACCGCCCCGCTCGTCTATGTGAACTACGGCATGCCGGAGGACTACAAGGCCCTGGCGCGGATGGGCGTGGACGTGAAGGGCAAGATCGTCATCGTCCGCTACGGCGCCGGCTGGCGGGGGCTGAAGCCCAAGCTGGCCCAGGAGCACGGGGCGGTGGGCTGCATCATCTATTCCGACCCAGCCGACGACGGCTATGGCCCCGGCGACACCTATCCCAAGGGCGCCTACCGCAACGAGAACGGCATCCAGCGCGGCTCGGTGCTGGACATGCCGGTGCGCGCCGGCGACCCCCTGACCCCGGACGTGGGGGCCACGGCGGACGCCAAGCGTATTCCCGTCAGCGAAGCCACGACGATCCTGAAGATTCCCACCCTGCCGATCTCCTACGGCCAGGCGCAGCATTTCCTGGCGGCGATTGAGGGTCCGGTGGCCCCGAAGGGCTGGCGCGGCGCCCTGGGCATGACCTACCACGTCGGCCCCGGCGCCCAGGTGCATCTGGTGGTGCAGTCCGACTGGAACCAGAAGCCGCTCTACGACGTCATCGCGGTGATGAAGGGGTCCGAACGGCCGGACGAATGGGTCGTGCGCGGCAACCACCGCGACGGCTGGGTCTATGGGGCCGAAGATCCCCTGTCGGGCCAGACCGCCCTGATGGAGGAGGCCAAGTCCCTGGGGGCCATGGCCAAGGCCGGCTGGAAGCCGCGCCGGACCATCGTCTACGCCAGCTGGGATGGCGAGGAGCCGGGCCTGCTGGGCTCCACCGAATGGGCCGAGGCGCACGCCGCAGAGCTGCAGGCTAAGGCCGTGCTCTATATCAACTCTGACGGCAACGGCCGCGGCTTCCTGGGCGCGGAGGCCAGCTACAGCCTGCGCACCCTGCTGAGCCAGGCGGCCGCCGACGTGAAGGACCCCGAGACGGGCGTCAGCGTCCTGGGCCGTGACTTGGCCGCCATGGGCGTGCGCGGGGCCGAGCCCGGGGCCGGTGAAGACGAGAAGAAGCGCGGGCTGGCGGCGTCCACCGGTGTCCTGCCCATCGGCGACCTGGGCTCGGGCTCGGACTACACCCCCTTCGTGCAGCATCTGGGCCTGGCGTCGATCAACCTGGGCTTCAGCGGCGAGGGTTCGTCCGGCGGGGTCTATCACTCGGCCTACGACACCTTCGAGCACTACGACCGCTTCGGCGACCCGGGCTTCCACTATGGCGTGGCCCTGGCCCAGACCACCGGGCGGCTGGTGCTGCGCGCCGCCAACGCTCAGGTCACGCCCATGAGCTTCACCAACCTGGCCGACACGGTGGCCGCGCAGGTGGAGGAGTTGAAGAAGATGACGGGTGTCCAGCGCGAACGCAGCGCGACCCTGGACAAGCTGCTGGACCAGAACGCCTTTGGCCTGGCCGCCGACCCGACCCTGGCCTCCGCCCCGCCGGAGCGGGAAGACGTGGTCCCGGCCATCGACTTCAAGGCCCTGGAGGACGCCGTGACGAAGCTGAAGGCCAGCGCCAAGGCCTATGACGAGGCGGCCGCGTCGCTTGAGACGCTGAAGCCCGCTCAGCGCAACCAGGTCAACGCCCTGCTGCAAGGCGCCGAACAGGCTCTCACCGACGCCCGTGGCCTGCCTGGCCGGCCGTGGTACCGGCACCTGATCTACGCCCCCGGCCTGCTCACCGGCTATGGCTCCAAGACCCTGCCAGGGGTGCGCGAGGCGCTGGAGAGCCGGCGCTGGTCGGAAGCCGGCGAGTTCGTCGGCCGCACCGCCGCGGTGCTGGGGGCGGTGAGCGACCGGCTGGACCAGGCCACGGCGCTGTTGAAGGGCTAGCAGGCTGGACCTGAAGTTCGCCCGCTGATTGGATCGCATCCGGAGCCAACTTCGGAACTGGATACCAGAGCGGTGTTGCGGAAAGCTCGGCCGGTGACCGCGTCGGGGATACCTACCGAGACCTCAAAACTGCTGTGCCACGGACGGTTCAGCAGTTTCACGACACCGTCAGCAGCGGCCTGCAGAACTTGCACGATCGGTACGACTCGCAGACCCAAGACTATGACCAGCAAGGTCGGCGAGTTTACAGCCGATAGGCGTCCATCGCAAAGGGGGAGGGTCGCCTGGAACAGGGTGACATTGTCATAGGCCGGATGATATTCATGCCGAACCTGTTGTACTTGATCCGTCTTTCCCTGATCGTCGGCGGCGGTGATTGGTTGATTTACGACGCCCACGACCGATCGCTTGGCGTTCTCTTCCATTCCTCGAACAGGAGGCCGCTTTTGTTTATAGTGTTGCTGATAAATTTCTGTTTGCTTGTCTTGTTCGCAATTCCGTCGCTGATCGTACGCGCACTACTGATCAATAGTGCGGTGATTGTAGTTCGCAACGGATCGGTGATCGTGCCAATGACGCCGGGCTGGCCGGTGGTCGCACTGGCCGGACTGACTTGTGCGGAAGTGGCGGGCCCACGGCTCGTGCCGTCCCTGGTTCTGCGCACCCCGGACGCCGCCATTTGGAAGATGTCGGTTTGGGCGATCGAACCGAAGGCCGCGGATATGGCCGGAACCCTCAACGCCATGATCGCCGCGGCGAAGACCGGGGAGCGCTAGAGCCTTTCCGGTGCAGGCGGACTCACTTAACCCGGGTAAAAAAGCTCATCCTCATAGACTTAGCAAATGGCCGGCGCTGCAACCGGTATCCACTTGACGCTGTCATGCGCTAGTTGCCGCAGAGGCCTCGCCCTGGTTGTCGGCGGCCTCTAGAGTAAAGGCCACTCCAACCGAATCCTCACCCCATGATCCGCAATCGCCGCACGCGCATTGTCGCCACCCTCGGCCCCGCCAGCCGGGGGCCGGAAATGGTGGCCGCCCTGGCCCAGGCCGGGGTGGATGTGTTCCGCCTGAACTTCAGCCACGGAACCCACGAGGACCACGCCGCCGCGCTCGAGGCGGTGCGGGCGGCGGAAGCCCATATCGAACGGCCCCTGGCGGCCCTGGCCGACCTGCAGGGGCCGAAGTTTCGGCTGGGCGCCTTTGCCGGGGGCAAGATCGCCATCGCGCCGGGCCAGGCGATCCGCTTCGACCTGGATCCGACGCCGGGCGACAGCCGCCGCGCGCCGCTGCCGCATCCCGAAGTGCTGCGCGTCCTGCGGCCGGGCATGGAGGTAGTGCTGGACGATGGCCGCGTGCGGCTGCGGGTCACCGCCGTCGGCGAGGGCAAGGCGGGCGACTATTGGGCGGCCACCGAGGTGGTGGCCGGTGACACCCTGTCTGATCGCAAGGGGGTGTCCGTTCCCGGCGCGGTGATCCCGGTGCCGGCGCTGACGCCCAAGGACCGCAAGGATCTGGATTTCGCCCTGCGTATCGGGGTGGACTGGATCGCCTTGTCGTTCGTGCAGCACGCCGGCGATGTGGCCGAGCTGCGCAAACTGGTGAACGGCCGCGCCCTGATCATCGCCAAGATCGAGAAACCCGCCGCCCTGGAGCACCTGGAGGCGATCCTGGATGTATCCGACGGCCTGATGGTGGCGCGCGGCGACCTGGGGGTCGAGATGGCCACCGAGGAAGTGCCGGTGGCGCAGAAGACCATCGTCCGTTCCGCCCGCCGCCGGGGTATTCCGGTGATCATCGCCACCCAGATGCTGGAATCCATGACCAGTAACCCCTCCCCCACCCGCGCCGAGGCGTCGGATGTCGCCAACGGGGTCTATGAGGGTGCGGACGCCCTGATGCTGTCGGCGGAATCGGCCAGCGGCGCCTTTCCGCACGAGGCGGTAAGCGTGATGGACGCCATCATCCGCCGGGTGGAGGCCGACCCCTATTGGCCCAATCTGATGCGCGCCGACCACGGGCCGGACGCCGATGAGGACGTGGACGCCCTGATCGCCGCGGCGACCCGCGCCGCCGAGGCTCGCTCCACCGCCTGCCTGGTGGCCTATACGACGACAGGCTCGACGGCGCGGCGCGTAGCGCGAGAGCGGCCGGTGCTGCCGGTGCTGGCCATCGCCCCGGACCTGACCGTGGCGCGCCGTCTTGGCTTGGTCTGGGGCGTGGAGCCGCGGGTGGCCACCCAGCCGCGCGGCATCGCGGCCATGACCGACGAGGCGGCGCACATGGCCGCCGAGCTTGGCCTGGCCGCTCCAGGCGCGCGAGTGCTGATCATCGCCGGGCCGCCGATGGGCGCGCCGGGCGCCGCCAATCTGCTTCGGATCGCCCACGCGCCGCGCACGCGAGCCACTTAGTCGCGGCCGCGCATCCCTTCTGGCGCGATCGGGCTAGGCGTTTCGCAAACCTCTGTTACGTTTCCTGCCGATGGGGGCCGACTCGACAGGGTCGGCGGCAATTGGGGTGCGCGCGTCAGGCGCCGAAATGAACGAGCCGGCCGACTTTGAGCTCAAGACCACGGACAAGGGTTCCGTCGCCACGCTGGTGGGCGATTGGACCGCCGTGCGCATGGGTGAAGGCAACGAGCGGCTGACCGAAGTGCTGCGCGGCACCAAGGGCGTCGCCATCGACATGTCCAATATCGGACGACTGGACACCTCCGGCGCCTATGGCGTGCTGATGGCCATGGCCGCGGCCACGGCGCCGGGCGAGGTGCTCGCCAGGCCGGAGCTGACCCGGCTGATGGACCTGGTGGCAACCGCCATCGAGGCCGAGCCGACACCCCACGCCGCGCCCCGGCCGGTGCACGAACTGTTCGCGCGGATCGGCCGCGGCGTGGTCAACCTGGGCCTCGACGTCTTTGACCTGTTCGTCTTCAACGGTCACCTGATCGTCGCCGTCGGCCGCGCCTTCGCCAATCCCGGGCGCGTGCGCTGGGCTTCGGTGTTTTCCCTGGCCGAACGGGCGGGCCTGGACGCCATCCCGATCGTGGCCACCACCACCTTCTTCATCGGCGCGGTGGTAGGGCTTCTGGGCGCCAACATGCTCACCAACTTCGGGGCCCAGGTGTTCGCCGTGGACCTGGTGGGCATCGCCGTCCTGCGCGAATTCAACATCCTGATCACCGCCCTGCTGCTGGCCGGCCGGTCCGCCTCCGCCTTCGCCGCCGAACTCGGGGCGATGAAGATGAAGCAGGAGATCGACGCCATGCAGGTGCTGGGGGTCGATCCCTTCGACGCCCTGGTGTTTCCCAGGTTCATGGCGCTGTTGTTCACCATCCCGCTGCTGACCTTCGTGGCCACGATCGCCGGCCTGATCGGCGGGCTGGTGGTGGTGTGGTCGCAGCTGGACATCGGCCCGACCATGTTCCTCAGCCGGATGCTGGAGAACGTCGGCGTGAAGCATTTCTGGGTCGGCATGTCCAAGGCCCCGGTGCTGGCCATCGTCATCGCCGCCATCGGCTGTCGCCAGGGCATGGAAGTGGGCGGCGACGTGGAATCCCTTGGCCGGCGGGTGACCGCCGCGGTGGTGCACGCCATCTTCGCCACCATCCTGATCGATGCGATCTTCGCCCTGATCTACATGAAGTTGAAGATATGAGCGTCGCGCCCGAAGCCGTTCTGGATAAAGACGCTCCACCCATCGAGGTGCGCGGCCTGACGTCCGCCTTCGGCGACCATCTGATCCACGACAACCTGGACCTGGTCATCCCCCGCGGCGACGTGGTCGGCGTGGTGGGCGGTTCTGGCACCGGCAAGTCGGTGCTGCTGAACACCATCATCGGGCTGAAGCAGCCCGAGGGCGGCACGGTGAAGATTTTCGGCCAGGACATCCGCTATGCGCGGCGCCGGCAATGGACGGCCATCAATCGACGCTGGGGCGTGCTGTTCCAGCAAGGCGCCCTGTGGTCGAACCTGACGGTGAAGGAAAATGTCGCCGCGCCGTTGTTTGAGCACACCGACATGGGCGCCGCCGAAATCGGCGAGCTGGCCGATCTGAAGATCGCCCTGGTGGGCCTGCCCGCCGGCTCTGGCGCGCTGAAGCCGTCCGAGCTTTCGGGCGGCATGATAAAGCGCGCCGGCCTGGCCCGCGCCCTGGCGCTGGATCCTGAGCTGCTGTTCCTGGACGAGCCCACCTCCGGCCTCGACCCGATCAGCTCGGCCGCCTTTGACGAACTGATCGAAGATCTGTCGGACAGCCTGGACCTGACCGTCTTCATGATCACTCACGATCTCGACAGCCTCTACGCGATCACGGACCAGGTGGCCGTGCTCGCCGAAAAGAAGGTGGTGGCCATGGCGCCGGTCCATGAACTGGAACAATCCGATCATCCCTGGATCCGGGAATATTTCCTTGGCCCCCGGGGCCGGGCTTCCGCAGATGCCAGGGCGGCCGCCGCCAGCCATGGGGGAACACGCTGATGGAGCGCAACGCCAACTATGCTCTGGTGGGGGTCGTCTCGACGATCCTGCTGGTCGCCTCGGTGATCTTCATCGTTTGGCTGGCGCAGTTCAATCTGCATCAGCAGTTCGACAACTACATCATCTCGTTCAAGGGGCCGGTGCGCGGCATCTCCAATGGCGGCGAGGTGCACTTCAACGGCATCAAGGTCGGGGAAATCTCCAAGATCGCCCTGGACGACAAGGACCCCACACTGGTTGACGCCACCATCAAGGTGACCTCCGACGTGCCGATCCGCCAGGATTCCATCGCCGCCCTCGAACCCCAGGGCATCACCGGGGTGAACTATGTCCAGATCGGCGCGGGCACGGCGTCCAAGCCCCTGCTCAAGAGCCTTCCCCCCCCGCGCGGTTACAAATACCCCGTGATCCAGAGCCAGAAGGACGCCTTCTCGGATCTGCTGTCCGGCGGCAGCGCCGTCGTCGCCAAGGCCATCGAGTCCCTGAACCGCGTCAACCGCGTGCTGTCGGACGAAAACATCAAGACCTTCAGCGCCGCCCTGGGCGATGTCCAGGCGGTGACGGCCGAGCTTAGGGCGCGCAAGGCGATCATCGCCGACGCCGACAAGGCCCTGCTGAGCGCCGACGCGGCCGCGCAGCAGATTCGCACACTGGCCCGTTCCAGCCAGACTCTGGTGGAGGGCGACGGCGCGCGGTCGGTCCGCAAACTGGGCGACGCCGCCACCGAGATCGAGGCCGCCGCCAAGGATGTCCGCCTACTGCTCTCCAAGCTGGAAGGCCCCACCGGTGACTTCGCCAAGACCGGCCTGCCGCAGATCCAATCCACCCTGAGCAGCCTGCAGCGCACCACCGATCACCTCGATCGGGTGCTCGATGAAATCCAGCAAAGTCCCCAGGGCCTGCTCAGCAAGCCACCGTCCAAGGAAGTCGAGGTCAAGCCGTGAGCAAGATCGGATCGCTCGTGCGGGCCAGGGCCGCCAGCCTCGGCGCCCCAAACCTCATTGCCCGCATCCTTGTCGCCGCCGCCGTGTCCGTGGCCCTGTCGGCCTGCGTCTCAGTGTTTCCCAAGCAGCCGCCGGCCAACCTGTTCCGGTTCGGCATGACGCCCCCGCCCGCCGCGTCCGCCACCGGGGGCGAGCGGTTCGGGGTGCTCAGCGGCCCGACCACCTTCGACCGCGCCGCGGCCGGCGACCGCATCCTGACCGTATCCGGCAGCGAAGCGGCCTATATCAAGGGTTCGCGTTGGATCAGCCAGGCTAACACCCTGTTCGACGAGGCCCTCACCCGAGCCTTCGACGGTTCGGGCGGCCCGGCGCGCCTTGTCGCCCACGGCCAGATGGTCCACGCCGACTATACCCTCAAGCTGGACGTGCGCGCCTTCGAGGCCCGCTACGATCACGGCGACAAAGCCGCGCCGACAATCGTTGTCGTGGTGCACGCCGACCTGGACAGGATCAACGACCGCAGCTCTGCGGGCAGCCGCACCTTCGAGGCCACGGCGACGGCTTCTGACAACCGCGTCAGCGCCATCGCCGCGGCCTTCGATCAGGCGGTGACCAAGGTGCTGGGCGACTTGGTGGCCTGGACGGACGCCAAAGGCCGGGGCTGAACTTCAGGCGCGGCGCCATGGTCCCTCGACACGCCCCCTCGCCGGGTCTAGCTCTGGATGACTGCGGGCCAAGGATTTCCGGACGCTCGCGGCTGAGAGAGGCTCGCGCTCTCGCCTGCTAGTGCACGATGACTTTTGTCTGAACCGACAAAAATCTGAACCGTACTCGCGAACTCAAGAATCGAGCCTGTTTCTCCCGCTTTGATGATTCCATCGAACGGGACAGGCTCCAGGGCTGCGAGCGTACTCCTTGGATTACCAGCTTCACATTCTCGACGGCGGCGATCGGGTCGCTAGCCTGGTCCGCCTGGAGTGTGACGACGATTACCACGCCCTGGTTGTGGTCTCCCTGCGCCTGGCGGGTCGCGCCGCGCAGCTGTGGCAGGGCGACCGCATGGTCGGCGCCTATACCGTCGCCCCAGCGCGCCCGTTGGTTCCGGCTCCGCGACCGGCCGCCGCCCGCCGCGCGGCGTCTGGGGAGCGCTGGGCATGACGCCCCTTTCCGACGGCGAGCGCGCGGCGCTCAAGAACCTGGCGGTCAAGCACAGCGGGCAGGAGGTGGGCTGGATCGCCATCGCCGACGCCCGCGCCTTGACCGACCGCGGTCTGGCCGAGCGCGTCGGCAGCGGCTGGCAGATCACCGAAAGCGGCATGGCCGCGTTCAAGGCCCTGGCCGCCGACCCCGCGGACCCCGATGGTGAAAGCCATCAACTGATCAATCTGGCGGACCACCCGCGCCCCTAGAGCATCACAGCTTCAAGTGGCTCTAGCTGGGCTCGCCGCCTCCCGCTCCAGGACCGTCACTCATGGCCAGAGAAACCGTGCACATCCTCCAGGCCTACGTCGCCGGGCGTGGCCAGGCCCTCAAGGCCGAACCCCCGGTGGGCTGCCAATCGGCGGAAGAAGCCCGCCGTAAGGCTGAGCGTCTTGCTCCCCTTCGCCTGGGCGTGGTCGCTTTCTCCGCCTCGGCGGACGTGGAGATGGGGGACTATGACGACAATCCGGTGATCCTGTTCAAGTCCGGCCGCCTTCCCCCGCCCTACGACGAGCTGTAGGTAGGGGCTGATCACGACGCGGCGCTTCGCGATCGACCGCCAACACGCCGGGGAACAGACCGCATGAAGCCGATGATCATCAAGCCCGGCCTCAAGCGGCAGGACGGCAAGGCCGCGACCTTCGCCCCGCCCACGCCCAAGGTCACCCGCCAGAAGCCGGGCAAGGTGCTTACCGCCGCCGAGCGGGCGGCCTTCCTGGCGTCCAGGCCGGACCTGAAGCCTAAGACCTAGCTGCGATCAGGTCAGCATCGGCGCCATCTGCGGGTCGCCCTTCTCCATGGCGCGGCGATAGGCGGGCCGGGCGCCGATGCGCTGCAGATAGGCCAGGATGTTGGGATAGGGCGCCAGGTCGCGCGGGATGAAGGCGCGCATGGTGGTCAGGTTGAAGACCATGATGATGTCCGCGGCGGTGAAGTCCTGGCCGGCGAAGTAGGGAACCTTGCCAAGCCGGTCCTCCACCAGCGTCCAGCCGCGCTCGCCGCGGGCGCGCATGAACTGGGCGCGAGGGGTTTCCTCGGCGCCCTCCGCCCTGGGCGGCTGCTGGGCCGGCAGCATCGAGGCATTGGCGAAGTGGAACCAGAACAGGTAGTCGGCGAAGTTCGGCGCCGACGGGGCCACCGCCAGGCGTCCCTGGCCGTATTTGCCGATGATATATTCCATGATCGCCCCCGACTCCGGCAGCACCACATCGCCGTCGGTGATGATCGGGGCGGTGCCCAGGGGGTGCAACGCCTTGTACTCCGGCGGCCCCATGCCCCGACCGGGGGGAACGCGGTCGTAGCGCTTCAGCTCGTAGGGAATCTCCAACTCTTCGCAGAGCCAGACGACGCGTTCCGACTGCGAGACGCCGAGGTGGTGAACGGTCAACATGGCGGGAGCCCTCAAGGTGGTTGTTTAGCAGGCATAGGCGGGCTCTGGGGCTTCTGCCTAGTGATATCGGCCGCCGCGGCCCTTGCCGGTGACCCGGCAGGCAGGTTGGCCGCCTCTACGTCGGAGGGGATCGCCGATTGGACGATAGGGGCGATATCGCACGGCTGACGGTCTGGGATCTGACGGGCCAAATTCCGCGCGGCCATGTCAAGGTCGTAATCCAGCATCCATTTTTCAGCGACGCGGCGCGGCGCCTGGCCAGCTGGGTCCTGGTGTATCCGCGGGTCCGCAGCGCCATCCGTTCGCCAACGCGCCCGAGTGAACCGGCGCGATCGCCGCGCGTTGCAAAGGTTGTACAGAGAGGGCGACGCGGGGCGATCCAGTCACCCTGCGTTCAGGCTCGAGAGACGACCCTCTCTTCCAATCACCTCTCCACAGAGCAGACTCCGTCCATGACTGTCAGCCGCCTCGTCCTCAGCCTTTTGACAACCAGCGCCGCCGTGGCGATCGCTTCGGCGGCCATGGCCGACCCGCCTGGCCGGGTTGGGCGGGTGAGCTATGTGGAGGGCGACGTATCCTTCACCCCGCCAGGCGAGACGGAATGGACCGACGCCCTGCGCAACTTTCCCGTGGCGCCCGGGGAGTCCTTCTGGACCGGCAATCGTGGCCGGGCGGAGCTTCAGGTCGGCGCACTGGAGGCGCGGCTGGACAGCCAAACCGAGCTGGATGTGCTGAGCCTCGACTATGGCCAGACGCGCCTGGGCCTGCCGCAGGGCTCGATGGACCTTCGGGTCTGGCGGGTCCCGCGCGGCGGGGTGCTGATCGCCACCCCCATAGGCGACGTACGCATCAACCAGGCTGGCGCCCACCGGATCGACGTCGGGGCGCAGACCGCGGACGGCGACTATCCGCCCGTGCAGGTGACGGTTCTGGAAGGCTCGGCCATGACCCCTGGCGCCCAAGGCTTGGCGCGCGTGGACGCCGGCGAATCGGCCCTGATCTATGCAGGCTATGACCCCCAGTACGACGACGCTCAGGACGCGGCGATCGACGACTGGGCCCGCTCGCGCGAAGCCCGGGAACACTGGGCCCAGAGGGCGTCGAACGACGATGACTCCTTCACCGGCTACGATGACCTAGCGGCCCATGGCCAGTTCATCAACGATCCGGGGTACGGCCAAGTCTGGTATCCCCGCGACGTACCCCGCGACTGGGCACCATACCACGACGGCCACTGGGCCTATGTGCAACCGTGGGGCTGGACCTGGATCGACGACCAGCCCTGGGGGTTCACCCCGTTCCACTATGGCCGTTGGGCTCAGATCAACAATCGATGGGCCTGGGTGCGCGGGCAATCCGATCGCGAACCGGTCTATGCCCCGGCCCTGGTGGCGTTTATCGGCGGCGGCCTGAATATTGGCATCTCCGTCGGCGGCAGGGGTCATTCTCGCGGCGGCGGCGGTATCGGCTGGGTGCCCCTGGCGCCCGACGAGGTCTATCGGCCCAGCTACCGGGTCAGCGACACCTATGTGCGCCGGGTCAATGGGGCGAGCGTGCGCCAGGCCATCATCAACGCCGCCACGATCAACGACAACCGCCGGATGGTGAACCAGTACCGTAACGTCAGGGCGGCCACGGTGGTCCGCTCCGACGCCTTTACCCACGGTGCTTCCGTTCGCGAGGCGACCAGCCCCCTGCCCCCGCAAGCCTTTGGCGCGGCCACGGTCACCACACTGATCGGCAATCTGGCCCCCGACCGGGCGGCCAGGACGGGCGGGTTCAAGCCCGGACTAGCTAGCGGCGGCCCTCGCGGTCCAGACGGGGCGCCAGCCTATGGCGGCCTTGAACGGGGTCCGACGCGCGGCTCGATGGCGCCACCCGCCCGGCTGGCGGGGGTGCGCGCCGCGGAGGCGGCCGAACCGGCCGACGCCGGCAGGCCACCGGTGATCCCGGGCGCGCGGTTCGGACCGCCCCGCGGCTGGCCCACCGGCCTCGGCGGCTTCAACTTCGTGGCGCCTTCGCAGATCCAGAACCCAGCGGCGCAGGGCCGGCAGAACGTAGCGGTTCCGCATGCGCCTCTGCCCCCCGGCCCGGACGGTTCACAGCCGCCGCGCTTTGGCCGGGGTCGACCCGCGCTGAGCGGAACCATGGTCTCGCCGACGGACGGGCGGTCGCCTCCGCCGCTTCAGGACACGCCAGCCAACGACCAGGCTCAAGAGCAGGCCGCCGAACGGGCTCAAGCCCAGGCGCACGCCCAGGCCCAGGCTCGTATGGAGGCGGCGAAAGCCAAGGCCGACGCCGACGCCCGCGGGGCGGCTGCGGCCCAGGCCAACGGCCAGGCGCAAGAGCAGACGCAAGAGCAAACGCAAGAGCAGGCGGGCCAAGCTCAGGCGCGGGCTCAAGTGAAAGCGCGGATGGAGGCGGCGAGGGCCGAGGCTGAGGCGGCGAAGGCCAAGGCTGAGGCTGACGCCCACGCGGCGGCCGCCGCCCAGGCCAGCGATCAGGCGCAAGAGCACGCGGCTCAAGCTGAGGCGCGGGCTCAAGCCCAAGCCCGAAGCGAAGCGGCGAGGGCCGCGGCTGATGCGGCGAAAGCCAAGGCCGAGGCCGACGCCCACGCGGCCGCCGCCGCCCAGGCCAGCGACCAGGCGCAAGAGCACGCGGCTCAAGCTGAGGCGCGGGCTCAAGCCCAAGCCCGAAGCGAAGCGGCGAGGGCCGAAGCTGATGCGGCGAAGGCCAAGGCTGAGGCTGACGCCCGCGCGGCGGCCGCCGCCCAGGCCAGCGACCAGGCTCAACAGCAGGCGGCTCAGGCGCAGGAACGCGCTCTGGCAGAGGACCGGGCCAAGGCCGAAGGCGACGCACGGGCGGCCGCGGAGCAGAGGAACGCCGAGGCGCGGCAGCGCGCCCAGGGTGGCGGGCAGACGCCGCCCCCGCCTCCCGCGGGCGTCGGCCCCACCGCCGGCCAAGGTGGGCCGCCATCTGCCGACGAGATCGCGGCGCACGTGGCCAAGGCCGAGGAGGCGCGCCGCCGCGTCGAGGATGCGAAGAAAAAGGCCGCCGAGGATCAGGCCGGCAAGCCGCCGTCCTAGGGACTGTTGAGGAAAAGTAGGCCCGGTTCAAGTGAGCCCGCTTGAACCGGAAGGGCTTTAGGCCACCCCCTCGATCCGCTTGGCGGCGGTGACGGTGTTGCGTAGTAGGCAGGCGACGGTCATCAGGCCGACGCCGCCGGGGACCGGGGTGATCCAGCCGGCCACGGCGCTGGCGCGCTTGAAGTCTACGTCGCCAACGACCTTGGTGCGCCCCTCGGCGGCCTTGACCGGATCACGGAAGGGCACGCGGTTGATGCCCACGTCGATCACTGCCGCGCCGGGCTTGATCCAGTCGGCCTTGACCATCTGCGGGCGACCCACCGCGGCGATCAGGATGTCGGCGGTGCGGCAGACGGCCGGCAGATCGCGGGTGCGGGAGTGGGCGATGGTCACGGTGCAGCTGTCGTTGAGCAGCAGCAGGGCCATGGGCCGGCCCACCAGCACCGAGCGGCCGATGACCACGGCGTTGAGGCCCGACAGGTCGCCCAGGGTCTGGCGCAACATCAGGATACAGCCCAGCGGCGTGCAGGAAATAAGTCCCGGCTGACCGCCGGCCAGCAGGCCGGCGTTGACCGCTGTGAGGCCATCGACATCCTTGCGCGGATCGATGGCGGCAATCACCGCCTGCTCGTCCAGGCCCTTTGGCAGGGGCAGCTGCACCAGAATGCCGTGGATGGCCGGATCGGCGTTTAGGGTGCGGACCAGGGCGATCAAGTCGGCCTGCCCGGTGTCGGCGGGCAGGACGTGGGTGACCGACTGCAGCCCGGCCTCGCGGCTCTGCTCACCCTTGGAGCGGACATAGATCTGGCTGGCCGGGTCCTCGCCCACCAGCACCACCGCCAGACCAGGCGTAATCCCGTGCTCGGCCTTCAGCCGGGAGGCCTCCAGCGCCACTTCCCGGCGCATGGTTTCGGCGCCGGCCTTGAAGTCGATGATCCTCGCCTCGCCCATGGCCCGCTCCCCGCTGTGGTATTGGCGCATCGCGTAGCGGTTCACGCCGTCCCGCGCAATCGGCCCTAGCCCCCTGCCCGCCGCATCGTGCTAGAGGCAGGACATGAACGCCGCGCCGATCAGCGCCGACGTCGTCCTGGCGGGCGGCGGCCTCGCAAACAGCTTGATCGCCATGCGCCTGAAGGCCCTGCGGCCCGGGCTGCGGGTGATCATGCTGGAGCGGGATGCGACCATCGGCGGCCAGCACACCTGGTGCCACTTCGCCACCGATGTATCGGCGGAGATCGGCGCCTGGCTGGCGCCCTTGTTCATCGCCGAATGGCCGGGCTACGAGGTGCGTTTCCCGGCCCACGCGCGGCAGGTTTCCACATCCTATCGCGCCATCAGTTCGCAGCGTCTGCACACGGTGGTGGAGCGCCTGCTGGGTGTCGATGCGTGGCTTGGCGTGGACATCGTCGACGTGCAGCCCAATGCAGTGCGCCTGGCCGACGGGCGGACCCTGATCGCGCCCCTGGTGATCGACGGTCGCGGCCCCCGGCGCAGCGACGCCCTGGCCCTGGGCTGGCAGAAGTTCCTCGGCCGGGAGGTGCGGCTCACCGCCCCGCATGGCCTGACCCGGCCCATCGTCATGGACGCCACGGTGCCGCAGCTTGACGGCTACCGCTTCCTCTACACCCTGCCCCTGGCGCCTGATCGCCTGTTGATCGAAGACACCCGCTACAGCGACGGCCCGGCCCTGGACCGCGCCAAGCTCAGCGCCGATATCGACGCCTACGCCACGCAGAACGGCTGGACCATCGCCGCCACCGAGCGCGAGGAGGACGGCATCCTGCCCATCGCGCTGGCCGGCGACATCGGCGCCTACTGGGCCGGCGCGACGCCCGGGGTGCCAGAGGTGGGTCTGCGCAGCGCCCTGTTCCAGCCGACCACGGGCTATTCCCTGCCCGACGCGGCGCGAATGGCGGAGGCAATCGCCGCCGCGCCTGATCTGACCAGCGCCGCGGTGCGTACACTGACCGAGGCCACGTCCAAGGCGGCCTGGAAACGCCGGGACTACTACCGGCTGCTGAATCGTATGATGTTCCGGGCCTGCGAGCCCAACCAGCGCTACCGGGTTCTGGAGCGCTTCTACCGCCTGCGCCAGCCGCTCGTGGAGCGGTTCTACGCCGGCGACATCACCCTGGGGGATAAGATCCGTATTCTGACCGGCAAGCCGCCCGTCCCGATCAGCCGCGCCGTGACGTGCCTGACCGAACAATCCGCTTTTACCGCTGGAGCCGCCGCATGACCCGAGTCGCTGTCGTTGGGGCCGGTTTCGGCGGCCTGGCCCTGGCCATCCGCCTGCAGTCCGCGGGCCTGTCCACCACCCTGATCGAGGGCCGGGACAAGGCGGGCGGCCGCGCCTATGTCTATGAGGACGAGGGCTTCACTTTTGACGCCGGGCCAACGGTGATCACCGATCCGGCCTGCCTGGAGGAGCTGTTTGCCTTAAGCGGCCGCAAGCTGGCCGACTACGTCACCCTGCTACCGGTGAGCCCGTTCTACCGCCTGTGCTGGGAAGACGGCCATGTGTTCGACTATGTCAACGACCAGGCCCAGCTGGACGCCCAGATCGCCAAGCGCAATCCCGATGACGTGGCCGGCTACAAGCGCTTCCTGGCCTTCTCCGAGGAGGTCTACCAACAGGGCTATGTGAAGCTGGGCCATGTACCGTTCCAGCACTTCACCAGCATGCTCACCGCCGCGCCGGACCTTATGCGGCTGGAAGCCTATCGCAGCGTCTACGACAAGGTCTGCGGTTTCGTGAAGGACGACCACCTGCGCCAGGCGCTGTCGTTCCATACCCTGCTGGTCGGCGGCAGTCCCTTCGCCGCCTCTTCGATCTACGCCCTGATCCACGCCCTGGAGCGGCGCGGCGGGGTGTGGTTCGCCAAGGGGGGCACGGGCGCATTGGTCAAGGGCTTGGCCAAGCTATTCCAGGACCTGGGCGGCGAGTTGCGCCTGAGCGATCCGATCCGGCAGATCACCACCATCGGCGATCGCACCACCGGCGTCATCCACGCCGACGGCAGCCATGAACTGTTCGACGCCGTCGCCTCCAACGCCGACATCATGCACACCTATGAGAGCCTGCTGAAGGGCAGCGCCCGGGGCCGGTCCGTGGCCAAGGCGTTGAAGCGGCGGCGGTTCAGCCCATCGCTTTTCGTGCTGCATTTCGGCTTGAAGACGCCGCAGCCGCAGCTGAAGCACCACACCATCTGCTTCGGCAATCGCTATCGCGGGCTGATTGATGAGATCTACGCAAAGGACGGATTGGCCGAGGATTTCTCGATCTACCTTCACTCGCCCTGCGCCACCGATCCGGACATGGCCCCGGCCGGCTGCTCTACCCACTACGCCCTGTCGCCGGTGCCGCACCTGGGCACCGCCAATATCGACTGGGCGGTGGAGGGACCGGTCTATCGCGACAAAATCCTGAGCTATCTGGAACAGCACTACATCCCCAACCTGAAGGCCGACCTGGTCACCAGCCGGATCTTCACCCCCAAGGACTTCGAGACCGAACTGAACGCCTACCAGGGCTCGGCCTTCTCCCTGGAGCCGGTGCTGACCCAGAGCGCCTGGTTCCGCACCCACAACCGCGATGACGTGATCCCCAACCTCTATTTCGTCGGGGCCGGCACCCATCCGGGGGCGGGCGTGCCAGGGGTGGTGGGGTCGGCAAAGGCCACCGCCGGGCTGATGCTGCAAGATCTGCTCGAGAAGGCCGCATGAGCGACCTAAGCCTCGAACAGTCCAGCCGCGAGACCATCCAGAAGGGCTCCAAGAGCTTTGCCGCCGCGGCCGCCCTGTTCGACGCCCAGACCCGCGCCGACGCGGAAATGCTCTACGCTTGGTGCCGCTATTGCGACGACGTGGTGGACGGCCAGGATCTGGGTCACGGCATGACCGTGCTCGAGCCGGCGGAAGCCAAGCGCCGGCTGGACAGCCTCTACGCCAAGACCCACGCCGCCCTGGCGGGCCAGCCTGTCGATGATCCGGAGTTCGCCGCCTTCCAGAAGGTGGCCCAGCGCCGCCAGATCCCCGAGCGCTACGCCATCGACCTGATCGACGGCTTCGCCATGGATGTGGCCGCCCGCCAATACGCGAGCATCGAGGACACCCTGGACTACTGCTACCATGTGGCCGGCGTCGTGGGCGTGATGATGGCGCTGGTGATGGGGGTGAAGCCGGGGGACCTGGCGACCCTGCGCCGGGCCCAGGACCTGGGCCTGGCCTTCCAATTGACCAATATTTCCCGCGACGTGGTCGAGGACGCCCAGAACGACCGCGTCTACCTGCCGTCGGCCTGGCTGGCGCAGGCCGGGCTAAAGGACGATCCGGCCACCGTGGCCGATCCGGCCAACCGCGCCGCCGTGGCCAAGGTCGCCGCGCGATTGCTGGAGCGGGCCGAGCCCTACTACGCCTCCGCGCTGGACGGCCTGCCCGCCCTGCCCTTCCGCTGCGCCTGGGCCATCGGCGCGGCGCGGGGAGTCTATCGCCAGATCGGGGTGGAGGTGGCCAAGCTGGGCGCCCACGCCTGGGACGAGCGGGTCTCTACCAGCAGCCTGCAGAAGGTCGGCCACGCCTTTGGCGGCCTTAGCCTGGCGGTGGGATCGCGGCTGGCCGGCGCGCCTAGGCTGCGGGCTGACCTGTGGTCGAAGATCTGAGCTGAACGTCGGCCAGCTCGGCCTTCAGCCGGCGCACCGGCGGGGCGATCAGGAAGCCAAACGACACACAATGGTCCTTGGTCCCCACCGCGTGGTGGATGCGGTGCGCCTGGATCAGGCGCTTCCAGAACCGCGACTTGCCGTTCATCGGCACCTTGTAGCGCCTATGCACCAAGCCATCGTGGAACATGAAATAGACCGCGCCATAGGCGGTGATGCCCAGGCCGATGGGCAGCAACGGCCCCAGGCCGTGGACGCCGAAGTAGATGCAGACAATGGCCGGGGTGGCGAAGACCACGGCGAACAGGTCGTTCAGCTCGAAGATCCCCGGCCGCGGCTCATGGTGCGATTTGTGCCAGACCCACATGAAGCCGTGCATGACGTATTTATGCGTGAACCAGGCAAAGCCCTCCATGAACAGGAAGGCGGCGAGGAACAGGGCGATGTCCAGGGCGAGGGTCAGCATCATCTCTAGCGGCGGGCATATCGCGTGGTGATCTGGGCGACCATGAGGCCGATCGCCCCCGTGGCCGCCAGGACCAGCCACGCCTTATAGAGCGTACCGATGCCTTCGTCTCGCCAGAGCACGCCTTGATACGCATCAATCACCCAGGCGTGAGGCGTAGCCCAACCCACCTGCTGCAGCCACGGCGGCATCAGGAAGCGCGGCACCATGCTGCCGCCGATGGCGGCCAGCACCAGGATCACGAAGGTCGACAGCATCTGCGCCTGGTCCCGCGTGCGGCAGACCGAGACAAGTCCGAGCGCCAGGCCGCCGGAACAGATGGCCGCGGCGGCTGTGGTGACGCACCACGAGGCCCAATGCGGCAACAGCGGCGTGCCATAGACGATGGCGGCGGTGGCGAAAATGGCCACGGCCTGGACCGTCGCCTGGAGGCACAGGAACAGGAACTTGCCGGTCACCACCGGCCCCATCCCCGCCCGCCCGGCCATGATCCGGTCGGCGATGCCTGAGCGGCGTTCCTCGATCAGGGTCAGGGCGCCGTGCATGGCGGAGAACAGGGCGAAGAGGATGGTCACCGCGCCGGCGTAGTAGACGATGGCGCCGCCACCCTTCTTGGCCTCGGACACATCGCTGCGTTCGAACATCGAGTTCTGGGCGTCGGTGGGCTTGCCCTGGGCGGCGTCGTCCCGGGCTTCCTTCTGCGCCATCTTCAAGGTGTCGGTCTGATCCTTGGTCAGGTCGCCAATGGCCGGGCCGATGTCGCGGACCGTCCGCGCCAGCAGGATGTCTGGCATGGTCTGGGCCATCACCTGCTGGGTGCGGGCCTGGACCAGCGGGGCGGCTACTTCACGGCTGGGATCGGCCAGGATGACGATGGGCGAGCCCTCGGCGCCCGGGTCGGCGCGGATCACCAGGCCGGCGTCCGCCTCGCTGGACTTCACCTGCCGGCGCACCTCGTCCAGCGTCTGCGGACTGGCGGGTTCGGCCCTCAGGTGCGGATTGGCCTGCATCGCGGCCATCAGCCGGCGCGAGGTCTCCGTATGGGCGGTGTCGGCCAAGGCCACCTTCAGCTTGATGTTCTCGCCGGTGGCGCCGGCGAACACCGCCGAGAAGATCAGGAACACCAGGGGCGGCAAGAAGAAGGCCATCACCAGGGCCCCCCGGTCGCGCCACAGCTCCAGGGCCATGACGCGGAACATGGCCAAGGTCATGCGGCGCGCCTGTCTTCGGCGATCAGCGCGAACAGGTTTTGCAACGAAGGTTGCCGCACCCGAATCTCCCGCACCGAGAAGCCCGCGCTCTTGAGCGCCCGATCCAGCCGGCCCGCGGCGGCATAGCCGTCGTCGGTCAGGCAGCACCAGGGGCCGCCCGACCGGCTGCGCCGCAAGCCTAGCGCCGCCAACCGCCCTTCGTCCTCGCCGGCCAGGTCGCCGGAAAGCTGAACCAGCACCTCCATGCGCTCGCCGAAGGCGTTCGAGATCAGCACGCCAGGTTCGCCCTCCAGCACCTTCAAGCCCTCGCTCAGGAACCCCACGCGGGTGGCCAGGCCCCCGGCCTGCTCAAGGTCGTGGGTGATCAGCAGCACGGCGACGCCCTGGTCGGCCAGGGCCCGGATCACCCCGTCCACGGCCTCGCGAGCGTTGATATCCACCCCCACGGTGGGTTCGTCCAGGATAAGCAGCCGCGGCTGGTGCAGCACGGCGGCGGCGATGTTCACGCGGCGCTGGTAACCGCCCGACAGGTGGCGGATCGGCACGTGGGCACGGTCAGCGGTGCGGGTGACGGTCATGGCCGCCTGCACAGCCGGCGCCACCGCCGCACCCTTCACACCCGAAAGCTTGGCAAAGACCTCAAGGTTCTCGCGCACGGTCATGTGCTGATAGAGGGCCAGTTCCTGGGGCGCGAGGCCCAGGGCGGCGCGGACCCTGGGCTCCTTGAAGGGATCGCCGCCGGCCAGGCGCACATGCCCGCCGCTGATCTTCAGGCGCCCGCAGATAGCGCGGATCAGGGTGGTCTTGCCCGCGCCATTGGGTCCCAGCAACGCGTAGATCTCACCGGCGCGGATGGTCAGGTCGACACCGCGCAGCACCTTGTTGCCGCCGTAAGCGTGTTCAGCCTGCTCGACTTGTAGAATGGGGACCTGTGGGTCGGGCGTCACGCCGCCGCCTTACGCCCCATGAACAGGCTGCGGGCGAAACGGCCCAGCCGGCCATCACAGCCGGCGCGGACCAGGGCGGCTTCCGCCTCGTCGAGGTGAACTTCCATGGCCGAAGCGGCCTGACGCGCACCGATGGCTGAGACCCAGGTGGTCATGGCCGCATCCTTGCCGGTGTCCTTGCCGGCCAGTTCGGTGGAATCTTCCGCATCGATCAGGTCATCGCGGATCTGGAACGCCAGGCCCAGACGTCGGGCGAACTCGCCGATCTCGGCGCGCGCCTCCACCGAGGCGCCGCCGATGGTGGCGCCCGACTCGGCGGCCGCGATCATCAGCACGCCGGTCTTCTGGTGATTGAGGGCGTCGATTTCCTCGGGTGTGCGTTGGCGGTCACGGTCCTGCAGGTCCAGAGCCTGTCCGGCCACCAGGCCGTGGAAACCCACCGCCTGAGCCAGGGCGCTGCTGATCTGGGCCTTGGCGCTGGCCGGCAGGGCTTCCGCGTTGGCGACGGTGGCGAAGGCCTGGTTGAGCAGGCCGACGGACGCCAGGATGGCCTGGGCCTCGCCAAACTCACGGTGCGTGGTCGGACGGCCCCGGCGCATGCGCGCATCATCCATCGACGGAAGATCGTCGAGGATCAAGGAGGCAGCGTGAATCATCTCCATGGCGCAGGCCACATCCATGGCCTTGCCCGGAGGCGCGCCAAAGGCTTCGGCGCACAGTAACGTGAGCAATGGGCGGAAGCGTTTCCCAGGGGCCAACAGCGCGTAGTAGGTCGCACCATTCAGGCTCGTGGGCTCTCGACTCGGTGACGGAATCAATTCCGCCAGCCGGCGATCGATGCTCGCGCGCAGAGCTTCTACGCTCTGGAGAAAAACGGCGTTGTCGTCCATCGCCCCCGATCCGCCGCGACGGGCTTACACCCACGACTCCTTGGGCCATTTGAAGGGGTTG
Source organism: Caulobacterales bacterium (assembly GCA_038228945.1). GTDB lineage: Bacteria > Pseudomonadota > Alphaproteobacteria > Caulobacterales > Caulobacteraceae > Acaudatibacter. The sequence goes on from JBBROW010000002.1 coordinate 121,392, forward strand.
GACGCGGGCGTCAACTAGATGCGTGCCCGGTCGCCCCGACGCACGACGTTGTATCACCGTCAGTGACCGCATTCACCTGTCTTGGTTCGACTGTGCGCCGCCGCGCCGCGAAGAACTCGTCCCGTGGATATGGGCGCTCGCGGCGCCGCGAAAAGGCCTTGTGCAAAGCAAAGCTGCAATCGCCAACCCCATAAGGGCCAAGGCGCCGGTGCGGGCGGCGCATTGCGTCCGCAAGGGGGCGAAACTCACCCCCCGCCCCCGGGCCGCCGGCCCCGCCTTCGGTCTGTGTTTTTTAAGCGGCCAAACGGCCCCGCCGCGGATTCCGGAACAGCCCAAGAAGTCGCGCCCGCCTCCTGGCCCCGTGATGAAGAATTGATCAGCCGGCCCCCTAACGCGCCAGGGACCGGCAATCGGGGTCGCGAGGGGACTCAGTCGGCGCCCAACAGCGAATCATAGGGATCGAGGCGCCCCGCCTCCACGTCGGCCACCTTGACCGCCGGCCAGCCCGCTTCGCCCTGGGGACTGGCTCGCCAGGCCAGAACGATCAGGTCCCGCAGTTCGTCTGCGCCCGCCGCCAGCCGCTCCGCGGCGAAGGTCCGGCCGCGCGCGTCGCCGCCGACGAAACCGCCGACCTTCTGCAGTTGATAGAAGGGCTCAGTCTGTTTGCCGGTGACCGCCAGATAGTCGGCAGTGCGCTTCTCGATGGGACAGCCGCAGTCGTGCAGGGGCGCCATATGGGCCTGGACCATGGCCATGGTCACGAAGCCGCGGACGAAAGCGCCCTCGAACGGGGCGTGGATCTTGTCCTGGGTATAGCCGGCGGGATTGGGGAACGCCCCCCAGCCGTTGTAGTGCATCGAGACGTGCAGCGGCTGGCTGCCATCGCCGACATAATGACCCAGCACGCCGATATCCCGCAGGATCAGTTCGCGCCGCTCGGCGGCGTCGGCGACGAACCAGGCTCTGTGGGCCGCGCTCCGGCTGGTCCTGGCCGCGGCGACGTCGATCCGCAGGTAGCCAAAGTCCTTGGTCAGCTGTTGCCAGCCTTCGATGATCGAATAAGGCAGATAGCCGGCTTTCCAGCTGTCCAGGCCCACCGCCCGCAGCCCGGTCTCATACTCCGCCCGGGTCTTGGGAAGGCTGTCCAGGGCCAGCCCGCCGCCGATCTTGCCGTCATCATCCAGATCCATGAAGTGGCCGGCGTCGAGGTCGGCGTCGTGGGTTTTGCCCGAGGCCTTCCAACGGTCAGGCTCGCGCGCCAGCTCCCCGACCTTTGCGGCCGAGACCGGCCTGCGCAGGAAGGCCGGAACCTCGGCCGGCAGGGCCTCCATGGCCAGGCGGCCGACGAACCGGTGCCCGGTGCTGCCCCAGGCCAAGGCTTGGCTGGAAAGGCCCGTGGCGCCCAGGGCGAGGGTCAGGCCGGCGGCGAGGCGGGAGGATTTGCTCATGCTGGATCCGTGATCGGCAGGGCCGTCTCGACCCGCGCCACCCAGGCCTGGGTCGACGGATAGTCGGCCAAGTCGAAGCCGCCGTCATGGGCCATCCGCGTATAGGCCACAAGGGCGATATCGGCCAGGCTGAGGGTGTCCCCAACCAGGTAGGGCGAGGCGGCCAGCGCGGCCTCCAGGCGGGCCAGGGCAGCGGCGCCGCGCTCGATGATCTTCGGCTCGACCTCGCTCACCGCCTTGCCCAGGTACTTCACCTGGAAGCGGGCCACCGCGACATAGGGCTCGTGGCTGTATTGCTCCCAGAACAGCCATTCGAACATGCGGGCGCGGTCGTAGGCGTCGGCGGGAATGAGGTCCGTGCCCTCGGCCAGATGGACCATGATGGCGTTGGACTGCGCCAGGGGGCGGCCATCGGCGAGAATCAACAGCGGCACCTGGCCGGCGGGATTCTGGGCCAGGAACTTAGCGGTGCGGCTCTCGCCGGCCAGGATATCCACCTCGATCCAGTCGAAGGCCAGGCCCAGCCGCTGCGCCACCCATTTCACCTTCAGGCAGTTGCCTGAAATCGAGTCGCCGTGGATGGTTAGTGACATCTTGCCGCCTCCGGGTTGCCTGATCGGCGCGTCGTCTGTACGACTCGCGCCGCAACGTCGACGAGAAACAACAGGGCTACGCTGATGAAGCGCCTCCTGGCATGCCTCGCTGCGCTGGCTGTTGGCCTAGCCGCCACAGGGGCTCAAGCGGAATCTGATCCTTTGGGCGATATCCTCGCCCAGGCGTTGAAGGACGCGGCGCCCGTCCTCGACTTCTTCAAGCTCAAGGCGACGCTGTATCACAGCGGCGGCGGCATCCGCGGCTTCGACTCCCTGGGCTGCAAGGTGGTTGCCATGCGCACGGCGGCGGTTGATGGCAGGGCCGTGCCCCGCCACACCCTGTTGTTCATCAAGGAAACCGTCGGCCTGATCATGCCCGACGGCAGCAAGCACGACGGCTATTGGTACGCCTCCGATGTGGGCGGGGCGATCCACGAGGGCCGTATCGATCTTTTCACCGGCCAGGGCGCCACCTCGATGCGCCCGCTCCTGCCGCTGAACCTCGCCACCCTGACGGTGGCCAAGGTCGGCCATTTCGTGGGCTGCCCGCAGGCCTAGGTCTTTCCTACGCGGGGACCACGGTCTTGCCGATCGGCGCCAAGGCGATCACCGCCAGCTTGAGGTGCTGCAGGGCGAACGGGATGCCGATGATGCTGACGAACTGGGCGACCGCGATCACCAGGTGACCCAGGGCCAGGTACCAGCCGGCCAGCACAAACCAGATCACGTTCAGCAAGAAGCCCATCGCGCCGGTTCCCAGGTCCTCGCGGCCGGTGACCCAAGGCCGGTCCACCACCGTCTTGCCGAAGGGGGCGAAGCTGAAGGCGGCGATCCGCCAGGCCGCGCCGGCCCAGGGCAGGCCGACGATGGTAATGGCCAGCAACAGGCTGGCGAACAGCCAGGCTAGGCCGGCCAGGAAGCCGCCGAAGATGAACCAGAGAATGTTGAGGATCAGGGTCATGCGGTCCGCTTCTCGTCAGCCCCCCACATAGGCAGCGCCGTTGACCTGGATAACCTGTCCCTGGATGAATTCGGCGACAGGATCGAGCAGGAACCGGACCAGGGCGGCGCAGTCCTCGCCGCTGGTGAGTCGCCCCGACGGGTTGGCCTTGGCGGCGCGTTCGAACAGGCGGTCAGCGGCGTCCTGGCCGCCTACCATATTGGCCACGGAGTCAGTTTCCATAAGGCCGGGCGCGATGGCGTTGATGCGCATGCCCAGCGGCGCAAGCTCAGGGGCCAGGTAGCGTAGGATGCTCTCGGCCAAGGCCTTGGCGGTGCCGAGCGCGCCGTAACGGGGCTGGCTGACCCTGGCCCCGGCGCTGCTGACGAAGATGATGGACGCGCCGCGCTCCATGAAGGGCATGGCCTTTCGGACCAGGTAGAGCAGCGACAGGCCGTTGGTCTGCACCGCGCGGCTGACCATCTCCAGGTCGGCGTCGAGCAGGTTTGTGGGATAGATCATGGCGGCGCTGTGGATCAGGCCGGTGATCGGCCCGCCCAGGGCGCCGGCCCGCTCCATCAGCGCCGCGGCCCCCTCGATAGTCCCCAGGTCCGCGGCCATGGCGGTAGCCCGCGCACCCAGGCCGGTCAGTCGCGCCACGGCGGCGTCGGCGGCTTGGCCGTCACTGTTGTAACCCAGCAGAAGGGGCTCGCCCCTGCCCACCAGCCCCTGCGCGATGGCTAAGCCGATGCCTTTGGTCCCGCCGGTGATGACGATGGTCATGGTCCCCTCCCCTGTTAGGGCGGGACCCTGGACTGGTTCAGGTCTCGACGAAAGCCCGTTCCAGGACGAAGTCGCCGGGGTTGGCCACCGAGCCCTCTTCGTAGCCGCGTTCCAGCAGCATGGCCTTGAGGTCGGCCAGGACTGAGGGACCGCCGCATAGCATCAGCCGGTCACGCGCCGGGTCCAGCGGCGGCAGGCCGATGTCCTCGAAGATCTTGCCAGAGGTGATCAGGTCGGTGATTCGGCCCTGGGTCTTGAACGGCTCCCGCGTCACCGTGGGGTAATAGATCATCTTGGGCGCGATCATCTCGCCCAGGTCCGGGTCGCCCGGCAGATCCGTTTCCAGGAACTGGCGGTAGTTCAGGTCGGCCACCTCGCGCACCGTGTGGGTGACAATGACCTTCTCGAACCGCTCGTAGACCTCCGGGTCGCGCGCCAGGCTCAGAAACGGGGCCAGGCCGGTGCCGGTGCCCACCAGATAGAGGTTCTTGCCCGGACGCAGGCCGTCCAGCACCAGGGTTCCAGTGGGCTTCTTGCCGACCAGGATCTCGTCGCCGACCTTGATCTTCTGCAGGTGCGAGGTCAGGGGGCCGTCGGCGACCTTGATGGAATAGAATTCCAGTTCGTCGGCGTAGTTGGCGCTGGCGATGGAATAGGCCCGCAGCAGCGGCTTGCCGTTGATCTCCAGCCCAAGCATGACGAACTGGCCGTTCTCGAAGCGCAGGCCGGGGTCCCGGGTGGTGCGCAAGGTGAACAGCGAGTCGGTCCAATGGTGCACATAGGTCACCGTCTCGACGTAGAAGGCGCCACGGGCCTTGGGCGGCGGCGGAACGGCTAGGGCGGTGTCGGTCATACGGGCTCGTCTAACTCAGCTCTGGGGAGGCGGCAAAGCGCGCTAAATGTCGCCGCCCATGAAAGGCGCGACGCCTGGGGCGCGGGCGGTATGTATCCCGCATTCGGTCTTTTGCGAACCCGCCCAGCGACCGGCGCGCGCATCCTGGCCCTCGTCAACCGCCTTGGTGCACGGCCAGCAGCCGATGGACGGGAAGCCAGAAGCCACCAGCGGGTGGGCCGGCAGGTCGTGCTCGACCACATAGGCGTCCAACTCGGCCTTGCCCCAGTTGGCCAAGGGATTGAACTTAAGCTTGCCCTCCGACTCCTCGACTACCGCCAGGCGCAGGCGATCGCCGCCGTGAAAGCGCTTGCGGCCGGTGACCCAACCGTCAAAGCCGCTCAGGGCAGCATCCAGGGGCACAACCTTGCGTATATTGCAGCAGGCGTCGGTGTCGGTCTTCCAAAGGTCGGAGCCGGGATCGACAGTGGCCAGGTCCTCAAACCGTGGGCGCAAATCGCGCACGTCCTTCAGGCCCAGCCGCGCCGCCAGCTGTTGGCGATAGTCCAGGGTCTGGCCGAACAGCATGCCGGTATCCAGAAACAGCACCGGAATCTCCGGGCTGATCTGGGCGGCCAGATGCAGCAGCACCGCCGACTCGGCGCCGAAGGACGACACCAGGGCCAGCTTGTCGCCGAAGTGCTCGTAGGCGGCGCGCAGCACCGTGGCAGGATGCGCGTCGCGCAGTTCGGCGTTCAGGCGCCGCGCTAGGGTCGCCGCATCCGTGTTCGCCGCCACTGGCGGGACGGCGAGTTCAACCCTGTCGGTTTGATCATAGGCCATGGCCATCATCCTTGCCTCTCTTGGAAGGCCGGCGCCCGGTGATCCGAGGCGCGCTGGTAGACGTGACGATAACGGGCGGCCACATGGGCCCAATCGGCCGCCGTCGATCCGTCCGCGGGCTCGAAAGCATCGAAGCCGCAGCGGATCATCCAAAGAGCCTGCTCGCGCAGGACATCGCCCACCGCCCGGACCTGGCCGGCGTAGCCGAAGCGTTCCCGCAACAGGCGCGCACCGGTATAGGCGCGACCGTCGCGGTATTTCGGAAAGGCCAGGGCCACCACGGCGATCCGCGGCAGGTCATAGGCCAGGGCCTCGACGGCTTCGTCGGCTTCGACCCGAACGCCAACCTTGCGGCATTCGGAGAGCAGGCGATCGCCCTCCGCTTGGAAGCGGGTCAGGGAGATGATCACATCGCCCTTGGGAACCAGTTCATCGTCGGCCACGGCCGTGAAGGGATCCTCGGCCAGCTCGGCCTGGCCCTCATGCCACCTAATGAGCGTTGGCATAGACAGCCTCCTTGAACGGGGCGATGCCGGTGCGGCGGTAGGTGTCCAGGAACCGTTCGCCCTCGGCACGCTCGCGCAGATAGACCTCGACCAGCTGGTCGATGGCCGGCACGACGCGCTCGGCCGGCAGCGCCGGGCCGAGGATCTTGCCGACCTCGGCGTCTTCGGCGCCAGAGCCCCCCAGGGTCAGCTGGTAGAACTCCTCGCCCTTCTTATCGACGCCCAGGATGCCGATGTGGCCGATGTGGTGATGGCCGCAGGCGTTGATGCAGCCGCTGATCTTGATCTTCAGCTCGCCCACCCTTTCCGCCAGGTCCTGGTCGGCGAACTTCAGAGCGATCTGCTGGGCGATGGGGATCGCCCGGGCGTTGGCCAGGGCGCAGTAGTCCAGCCCCGGGCAGGCGATGATGTCGCTGATCAGGTTGGCGTTAGGCGAGGCTAGGCCCGCCGCCGCCAGGGCGGCGTGGACGGCGGCCAGGTCGTCGAGCTTCACGTGCGGCAGGACCAGGTTCTGCTCGTGCGTTACCCGCACATCGTCGAAGGAATAGCGCTCGGCCAGATCGGCCATGACCTCCATCTGCTCGGCGCTGGCGTCCCCGGGGGTCTCGCCCACGGCCTTCAGCGCCACCTCGACGATGGTATAGCCGCTCTTCTTGTGCGGGCGCAGGTTGTTGCGCGCGAACCGGGCCAGGGCCGGGCTGGCCTGCTTGGCCGCCTCGAAGGCTTCCGATCGGGCCGGCAGGGTCTCGAAGGTCACCGCGGCGAAGGCGCCGCGGATGCGGGCCAGCTCGGTGTCGGGCAGGTCGGCGGACACGCCGATCTTCTCCCATTCCTCATCCACCTGGCGGCCGAATTCCTGCGCCCCCAGGGAAGCAACCAGGATCTTGATACGCGCCTTGTAGCTGTTGTCGCGGCGGCCATGCCGATTGTAGACTCGAAGGATCGCCTCCAGGTACGAGAACAGGCGCGAAGCGGGCAGGAAGGCCTTGATGGCCGAACCAACATAGGGCGTACGCCCCAGCCCACCGCCCACCAGCACCTCGAAGCCGAGCGTCCCATCCCGGCCACGGCGCAGGTAGAGGCCGATGTCGTGCACCTTGACCGCGGCGCGGTCCTTCACCGAGGCGCTGACCGCGATCTTGAACTTGCGCGGCAGGAACGAGAACTCGGGGTGGAAGGTCGACCACTGGCGGATCGCCTCGCACCACACCCGTGCATCGTCCAGCTCCTCGGCGGTGGCGCCAGAGAAGGGATCGGCGGTGGTGTTGCGGATGCAGTTACCGCTGGTCTGGATGGCGTGCATCCCGACTTCAGCCAGCTCATCCAGGATATCCGGCGCGTCGCGCAGCTTGATCCAGTGAAACTGCAGGTTGGTGCGGGTGGTGAAGTGGCCGTAACCCTTGTCGTACTTGCGCGCCACATGCGCCAGGCGGCGCAGCTGGGCGCCGTTCACCGCTCCATAGGGGATGGCGACACGCAGCATGTAGGCGTGCAGCTGCAGGTACAGGCCGTTCATCAGACGGATGGTCTTGAACTGATCCTCGGTGATCTCGCCGGCCAGGCGACGGCTCGCCTGTTCGCGGAACTCGGCGGCCCGGTCGGCCAGCATTTCCTTGTCGATTTCGTCGTAGCGGTACATGGCGCAGCGGGCCCCTACTTGCGCTTGATCAGGTTGACGCGGCCGGTGGAACGGGCCGCGCCGTGAGCATGAACCAGGGCGTCGATCGTCGCCCCGCCCTCGGCCTGTTTGCCGTGCTCCAACTTGTTGCTCGGCCCCAGCGCGCGGATACGTTCGCGATAGCTCAGGGGCGCATAGCCGCCTTCGGAGGTGATGACGTCGATCAGATAGACGTCGATGACCTTGGTGATCTCGCTCTTGCCATGGGCTTCGGCGGCCTCGGCGGCGGGCTCCTCGTCGGACCACAGGTCGGCGTCGGCGAAACGCTCGATCCAGGCGCCGGCCTTCCAGAAAACGACCTCGCCGTCGTCCAGGCGGTTGGCGGTCAGGGCTTTCATGAACGGGCCCTCGCGGAAGGCGCTGAAACGATCTCGGCGATAGCCGGCGTGGACGCCTGCGCCAGGGCCATGGCCTCTCCCACCATCAGCAGGGCCGGGCCTGACAGGCCTTCGACAGCCCCGGCAAGCCGCGCCAGGGTGGTGGTGATGCGGCGCTCCGCGACCAGGCTGGCGTTCTCAACCACCAGCGCCGGGGTCGAGCCGGCCCGGCCGGCCTGCATCAGCCGCGCGGCGATGGTCGGGGCGGTGGATAGGCCCATGTAGATGACCACGGTCTGGTTGGCCTTGGCCAGGCTCGCCCAGTCCAGGTCCGGCTCGGCGCCGCTGGCCGCATGGCCGGTGACGAAGGTCACCGCCTGAGCCAGGCCGCGATGGGTCAGAGGTCCGCCGGCCGAGGCCCCGGCCGCCAGGGCCGCCGTGACACCGGGAACGACGATGCAGTCGACGCCCGCCGCGCGGCAGGCCTCCAGTTCCTCGCCGCCACGGCCGAAGATGAAGGGATCGCCGCCCTTCAGCCGCACGACCTCCAGCCCGTCCTGGGCGAAGGCGGTCAGCATGCGGTTGATCTCGTCCTGGGCGTAGGAGTGCCGCGACTTGCGCTTGGCCACGCAAATGCGCCGCGCCTCGGGCGGCGCCAGATCCAGAATGGCGTCGGACACCAAGCCATCGTGAACCACCACATCGGCGCCCTGCAGCGCCTTGAAGGCCTTGATGGTCAGCAGCTCCGGGTCGCCCGGTCCCGCGCCCACCAGCCACACGCGCCCGGCGCCGGCCTTGCAGCCATCCAGCACGACCAGGCTCCTGGCGGATTTCCTCAAGCCTTTGGCGGTTTTCGTTGGCATGATAGTTTTCGTCATGGCCCGATATATGTTTCAGGAACTCTAAAAGGCCAGCCCCAAGACAGGACGGGGCGAACCAGAAGGTCCGCCCCGTCGACATCCGTCAGCGAAAAGGGCCGATGCGCCGCCGGACAGTTGCAACTTGGGTTCGCGGCGCCCATTTCGCAAACAAGGACTTCTGCCGGGGGTATCAGGATTTCTATGGAGTCGAGGCGTCGCCTTCCACCACTCAACGCGCTGCGGGCTTTCGAGGCCGCCGCGCGCCATTTGAATTTCAGCCGAGCGGCCGACGAACTGTCGGTGACGCCCGGCGCGGTTTCACAGCAGATCCAGAACCTGGAAGACTATGTGGGCGCGTCGCTGTTCAAGCGCACGCCCAAGGGCCTGCTGCTGACCGACGCGGCCCAGACCGCCCTGCCCGCCCTGCGCGAGGCCTTCGACCGTCTGGCCGAGGCTGCCTCCCTGCTCACCGCCGCCGTGGACGGCCGCCGCCTGACCCTCACCGCCGCCCCCTCCTTCGCCGCCAAATGGCTGGTGCCGCGCCTGGGCCGGTTCGAGGAAGCGCATCCCCTGGTGGACGTCTGGCTGTCAGCGGACATGGAGTTGGTGGACTTCGCCGCCGGCGAGGTGGACCTGGCCATCCGCTATGGCTCGGGCCGCTATCCCGGCCTTGAGACCGTGCGGCTGATGAACGAGACGGTGATCCCCGTTGCCAGCCCCGACCTGATCGCCGCAAATCCGCTGAACGATCCCTCGGACCTGTCGCACCACATCCTGCTGCACGACGGCTCTCCCGACGCCGACGATAGCTGCCCCGACTGGTCCATGTGGCTGGCGGCGCGCAATGTGAAAGGCGTGGACGGCAATCGCGGCCCGCGCTTCAACCAGTCCAGCTTGGTGATCGAAGCGGCCGTGGGTGGCCGCGGCATCGCCCTGGCCAAGCGCACCCTGGCGCAGGATGACCTGGACGCCGGGCGCCTGGTGTCACCCCTGCAGATCGCCACCGCCGTCGACTTCGCCTACCACGTGGTCCACCCCAAGGCGAAAGGCCGCCTGCCCCAGGTCAAGGCCTTCGTGAACTGGATCACCGGCGAAGCGGCCATGCACGAGGCGGCGCTGGCGACGATGGACAACGGAGCCGGGATCTAGAGGGCTGGTATTTGGCGGGCTCCGGCCTACCGCGTGGTCTTCAGTGATTTCAACGCCTGCTCGTGCGCATAGGCCGCCACGTCCGCCAGGGCCGCGTCCAGGGCGTCGCGCACCCGGATCAGGCCCACGGGTCCCTTGGCCTCGGCCCAGGCGCAGGCCTCGCCCAGTTCGAAGGCGCCCACGCCACGGGCCGCGCCCTTGATGGTGTGGACGGCGTCGCGCCAGCCTTCCTGTCCGGGGTCCAGCATCCCCGACCAGAGCGCCGCCTGTTCCCGAAACAGGGCCAGCACCTCGTCGATGACCACCGCGTCTCCCGCCGCGAAGTCCTCCAGGTAGCCGAAATCCACCACGCCCTTGATATCGCGTCTCGCCATTACACCCCTGCCCCGTCCACCCCGATCTGTGGCAGGATTGCCCCCAACAAGACAAGACGGGAGGCGAGCATGGACGGGGTCTATGAGCTCTATGGCGCGCTGGGGTCACCCTATTCCCTGAAGGTGCGCGCGGTGATGCGCTATCGCCGCCTGCCGCACGTCTGGCGCTCCGTGGGTCTGACCAGCGCCGTGCGCGAGAAGGTTCGGGCGCCGGTGATTCCCGTGGTCCATTTCCCCGATGACAGCTGGCGCAACGATTCGACCCCGGTGATCGCCGCCCTGGAGACCCTGCACCCGGACCGCTCCCTGGTTCCCGACGACCCGGTCGAGGCCTTCCTGGCCTTCCTGATCGAAGACATGGCCGACGAGTGGGGGACCAAGGCCATGTTCCACTATCGCTGGGCGCCAAAGGACGACATCGACATCAACGCCTTCACCCTGGTGCAGCAATCGATGCTGGGCCGACCCCGCGCCCGGATCGCGGCCGCCGCCGCCGACATCCGCGACCGCCAGGTCAGCCGCATGCCCCTGGTGGGCTGCACGCCGCAAAACGCGCCCTTGATCGAGAAGACCACCCGCCAGGCCCTGTCCCTGATCGACGCCCACGTCGCCCAGGGCCTGTGGCTGTTCGGCGAGCGCCCCTCCATCGCCGACTTCGCCTGGTACGGCCAGTTCTCGCAGCTGGCTCGCGACCCCACGCCCCGCGCGATGATCCGCCGGGACTACCCGGCCGCCTTTACCTGGATCGAGACCCTGGACGACGCCTCGGGCCTGGAGCCGGGCGCCTGGCGCGATCCGGACGCGCCGATGTCGGCGGCGCTGGAGGGGATGCTGGCCATGGCCAGCGACGTCTACCTGCCCTTCCTGGCCGAGAACGCCCGCGCCCTGGCACAGGGCCGGGACGAGGTGCGCCTGACCCTGGGCGGCTGCGCCTATGTCCAGGCGCCGTTCGGCTATCAGGCCAAGTGCCTAGTCGCGCTAAAGAACGCCTACAACGGCCTGAAACCGGATGAAAAACGACGCGTGGACGCCGCCCTCTGTCCCCAGGGCGCGGCCATCCTGGCGGCCTAGATCGTGGACCTGAATTCATTTTCAAAGGGCGGGTTGCCAACCGCCGCTTTTTGCTTATGTTCCGCGCCCTCGCGCTGGGCCTGATCAAGGCCCTGGTCGTCGAGCGGGTGCATAGCTCAGTTGGTAGAGCAGCTGACTCTTAATCAGCGGGTCGCAGGTTCGAGCCCTGCTGCACCCACCAATCATTTCAATGATTTAGGTGGTTTTCGGGTCGGCGGTTCGCCGCCTCCATCCGCGCTATTCGTCGTCAACGCGTCTCGCGCTTCCGAACAGCGCCTGCCGCAAGTCGATCGCGTCCGCTGACAGGGTGAAATTCGTCGGGCCGCTCTCGAGCCGCCAAAGCCCGGCGCGTGCCGACCGCGGCGCGGGTCGTCGGTGACTCTCTAGGCCGAAAGCCGTTGATCCGTCACGGCGCCTACAATTTCAGGTAGTGCGCCTGGCTGCGCGAGCCCGAGCGTTTGGATGGCCGCCAGAATGGCTTGCCGACGATGGGGCGGACACGGTTTCTTTGGCCGCGCGACGTCCTTGCGGTTGGGCGCCTGGCGCTTGGTCAGGCCGTGCTCCGACAGGATGTCGGCGATCCAGCAGGTCGAAGGAAGAAAGCCGTAGGTTTCGCGGCAGTATCGCTGAATGGAGGCATAGACCGGGACACGCCGTCTGGGAGCTGCGGGAGGCACGGGTCTGTCGACTTCGTTTTCCGCCCAGGACCAGGCCTCCAGCATCATCTCGACCACGCCTTCACCTCACACACCAATTGCCGCTCGCGCGCCTGGCCTGGACCCCTTCCTAGCTTTTTTGTAGTTCGGCCGGCGCCCATTCGAGCGCCGGCCGATGTGCCTGGACCTTGATCAAGCCGGCTTGGCTACCACTGGTAGCGGACGCCGAGGGTGACCGACGTATCCTGGTAGCGGGCCTTCCACTTGATGCCGGTGTTGACGAAGGCCGAGAGGTTGTTGCCCACCGCGAAGATGTTGGCCTCGCCCTTGATCTCGCCGTAGACGCCGCTGATGTTATTGAGGTTGGTGAACGACGTTCCACCATTGCCCAAGACCGTAGTGGTCTTGCCGTCGAATTCATCCCAGGCCCGACCTTCGAGGGCCACCTTGACCTTGTAGTATTGGAAGGCCGCGGTGGTGCCCACGCGGGCGCCGAGGCTGCCGCGCAGGGTGTCGGAGTTGGCGATCGTCTCGGTGTTGCCAAGCGGCAGGGTTAGCTGGCCGTTGGTCGTGCGCCCGTAGGCGATCGACCCGACCGGCTCGATGAAGGAGTTGGCCCCGATCGGGAAGGCGTAGCCCGCTTCGAGTTGACCGCCCCAGGTGTTGACGTGGTTGGAGGCGACCCACGGCGCGGTGGTGACGCCGAGGCCGGGCAGGTTCCAGTTGGCGGTCAGGATATTGCCGTTGACGATGCCGTCAACAAACAGGCCGCCTTGGATATAGGTGGCGTAGACCCCCACCACACCGCCGGTGAGGTTCAGGCGCGTGGAGGAGTTCCGGAAGCGCTCGTTGGTGTCCACGTAGCCGCCTTGCACCCCAACGACCCAAGCCTTGTCCTTGTCGGTGACGTTCAGCAGGTCCACCCCGGCGATTACCGCCGCGGTGTTGCCACGGTAGCTAGTGTCGTAGGTGTAGGTCTTGTTGAGCACGCTGACGGTCTGAGACGAGTCACGACGTGCCCAATCTCCGGTGATCTTCATCCACACCGCGGGTCCAGAGCCGGTAGCGTGGGCGCCAACCGTATCGCGCAGATCCGCCTGACGGTCGAACCAGGATTGGGTCGTGTTGTACCAGGTATCGCCGCTGATCGCCCCGATCTGGGCGAACTGCAACGCTTGCACCTTGGGCGCCGAGACCAACAGCTCCTGGTTCCCCGAGAACGCCAAGTCGTAGAAGAACAGACCGGGCTTATCGAGGACGTTCACCGCCCCCACCGGCAGATCCTGGAAGCCCGAGCCACCGGCCGCGAACCAGCTCGACAGGCTGCTGAGCTGGAAGGTCGAGGCGGCCGAAGACCCCGTCACCACCAAAATACCGGTCGGGTTGAAGGCGCCGACGCCGGCGTTGGTGTCGTTGACGCGGATGCTGGTCAGGCCCGAAGTCGATCCCACGGTCAGGGTGTCGGCCGTGGAGCCCGGGGCGCCGAGGAAGGCGTCGACGTACAGCAGGCTTGCGCCTGAGCCGTTGAACGCTGTTCCGGTGGCCGTCAGGGATCGATTGGCCGGGTTGACGCCGTCGTGCAGGTCAATGACGCCGGAGTTGTTGAAGGTCTCCAGCCCCGTCAGGCTCAGGGTCGCGGCCGCCGTGGCCGCACCCGCCCCACCGACCTTGATAAGGCCGGCGTTGTTGACCGTGTCCAAACCGGCTCCGAAGTCGATGGTGGTGGTCCCCAGGGTGTTGATCGTCCCCCCAAGCTTGTTGTTCACCACGTCCGCGCCGCCGCTCAGGGTGCTGGTCCCCGTCGTGTTCCAGACCCCCGTGTTGTTCACGGTGGCGAAGAAGGTGGTGGCCGGCGGGCCGACCACCGAGGTCAGTCCGGACGCGTCGATTCGGCCGTTGATCGTGCCGGTCGCCGCATTGGTGACCACCAGATTGCCGCCGACAGCCTTGATGGCCAGATCAGCCGCCTCGGCCGCCGTGCCGACGCTGTCGGAGGCGATCAGGCCGCCGTTGGTGAGCGTCGTGGTGCTTGACGGAACGATAGCCACGCCGGTGGTGATATCCACCACTGCATTGGCCGCGTTGCCCAGGCCGCGGATCTGTCCGGCCGGAGTCGTCAGGGTCGCCGCGGCCACGTTGATCGCGCCGCCGCCCGTGCTGTTGGTCACCACGCCGCGGCCGAGTGAGGCATCGACGACATTGTTGACGTTCACCGTGACGCCGCTCGTACCGCTGATGGCGTTGATGCCGATGGCGCCTGAGCCGAATGCGGTGACGGTCCCGTTAGCGGTCACGCTGGTGGATCCCGCCCCGGAGGACTGCCCCAGGATGCCGATGACGGTGTTCGTCGCCGGTGCGTTGTTGCTGACGGTGATCGCGGCGCCGGAGGTGACGGTGGCGATCCCCGCGCCCTTGGTGGTGGCGGCGATGCCGAAGCTGCCGGGGAAGTTCTTCGCCGTGTCGGTGACGTTGGCGCCGCCGGTAACGGTGATCGAGCCAGTGCCGGTGGAGACGGTCACATTGCCCGCGCCCGTGCCGCCGCCGAAGATCGTCGAGGCGCCGATGCCGCCGGCGTTGTTACCCTTGACGTTGATCACCAGGCCGTCGCCGGCCGTTACGCTGACGCCGCCCGAACCGGTTCCGACATTGATGGCGGCGACGCCCAGACCGCCGTCCGCCTGGCCGTCCGCGGAGGTGTCCTTCACCGTGATGATGTTGTTGGTCCCCAGGGCGACCTGCACCGAGGGATTGTTCACCGCGGTGTTGGCGTTGAGCGCGCTGGCGGCGAACACGCCGTAGTTCTTGTCGTCACTTCCCGGAACGACATTGTCGTCGACGGTGATGACGTCATTGTTCAGGGTGGTGACCTTCGCCGTGCCCGCCACCGCCACGAACACACCGTAGTTGTCCGGGTCGATGGTGACGTTGTTGTTCAGGTTCACCGTGCCGTTGCCGTTGCCGGTGACATGCACGCCCTCGGTCGATGCCATGATGGTGGTCGAACCGGTATTATTGTGCCCAACGTTCACCACCACATTCCCGACCGCATTGCTGTCGGTTGCGCTGATGCCGATGCCGGTCTTGGAGGTCAGGGTCTGTGTCGTGGCGTTCTGCGTGCCGTAGTTGACCAGCACACCACCGTCGGACGCGTTCGAGGCGTCGATGCCATCGAGGCCGGCCGTGACCGATCCCTGCAGGCTGGCGCTGACCTTGCCACCAACGCCACCGGTCGCGCTGGCGTCGTCGGAGCTGACAGACACACCCGTTCCGTTGTCGACCACGATCGCGGTCGTGCCAAAACTCACGGTGGAGTTGCCGCCCGTAGCGTTACTCACCGTGACGCCGACCCCGGGGCCGCCCGCGGTGTCGACGACGTGAATGCCGGCGCCCGCACCGGCGTCACCGAAGGTGACCGATGCGTCGCGCGCGGCGTTGAAGGTCGTGCCCGCGCTAATGTGGGCCAGGACACCAAAGCCGATCGCGCCGTTGACGGTAATCGACTCGCCGGCGCCGCCGACGATCGTAACCGGACTGCCGCCGTCTACGCCAAAACCGCTGGCGGTGGCCGCGACGCCCGCGTTGAGCGACCCGTCCGCGGAACCGACATTGATGATGTTCCCATCGCCAAGTGACACCGAAATGATGCGGCCGCCCGAGTGCCCATCATTGCTAAGGGCCACGACGCCGGTGTTGTTGGTGCCGCTGCCCGCCAAGGTGCCGACGGTGATCGCCAGACCGGCGTTCGTCGCCACCTTGGCCGAGCCCGAGAAGGTATCGGCGTTGCCGTCAAAGGCAAAGGCGGCGATGCCCGTATTGCCGCCCGTACCCTGGACGGTCACGTGCCCTCCGGCCAAGGCGCCGGAAAGGTCGACCGTGGCCGCGCCATTGTCGCCGCTGATCTGGGCAGCGATGCCGAAATTGGACGCCCCGCCGGTGACGTCAACGGTCGGAGCGATAGCGCCTGCGAGAGCGCGGATCGTAGCGTTCTGAGTTCCCGAGATTGCGTTTTGCATCGCGACAACGCCGTTGCCGTTGGTCGTGCTGATCGCCGCGCCGTGGCCGTTGATGGTCCCGAACTGGACATCGATCGCGCCATTGCCCGACGCCGACGCATTGACGCCGTCACCCAAGGTGTTGCTGACGATGGCCTGCAATTTGACCGTGGTCAGGCCGTCGACCGCCTCGGTGCGGATGCCGTCGCCGGGACCATTGTTGAAGATGTCGTCCTGCGCGTCCACCGTCACCGTGCCGGCGCCGTTGGTCTTGGCGTAAACGCCGTTGGGGTCCAACGACAACAAAGCACCCGTGGGGCCGCTGGGCAGGCCGCCGCTAGGACCGAAGGTCGACCTGTTGGCGTGGACGGCGCCGTCCAACAGGGTCACGGTCACATTGCCACCGTTGGCCCATGCGTCGATGCCGTCGTCATTGGTCGAGGACACATCGGTGCCGACCGTGGTGGTGACGTTTACGTCGCCGCTGCCCGTGTTCTGGGCAAATATGCCGACGCCCGTTGACGCAACGTTTCCGGCCACGATGTTGATCGCCGCCGCGCTGGTGGTCTCGGCGTCGATGCCGATGCCGCCCACGGCCAGGGGCGCCGCCGGATTGGTCCAGTCGCCGACATCGCCCAGATAATTCACCGTCACGGCGCCCGTGCCAGACTTGGCGTTGATGCCGTTGCCGGCGGTGGAGAGCACCTTGTCACCCACCACCCCGACGACGGTCACCGGGCCAGAGCCGCTGGCGGTCACATCCAGCCCGGCAATGCCGAACGGGCCGCTATCGATGGTGACATTGGAGCCAAGCGTGAGCTTGTTCGAACCGTTCTGGGTGCTTTGCCGGATGCCGTCAACGAAGCCGGTCTGGTTGGCGTTGTAGGTCAGGTCGATCGTACCGGCGCCGGTGGTGTCGACCACGGTCGCGGAGAAACCTTCAACGGTGGAATTGATCGTCCCGGTTATGTTACCGCCGGCGCTATCTACGGATAGGCCAGTGGATACAAAGCCGGTTGTGTTCAGATCGGTGCCCACCGCCGTGTTGACAGTCACCGCGCCGACGGCGCTGATCTCCAGGGCGCTGCTGAAGTTTTGGCCGCTGCTGATGTTGCCGGACTTCAGGTTGAACGCGACGGAATCGCCAAATATGTGGGCGCCGTTCTGGTTGACGTCACCGTTGAGATCAACCTTCGTCAGGCCGGTCGCGCTGGTACCGACGGTCATGCCGCCATTGAGGACGCCGTGGGTCGTGACGGTGGTCGAGCTGCCGCCGGTTGTCTGCACGGCGAAGAAACTGGCGGGATTGTTGGTGGTGATCGCCACCGGCGCGCCGGTGTTCGTGCCCGTGTTCAGAACCACAGCCCCAGTCCCGGCCGCGATGTTGATGCCATATCCATTGACGCCCGTGACCTTGTTGAGGGCATTGACCGTGACCGAGCCGCCGCCCGTTGTACCAGCCACGATACCGTTGTTGTCGCCGGTCACAACGGCGCCGGCCAGGGATCCGGCAGAGGAGCTGCCGGTGGCCACTTGGACATTGCCGCCCGAACTGACGGCCGAGATGCCGTCTTCGCCCGCGACAGTGGCGGTGACCGGACCTGCAACGCCCGTCGTGGTGTCAAACAGCAGCGAGATGTTCCGCGCGACGCCATCATCCGTCAGCGCTACGCCGTGCGGGGTGATCGTGGCGCCGACGACCTGTACCGTCAGATCTCCGCCCGTCGCCTTGTAGGCGATGCCCGGCCCCGTGCCGCAGAGTTCCACCCCCGTCGCGGGGGCTGGCGCGCCAGGTCCGGTGGTTCCGGGCGCGTCCGGCGTACAACCGGCCGCCAACACGATCGAAGGCGCGAAGGCCGCCACCGTCAGCGTGCCCAAACCTGAAAGCAGCGTGGTCGCCATAAGCGAGGACGAAGCGAGAAGGCGAATGCGATGGCGAGCGATCGCGCGGGAGGAATCGGACATGTGCTTTAAGCCCCTCAACGGTCAGCGGGCGTGCAACATGCCGCCCGCGCCGGCGGCGAACCGGCGTTTTGTGAACTAATATCCGAAGCGAACGCGGTTGTCTTGGTTTTTAGAGCACCAAATTGTATGCAATCAGAGCAGTGTTTTTGGCATGTCGATGACGGATATTATATATGTATTTCAGTTATTTACCGTGGATATCTCGCAAATTAGATCACGGAATTGGCCATTATGTCGAACATAAGGCAATTAAGTCCAATTTGAAATGTGTTGTATTTTCATGGTCAAGCTAGCCGGAACGGCGCTGACTAAGCTCTGCCTCTGGGCATACAATTAGCTCTGTTCAGAAATTCTTGGCCCCGCAAAACACCATCGCCCCCTGAAGCGATTTGACATACTCAAAATATCTTTGTCGTGACCAAATTGTGGCAATTTTGCCAAGGTCTATAGGAAATCGTTGGCGCTTACATTGCCCCAAAGAATCGATTTTCGCTTCTGTCAATTCCATTTAGAATTCATGGTGAAATCGCACGGACGGACTGGATTTTTCATTGCAATTTATTTGGTAGATGAACATTTTTAGCAGTTAACATCTTTGGACGGGCCATAAATACACAGCCTATCGATTCCGCGCCGGAGGGACTCCGAGGGACATCGGCCGCTCCGTTCAACCCGAGCGATAGCCGCCAGGGTCCTATGTGTCCGAAAACCCGAACGGCGCGCTGGTTCGGCGGATGTCGTCGGAGAGCACCAGGCGGCCGATGGGAGGCGCAGAGCGGGCCGTGCATTCGGTGCGATGGCACAGCCGGCATGTGACCCCGATGGGGGTCGCCGCCTCCGCCCCAAGCCCCGGCCGGTCCTGGGTATAGATCAGGCGCCCCGCATGCTCGGCCGCGCAGCCCAGGGCTATGGCCCGCTCCACCCGAGGCGACCCGAAGGCGCCGCCGCCGGCCGTGACCGTACGGGCAATGGAGAAGAAACGCTGGCCGTCAGGCAGTTCCAGCCATTGGGTGACGATCTCGCGCGGGGTGCGGAAGGCCTGGTGCACGGACCACAGCGGGCAGCCGCCGCCATGGCGGGCGAAGGGAAACCCGGCCCCATCCAGCCGCTTGGAGACATTGCCCGCCGGATCGACGCGGATGAAGAAGAACGGCACCCGCTCCTGCCCTGGCTTCTGCAAGGTGGTCAGCCGGTGTGCCGTCTGTTCGAAACTGGCCCCGAACTGCCGGGCCAGGGCCTCGACATCATAGCGCCGCGCCTCCACGGCGCGGGCAAAGGCGGTATAGGGCATCAGCACGGCGGCGGCGGCATAGCTGGCCAGGGCGCGGCGGGTCAGCCGCTCGCCGCTCTCGGTCTCGAAGCTGCCTTCCTTGGCGACGGCGTCGATTTCGTCGCGCATCTCCAGATAGGCCAGCTGCAGAGCCAGCTGGAACGACTGGCTGGCGTTGTCCAGGCCGTCGTCCAGCAGGATCTCTTTGCGGTGCCGGTCCAGTCGCCGGATCGAGCCGACCATGACGCTGGAGGGCAGGCGCCGCACGCGCAGACCGTGGCGGGTCTTCAGATAGCCAACGATGCTGTCGGCCCCGGCCACGGCCTGGGCCAGGCGCTCGGCCGCGTCGTCCAGGCTGGGAAAGCTGTTGCGCCGGGCGGCCAGGAAACGCCGGGACTCCGCCACCGGGTCGGGCGCCTCGGAGCCCCGCCCCCCCGCCAGGGCCTCGGCGCCCCGATCGGCCAGGGCCAGTTGCTCCTCATGATAGGCCGTGTAGAGCCGCAGCAAGGCCTCGGTGATGCCCGGGAAGTTGGTGGCCACATCGGTGGTTTCCAGGGAAGGCAGGTCAATGTCGGCGAACATCGGGTCCTTCAGCACCGCCTGCAGCCGCGCCGCGTCGTCCGCGCCGCCGTCGCCGGCCAGGGCGGCCATGTCCATCTTGTAGGTCTGAGCCAGGCGCAGCAGCATCTCGGCGCTGAGTGGCCGATGATTGCGCTCCAGCAGGGCGATGTAGGAGGCGGAGACCTCCAGGTCGGCGGCCATGTCGGCCTGGGTCAGGCCGTGATCGCGGCGCAGCCGCCGCAGGCTGGGGCCGACATAGAGACGCCGTTCCGTCGGCATGGCCTTACCTCCCGCGATGTACGATCCTTACAGCACAACAACAAAACACCTGTAAAGAATTACATCTAGACCACGCGCTGGCTTCCAGCCTGCGGGAACGGGACGGTAAGGACCGCTTCAAGCACCGGGTCTTCCCATTTCTCCCGGCCGAACGCGGAAGAGGCACATGTCTTATCAAGACCACATCATTGAGATGAGTCAGCTCATCAAGAGCAAGAACGGTTCCTGGGACGGGATCAACGCCGAGTCGGTGGCCCGTATGCGCCTGCAGAACCGGTTCAAGACCGGCCTGGAGATTGCCCGCTACACCGCCGGCATTATGCGCAAAGACATGGCCGCCTATGACGCCGATCCGGCCAACTACACCCAATCGCTGGGCTGCTGGCACGGCTTCATCGCCCAGCAGAAGATGATTTCCATCAAGAAGCACTTCAAGTCCACCGACCGCCGCTACATCTACCTGTCCGGCTGGATGATCGCCGCCCTGCGGTCCGACTTCGGCCCCCTGCCCGACCAGTCGATGCACGAGAAGACCTCGGTGCCCGCGCTGATCGAAGAAATCTACACCTTCCTGCGCCAGGCCGACGCCCGCGAGTTGGGCGGTCTTTACCGCGACCTGGACGCCGCCCGCGCGGCCGGCGACAAGGCCAAGGAACAGAGCATCCTCGACGCGGTCGACGGTTTCGCGACCCACGTGGTGCCGATCATCGCCGACATCGACGCCGGCTTCGGCAACGCGGAGGCCACCTACCTGCTGGCCAAGAAGATGATCGAGGCCGGCGCCTGCGCCATCCAGATCGAAAACCAGGTCTCCGACGAAAAGCAGTGCGGCCACCAAGATGGCAAAGTCACCGTCCCGCACGAGGACTTCGTCGCCAAGATCCGCGCCGTTCGCTACGCCTTCCTCGAACTGGGCGTCGACAACGGCATCATCGTCACCCGCACCGACAGCCTCGGCGCCGGCCTGACCAAGCAGATCGCCGTCAGCCATGCGCCGGGCGACCTGGGCGACAAGTACAACAGCTTCCTGGATTGCGAAGAGATCTCGCCCGCCGACATGAAGAACGGCGACGTGGTCCTGAACCGCAACGGCAAGCTGATGCGTCCCAAGCGCCTGCCGTCGAACCTGTTCCAGTTCCGCGAAGGCACTGGCGAAGATCGCTGCGTACTCGACAGCATCACCTCGCTGCAGAACGGCGCCGACCTGCTGTGGATCGAAACCGAAAAGCCGCACGTCTCCCAGATCGCCGGCATGATGGACCGCATCCGCGAGGTCTTCCCGAACGCCAAGCTGGCCTACAACAACAGCCCATCGTTCAACTGGACGCTCAACTTCCGCCAGCAGGTCTATGACGCCATGAAGGCCGAAGGGAAGGACGTCTCCGCCTACGTCCGTGACGGTCTGATGAGCGTCGACTACGACGGCACCGAGCTGGCCACCGTCGCCGACGAGAAGATCCGCACCTTCCAGGCGGACGGCGCCAAGCGCGCCGGCATCTTCCACCACCTGATCACCCTGCCGACCTACCACACCGCGGCCCTGTCCACGGACAACCTGGCCAAGGAGTACTTCGGGAGCCAGGGCATGCTGGGCTACGTCCTGGGCGTCCAGCGCCAGGAAATCCGCCAAGGCATCGCCTGCGTGAGGCACCAGAACATGTCGGGCTCCGACATCGGTGACGATCACAAGGATTACTTCGCCGGCGAGGCGGCCCTGAAGGCGGGCGGCGCGCACAACACGATGAACCAGTTCGCCTAAAAGACAGGCGGTTTATCGCACGGCGGGCGGCCTGGGGCTTGGGCTCCGGGCCGCTCTGCTATTCTGCTATCAAGTGAAGCGTCAGCGCGCGAGGCCCGCCGCCCAGCGGCCTTCGCCCGCCCTATCGAGAGCGCGGTCAAGCCTATGGACATCAGCACCTCCCTGGTCGTCGACGACATCCTGCACGCCTTCGTCGAGGGCGAGCTGCTGCCCGGGACGGGGATTGCCCCGGCCGCCTTCTGGTCGGCGCTGGAGCGGATCCTGGCCGACTTCACCCCGCGCAACGCCGCCCTGCTGGCGCGACGCGACGACCTTCAAGCCCAGATCGACGCCTGGTGGCGCGAGCGGCGCGGCAAGGCCGTGGCGGTGGCCGAGCAAACCGCCTTTCTGCGCCAGATCGGCTACCTGCTGCCTGAGCCGGACGCCTTCCAGATCGCCACCCGCAATGTCGACCCCGAGATCGCCAGCCTCGCCGGCCCGCAGTTGGTGGTGCCGGTGTCCAACGGCCGCTATGCCCTGAACGCCGCCAACGCCCGCTGGGGCAGCCTCTACGACGCCCTTTACGGCACAGACGCCCTGCTGCCCCCCACGGGCGGCAAGGGCTACGATCCCGAACGCGGCCAGCACGTCATCGACTTCGCTCGCGGGGTGCTCAATCACGCCGCCCCCCTGACCGGCGGCTCCCACGTCGACGCCACCCTCTACGCCGTGGAGAACGGCGCTCTTGCAGTGACCCAGAAGGACGGCGCCAAGGCCGCCCTGGCCGATCCGGCCAAATTCATCGGCTGGCGCGGCCCGGCCGAAGCGCCGAGCGCCGTGCTCCTGGCCCACAACGGCCTGCACCTGGAAATCCAGATCGACCGGACCCACAACATCGGCAAGGGCGACCCCGCCGGCGTCGCCGACGTGCTGATCGAGGCGGCGCTCACCGCCATCCAGGACTGCGAAGACAGCGTCGCGGCCGTCGACGCAGAGGACAAGGCCGGGGTCTATCGCAACTGGCTGGGCCTGATGCGCGGTGACCTGGCCGCCAGCTTCGCCAAGGGCGGCCATACCGAGACCCGCCGCCTGGACGAAGACCGCGCCTACAGCGCCCCTGGCGGCGGCGAGGTCACCCTGCGTGGTCGCAGCCTGATGCTGGTGCGCAACGTCGGCCACCACATGCTCACCGACATGGTGCGCCTTGACGGCCAGCCGGTGTTTGAGACGGCGGTGGACGCCCTGTTCACCGTCACCGCCGCCATGCATGACGTCAACGGCGCCCGCCGCAACAGCCCCGCCGGTTCGGTCTATGTGGTGAAGCCCAAGATGCACGGCCCCGACGAGGTCGCCCTGGCCGTGCGCCTGTTCGACCTGGTGGAAGACGCCCTGGGCCTGGCGCGCAACACCGTCAAGCTGGGCATCATGGACGAGGAACGCCGCACCAGCGCCAACCTCACCGCCTGTATCCACGCCGCGCGCGAGCGGGTGGTGTTCATCAACACCGGGTTCCTGGACCGCACCGGCGATGAGATTCACACCGCCATGGAAGCCGGCCCGGTTGTGCGCAAGGACGCCATGAAGGCGGAGCCCTGGCTGCCCGCCTATGAGAAGCGCAACGTCGAGGCGGGTCTGACCACGGGCTTCCCGGGCCACGCCCAGATCGGCAAGGGCATGTGGGCCGCTCCCGACCAGATGCACGCCATGCTGGCCGCCAAGATCGGCCACCCCAGAGCCGGCGCCAACACCGCCTGGGTCCCCTCGCCCACCGCCGCGGTGCTGCATGCGCTGCACTATCACGAGGTCGACGTCCCGGCCCTGCAGACAACCATGGGCGCGGCGCTGACCGCCGCCGCCGGGACAGGCCTGGACGATCTGCTAGCTTTGCCCCTGGCGCGCTCCAACTGGAACGCCGCCGACATCCAGCAGGAGTTGGACAACAACGCCCAGGGCATATTGGGCTATGTGGTGCGCTGGATCGACCAGGGCGTCGGCTGCTCGAAGGTGCCGGACATCCACGACGTCGGCCTGATGGAGGACCGCGCCACCCTGCGCATCTCCAGCCAGCACATCGCCAACTGGCTGTACCACGGCGTCTGCACCGAGGGCCAGGTGCGCGAGACCCTGGGCCGCATGGCCAAGGTGGTGGACGGCCAGAACGCCGGCGATCCGGCCTATCAGGCCATGGGCCTGAACCCGGACGGCAGCATCGCCTTCCAGGCGGCGCTGGACCTGGTGTTTGAAGGCCGGACCCAGCCCAACGGCTATACCGAGCACATCCTCACCCGCCGCCGGCGCGAGCGTAAAGCCCAGGTCGCCGGCTGAATCCAGCGCAATCGCTGCGATCGACTTCCCCTAGCGAAGCGTAGGGGAAGTCGATCGCAGCTCGCCGGCCGGCCGCGGCTGCACAAGCTTCGGGGCGCGAGACGACGGGGCTTCAGCGGAGAACCAGTGATCGCGTCAATCTGGAGCCCCCCTTTCCCCTTCGGGGCACTTCCCCTACGCCTTCGTTCAAGGGAATAGATTGGCGCACAAAGGGCTACAGCCCGGCGTCCCGCAGCAAGGCGTCCCGCTCTTCGGGCGTATTAGCGCCGCGCAGGCGAAGCCCGGCGCCCGGCGGCGGCTCCAGTATCGCCAGGCCGGCGCGTTCCACCCATCGCCGTAAGGGCCAGCCATCCTGCGGCTCCGCCGGGACGGCGCTCAGCGAGAAGACCATGGGCACGGGCAGGCCGGCGAAGGCCGCGCCCGGCGCCGGCGCCGCCAGCAGCGGCGCCAAATCCTCGGCCCTGATCGTGGGCGCATCCACCGCCAGCACCAGCACCCGGCCGATGTCCTCGCCCATCAGGGCCAGGCCCGCCAGCACCCCGGCCACCGGTCCGCTGAACGGGGCCGGGTCCGTCGCCCACGGCAGGCCAAAATCACCCTCGCCACAGGTCACCGTCCGCATTGACCCCAGGCGGGTGGCCAGCAACACCACCCGGTCGATGGCGCGCAGCCCTTCGCCCCAGGCCTGGGCGGCCTTGTCGGCGCCCATGCGGCTGGAGCGGCCGCCGGTAAGGATGATCGCGCCCAGGCCAGGCGGGGGATTCGAAGCCATCGCCAACCCTAGCAGGTCGGCTATCCGGCCTTGGCGATTTCCGCTTCCACGTCGCGAAGCTGGTCCTTGCCGAAGAACATCTCATCGCCGACGAAGAAGGTCGGCGAGCCGAAGGTCCCACGATCCACTGAGGCCTGGGTGTTTTCCAGCAACCGCGCCTTGGCGTCCGGCTCCTGCGCCCGCGCCAGCAGGCGTTCGCCGTCCAGGCCCGAGGCGTCGAAGGCCGCCTTGGCCACCTGCGGATCGTCCATCTTCTTGGGCTCTTCCCACATGTGGTGGAAGGCGGCGGCCACATAGGCCCCAAGGGTCCCGTCGATCTGCGCCCCCGCAGCGATGCGCATCAGCATCAGGGTGTTGACCGGAAAGAACGGGTTGAACCGATAGCCGGTGATGGCGTGCCGCTTGAGAAAGCGCTGCGTCTCCAGCGCCTGGAACTGCGGCTTGTTCTTGATCCCCGCCAGGGTTTCGCCGGGCGAGCGGTTGCCGGTTAGCTTGAACACGCCCCCCAGCAGGACCGGCACATAGCGAAAGCTCGCCCCTGTGCGCGCCTCGATTTGCGGGATCACCAGGTGGCTCAGATAGGCGTTGGGACTGCCGAAATCGAAATGGAATTCAATGCCCTTGCCGGTCATCACCATTTCTCTCCATAGGGCCGAAGATCCAACTCGAAGGTCCAGCCGTCGCGGTGCTGGGTGTGCAGGGTCCAATAGGCCTCGGCGATCGAGGTCGGGTTCATCAGTTGGTCCGGCTCGGTGATGTCGCCCCCGCCGGCGGCCTTGCGCCGTTCGCGCACCCAGGCGGTGTCGACGCCGCTGTCGATCACCAGGTGGGCGACGTGGATGTTCTTGGGTCCCAGTTCCCGCGCCATGGCCTGAGCTACCGCCCGCAGACCGAACTTGGCGCTGGCGAAGGCGGCGTAGCCGATCCCGCCGCGCATGGAGGCGGTGGCGCCGGTGAAGAAGATCGAGCCCTTGCCGTGCGCCGTCATGTGCCGCGCCGCCTCGCGTCCGGTGAGGAAGCCGCCGTAGCAGGCCATCTCCCAGACCTTGCGGAACACCCGCTCTGTCGTCTCCAGGATCGGGTGGTTCACATTGGCCCCGACGTTGAAGATGCAGACCTCCAGCGGCGCGATGGCGTTGGCCTCGTCCAGGAAGGCGGCGATGTCCTCCTCCTTGCGAGCGTCCAGCGACCGGGCGTGGCAAACCCCGCCAGCCGCCTCGATTTCTGCCTTCAGGGTCGCCAGTTGGTCGCCGTTCCGACGGCCTACCACCACGGTATAGCCCTCGGCGGCGAACTTTTTGGCGATGGCCGAGCCGATGTAGTCGCCGGCGCCGACCACCGCCGCCGTGGCGTTTCTCTGTGGCATTGGATGCCTCCCATTCAGGTTTCGCCCTTGGCGGCATCAATCAGTTCTTTTTTAGAACTGTCAACCGCGGTAGAGTCTACCCGTGGAATGAAGCGGGCGGAGCGAACGATGAAGTGGGACACCCTTGCCGATGAACCCTGCTCAGTGGCGCGGACGGTGTCGGTGATCGGCGACCGTTGGACCCTGCTGATCCTGCGCGACTGCTTCCTGCGGGTGCGGCGGTTCGAGGCCTTCCAAACCGGGCTGGGCATCACCCGCCACCTGCTGGCCCATCGGCTGAAGAAACTGGTAGCCGCCGGCGTGCTGCGCAAGATCGCCTACCAGCAGCGCCCGGCTCGCTATGAATACGTCCTGACCGACAGGGGCCTGGACCTGCATCCCATCGTCATGGGGATCGTCCACTGGGGCGACATCCACATGGCGGGCGACAGCGGTCGCCCCCGCCTGCATCGCCACAAGGGGTGCGGCGGCCTTTTCGACCCTGTGATGGTCTGCTCGGCCTGCGGCGAAGCGGTCACGGCGCGGGACGTGACGGTCGAACCGGGTCCCGGGGCGCTGGGCGCCCTAGTCTAGCCTTAGCTAGTCGGGGCGACGGCCCAGGCGATCCTGGACCATGGCCAGGAGTTTCTGAGCCGACTCGCGGCCGGCGAAGATGAACACGCCTGATCCGATGATGGCGCCGATGAGAAATTGCAGGGTCATGTCAC
Source organism: Caulobacterales bacterium (assembly GCA_038228945.1). Taxonomy (GTDB): domain Bacteria; phylum Pseudomonadota; class Alphaproteobacteria; order Caulobacterales; family Caulobacteraceae; genus Acaudatibacter. The sequence continues at coordinate 148,417 of JBBROW010000002.1, forward strand.
GCTCGCCGTCTTTGCCGTTTCGACCTCACCTAGTCTGAGCCGCGGCCCCCGCCGATGCGACCTGTCGCCACCGTGGCGCATTGACCGGTGAAACAGGCAATCCACCACGAGGTTGACGCTTTCCTAGTCGCCGCCGGCTTGAAGCGTGGTCAGGCCTCGCGGACCGCATGGCGGCCGGAACCCCCTCCGCTTCCGCGAATTCCACAAGGGAAAGCGGGGCTATGTGTCTTCTTCCCACCGAACCGATCGTTCCCCTTCCCACCGCCCCAAGCGCCCGGTGGCCGACCCCCATCTCGCCCACCGCGACCTGGGCGACTGGACCCGCGCGCTGATCGCCGCGGTCCGCGAGTTCATGGCCGACGACATGCCCAGCGTCTGCGCCGGCGTGACCTTCTACACCCTGCTGGCCCTGTTCCCGGCGCTGAGCGCCATCGTCTCCCTGTACGGCCTGGTTGCCGATGTGCAGGACGCCAGGGCTCAGATCCTGGCCCTGAGCGGCTTGATCCCCGAGGGCGCCGTCCGGGTCCTGGGGGACGAGATGTTGCGCCTGGCCAGGGCGGAGCATGGCGGCTTGACCCTGGCCTTCAGCATCAGCCTTGCCGTCTCGGTCTACAGCGCCAACGCGGGCATGAGGGCCCTGCTGCGGGCCCTCACCGTGGCCTATGAGGAACAGGAGACCCGCGGGTTCCTGCGCATGAATCTGGTGTCTCTGGCCTTTACCGTGGGCGGAACCCTGCTGGCGGTCGGGGCCTTGATCGTCGTCGTCGCGGCGCCCGCGGGCCTGGAGAAGGTGGGGCTGAAGAATGTCGCCATGCTGGACCTGTTGCGCTGGCCGGTGATGTTGCTGGGGCTGCTTGTCAGCCTGTCGGTGCTCTACGGCCTGGGGCCTAATCGGCCGACGCGGTGGCGCCTGCTGTCGCCGGGCAATGTCGTCGCGGCCCTGGGCTGGACAGCCATGTCCCTGGCGTTCTCCTGGTACGTGGCCAACTTTGGCCATTTCGACCGCACCTTCGGCTCCCTGGGCGCGGTGGCCGGCTTCATGACCTGGATCTGGTTGTCGCTGATGGTGGTAATGTTTGGCGCCGAACTGAACGCGGCCTTCGAGGCGCCGGAGTCGCCGCTCAAGACACACACCCCACCGCCCGGATGAAGACTTCGCGGATGCGCGGGTCGGTGTGGCGGATGGCGATGGAGTCGGTCACGGCGAAGGCGGCCAGCCTGATCGCTGCTATGGCCAGGTTGGACGACCCGCCCCGTCTCGGCCATTTGGAGCCTTTTGCATTTCCGGCGGCATACTCCTTGCGCCCTACGCGCCAACAGGTGCGGCGCGGAGCCGCAGGACGATTATGGGACCATTAACCACGCCTTCGGCAACTAGGCTTGTCGCGCCGACACCAACTTGAGTCCCCGGCGCAGCGTAAGCTTGAGGTCCGTCCATGCCGTTTGTCGCCCAGCAGAGCGTTCCCGAGGATACCGCGGATCAGGGCGCCGCACCGGCCGCCAGCCTCGGCCTCGCGGACCTGGCCGGGCGTGTATTCCGACGCGAGGACCTGGACCCCATCGCCGCCGCGCTGCAGGCCCGCGCCGGCGCCGCCGAGCCGGACATGGGCGCGGCGCTGGACCTGTCCCTGCTGTTGCAGCTTGTGGGCCAGAAGGAAAACGCCCTGGCCCTGCAGGCCGATGTGCTCAGGGCCGTGCAGCACTTCCGCACCGTCCACGGCGACGGCAGCGGCCCGCACATCCTGGCCGTCTGCGCGCCAGGCGACCTGATGGCCAACACCCCGGTCGACTTCCTGCTGCAGGGCTCCAACGCCACCCTCGACACCCTCTACATCGGCCAGGGCGCGCCCCTGCCCGCCATGCTGCCCAGCCACGACGTGGCCTTCGTGGCGGTGGGCGAGTCGGACGCCAGCACAGCCCTGCTCCAGGCCCTGGACGGCGCCCGCGGCGCCTGGCCCCGCCCAGCCCTCAACCGCCGCGCCAGCGGCGTCCTGGCCATGCGCCGCGACCTCGCCGCCGAGCTGCTCAGCGATGAGCCCAGCATCCTCGCCCCGGCCACGGTTCGCGCCGGCCGAGCCGCCCTATGGGGCATCGCCACGGGCGAGGCCGACGTGGCCGACCACCTGCCCGGCCACAACTTCCCGATCATCGCCCGGCCCGTGGGCTCCCACGCCGGCGGCGGGCTTGAGATGCTGGCCGACGCCGTGGCCCTGCAGACCTACCTGGCCGGCCAGGAGGGCGAGGACTTCTACATCGCTCCGTTCATCGACTACCGCGGCGCCGACGGCCAGTTCCGCAAGTACCGGGTGGTTTTCGTGGCCGGTCAGCCGTTCCTGGCCCACCTGGCGATCTCGCAGCACTGGATGGTCCACTACCTCAACGCCGGAATGCTGGAAGACGCCGCCAAACGGGCCGAGGAAGCCGCCGCCATGGACGACTTCGACCAGGTCTTCGCCGTCCGCCATGCCGAAGCCTTCGAAGCGCTGAACGACCGTTTCGCCCTGGATTACTTCGGGGTCGACTGCGCCGAGACGCCGGACGGGCGCCTGCTGGTGTTCGAGGCCGACAACGCCCTGATCATCCACGACATGGATCCGCCCGACGTCTTCCCCTACAAATCCGCCCACGTGCAACGCCTGTTCGCCGCCTTCCAGGCGATGGTGGCGCGCGCGGCGGCTTAGGCCCCCGCCCCCATCTCCTTTCGGCTCTCAGCCATGTGGTCGAAGCTGGTTTCGAACGCACCCAGTCCCTGGGTCAGGGACCGAAGCTCGGCGATCAGGTCGACGCATTCGTCCTGCGGCAGGTAGGCCTCGATCGCCTCCCAGCCGGGCCAGTCCTCGCGCGGGCCAAAGCCCAGGATTTGGCCCCGCCGGGCCGACAGGGCTGAGTTGATGTTCGACATGGCCGTGGCCGGGGTGAACACCGTCAGCTTCTCGATCGGCTCCAGAAGCACCGGGCCGCAGGCTTTCAGCCCCTCCTCCACCGCGATGCGCCCCGCCGTCCGGAACGCCATTTCGGAGCTGTCGACGCTGTGCCAGCCTCCGTCCGTCAGCGTCACGTGCAAATCGATCACCGGATGGCCCAGAGGTCCCCTGGCCAGGCCATCGCGCACCCCTTGCTCCACGGCCGGGATCCATTGCCTGGGCACCGCCCCGCCGGTGATCTTCGACTCGAAGACAAAGCCCGATCCCCGCGGCAGAGGCCTGATGTCGATGGTCACGTCGCCAAACTGGCCGTGGCCGCCGCTCTGCTTCTTATGCCGCCCTCGTTGGCTGGCGGCCTTGGTGATGGTCTCGCGATAGGGCGTACGCGGCCGGTCGGTGGCGACCTCGACGCCGAAGCGGCGCTTCAGCCGCTCCAGGGCCAGGCGGACGTGCCCCTCCCCCTGGCCGTGCAGCAGCACCTGCCGCGCCTCCGCGTCGTGGTGCAGGCTCAGCCCCGGATCTTCATCTACCAGGCGCAGCAGGGCGCCGGACAGGCGGACATCGTCGTTGCGGTTCTTGGCCGAGACGGCGACGGCGTACAGCGGCGAGCGTTTCGAGAGCCCCACGCCGCAGACCTGAGCCGTGGCGCTGGCGGATAGAATCTGACCCGCCGCGGCCTGCTCGACCTTGCCGACAGCGGCTACCTCCCCCTCCGCCGCCACCGCCAGCTTCTTCATCCCCGCCCCATGCACGGTGAAGAGGCCGCCGACGCGGCTGCGCTCACCGCCGGGCAGGGTCAGCTCGGCCCCGTCGGCCAGCTTGCCGCCGAACACCCGGGCATAGGCTAGCTTACCCGCCTGTCCCGCATAGGCGGTCTTCAGGACATAGGCGCCGATTCCTTGCACGCCCAGGCGCTCGGCGGCCCGGTCCGGGGCCGGCGTCTCGTGCCGCAGCGCCTTGAGCAACCGCCGCACGCCAAAGCCGTTCAAGGCCGAGCCGAAGAACACCGGGGTGATTAATCCGGCGCTCATGTCCGCCGCCAGGTCGGCGAACACCAGGTTCTGGCTGGGGGTCACGTCCGACAGCAGTTGCTCCATCAGGGTGTCGTCGAAATCAGCCAACTGTTCCAGCATGTGGAACCGCGCCTGCGCCTCGGCGTCGGCCATGTCGGCGCCGATCTCCATCCGCTGCGACGCCGCGCCGGGGCGATAGACGAAGGCTCGCTCAAGGGCCAGGTCGATGAAGCCGGTGACCTTTTCCCGTTCGTAGATCGGCAATTGCCGCGCCACCAGCGGTGTGGCGCTCATCGGCGCCAGGGCGTCCAGGAGATCCTGCAGCGCCCCCTTGGCCTGGTCCATCTTGTTGACGAACAGGGCCCGCGGCACACCCAGCCGCTCCAGTTCGCGTAGCACCGGCTGCAGCAGCACCGCCTTGGCGGCCTCCGGCTCGGCCACCACGATGGCCAGGTCCAGGGCGGCCAGTGCCGCGTCGGCCTCGGCGGAAAACTCCAGGGCGCCGGGGCAGTCGATCACCGCATAACGGTCGCCCATGAACTCGAAATTGGCCAGGTTGATCTCCACCGAGTGGTGACGCGCCTTGGCCTCGGGGCTGGTGTCTCCAACCTTGTCGCCGCGCCGTTCGCCATCGCCGCTGGCGCTCAACAGGGCCTCGAGCAGGGTGGTTTTCCCGCCGCCTGTGGGGCCTACAAGCCCCAGGGCGCGGACCTTTCCGTCTTGGATGTGGGACATGGACCGTTCCTCCCAGTCTGTTTGCCAGGAGGGCGGCCCTTGCGTTCGGTCGCCCTGCAAGGCGTCGAAGCATTAGCCGGCGGGCTGATTGTCCGCCGTGAGGGCACTATGCGCCGATGACGGCGCGGAACAAGCGCCGCTACTTGGTCCCGCGCACCCGCACCGGGACCTTTACGCTGCAGACGTCGATGCGTCCGGAGGCGAACTTGTACCAGTCGTCGTGCCGGTGGCGGCGGGTTTCCACCAGGGTGGCGAAGGTGGCGCTGTCGGTGCGCATCGACTCCAGGTCCAGGCGCTGGGCGGGCGGCAGGTCGGCGGCGACGGTGATGGCCTTGATGGGGATGCGCTCCTCGGGGTGCTCGTAGAAGCCCAGGTCCCCGGTCCCGCGCGGCATGGCCGACATCAGCTCGATCCCCCGCACCACTCGGCCTACCAGCGTCACGTTGCGGTCGAGGTTGCGCGGGGCGTTGCCGATCACGGCATACAGCTCGGCCCCGCCGCCGGAGTCAGCGTCATTGTCCCGCCCGGCGCCGACCATGCCATAGCAATGGGTCAGCCACGCGCGGCCCCCTTTCGCATCGCGGGCGGCCGGAAAGCCGTCGGAAAATCCGGTCTGAGGCGCATAGGTGTCCGGGTCCGGCAGCGGCGTGAAGGCCAGGCCCCCGGCATTGGCCCGGTCGAACTCCGCCTTCAGCGTGGCCTTGCCGGCGCCCAGCGGCGTCTTGGTCTCGGGCTGCGACCACTGGACCACATAGTTGTCCTGCGCGCGCACCACATAGGCGTTGTCGAAATAGTGCGCTCGGGCCAGGGCCTTGATATTGGCCGCGTGGTTCGGGGCGAAGGCCGGCGCCAGCTCAATGATCACTCGGCCCTTGGGCAGGTCCAGATAGATGGTGTTCTCCGGATCGATGGGCCGCCAGTCGCCGACAGGAGACGCCGCCACGATCTGGGCGACCGAGGGGGTCGGCTTCAACGGGTCGGTCGGCGCGGCTATTGCCGGCAACGGCAGGGCCAGGGCGAGAGCGAAAACAGGCCAGCGCGGCATCGGCTTCATCCTACATCACATCCGTCTTCATCAGTCGGTCCCAGAACCGGAAATAGAGGCCGAAGTTCTTGCGGTATTGGGTGTGGTGGACGCTGTGATGGCTGGCGGTGATCAGCCAGCCGCCCACCGGCCCCCTGACCATCCAGGGCGGCAGCACCTCGGCGCCACTGTGGTTCAGCACCGCCGCCATCGTCGCCACGGTCAGCAGGGTCAGGATCACCGCCGGGTGAATCGGGATCACGAAGGCCAGGGCCGGCAGCAACCAGGCGTTCAGCACCGCCTCGGCCCAGTCGAATGAAAAGGAGGCGAACGGGGTCGGCTGCCTGGAGCGGTGGTGGCCGGCGTGGATCCAGCGGAACAGGGCCGGATTGTGCATGATCCGGTGCAGCCAATAGTAATAGGCGTCCTGGATCACCAGGTAGATCAGCCCGCTGATCAGCAGCCAGACCACCCCGTACTGCCCGACATCCAGATAGACGAGGGTGCCGCCGTGCTTCCACACTTCAAAGGCCGCAGCGGCCGGCAGGGCGTAGATCGGCGAGGAGATTAGCGACAGGGTCAGCTCGTGGCGGATCGTCTCCGCGCTGGGCGCGTCGCGGTTCAGCCGCGTTCCCGGAACCTTGTCCGACCCCCGCCCCCAGATCAGGGCATAGGTTCCCCAGGCGATCAGCACATAGCGCACCGCGATGATGACGCTCAACGCCGCCGTGGTCAGGACGATCGAAACCAGTGTCGTGGACGGCAAGGACATGGAACGAGACGACTCCCCGGCGGACACTCGCCGTCCGCGCCCATCGCGGTCAAGGGTGATCGAGGTCGCGGCGCCCCCCTGCGGTCAGGCCGCTTGCCTTACCGCGCGGAACCGCATCGACAAGCCCGTCCCGGTAGTCTTTTTAGTGCGCCATTGAAAACGTCATTTCGAGGATAACGTCTCCTATGGATAGAGCTCTTCCAACCCCCACGCCGGAGACCCAGCATTTCTGGGATGGCTGCAAGGCCGGTGAACTCCTGCTGCAGCGCTGCGATGATTGCAGCCATACCTACTTCCCGCCCCGCCCCTTCTGCCCCGGCTGCGGTTCGCGGTCCGTCGCGGTGGTCAAGGCCAGCGGCAAGGCCAGCCTCTACAGCTACGTCATCAACCACCGCCCGCGCCCGGACATGGGCACGGAGCCCCACTCCATCGCCGTGGTTCAGTTGGAAGAAGGCCCGCGGATGATGACCAACATCGTCGGTTGTCCTCAGACCCCCGAAGCGCTTCAGCTGGACATGCCGGTGGAAGTGAAATTCGAGACCTTCGGCGCCATCGCCCTGCCCCTCTTCCAACCTGTGAAGGGGTAGGACCATGAAACCCAGAACCGTTTCCGTCGTCGGCGCCGCCGAGACCACCAAGATGGGCAAGATTCCGGACCTGTCCGTGATCGGCCTGCACGCCGACGCCGCCCTCAACGCACTGGCCGACGCGGGCCTCAAGCCCTCGGATATCGACGGCGTGGCCACCGCCGGCGCCAGCCCCGTCGAACTGGCCCACTACCTGGGCATCACCCCCACCTGGGCCGATGGCACCAGCGTCGGCGGCTGCTCCTTCATGCTGCACGTCCGCCACGCGGCCGCGGCGATCAATGAGGGCCTGTGCAAGACGGTGCTGATCACCCACGGCGAAAGCGGGCGCTCGCGCGTCGGCGCCGGGGGCTTTGGCCGCAACGCCGCCAGCCTGATGGGCCAGTTCGAAATGCCCTTCGGCGTCACCGCGCCGCCGACCATGTTCACCATTCCGGTGCTCCGCTACCTGAAGACCTACGGCTTGACCGAAGAGGACCTGGCCTGGGTGTCGGTGATCCAGCGGGAGTGGGCGGCCCTGAACCCCCGCGCCAGCTTCAAGGACCCGATCAGCGTCGACGACGTGCTGAACTCGCCGATGATCGCCTGGCCGTTCCGCATGCTGATGTGCTGCCTGGTCACCGACGGCGGCGGCGCCCTGATCCTCACCAGCGCCGACCGGGCCAAGGACTTCCCGAACAAGCCGGTGCACATCATCGGCACGGGGGAAAGCGTCGAGACCCCCCTGGTCAGCCAGATGGAGGACTTCAACACCTCCAAGGCCTTCCGGGTCTCAGGCAAGAAAGCCTTCGACGAGGCCGGCATCAAGCACAGCGACGTCGATCACCTGATGATCTACGACGCCTTCGCCCACCTGCCGCTCTATGGCCTCGAGGACCTTGGCTTCTGCAAGCCCGGCGAAGCGGCGGCCTTCATCCGTGAACGGAACACGGCAATTGGCGGCAAGCTGCCGCTGAACACCAACGGCGGCGGGCTCTCCTACATGCACTCGGGGATGTACGGCATGTACGCCCTGCAGGAGAGCGTGCGTCAGTTGCGCGGCATCGCCCCGGCCCAGGTGCCGGGCGCGAAGATTTCGGTCTGCCACGGCGTGGGCGGCATGTTCGCCGCGTCCGGCACGATCATCTTCAGCAACGAAAGCTGATCCCGCCACTTAGATAGAGAGCGGGCGGCCCAAGGGAGAATATCCAATGATCACCCTCTATGAGCACCCGCTCTCGCCCTATGCCCAGAAGGTCAAGATCGCCCTGCGCGAGAAGGGCCTAACCTTCGAGCTCGCCCTGCCGGGCGGCCTCGGAGCGGGCGGCGCGGCCGGCGCCTTCGTCGACGCCAATCCACGGGCCGAGGTCCCGGCCCTGATCGACGACGAGACCGCCGTCTTCGATTCCACCATAATCCTCGAATATATCGAGGACGCCTGGCCCACCCCGCCGATGTTGCCCCACGGCGCCGCCGAGCGCGCCCGGGTGCGGATGATCGAGGAGGTCATGGACACCCATTTCGAGGCCATCAACTGGGCGATGGGCGAGATCAACTGGTTCCGCCGCGCCGAGGGCGAGCTGGCGACCAGCCTAAAGGCCAAGGCCGCGGAACAGACCCAGGGCTTCTACACCTGGCTGGAACGCCAGCTGGGCGAGCGCGAGTGGTTCAACGGATCGCACTTCGGCTGGGGCGACCTTTCCGTCATCCCCTTTGTCGGCGCGTCGGCCAGCATGGGCCATCGTCCGGACGTCGGCTCCTCGCTCAACGCCTGGCTGACCCGCACCCTGGCCCGTCCCTCCGTTACCAAGACCATGGACGAGGCCCGCGCCTTCGACGGCGCCCTCACCGACGTCGCCGGCTTGGTGGCCAAGGGCCTGTTCAAGCGAGAATATCGCGACCACCGGCTGGAATGGATGATCAAGTCCGGCGGCCTGGACGTCGTGCTCAAGGGCCTGCAAGCCGACAACATCCGCTTCGCCCCAGACTTCCACTAGAGGCTGAATAGAGGCTGCGTAGACGCTGCCTCGGTCCATGACTAGGTTCGATTCCGCGAGAGCGGGTTGAGGAAAAGTGGATACCGGTTTTCCGCCCGCAACCCGCTCTTAATGTTTGGAATCGCAGGGGGTCGCTGGGTGGCGCAAACGGAACGCGGCGGGGCGGCGGCCGAGCTAGAGGCTCTGGGCTATCGGCAGGAGCTGAAGCGGTCCCTGTCCCTGGCCGACCTGGTGGTCTGGGGCCTGCTGTTCATCGGGCCGATCGCCCCGTTCTCGGTGTTCGGCTTTGTCTACAACGCCAGCCATGGCATGCCGGCCTTGGTCTATGCCGTCGGCCTGGTGGCGATGCTGTTTACGGCGCTCAGCTACATGGCCATGGGGCGCGAGTTCCCGCTGTCCGGGTCAGTCTATGCCTATGTTGCCAGGGGTGCGGGCGAGACCTTTGGGTTCCTGGCCGGCTGGGCGATCCTGCTCGACTACATCCTGCTGCCGACCCTGGTCTATGTCGGCACGGCCACCGCCTTCCACGTGCTGTTCCCCTGGCTGCCAAAGACGCCGCAGATCCTCGGCTACATCGTCGCCATCACCTGGGTGAACCTGGCGGGGATGAGCCTGGCGACCTGGGTCAACCGGGTGATGCTGGCGCTCAACATCTTGGTCCTGGTGATGTTCCTGGCGCTGGCGGGGATCGGTCTGGCGCACGGCGTGGCCGGCGCCCATCTGGCCCTGGCGCCGCTCTACCAGCCCGGCTTCGTGACCCCCAAGCTGATCTTCGGCGGCCTGTCGCTGGCGGTGCTCAGCTTCCTGGGCTTCGATGCCATCTCCACCCTGGCCGAGGAGGCCAAGGGCGGGGCGCGCGACGTGGGGCGCGCCACCTTCCTGTCGCTGATCCTGTCGGCGGTCCTGTTCGTGCTGGAGGTCTATCTGGCGGGGCTGTTCGTCCTGGGCCATCCGCCCTTCACCAAGGGCGACGATGCGGCCACGGCCTTCTTCCTGATCGCGCGCCTGCTGGGGGGCGAGCCGTTCCGCTTCTTCGTGGCCTTTGCCGGGTCGGCCGGCGCCCTGGCGGCGGCGGTTGTGGCCCAGGCTGCCACAGCGCGCATCCTCTATGGCATGGCCCGCGACGGCCAGTTGCCCCGGCCCCTGGCCCGGGTCAGCGGCGCGCACCAGGTTCCTGACCGCGCGGTGTGGCTGATCAGCGCCGTGACCCTGGCCACCAGCCTGTTCTTCCAGGACCGCCTGCAGCAGCTCACCTCACTGGTCACCTGCGGGGCCATGCTGGGTTTCCTGGCCTTGCATGCCAGCGTGGTGATCCACTTCCGCGCCGGCCGTCGCGGCGGCAACGCCGTGCGTCACCTCCTCGCCCCCGTCATCGGAGCGGCGATCATCGCCTATGTGCTGTGGAACGCCGATAATGCCGCCAAGCTGGGCGCCGGCGCCTGGCTCGTCCTGGGCGCCCTGGTCGCCGTGGTCCAGAAGCTGCGTGGCCGGGGCCTCGCCATGGGGTCGGATCTTTAGGGGCCAAGCCCCTCCCTATCGCGGATGCATGGCGCGGCTCAGGCGGTCCTGACCTTCGTGCGTCATCAGCTGCTGCCGGATGCGCATGAAGCGCGGCTCCGCGCCGTGATTGGGCGAGCCGCAGTGAACGATGCTGGGATGGCAGAACACCATGTCCCCCGGCTCGCCGGTGAGCTCCACCACTCGCAGCGGGATCCCGTGCGCCAGCGTCTCGGCCTGCATGAAGGCGGCGATCCGGTCAGCGGGCGATGGCGCCATGCCGGCCAGGGCCATCAGCCAGGGGTGCGAGCCGAGGAACAGGTCCCGGTGCGTCGCCGCGTTCGCCCGCCGCTGCTCCGGCGTCAGGCCGGCATCGTGCTGGCGCATCAGCCGCGGCGATCCCGACAGGATCAGGGTGCCCCCGCCGCCCCTCGCCACCGTCCCAATGAAGCTGACCACGAACAGGCCGCTCAACTTTTCCCGGTGCCAGTCAAAGGGGCTATCCCAGTGCCACAGCCCCGTCGGCACATCCCAGGCGCCGGGCTCGGGAAACGTCGTCAGGGCCCGGCCCCAGTCCCGAGGCGGACGCCACTGGCCTGGTCCCAACAGGTCATCGACCACGCCGCACACGCGCGCGGTGGCGATCTTTGCCTGAATCGGACTGGTCTTGGCGCGCTTCAGGTCGCCCAGGATCGGTCGCCAGGTAGCGCGGTCCTCGCGCGCGATGCCGTGGACCTGGGCTAGCTCCGACCACCACTCCTGCTGCATGGCCAGGGCGTCGTCGCGGGCGAACGCCTGGCGCACCACCACATAGCCGTGGTCTTCAAAGCCCTGGATCTCCGCCGGGGAGAGCGGCGTGGGATTTGCGGGCAAAGTCCGTCTCCAAAATGACGGCGCCCCGCGGCGAACTTCGCGCCCCAGCTGGCCAGGGCGTTCAATCCACCGCGGGGCAGTACCCCGCGGCCCACCGCAAGGCGCGGTGAACGATAGCCCATGCTCCCAGCCGATGATCCGGCGGTCAAGAGCTGGGGGCGGCGATGGCGCTCAGCCTGATGACGGCATTCCACGCCAAGGCCCTGGTCGCGGTGGAAACCGCGCAGACGCCGCCGTAGGACGCGGCTTGTGGATGGGACGGTCGCCGTGCCGGGTCCAACTCATAATCGGGATAGGGCGGCGCGATTTAGCGCACGTTCCAGACCACCATCGCATCCGTCCCCTCGACCGACGCTCCCCTCGCCACCTGGGCCTGAACCCGTGCTAAGTCGGATGGCATGCTCGACAAGTTCGACGACAACCTCGACCCGACCTTCGCCGCCGTTGACCGGCCGGCCCTGATCGCGCGCCTGGCCGCGATCCTCGCCCCGGGCGCCCTGATCACCGAGCCCGAGGGCCTGCGCCCCTACGAGAACGATGGCTTCTCCGGCTACCGCGTCCTGCCGTCCGTTGTCGTGCTGCCCAGCGAAACCGCCCAGGTGCAGGCGATCCTGAAGGTCTGCGGCGAGATGGGCGTGCCCGTGGTCGCCCGCGGCGCCGGCACCGGTCTCTCTGGCGGCGCCCTGCCCTTTCCGGGCTGCGTGATCCTCAGCCTGGGCAAGTTCAACCACATCCTGGACATCGACGCCGACGCGCGCACCGCCGTGGTGCAGCCGGGCGTGCGCAACCTGGCCATTTCCGAGGCCGTGGCGCACCTGGGCCTCTTCTACGCCCCCGACCCATCATCGCAGATCGCCTGCAGCATCGGCGGCAACGTCGCCGAGAACGCCGGCGGGGTGCATTGCCTCAAGTACGGCCTGACGGTGCACAATCTGCAGAAGGTGCAGATGGTCACCCTGGCTGGCGACATCGTCACCCTGGGCGGCGACGCCCTGGACGCTCCCGGCTTCGACCTGATGGCGCTGTTCACCGGTTCCGAAGGGCTGCTGGGGGTGTTCACCGAGATCACCGTCAAGCTGACCCCCTCGCCCAGCTTCACCCAGGTCATGCTGGTGGCCTTCGACGACGTGCGAAAGGCCGGCGGGGCGGTGGCCGACATCATCGCCGCCGGCGTCACCCCGGCCGGGCTGGAGATGATGGATGGCATGGCCCTGCGGGCCGCCGAACAGTTCGCCCATGCCGGCTATCCCACCGACGCCGAGGCGATCCTGCTGTGTGAACTGGACGGCGCCGAGGCGGACGTGGCCGACGAGCTGGCCCGGGTGGCCGAGATCTGCCGCGCCGCCGGCGCCACCGAGGTCCGCCTCGCCCGCGACGAGGCCGAGCGCAAGACCTTCTGGGCCGGCCGCAAGGGCGCCTTCCCCGCCATGGGCCGCCTGGCGCCGGACTACTATTGCATCGACGGCACCATCCCCCGCCATCAACTGCCCGACGTCCTGGCCGAGATCGCCCGGCTGTCGGAATCCTACGGCCTGCTCGTCGCCAACGTCTTTCACGCCGGCGACGGCAACCTGCACCCCCTGATCCTCTACGACGCCAACGCCCCCGGCGACCTGGACAAGGCCGAGGCCTTCGGCGGCGCCATCCTGGAGCTGTGCGTCGCCGTCGGCGGCACCATCACCGGCGAGCACGGTGTCGGCCGCGAGAAGATCAACCAGATGTGCGTCCAGTTCACCCCGGACGAGGTGGAGGCGTTCGCCGCCATCAAGGCCGCCTTCGATCCCGCCGGCCTGCTCAACCCCGGCAAGACCATCCCCACCCTGGCCCGCTGCGCCGAATTCGGCGGTCTGCACGTGCACCGGGGAGCGCTGCCGCATGCCGACATCCCTCGCTTCTAGGCCCGCCGAAGGCGTCGACCAGACCGAAGCCCTCGCCGACCAGGTCCGGCGCGCCTCAGCCGAACACCGGCCCCTGCGCATCGTCGGCGGCGACACCAAGTTCTTCTATGGCCGGGCGGTGGAGGGCGAGACCCTGTCGCTGGCGGGCCACACCGGCGTCACCGACTACCAGCCCAGCGAACTGGTGCTCACCGCCCGCGCCGGAACCCGGCTCGCCGACATCGAGGCTCTGCTGGCGGCCAACGACCAGATGCTGGCCTTCGAGCCGCCGTCCATGGGTCCTGCCAGCACCATCGGCGGTGTCGTGGCGGCGGGGCTATCCGGCCCCCGGCGGCCCTTCGTTGGCGCCGTGCGGGACTTTGTCCTGGGGGTCACCATCCTCGATGGTCGAGGCCGCAGGCTGCGGTTCGGGGGTACGGTGTTCAAGAATGTCGCCGGCTTCGACGCCTTCCGCCTGATGGCCGGGGCCTTGGGCGGGCTGGGGGTGATCCTGGACGTCTCCCTGCGCGTCACGCCCAAGCCCCGCGCCCAGGCTGCGCACATCTTTGAGATGGGCTGGAGCGAAGCCCAGGGACGTATCGCCGCCCTGATGCGCCGCCCCCTGCCCCTGTCGGGCGCCGCCCACCACGACGGCCGCCTGCACCTGCGCCTCTCCGGCCCCGAGGCCGCCGTCGCCGCGGCCCAGGCCGAACTGGGCGGCAAGAGCGACGACCCCGCGTTCTGGGATAGCGTGCGGCATATGACCCACCCCGCGCTCGGCCCCACCGCCGGCCTGTGGCGCCTCTCCGTCCCGGCCGTGGCCCGGCTTGAGCTCCCCGGTGAGATGTTCATCGACTGGGGCGGCGCCCAGCGCTGGCTCGCCGCCGGCCTGCCCGCCAGCGCCGCGCGCGAAGCCGCCAAGGCCGCTGGCGGCCACGCCACCCTGTTCTATGGCCAGGGCGGTCCGGTGGAGGCGCCCTTCGCCCCCCTGGCGCCCGCCCTGATGGCCCTGCATCTTCGCCTGAAGGCCGCCCTGGACCCGAACTCCATCCTCAACCCTGGCCGCCTGTATCCGGACCTCTGATGCGCACCAAGATCACCGGCCCCCTCGCGGACACCGTCCACGGCGCCATCGCCGAGGAGGTGCTGCGCGCCTGCGTCCACTGCGGCATGTGCAACGCCACCTGCCCGACCTACCAGCTCACCGGCGACGAGCTGGACGGCCCGCGCGGCCGCATCTACCTGATGAAGCAGGTGCTGGAGGGCGAGGTCGCCGGCCGCATCACTCAGACCCACCTGGACGCCTGCCTTTCCTGCCGCGCCTGCGAGACCACCTGCCCGTCCGGGGTAGAGTATCACCGGCTGCTGGATGTGGGCCGCGAGGTGGTGGCTCAGACCGTCCGGCGCCCCTGGTCAGAGCGCCTGCAGCGCTGGCTGATCCGCCAGGTCGCCGCCTATCCGCGGCGCCTCAAGCCCCTGATGGCGCTGGGCCGCCTGGTCCGCTTCGCCCTGCCGTCGTCCCTGGCGGCGAAGCTGAAGACCCCGCCCGCAATCCCGATCGTGACGATCGCCGCGCACGAGCGCCGCATGGCCTTGCTGGAGGGCTGCGTCCAGGCCGCCGCCGCGCCGCACTTCAACGCCGTCACCGCCAGGGTGTTCGACCGCTGCGGCATCACCCTGGCTGGCACGCCGGGCGTCGGCTGCTGTGGCGCGGTCAGCTTCCACCTCGACGCCCCGGAAGAGGCTCGCGCCTTCGCCCGCCGCAACATCGACGCCTGGATCGCTGACCTCGACGCCGGCGCCCAGGCCATTGTCGTCAACGCCAGCGGCTGCGCCGCCTTCATCCGCGACTATCCCGACATCCTGGCCGCCGACCCGGCCTATGCCGCCAAGGCCCGCCGCGTCGCCGAGCACATCCGCGACCCCATCCAGGTGCTTGAGGGCCTGGACCTCGCCGCCGCCAAGGCTCCGGACCAGGCCCGCATCGCCGTGCACGAACCCTGCACCCTGCAGCATGGCCTGAAGCTTCCCGGCCGCGTCGGGCGGTTGCTGGCCAGGCTGGGTTACGATCCCCAGCCGGTGGCGGACGCCCACCTCTGCTGCGGCTCGGCCGGCGCCTATTCCTTGCTGAACCCGGCCATGGCCAATCCCTTGCGCGACGCCAAGGTCGCCGCCCTCAACGCCCACGCCCCGGCGGCCATCTACACTGCCAACATCGGCTGCTGGATGCACCTTGGCGAAACATCACCCGCGCCCGTGCGTCATTGGATCGAGGCGGTCGACGATGTGCTGGGACCGCCCGCTTGACCGCCGCGGCGCGCGGCGCGCTACTGCCCCGGCCGGAGGAGACAGCCATGGCCAAGCTGGACGCCAAGGCGGCGGAAGCCGCGCTGATCGACTATGCGATGACCTTCCCAGGCGCCTGGAAAGACCATCCCTGGGAACACACGGTGATCAAGGTGGGCAAGAAGATCTTCGTCTTCTTCGGCGGCGACGCCGCGCCGGCGGAAAGCCTTTCGGTGACCGTCAAGCTGCCGGTGTCGTCGGAAATGGCCCTGACCCTGCCTTGGGTCGAGAAGGCCGGCCATGGCCTGTGGAAATCGGGATGGGTGCGCGCCGGGCAGCAAACCGGTGACGACTTCGATCTGGAAACCCTGCGCGGCTGGATCGTGCAAAGCTATCACGCCGTGGCGCCCAAGAAGCTGTCCAAACAGCTCGCCGCCCAGGCGTCGTAAGGAGGAAGTCCGAATGGCCCGCCGCTTCGTCGATCTCTCCATCACCCTGGAAATGGGCGTGCCCTCTGACCCGCCGGGCATGGAACCGAAGATTACCTATTCCAAGCACGCCGACACCGTGCCGCAGATGGCCCGCAGCTTTCCCGGCCTGACCGCCGCCGACATGCCCGATGGCGAGGGTTGGGCGGTGGAGACGGTGACGCTCTCAACCCACAACGGCACCCATATGGACGCGCCCTGGCACTTCCATTCCACCACCGACTACGGCGCCCGCCCGGCCCCGACCATCGATGAGACGCCGCTGGAACAGTGCCTGTGCCCAGGGGTGAAGCTGGATTTCCGCGGCCTGCCCGACGGCTATGTCGCCACCGCCGCCGATGTGGAGGCCGAGCTCAAGCGGATCGGCCATACCCTGGCGCCCCTGGACATCGTCCTGGTCAACACCCGCGCCGGCTCGGTGTTCGGCCAGCCGGAATACATCCACTCCGGCTGCGGCATGGGCCGCGACGCGACGATGTATCTTACCGAGCGCGGCGTGCGGGTGGTGGGCACCGACGCCTGGTCGTGGGACGCGCCCTTCAGCCACACCGCCAGGCGCTGGGCCGAGGATCGCGACCCCAAGATCATCTGGGAAGGCCACAAGGCCGGCCGCGAAATCCCCTACTGGCAGATGGAAAAGCTCTCCAACCTGGAAGCCCTGCCCCCCTTCGGCTTCGAGGTGGCCTGCTTCCCGGTGAAGATCAAAGGCGCCTCCGCCGGCTGGACGCGAGCGGTGGCGATCTTCGAGGACTAAGGGGCCTTAGCTGAAGCCAAGCGACTTCGCGGCGGCCACGTGGGTGATCCGCCCCTCCCTGACGTTCAGACCCAGGGCGAAGCCCGGATCGTTGGCCAGAGCCCCGTCGACGCCCCTGCCCGCCAGTTCGGAGATGTAGGGCGCGGTGGCGGCGTTCAGCGCATAGGTGCTGGTCAGGGGCGCGGCGCCGGGCATGTTGGCGACGCAGTAGTGGATCACCCCGTCCACCACATAGGTCGGGTCGGCGTGGGTGGTGGCGTGGCTGGTCTCGAAGCACCCGCCCTGGTCGATGGCCACATCCACCAGCACCGAACCCGGCCGCATCCGCTTCAGGTCGTCGCGGGTCACCAGTTTGGGGGCGCGCGCCCCGGGGATCAGGACGCAACCGATCACCAGGTCGGCGGTGGGCAGGGCTTCGTCAACGGCGTCATGGGTGGAATAGGCGGTCTTCAGGCGGCCATGGAACTGGTCGTCCAGCTCCTCCAGCCGCGAGGCGGAGATGTCGAACAGGGTGACGTCCGCGCCGTGGCCGATGGCCATCTGCGCCGCGTGCTTGCCGGCCACGCCGCCGCCCAGGATCAGCACCCGCGCCGGCAGCACCCCCGGCGCCCCGCCAAGCAGCATGCCCCGGCCGCCCGCCGGCTTCAGAAGGTTCACCGCGCCGACATCCACCGCCATCCGCCCGGCAACCTGGCTCATGGGCGCCAGCAACGGTAGGCGGCCCAAGCGATCGGTAATGGTCTCATAGGCGATGGCGGTGCAGCCGGACGCCATCAGCCCCTTGGCCTGGTCCGGATCGGCGGCCAGGTGCAGGTAGGTGAACAGGATATGGCGCGGCGTCAGGCGCGCGATCTCGACGGCCTGTGGTTCCTTGACCTTGATGATCAGCTCGCCCGCCTCGAACACCTCGTCGGCGGTGGGCAGGATGGTGGCGCCGACGCCAGCGTAGACGCTGTCAGCCAAGCCGATGCCAGCCGCCGCCCCGGCCTCCACAAAGACCTCATGCCCTTCGCGAACCAGGCGCTGGACAACCCCCGGCGTCGCGCCAATCCGGAACTCAAGGGTCTTGATCTCCTTGGGGATGCCGATGCGCATTGGGGTCTGTCCTCTGTTGAGCCGGGCCTCTTAGCATGTGGGAAGAAATACCGTCATTCCCAATATCAAGGGCAAGGACCATTCGCGATCCCCCGACCGCGCACAATCTCAGACCCCATCATCGCTCAGCGCGGGCATAGGCCAACGACCAGACGCAAGGCTCAGGTCTGGCCGTCCGCCGTATTGATCAGATGCTTGGGGACCAGCAACAGCATGGGCAGGATCAGGGCGTACACACAGATGGTGGCGATGATGGCGGCGTGGAAGCCGCCCTGCTTGTGGTAGAGATAGCCGCCCCAGATGTCGCCGACGCGATAGGGAATCCAATACATGGCGATCAGCAGCATCATCATCGTGCCCTGCAGGCCCTTGGGACAGGAGCGGATGGCGAGGTCGACATAGGCCGCCTGGCCGATGCCGCCCAACACCCCCATGACCACGGCCGCGATCAGGGCGTCATTGACGTTGTGGATGAACAGGAAGGGTACGTACTGCGGCACGGCCAGCACCGTTCCGATCCAAAGCAAGGTCGATAGTTTCAGCTTCTGGCATAGCCAGCCGTAGGCGGCGATTATCGGGATGAAGCCGGCGGAGAACAGGGCGTACCAGGCGCCAACCTGGCCATCCGTGGCGTGCAGGTTGTCGGCCAGGTGGAACTGCAGGGCCGCGCCACCGGCGGGGCCGAACTGCCAGAGCATGTAGATGATCAGGACCGGATAGATCGGCCAGTGTCGAAGCAGGCGCTTGACGTCAGCCAGGAAGGTGAACTCACCCTGGGTCTCCGGCGCGTGGGCGTCCAGCAGGCGGCGCGGGCCGGTAAAGCCGAACACAGCCACCCCGGCCATCATGGCGGCGCCCACCAGGAACAGGATTCGGGCGGCCATGACCGCCCCCTGCCCTTCCAAGGCCTGGCTGAGGATGCCGCCAAGGCCGTAGGCGACGACGCCAGGCAACAGGGCCGCCAGGTTGACGATGGCGCCGGCCTGGCCGGTGACGGCGTTTTTCTGACCGATGGAAGATGTCAGTCCGCGCGCGGCGCTACCGGCGATCAAGCCGCTGCTGCTGACCAGCAGCACCCCCGCCAGCATGGTCACGTAGGTGGGTTGGATGAAGGCCAAGCCGGCAAACAGGGCCGCGGTGATCAGGCCAAAGCCGATCAGATAGCCGCGGTCGCCGGTGCCGAAAGGGTTCCAGCGGTCGCGCAGGAAGCCAAAGGCGAAGGAACCATACAGGGGGAACGACGCCCAGAAATTGAAACCCGCCACCGCCTGCACATCCAGGTGCAATCTGTTCTTCAGAAAGAACAGGATCGGCAGGCCAATGAGACCGGCGCTGGGGGCGGCGAATTCCAGCAACAGCAGGACGAAGCCTGCGGCGAGGAGAAGCTTCAATCGTTCGCCGGCGGGAAGCGGGGCATCGCCGGGTTCCTGAACCGGGGTGCCGGTGACTTCGATGGGTAGCGCCAACTCGGCCAACTGCGTCTCCTTCAGCGTCCGGTTACCTTACGCAAAGGCGCGCGCTTGGCGAGTCGGGCGGCGATCGTTCGCCGCCCGAGCGTCGGATCGGAGCCTAGATGGTCCGCCGCCGCTCACCATCGGACATTTTTGATCACCCTGCCCAGGATCATGACCGGCCAGATCATCGCCGGCGAATATCCGGTTGAGGCGGTGAAGTATCAGATCCTGTTGATGTTCCTGCTGGCGGGGGCCAGCGGCTGAGGCTCGACCGGCTACGCTGAGCGGCGACCTGAGCCGGGTCGAGGGCGCTGGGAAGCTAGGCGCCGTAGCGGGGCGCTTGCGCGGCAACGGGCTGGGCGCCGCCGAGTTCCTTGGCCGCCCAGTCCAGGTCGTCGAGATAGGTCTGGGCCACGCCGGCATGCACCGGCGAGAGCATCAGGTGCAGGCCAGGCGGATCGGAGGTTGTGCTGGTGAACCAACCACGCTCGCGCAGCTTCATCCACAGGGCTGGAGCGCTGGGCATGCCCGAATAGGCGATCAGGCCCAGCTGCGGCTTGCCCTGGACCGAATAGCCGCGCTCTCGCACCCCCGCCTCGATGGTTTCGCGCGCGTCGGTGACCTGCTTGTGGCGGGCGCGGTAGCCCTCCACACCCAGATAGCTCATCACCGCATAGGCCGCGGCGATGGCGCCGCCGGGGCGGGTGCCGGCCAGGGTCGGGGTGACCATCCGCCCGCCTGGCCAGTCGCGGAAGTCGAAAGGCATCCACTTTTGCAGGTCCTGGGAGCGGAACAGCACGGTCGACGCCCCCTTGGCGCAGAAGCCGTACTTGTGCAGGTCCGCCGACATCGAGCTGACGCCCGGAACTTCGAAGTCGAAGGCCGGGATGTCGCCGCCGTTCATCCGCACGAAGGGCGCCGCATAGCCGCCAACGCAGGCGTCCACGTGCAGCCACAGGTCCCGCGCCTGGGCCAGCTTGCCCAGTTCGGCGATGGGGTCGATCAGGCCGTAGGGAAAGCAGGGCGCCGAGCCGACGATCATCAGGGTCTTGTCGTCGGCAGCGGCGTCGATGGCGGCCGGATCGGCCAGCAGGTCCTTCAGCGGGGTGCGCCTGACCTCGATCTCCATCAGGGCGGCGGCCTTGTCGAAGGCCAGGTGGGCCGAACGGGGCAGGACGAGGTTCAGTGGCCCCTGCACGCCCCGCACCTGACGGGCGTAGTCACGGGCCGCCTTCATGGCCATGGTGATGGAGTCGGTGCCGCCGGAGGTGATGTTCCCGGCCGCGTCGTCCGGCGCATGCAGCAGCGACAGGCCATAGCCGATCACCGAGTCTTCCATGGCCTTCAGGCTGGGAAAGGCCGCCGCGCCCAGGCCATTCTCGGCCATGTAGAGGGTATAGGCGGCCTTCTGGACGCGCTCGATGTCTTCGCCCGCGTTGAACACATAGACGGCCGCGCGGCCGTGCCGCCAGTCCACGTCCCCTCCCCCCATGGCCGCCATACGGGCCTCGAGCTGAGGCCAGGCCTCACCGGCGACGGGAAGGGAATCTCTCATATCAGACGGCCCGATCTCGGTTCCGGGGTTCCTGCACCAGGGTCAGCATGACCATAAGTCCAGCCACAAGGAAGCCCATGGAAACGCAGAACAGCGGATTGTAACCCACGGCCGACACCAGCAGTCCACCCAGCAGGGGGCCGATGGCGGCGGTCAGGCCCTGGGCGGTCTGGGTGAACGCCAGACGCATGGCCATGTCGTCCCGGGTGCCAAATTCCAGCACCATCGTCGACGAACTCATCATCTGTCCGGACTGGGCCGCGCCCAAGCCCATGAAGCTGAGGAATATCCAGCCCAGGGCGCCGATGGTGACGCCGGCAAAATGGACGTCAGGCAGGTAGGGCGAGGCGATCAGCAAGGCGGTGGCCGCGATCCACAGGATCAGGGCGCCAATGAAGGTGGTGCGGAAACCGAATTTGTCGCCGGTATAGCCCCAGCCCATGTTGGTCAGGGTGTCGGCGCCCAGGAAGGCCAGGGACATCAGGCCCAGGGTCTTGCCATCCAGGTGGATCACCCGGCCCGCCGACAGGATGTAGAACGGGGCGGCGATACGGGCGGCCGTGGAAAGCAATTGCGCCAGCATGAAGTATTTGAAGCTGCGATCCGACTTGATCAGCGCCGGAAAATCCCTGATCCGCGCCATCACCGTGCTCTTGGCTCGCACCGTGGGCGGCTCGGGCTCCTTCATCAGCATGGCCAAGGCGGTGAGGCCGGCGCTGGTCAGGATCACGGCCAGGAAGAAGGTGGTGGCGTAACCGTTGCCGAACAGGTTGGGCTGGATGATGTAGCGGCCGGCGACCAGGGACAGGCCAGCGGCCACCACCCCGCCGATGACGTTGCGCAACGCCTGCAGGATGCCCCGGCGCTTGATCGGGATCACCTTGGCCAGCAAGAGTTGGAAGGCCACGCCCTGGGCGCCCTGGAAGAACCCCATCAGGAACAGGAACACCAGGGTGGTGACCAGCATGGCCCGCATGTGGCCAGTCAGGAACCAGCCGGCCAGGGAAATGCCCAGCATGCCAAGGCGCATCATGGTGCCCATGAGCATGGACACCGGCAGAACGCGCTTGCGGTGCTCGATATGGGTGGCGCCGACGATCGGCGAGACTACCGTTCCCACCTGCTGCAACGATTGGCCAAGGCCGACCATGAGGTCCGAGCCACCGGAAATCAGGTGCAGGTACGCGGGCAGGAACGTCGGGGCGTTGAACAGGCGGAAGCCCGTCATCCCCAGCATTCCGTGCATGAAATGGCCGGCGAAATTGCGCGGCAGGTTATCCCAGACAAATTTTTCGTAGGCCGCTTCGGCGTCCAACTCGCTTGCCGTTGGCGCCTCTTGGTCAATCACCGCATCAGACAATGTATTTCCTCTTCTTATCCCGTGGTCCTAGCAGGAATCGGGTTTCGAGGAACCGTTTGTGATCGCTGTTAAGTGCGGTGTTTCGGCCCGGGGCCTGGCGCGGCCGCGCCCGAGGCGGCTTGCGACTCCTTGCGGGCAAGGTCATCGTCGGCGCTGACCCAGCAGGAGAACCCCATGCTCGTCTCCACCAGCAACGACATCCCCGGCTATCGTATCGTCCGCCACATCGGCCTCGTGCGGGGGATCACCGTCCGTTCGCGCAGCGTCATCGGCAACTTTGCCGGCGGCATCCAGAGCATCTTCGGCGGCAAGCTGTCGATCTATGTGGAACTGGCCGAGACGGCGCGCGGCGAGGCCTACGACCACCTGGTCGAGCATGCCACCCAGGCCGGGGCTAACGCCGTGATCGCCATGCGCTACGACGCCAACGAGATCATGGAAGGCATCACCGAAGTGCTGGCCTATGGCACGGCGGTGGTGGTCGAGCCTGTCGGCTGAAACGAAAAAGGGCCCGCTAGCGCGAGCCCTTTCCGTCTTGCTGGCAGTCGAAGCCTAGTAGACTTCGAACAGGCCTGCGCCGCCCGACCAAAATCGCCTCGGCGATTTTGGCCAACTTTTAGGTATGGGCGGCGCGGCCGGCCTTCCTCAGTAGACTTCGAACAGGCCTGCGCCGCCCATGCCGCCGCCGATGCACATGGTGACCACCGCGTGCTTGACGTTTCCGCGGCGCTTGCCTTCTTGCAGGACGTGGCCGGACAGGCGCGCGCCGGTCATGCCGAAGGGGTGGCCGATGGCGATGGAGCCGCCGTTGACGTTGTACTTCTCAGGGTCGATGCCCAGGGTGTCGCGGCTGTAGAGGCACTGGGAAGCGAAGGCTTCGTTCAGTTCCCACAGGTCGATGTCCTGGACCTTCAGGCCATGACGCTCCAGCAGGCGCGGCACGGCGTAGACCGGGCCGATGCCCATTTCGTCAGGCTCGCAGCCGGCGACGGCCCAGCCCATGAAACGACCCATGGGGGTCAGGCCCCGGCGCTCGGCTTCCTTGCGTTCCATGATCACCACGGCGGCCGAACCGTCGGAGAGCTGGGAGGCGTTGCCGGCGGTGATGAAGTTGCCGGCGCCGCGCACGGGCTCCAGCTTGGCCAGGCCTTCGATGGTGGTCTCGGGACGATTGCATTCGTCGCGATCGACCACGTAGTCGACGACGCTTTCTTCCTTGGTCTCGCGATTGACCGTCTTCATCTTGGTCTTCATCGGCACGATCTCGTCGCGGAACTTGCCGGCCTGCTGGGCGGCGGCCATGCGGCGCTGGGATTCCAGGGAGAATTCGTCCTGGGCTTCGCGGCTGAGGTTGTAGCGCTTGGCGACGATGTCGGCGGTGTCGATCATCGGCATGTGGATCGCCGGGTACATTTCGGTCAGGTGCGGATCGTTGTTCTCACGCGCGCCGCCGCCGCCGGGGAAGCTGATCGACTCGACGCCGCCGGCCACCACGCAGTTGGCGCCGTCGTCCATGACGTAGCGCGCGGCCATCGCGATGGTCTGCAGACCCGAGGAGCAGAAGCGGTTGACGGTGACGCCCGAGGTGGTGATCGGCAGGCCGGCCAGCAGGGCGGCGTTGCGACCGATGTTGCCGGCGCCGTGCGCCACGTTGCCCAGGAAGCAGTCTTCCATCGCTTCCTTTTCGGCGCCGGAGCGCTCGACGGCATGCTTGATGGCGTGGGCGGCCATGGAGACGGTGGGGGTGATATTGAAGCCGCCGCGGCCGGACTTGGCCAGGCCCGTACGAGCATAAGAAACGATTACCGCTTCACGCATATTGAAAATTCCTCCCGGGAGTCTTGTTCGTTGGAAATGTAGCGATCCTTAGGCCCGTGGCTACCGAAAAGCGAATCAGGGCTTTGCGGGATACGGGTTTCAGGCGATCGGCCTAGGCGGCTTGGGCCACCGGTGGGCGACCGATCCAGACCTGGTGGCTGCGCGCCAGAAGCTCGCCGTTGGCGGTGTAGAGCGCGGTGCCGGAGATGCGCCGGCGGCCCTGCTGCTCGATCGGCCAGGCCACCACCATGCAGGCCTCTTCCGCCGCCGGACGACGCAGGATCTCGCAGGTCATGGTGCCCAGCAGGCCGCCGCCGCCCTCGGTGACCACCCAGGCCACCGACCCGGCGCAGTCCAGGGCGGCCCAGATGACCTCGACCGGGGTGAGGCCTTCGTCGTCGGCGAAAACGGCGTTCGGCGTCCAGGGACCGGCGACGAAGCCGGGGTCACGGCCCTCCACCTGGCCGGTGAACACCCGCAGGCCGAAGCCCTCGTCCAGCTTGTCGCCGCAACTGAAGCAGATGGGGTGGAAGGGCCGGTGCAGGCCGGGAAAGCCCGCGGCGGCGGCGGTCGCCTCGGCCATGGTCGGCGGCGCGGGCGTGGCCGGGATATCGGAGGTCTCGCCCGGTCGACCCTCACCGATCAGATCGCCGTCGGCGTTTTCCAACCGCACCCCGTCGCCAAAGGGCTTGAGGAACAACGGCGTGTTCAGCGGCGGCGGCGCGCGCAGCACCGCGGTGGCGACGCCCTTGAACGGCTTGGCCAGCAGGCCGCTGACGTAGCCGCCGTTGCCGGAATTGGGGGGTCCGCAGAACTGCTGCGCGATCACGATCTCAGTCATAATGGCCTCTCGCGCGTAAAACCGCGCGTCTGTTTGAAAAGTCGTTGGAAAGTCAGAAGTCGTGCAAGCCGTCACTCAAGCCGTCTGGGCGACCTTGCCGGCGGGTGGGGCGGCGACACTGTCGTTGTCGGCGCTCCCCACCTCCCCGCCCAGGCGCTCCACCAGGGCGCGGTATTCGTCCCAAAGGGCCTCGGGCAGCCGGTCGCCGAAGCGATTGTAGCCGGCCGGGATCAGCGAAGCTTCCTCGCGCCAGACGTCCTTGTCGACGGTGAGCAGCAGGTCCAGGGCCTCGTCCGAAAGGTTCAGGCCGGAGACATCCAGGGCGCCCCGGGTCGGCAGGCGGCCGATGGCGGTGTCGTGGGCCTCCGCCGTGCCTTCGAGACGCTGGGCGATCCATTTGAGCACGCGGCTGTTGTCGCCATAGCCCGGCCAGACGAACTTGCCCTGGGCGTTCTTGCGGAACCAGTTGACGAAATAGATGCGCGGCAGCTTTTCCGCGTCCGTCCGCTGGCCCATCTTCAGCCAGTGGCCGAAGTAGTCGCCCATGTTGTAGCCGCAGAACGGCAGCATGGCGAAGGGGTCGCGGCGCAGCTCGCCGACCTTGTTCTCCGCCGCCGCGGTGCCTTCGGAGGCGACGTTGGAGGCCAGGAAGACGCCGTGGCGCCAGTCGAAGGCCTCGGTGACCAGGGGCACGGCGCTGGCGCGGCGGCCGCCGAACAGGATGGCCGAGAGCGGCACGCCCTTGGGATCTTCCCATTCCGGCGCGATCACTGGGCACTGGCCGGCCGGTGCGGTGAAGCGGGCGTTGGGGTGGGCGGCCGGCTCGGGCGAGCCGGGGGTCCAGGGCTGGCCCTTCCAGTCGGTCATGCCCAGCGGCGGCGTATCGGTGAGGCCTTCCCACCAGACATCGCCGTCGGCGGTGAGGGCGACGTTGGTGAAGATGGCGTTTTCGGCCAGGCCGGCGATGGCGTTGGGGTTGGTGGCCATGCCGGTGCCCGGCGCCACGCCGAAGAAGCCGGCCTCCGGATTGATGGCGTAGAGGCGGCCGTCGTCGCCAAAGCGCATCCAGCAGATGTCATCGCCGATGGTCTCGGCCTTCCAGCCGGGTAGCGTCGGCTGCAGCATAGCCAGGTTGGTCTTGCCGCAGGCGCTGGGGAAGGCGGCGGCCAGGTAGTGGGAGCGACCCTCCGGCGAGGTCAGCTTGAGGATCAGCATGTGCTCGGCCAGCCACCCCTCGTCGCGGGCCATCACCGAGGCGATGCGCAAGGCGAAGCATTTCTTGCCCAACAGGGCGTTGCCGCCATAGCCGGAACCATAGGACCAGATCTCCCGGTCTTCGGGGAAGTGGACGATGTATTTGGTTTCGTTGCAGGGCCAGGCGCAGTCGGCCTCGCCCGGCGCCAGGGGCTTGCCCACCGAGTGCACGGCCGGGACGAAGAAGCCGTCGTCGCCCATCTGGTCCAGGGCGGCCTGGCCCATCCGGGTCATCACCCGCATGGAGACCACCACATAGGGGCTGTCGGTGATCTCGACGCCGAGCGCGCTGATCTTCGAGCCCAGGGGGCCCATGCAGAAGGGCACGACATACAGGGTGCGGCCGCGCATGCAGCCATCGAACAGGCTGCTCAGCTCCAGGCGCATTTCGTTAGGCTCGAGCCAGTTGTTGGTCGGGCCGGCGTCGGCCGGATCCTTGGAGCAGATGAAGGTCCGGCTCTCGACCCGGGCGACATCCTTGGGATCGGAACGGACGTAGAAGGAGTTTGGGCGCTTGGCCGGGTCCAGGCGGACCATCGAGCCGGCGTCGATCAGCGTCTGGGTGAAGCGGTCCCACTCTTCCTGCGACCCATCGCACCAGTGGACCCGGTCCGGCTTGGTCAGGGCGGCGATCTCGCGCACCCAGGAAATCAGCCGCCTGTGTTTGGTCGGCGCCGGGTCGAGCCCCGGAATGGAGGCTACCGCTACTTCCCCGTCGGGCATGGACGTCATCACCGTATCTGTTTGGGTCAGGTTCGATTGGCGCGACCTGACCTGCAATGTTCGTTCCTAAAGTCCAGAACGGTCGATCGCAATGAGTCGTTCGACGGAATGAACGTTGAATTGTCAGTCGAGCATCGTCTTTCCCTTGCTCGCTCCCAGCCTTGCAACGGCTGAATGTTGCGCCGCCCGGAGGCGGCTCAACTCAAACGAAACCATGACGCAGCGGCGCCTTGGCCAATGACACCGGTAGCAACGACTGGGGCCGGGCATGTTTCACTGGCAACCGCCTGTCACTGAAAACCGCGTTGGGAAGGTCCGGACCAGCCCGATCCACCGTAAATCACCGTATTTAACGGTCGGCGATGGCCAGAACGGGCGCCGCGCCCAGCGACGACGGCGCAAGTTCGCCGACCACCGCGCAATGCAATTCGAGCAGATTGCCGCTGCCGTTCTCCAGCCGCTCCAGGGCCGCGCGCGCCTGGGCGGCAACCTGGGCGATCTCGTCGGCCGAATAGGTCTCGAAGTCCGGCTCAATGATCTCGATCTGCTGCGGGATCAGGCCGGTGACCACCCCGACATATTCCCGAAGATAGTGTTTGCGTAGCCGGCCGAGAATATCGCCCTGGTTGGCCTCGAAGTCCTCGAGGATCAACTGCGCCACCCGCCCAGCAGCCCGATTGCGCGCGCCGCGCGGACGGCCGGAATTACCGGCGCCGAAGCGGCCGCCGGGGTTGCGGGTGGGGTCGGTGAATTGGGTCATGGGGCGGGGTTCCGAGAGGTGAGAAATCGGAACATTATAGGAACATTTGTGAAGATTGCAAATTGAAAAGAGAGCGGTGTTTTGCCCTAAGGCCTGCCGATCCAGCCAAAGGAATGGGCGAGGGCCACCACAGCGGCGACTATTCCCATCGTTCCGCCTAGACCAGCCAAAATTGCAAGTCGGCCTTTCCAATCGGCCCGTTCGGACCACGGCTTGACATTGTAGTCTAGCTTCCGAAGTTCTCTCTCAAGTTCCGCGCTCACAGCCGCTTCGATGCGGGGAAAATCACGGTCGAGAAGTCCGTTCCGGCTGTCCGAAAACTCTGGTTGCGAGCGCCCCCAACTACGCGCAACCATCAAGTAGCCATCTATCCCGGCGCGGACGGCGGTCTTTGCATGGCTTCCATCGACCTTTGATGGGACGGCGGCTTGGTAGACGGGGAGAACGTCAGCCACAAAGGCCAACCCGGTCTTTTCGACTGCCTCAAGAATAGAGAACGCTATGCGCGAATTGCCCGACGCGCTATTCTTCGCCCAGTCGCTAAGAACTGTACTTACGGCAATCTCTCCATCCCTCTCTGCTTTTGTCTGAAGGCCGCGAATGTCGGTGTCGAAGCTCGTTACAGCCACCGCCTACCTACCTTTCTGCCGACGAAAATCCATCCCATTGGGTCGAGATGAATTTCTCCCCAAGGGGAAATCTGGAATAGGGCGACAGGTTCAGTATACCTCTTAAGCAATCGAGGCCGACCCAGCGTTTCTGCGACGGCATTCTACAATTTGGTTGAGGGTTTTGCCTGGATCCCGTCTTGCGACGGGATGAGCGGGTTGGCGGTGGTCTTGACGGCCGCTCGACCTTGGTATCCATCCCCCTGCCCTACCGCAGCGATGCATTCAGCGCCCCCAGCACCCCTGACCCTGGCGTCAGGTCGCCATCGACGAGCTGGTTCAGCGGCCGGTCGACCGTGTCCAGGTAGTCGTGCAGGTCCTGGGCCTCCGGGTCGACGTAGAGCAGGCCGGTGACGATTTCGCCCTTGGCCTGGTGTTCCTGGAGGTTGGTGATGGCGCTGATGCGGTCGGTGGGGTCGTAGTGGCTGGCCAGTTTGCGCAGGCGCAGCACCGAGCCGTCGTGCTGAGTGACGAGCTCCACCGAGCCTGGGGCGTAGTCGACGGTGATCTCGTCGCGGTCGAGGATCACGTCCAGACGGTTCACCGCGGCGTTGTGCTCGCGCACATAGTCGAAGCTCTTGGTGGAGCCGGCGTGGTTGTTGAACTGTACGCAGGGGCTGATGACGTCGATGAAAGCGGCGCCCTTGTGCCGGATGGCGGCCTTGATCAGGGGCACCAGCTGGGCCTTGTCGCCGGAGAAGCTGCGCCCCACGAAGCTGGCGCCCAGTTGCAGGGCCAGGCCGACGAGGTCGATGGGCTGGTCGTGGTTGGTGACGCCCTTCTTGGACTTCGAACCCTTGTCCGAGGTGGCCGAGAACTGGCCCTTGGTGAGGCCGTAGACGCCGTTGTTCTCGACGATATAGGTCATGTTGACCCCGCGCCGGACGGAGTGGGCGAACTGGCCCAGGCCGATGGAGGCGCTGTCGCCGTCGCCGGAAACCCCCAGGTAGATCAGCTCGCGATTGGCCAGGTTGGCGCCGGTGAGCACCGAGGGCATACGCCCGTGCACGCTGTTGAAGCCGTGGGAATTGCCGAGGAAATAGTCCGGCGTCTTGGACGAGCAGCCGATGCCGCTGAGCTTGGCCAGGCGGTGCGGCGGCAGGTCGATCTCGAAGCAGGCCTGGATGATCGCCGCGGAGATGGAGTCGTGCCCGCAGCCGGCGCACAGGGTCGAGACCTTGCCCTCGTAGTCACGGCGGGTGAAGCCCAGGCCATTGGGCTTGAGCAGGGGGTGATGCAGGCGGGGCTTGGTGATGTAGGTCATTCGGCCACCTGGGGCACGGGGCGCATGGCGGAATCGCGGGCGCGGCGGGAAATCTCGTCGGTGATGAAGCGGGCGGTGATCGGCGAGCCATCGTAGTTGAGCACGGAGACCAGCTTGCCGGGGTCAACGCCGCCCTCGTTCATGATCAGGGTGCGCATCTGGGCGTCGCGGTTCTGCTCGATAACGAAGATGGTCTCGTGGGCGGCGATGAAGTCGAACACTTCGTCGGCGAAGGGAAAGCCGCGCAGGCGCAGGGCGTCCAGGTGGATGCCGCCAGCCTCCAGCGTTTCGAGGGACTCGTACATGGCCGGGCTGGTGGAGCCGAAATAGATGGCGCCATAGGGGGTGCGGCGCTTGGCTTTGTGCTGGACCGGGGCCGGGATCAGGCCCTTGGCGGTCTCGAACTTGGTCAGCAGCCGCTCCATGTTAGCGACATAGACCGCCCCCTCCTCGCTGTAGCGGGCGTAGGGGTCGCGGCTGGTGCCGCGGGTGAAGTAGCCGCCGCGATCAGGGTGTGTGCCTGGCAGGGTGCGGTAGGGGATGCCGTCGCCATCGACGTCGAGGTAGCGGCCGAATTCTTTGCCGGCCGCCAGTTCCTCGTAGGTCATCACCTTGCCACGGTCGAGGCGGCGGCTGTCGTCCCATTGGAAGGGCCGGCACAGCCACTCGTTCATGCCGATATCCAGGTCGAGCATGACGAAGACCGTGGTCTGCAGCCGGTCCGACAGATCGAAGGCGAGGGCGCCGAACTCGAAACACTCGGCCGGGTCTTCGGGCAGCAGCAGGGGGTGCTTGGTGTCGCCGTGGCTGGCGTAGGCGGCCGAGAGGATGTCCGACTGCTGGGTGCGGGTGGGCATGCCGGTGGAGGGGCCGCCGCGCTGGACATCGAAGATCACCGCCGGGATTTCGGCGAAGTACGACAGGCCGACGAACTCCTGCATCAGGCTGATGCCGGGGCCGGAGGTGCAGGTGAACGACCGGGCGCCGTTCCACCCCGCCCCGACGACGATGCCGATGGAGGCGATCTCGTCCTCGGCCTGGACGATGGCGTACTTGTGGTCGCCGCTAACCGGGTCGACGCGGAATTTCTCGCAGTAGTCGGTGAAGGCTTCCGCCAGGGATGTGGACGGGGTGATCGGGTACCAGGCGCAGACCGTGGCCCCGCCGTAGACGGCGCCGAGGGCGGCGGCGTTGTTACCCTCGACGAAGATGCGGTCGCCGACCTTGTCTGAGCGGCGCATCTGCAGGCCGATGGGGGCGAGGATCTTGGCCGCCTCTTCACGGCCCATATGCAGGGCTTCGAGGTTGGGCGGGATCAGGCGTTCCTTGGCGGCGAACTGTTCACGGATCAGGGTCTCGAAGACCTCTACCTCCATGCCCAGCAGGTAGGACAGCGCGCCGATATAGATGATGTTCTTGAACAGCTGGCGCTGCCGCGGGTCGCGGTAGGCGGCGTTGCAGATCGCCGTCAGCGGGACGCCGAGGATATTGATATCCTTGCGGAATTTCTCTGGCGGCAAGGGCTTGGTGTTGTCGTAGAACAGGTAGCCGCCCGGTTCGATGGAGGCGACGTCAGCGTCCCAGGTCTGGGGGTTCATGGCCACCATCAGGTCGACGCCGCCGCGCCGGCCCAGCCAGCCGGCCTCGCAGATGCGGACCTCGTACCAGGTGGGCAGGCCCTGGATGTTGGAGGGGAAGATGTTGCGCGCCGCCACCGGCACGCCCAGGCGGATCACCGCCTTGGCGAACATGCCGTTGGCGCTGGCCGAGCCGGAGCCGTTGACGTTGGCGAACTTGACGACGAAGTCATTGATGGCGCGAAGGGCGGTCATTCGGCAGCCATCCTGGTGTGGCCTGGACCCGTGTGACCGGGGCAGGCGCCCTCGGCCTGGGTGATGTCGAGCAGGAACTTCTGCATGTCCCAGGCCCCGGTGGGGCACCGTTCGGCACAGAGCCCGCAGTGCAGGCAGACATCCTCGTCCTTCACCATCACCTTGCCGGTGGGCAGGGTCTTGGAGATGTAGAGGTCCTGGGTGAGGTTCAGGGCTGGCGCGTTGAGGCGAGGCCGCAGGTCATCCTCGTCGCCGTTTTCGGTGAAGGTGATGCAGTCCACCGGGCATATGTCGACGCAGTCGTCGAATTCGATGCACAGGGGCTCGGAGAAGACGGTCTCGATATCGCAGTTCAGGCAGCGCTGGGCCTCGGCGAACCCGACCTTCTGGTTGAAGCCAAGCTCGACCTCCAGCCGCACATTGCCAAGGGCCTCCGCCTTGTCGCGCTGCGGCACGCGGTGGCGCAGCTCGTTGGAGATATCGTTGTCATAGCTCCACTCGTGGATGCCCATCTTCTGGCTGGTCAGGACCACGCCGGGGTCCGGACGCTTGGCCACGTCCTGGCCTTCGCATAGCAGGTGGATCGACACCGCCGCCTGATGGCCATGGGCCACCGCCCAGATGATATTCTTCGGCCCGAACGCCGCATCGCCGCCGAAGAAGATCTTCGGGTTGGTGGAGGCGAAGGTGGCTTCGTTGACCACCGGCATGTTCCAGCGGTCGAACTCGATGCCGACATCGCGCTCGATCCAAGGGAAGGCGTTTTCCTGGCCAACGGCCACCAGCACGTCATCGCACTCGTGGTGCACGTCCGGCTCGCCGGTGGGCAGCAGCTGGCGACGGCCATCGGCGTCGAAGCTGACGTCGACCTTCTCGAAGGTGACGCCGGTGAGCTTGCCGTTTTCGTGGGTGAAGGCCTTGGGCACCAGGTAGTTGAGGATCGGGATGTCTTCATGCATCGCGTCCTCCTTCTCCCAGGGAGACGCCTTCATCTCGTCGAAGCCGGAGCGGACGATTACCTTGACGTCCTCGCCGCCGAGGCGGCGGGAGGTGCGGCAGCAGTCCATGGCGGTGTTGCCGCCGCCCAGGACGATGACCCGCTTGCCGATCTTGTCGGTGTGGCCGAACGAGACGTTGGACAGCCAGTCAATGCCGATATGGACATTGGCGGTGGTCTCGGCCCGGCCTGGGATGTCCAGGTCGCGGCCGCGCGGGGCGCCGGAGCCGACGAAAACGGCGTCGTAGTCCTCGGTCAGCAGGGACTTCAGGCTGTCGATGCGCTGGCCAAGCTTCAGGGTCGGGCCGAGGGCGGCGATGTAGCCGACCTCTTCGTCGATCACCTCTTCAGGCAGGCGAAAGCGCGGGATCTGGCTGCGGATCATGCCGCCGGCCTTGGCGTCGCCGTCGTAGATCACGACGTCGTAGCCCAGCGGCAGCAGATCGCGCGCCACGGTGAGCGAGGCCGGGCCCGCGCCGACGATGGCGATGCGCTTGCCGTTCTTGGCCGAAGCCGGGGGCGGCAGGCGTCCGGAGATGTCGTCCTTGTTGTCGGCCGCCACGCGCTTGAGGCGGCAGATGGCGACAGGTTCTTCTTCAATGCGGCCGCGCCGGCAGGCCGGCTCGCAAGGCCGGTCGCATGTTCGCCCGAGGATGCCCGGGAAAACATTGGACTTCCAGTTGATCATGTAAGCATCCGTGTAACGCCCTTCGGCAATCAGACGGATGTATTCGGGCACCGGCGTGTGCGCGGGGCAGGCCCACTGACAATCAACAACTTTGTGGAAGTAATCTGGCGCCTCAATATTCGTAGGCTCCAACGCAATTAACCTTTCCTGTTTCCCCTTCGTCTCTTGCGGGATGGGGCTGCGTGGCGCGGTCAGCGCCTGCGAAGCCCCATCCCGCAGGACGATTGACTCAGCAATCTAGGGCGAATGTTGTAGGGGCGCCAGCATTGCGCAACGATTTCGCCGCGAGTTTTTCTCGGCGCCGCAAGGGAAATCACGGTTTTCCCATCACGGCGACGGTCATCGAATAGGGCGGAAGGCGCAGGATCGAGCCGCCGGACGCCAGTTTGAACCGCACCGGCGCCAAGGACCTAGCCGGATGTCCGCGGGCGCCGCCGGCTCGCCACACGAATTGGTCAGGGCCGTATTGGGTCACCAGGAGCGGGCCGACCGGCGCGGCGACGCCTAGGTCCAGTCGCACCGCGCGCGCCTGCACCGGGTCGCGATTGAGCAGCAGGACGGCGAGCTTGCCGTCGGTGCGTTTCACCGCGTAGGCGGCGACGATCAGGGTTCCATCGGGCGCCTTGACCGGGCTCCTGACCGACAGCATCTGGCCGCCTGCCCCCGCCCAATCGTCGGCGAGCATTCGCGCGCCGTGAAAGGTCGGCAGGGCCCACTGGGCCTGCCCCTGTTCGTCGGCCTCCAGTAGCATCAACTCGCCATTGCCAGCGCAGGGGTTGTCGTGGGCGTAGGGCCGGTTGGGGCCATAGCCGAACAGGAAGGCCCCCGCCCCGCCCAGTTGCAGGGTCTGGGCGGCGATATCGGCATTGACCAGGCCGCCGGGGAGCTCGTCCTCCGCCTGGCCGCCCAGGGCGGAGAAGCCATACTCGGTGACAAACCAGGGAATGGAGGCCGGCACGCCGTCCGCCTTCAGCCGCGCCCAGGTCTTGGCCAGGCCCGGGGTCTGGCCCCGCAACTTGCCGTCGATGTCGCCGCACAGGACGTCATACGGATAGCGTTCGAAGGAGAAGAACCCCAGGTCGGAGAGGTGTCCTCCGGCCGTAAGGGCGGCGATGAATCGTTGCGTCCACGATCGGTCGGCGCCGGGCTGCAGCCAGACGTCGGAGATGCCGTCTTGCAGGCTGGGACCGCCGGTTTGCAAGGCCGGATCGACACCGTGTACCGCGGCGGCGAACACCGAAAACAGGCGGGCGAAGTCCTCGGCCGAGACGTTCTGGCCGTCCGGCTCTTCGCCCAATTCGACCCGGGCGATAGGATAGCTGCGGCGCCTGAGGAAGCGGATCTCCGCCGCGGCGTTTTCCGGGGTGTCGTAGAGGGCGCCGACCGGGATCATCACCGGCAGGCCGCTGGTCAGGCCGCTGCGATAGACGCGGTCGAAGCCGGGCTGTTCGACGCCGGGGTCGCGGTCCGAGGCCCGGTGCCAGGGATCGGTGGAGGAGACGTAGACCACGCTCTGGCCGTGCCGGGTGGCCCCGTGGCGCACAACGTCGCGCAAGCCGCCGTCCGGCCCGACGATCCCGAACCCCAACTCGCCAATGGCGTAGCCCAGGGCGTCGCGCGGATCGGCCGACCCCGGCGGCGCCGCGCCGGACCCCTGCGCGAGCAGGAGGCGCAGGACCCTGGTCCGCACGGGCTTGTCGGCCAGGCGCATGACGGCTGACCCGCCCTGGCCGTCGGTCACCGCCCCCCGCGGAAAGGTCGTCCAGACGCCCTGGTCGTCGTATTCGTCGACGCCGGTCCAGTACTGCACCTGGAAGCGGCGCGCATGAGGGGCCGCCCAGGCGATCCGCGCGGCGTCGATGGGCGCGGGCGCGTCCAGGCGGACCACGACCCACTGCGGCGCCGTGGCCGCCTCGCCGGTGTACCGCCTGTCGAGATAGGGGTTGGACTTCCAGAAGGTGGCGGCGTCGCCGTCGTCCAGGCGGGAATAGCCCTCGTCGTTGGCCTGGTCGATGGTGTCGCCTCGCCGGGGCAGCTTGTAGCCCCAGCTGGCCAGGATCGGGGCCTTGGGGTCGTCGCTGGAGGTCCAGTAGCCCTGGCGGTGCGCCGGGTCGCTCCAGGCCCCCTCCTCGTCCCAGTGCCAAGCCTCGATGGCCAGTTCCGTACGCAGACGATAGGTCAGCGGCCGCAGCCCCGCCTTGCGCATCCAGGCGATGTTGCGCGGTGTGAAGAGCTCATCCGCCTCGCCGGCGGGCATGCCGTCAAGACCGGCGCCCAGGGCCTCGTCGGTGCGGAACAGCGGGCCGGTGGATGTGGGATCGATGGTGATGACCGACACCGGAGGCGCCGCCGCCCCGAGGCTGGCGAGCCCGAACAGAACCGCCGCGAGCCTGGTCGCGAGGCCGGCCACGGTGACCACGTGGCGGCGGCCCGGCGTCGCGCCAATTTGCTTGGACATGATCAGATCCGAAGTCTCGACCCGTGGGGACTAGCCGTTGAACCGGTACCCGACTCCCGGCTCCGTTGCGATCAGCTTTGGCGCCGCCGGGTCCTCTTCGATCTTGGCACGCAGCTGGCCGACGAAGACGCGAAGGTACTGCACATCCTCGGCATGGGCCGGGCCCCAGACGGCGGTGAGGAGCTGGCGGTGGGTGATGACCTTGCCGCCGCCTTCCACCAGACGGGCCAAGAGGTCGTATTCCTTGGGCGACAGGCGAACAGCCTCCTCGCCGCGGGTGATGCGGCGACGCTCCAGGTCGATGGTCAGGTCGCCGACGGTGACCACCGGTTCGGCGCCCTCCTTCAACAGTCGATGCCGCAGGGCGACGCGCAGCCGCGCCAGGAATTCACCGATGCCAAAGGGCTTTTCCACATAGTCGTCGGCGCCCAGGTCGAGGGCGTCGATCTTTTCAGTCTCCCGGTCACGGGCCGACAGGATCAGGATCGGCCCGGCGTAGAAGGCCCGGGCCTTGGCCAGGGCTTCCTTGCCGTCCATGTCGGGCAGGCCGAGGTCCAGAACCACGGCGTCCGGCGGTTTGCGGGCGATCTCCCGCAGGCCCGACGCGCCATCGTCGGCGCGGACGAATTCATAGCCGGCGGCGTCAAGGGCCGGTCCCAGGAAACGATGGATCTGCGGCTCGTCGTCGATGACGAGAATACGGGGTCGCGAAGCGGTCATGCGGGTGTTGGCCTTAGCCTCGTCGGAGACCTCGTCATAGCAGCATGGCCGGGGTTGGAATGTCTTTGGGCAGGCTGATCAGGATACGCGTGCCGCGGCCATCGTGGATCGGACTGGCGGCGGCGATGCGCCCGCCCATGGCCTCGATGAAGCCCTTGGCGATGGCCAGGCCCAGGCCGGCGCCCTTACCCCGGTCGGTGGCCTCTTCCATGCGGCGGAACTTCTCGAACACATTCACCAGTTCGGTGGTGGGGATGCCCTTGCCCTCGTCCTCGATGCTGATCACCACATTGCCCCGGTCCTCGTAGGCCGCCGCCTCGATGGTCGAGCCGTCGGGACTGTAGGCGATGGCGTTCTCGAGGATGTTGACCAGAACCTGTTCCAGCAGGCCCGGATCGGCCTTCACCAGGGTCAGCTCGCGCGGAAAGTCGTTTTCCATGCGCCGCGCGCCGCGCCGGCGCTCCACCCGCTCGAGAGCGGCGCGCAGCACGTCGCGCACGTCGGTCCAGTCCTGGCGCGTGACCAAGGCCCCGCCCTCCAGCCGGGTCATGTCCAGCAGGTCGCCGACATAGCGGTTCAGGCGCTCCGCCTCCTCCTTGATGGCGCCCAGCAGGTCCTTCTGAACCTCGGCGTCCAGGGATTTGCCGTAGTCGATCAGGGTGGTGGCCGAGCCCAGCACGGTGGCCAGGGGCGTGCGCAGGTCGTGGCTGATAGAATTGAGCAGGGCCGAACGCAGACGGTCCGTGCGGCGCAAGGCCTCGGCGTCAGCGGCCTCGGCGGCTAGGTCGGCCCGGTCCAGGGCTACGGCGCCCTGGTCGATCAGGGCCAGGACGAACCGGGTGTCGTCGCCGCCCTGGCCGCTGGGCTCGATGGCCACAACGCCTGAGCGGGCCTTGAGGCTCTGGATCGGATGGAAGGTCCAGTCGAGGTTGGGCAGGGTGCCCGTCCCCGCCCCGGCCGCCTCGCCGTGCTCCCAAGCCCACCGCGCGGCGGCCATGTCCTGGGTGCCGAAGGTGGGCATATCGGGTGAGGCGATCGCCGGCAGTATGTCGCCCTGCTTGGGCAGGAAGACCACCACCCTACCGCCGGTGGCCGCCGAGAGCTGCTCGGCCAGGGCCTTGGCCGCCTCGTCCTTCTTGGCCGCGCCGGACATGCGCCGGCTGGCGACCAGCAAGGCCCCCACGGCGGCGGCCCGCTGTGAGGCCGCCTGGGCCTGGTCGCGCACCCGGCCAGTGAGCCAGCCGGTGGTCATGGCCACGGCGAAGAACACCACGAAGGTGAAGACGTCGGAGGCATGGCCAATGAATATGGTCAGCCGCGGTTCCAGGAAGAAGAAGTTGTAGACCAGGGCCGCCAGCGTCGCCGCCGTCACCGCCGGCCACAGACCGTACAGGATGCCGCTGGCCAGGACGCTGAGCAGGAAAACCATGGCCAGGTTGGCGCCGTGGGCGAACTGGTCGACGAATTCCGCCACCGCGCCGGCCACCGCCACCAGCCCCACGGCGGCCAGATGACCCAGCCACGGGCGGCGGCGCGTTCGCGGCAGCCTGGTGGGCTCGGGCCGGACCTCGGCGTCGGGTTCGTCAGTGACCACGTGCAGGGCCACGCCACGGGCCTGACGCACCAGGGCGTCGACGCCGTCGGCCTTTAGGCGTTGGGCGGACCGCAGCATCTCATAGGTTTTGCCAACCCCGGGCGACATACCCAGGAAGACCTTGAGCCGGCCGCGCCCCGCCTTGCCGGCTTCGGCCAGCAAGGCGTCGGGAACTGGTCGTCGCGGTTCGTCCGGCGTCATGGCTTCCGAGGTTGGGCCTTACCAAAGGCGGCGTCGAGGGCGAGATTGGTCTTCAGCACGTTCACGTGCGGCTGTCCAACGAACCCCAAGAACGGGCCTTCGACATGGCTGTCCACCATGGACTGGACCTTGGCCGCGTCGCCCTTGATGGGCTTGGCCAGGTCGGGACCGAACCGATCACCAGGCCCTTGGCATCGCGCCGATTGGCGTCAAGTCTCGACGGGAGTCATCCTGTCGCGGCGTAAGCACGGCATAAGGAGGCGGAACGGCCCCTGCCCTATCGCAAGGCGGTGTTCTGCGTCCGCCAGTCGGCCGCCGTGGCGGTGAACAGCTTGACGATGTCCACTAGGCGACTGGCCTGGGCGTCGACATAGTCTCGGCGCGTCATGTTCAGCCGCCGCTGGGCGGTGACGATGTCCACGAAGGGTCCCCCGCCCAGGGTGTAGGCTGACCGGGCGTCGCGCAGGTTTGCCTCCGCCGTGGCCTGGGCCAGGGCCACGGCCTTGAGCCGCTCGTCATCGTTGGCCAGGGCCGACAGCACGTCCGAGACCTGGGTGAAGGCGGCCAGCACCGTCTGTCTGTAGCGGGCCAGGGAGGCGCGAGCCTCGTCCTGCGCCGCCCGCTTGTCGGCCTTCAGCGTGCCGCCGTGGAAGATCGGGGCGGTGACGCCGGCGCCCAGGATGTAGCCGGTGGAATCCCAGCTAAAGACCTTTTCAGGGCTGAGCGCGGTGAGGGTCAGATCCGCCGAGAGCCGCACGTCCGGATAGAGCTTGGCGGTGGCGACGCCGATGTTGGCGGTGGCGGCATGCAGGTCCGACTCCGCCGCCAGGATGTCCGGCCGCTTGCGCACCAGTTCGGAAGGCAGGCTGAGCGGCACGCTGGACGGCGCCGTAAAGCCGCTCATGGCGAAGTCCGGCGCGGCCCATTCCGCCGGAGAACGGCCCGCCAGCACGGCCAGGGCATGGCGCGCCTCCGCCAACTGCTGGTTCAGGGCCGGCAGCATGGCCATGTCCGCGGCCAGTTGGGCGCGGCCGCCCACCGTGGCGGACTGCGGCTCGCCACCGGCCGCCTCGGCCTTGCGGACGATGTCGATGTTGCGCTGGTCGTCGGCGACGATGGCCTGGACCGTGGCGATCTGCTCGCGCAGGGCGGCAATGCGCAGGGCCTGCATGGCGACATTGCCGGTGAGCGACAGATAGGCGGCGTCGGCGCGCTGGCTTTGCATCGCCACACGCGCCTTGGCCGCCTCGACGCCGCGCCGGCCGCCGCCGAACAGGTCCAGGTCGTAGCTGACGTCGCCGCCGACGGAATAGAGGTTGAGGGTCGGGTTGGGGAAACCGGAGAAGCCAAAGGACTGGATATTGATCCGCTCGCGCTCGGCATTGCCCTTGGCGTTCACCTGCGGCTTGAGGGCGCCCGCCACGCCGGCGGCCTGGTCCCGGGCCTTGGCCAGGTTGGCGTCGGCCTCGGCCACCGTCTGGTTGCCGGCCAGGGCCAGGGTCATGACCTCGTCCAACTGGGCGTCGCCCAGGGCCATCCACCACGGCCCGGCGACCCGTTGGTCCGGGGTCATCACCGCCAGGGGCGTGGTCCGGTCGCCGGCCATGGCGTAGCCGGCGTCGGCGCCGGCGGCCGCTCGTTCGAAGTTAGGCCCCACCGTCGCGCAGGCGCTCAGGCCCATGGAGAGGGCCGCCGCCGCGACAGCCGTGAATCTAGTCCGCCGCGACATGGATCATCTCCCGCGAGTACAGTTTGGGGGTGCGCATGACAAATAGCAGCGGCATCAACCCGATGGTGATCGGGACCCGGTTGGCGATGTCCTTGGCGGAAGCCATGGCTTTGTGACTGCTCGGCCTAGCGGGCCGGCGCTCCCGATTGGGCATTTGGGTTGCGGACGTCGACGGTGACCACGGCGGACAGCCCGGCGCGGGACGCCATGTCCGGCGGCGGCTTGTCGAAGGCGATGCGGACCGGCAGGCGCTGAACCACCTTGACCCAGTTGCCCGTGGCGTTCTGGGCCGGCAGGGCGGAAAAGGCCGAGCCGGTGCCGGGGCTGAAACTGGCTACGTGGCCTTTCAGCGCCTCCTTGCCGTGGGCGTCGATCTTGATCTCGGCCGGCTGACCCACCCGCATCTTGGCCAGCTGGTCTTCCTTGAAGTTGGCCTCGACCCACGGGTCGCCGGAGATCAGCCAGAAGGCCACCTGGGACGGATTGAGATAGGCGCCCCGTTGCAACTGATCCACCCGGGTGACGACGCCATCCACCGGCGCGACGATGGTGGTGTGGCCCAGGGTCGTGCGCGCGGTGCGCAAGGCCGCCTGCGCCTGCAGCAGCGCCGGTGGGGCTCCGGCGCCGCCCGTGCCGAGCTGCGCCTGGGCGCCGGCCAGTTGCTGGCGGGCGGTGGCGACCTGCTGGCGGGCGAGATCGGCGGCGTGGTCGGCCTCCGACACCTGCTGCCTGGAGGCCACGCCAGCGTCGGCCAGGGCGTGCTGACGGGCGGCCTCCTTGGCGGTGTAGGCCTGGGTCTGCTGCGCGGTGGCGACGGCCACCTGGGCCTGGGCCTGCTGGGCCTTCAGAGTTGTGATCTGCACATTGGCCGAGGCCAGGGACGCTGCGGCGCGGTCCATGTCGGCGTTGATGTCACTGGGGTCGAGCTTGAACAGCACCTGGCCGGCCTTGACCGCCTGGTTCTCCTTCACGTCGATCTCGACCACGCGCCCGCCTATGCTGGGGCTGATCGGGGCCTTGGCGATCTGGACATAGGCGTCGTCGGTGTCTTCGAAGCGGCCGCCGGTCAGGACGAAATAGGCGACGATGGCCAGGATCACCACCGGGCCGCCGATCATCAGCGGCCAGCGCCAGCGACGCCAGAACCCATCCTTGCGACTTGTTGTGACGTCACTCACGCAGCCAGGCCCTCAACTCGCGATCAGAGACAAACCATACGTCGCCACCGCTTCGCCCAGATCAGCGAAACGTGGCGCTTCGACTTGTGCCTACGCGGCGATAGCGCATGATGGAAATGAAAAGTCGTCAAAGGGTGAATGATGACGGTGCATATTGGCTCTATCGACCTCAATTTACTCAGGGTCTTCGACGCCTTGCTGGAGGAGCGGAGCGTCACGCGGGCCGGCGCGCGGCTGGGCCTCAGTCAGTCGGCGGTCAGCCACGCCTTGAACCGCCTGCGATACGCCCTGGATGACGATCTGTTCCAGCGTGATTCCCAAGGCATGACCCCAACCCCCTGGGCGGTGGAAGTCGGCCCTCGACTGCACGCCGCACTGGTCTCCCTGCAAACGGCGCTAACCCCGGCTGATTTCAACCCTGGCACGTCGGAACGCCGTTTCGCCATCGCGGCCGGCCCCTACTCCTGCTCGGTCCTGGCCCCGGCCATCGTGGCGCGCATGCAGGCGGTGGCGCCCAACACCCGGCTGGAGATCAGCGAGGTTGCCGCAGACCTGGTGGAAGCGCTCGACGCGGGCCATATCGATTTCGTCATCGCCAGCTTCGACAGCGTTCCCGAACGCTTCGCGCAGGAACGGCTGCTGCAGGAGACCTTGGCCTGGATCGTGCGGGCCGGTCATCCGCTCACGGACGGAGAGGTGAACTTCGCGCACCTGGTTCAGGCGCCCCATGTGCAGGTGGTCAGCCGCCGGGCCGCCCTCAGCGGCAGTCGCCGAGGCCTCACCGTGCGCTCCACCTATGAGGACGCCGGAACCTTCGAGAGCGAACTGGCCAAGCGGGGCCTGGCCCGCAGGATCGGGGTCACCGTGCCGGACACCTATGCGGCCCTGGCCATCGTCGCCCGCTCGGACATGGCCGCCCTGATTCCGCGCCGCCTGGCGCTGATCTCGGCCCAGAGCGGCCGGCTTCAGCTCATTGAGCCGCCTTATGAATCCCCGACGCTGGAAGTCACCGTGCTCTATCGCCGCGACCGCCTTTCCGAACCGGCCATCGCCTGGATGCGCCAGCTTCTGATCGACGTCGGCCGGGACATCTGAAAGACGACCAGACCCTGGCCACGGAGCGTCAGTTTACGGTCTGGGTCGGGGCGGCGGCCGCGGCGGGATCGGTCACCCAGGCCGGCCAGAAATCCAGCGGCCAACCGGCGATCACATGAACGCGGTGCAGGGCGCCCAGCATCTGGCGCAATTCTGGATAGGCCAGGCCGACGGAGCGTGACTCTCCGTCGCCAAAGTCGAGGCTCACCGCTACCCCGCGTTCCTTGGGGGTCAGGTGCGCGGCCGTGACCAGGCCGGTGGCGGACTGCGGCGTCGGCTGCACCGCGGGCGTCTTGCCAAACTCGCCCATGGCCGCCGCCTGCTGCCAGGATTGCAGCATGACCTGACGGTCGCTGTCCGCCTCGCCCTGGGACTTCTCCAGCATGGCAACGACGGCGCCGACCAGGCCGCGGCAGAAGCGCTGGGTCAGCCACAAGCGCGAGGTGCTTCCGTCGGCGCTTTCCGTGTCGCACGCCAAGCGATCCTCGCCAGCGTCGTAGACGAAGGAAAACTTCTGAATCTCAGTCATCGTTCCGACCGTGCTTGTTTCTCCAGGCCCCTACGCGATCGCCGCGGCAGGGGCGAGTCTGGAGCTTACCGCAAAGTCGGCGACGACGGCGCGCCGGTCCACAGATCACCGTTGCCGCTTTGGGTCACCGGCGCGCCGTTGGCGTTCTGGTCGTCGTCATCCGGATCTTCGATTTCCAGGGTGAAGGTGAAGGACGGCGGCGGCAGGGTCACGTAGTTGATGGTGTCCTGGTTCAGGATTTCGTTGGCCAGTTCGATCCGCGGAATCCCCGCCGTCACGCAATGGGTGGCGAAGATGCAGCTGTTGATACGGTAGGCGTCGCGGATGGTGATCGCGGGATCGGCCAGGTTGGGCTCCAGCGCGGCGTCGACCCCGTTGGTGGTGGTGGCGTTGGCGCGGCGCACCAACCCGAAGACGTCGATGCGGGTTGGACCGGCGGCATAGTTCGCCGTCCAGGCCCCAGACCCCGTGCCGATGGTCTTGGCGCTCAACAGCGCCGGCGCCGCGGTCAAGGCGTGACCGGCGATCGGGGTGTCGATGATCAGGCCGGCGAATCGCGGCGATTGCCCTGTATTCTGCTGGATGATCCGGCCTTGAGCGCCCAATTCCAGGCCGTGGCTGGCCACGAACACGTGGCCGGTGTCGACGGCTGAGAGGCTTGAGGACTTCACCGCGTCGAAGTTCGGGTCGGCCTTTGCTGCGGTGATGAAGGCGTCCGAGCCCATGAAGATGTCGTTGCGCGCCAGCAGCACGGTCGAGTTGAACAAGCCCGAGGCGCTGCCCAGCGACCCGGTGATATCGATCTCGCCAGGGATGTAGCCCAGCAGCGCCCCATTGGACGGCCCGCCATTGGTGATCATGGTTCTGGCGAAACCAAGGTGCAGATCCACGGACCCGGTTCCGACCAGGGTGACGGCTCCGGTCACGGCGATGGACTTGTCGCTGGAGGTTCCCAGGGCCAGGGCCGACAGGCGGCTGGAGTCGAGGGCCAGGTCCTGGACGGTGATGTTGGCGTTGGCGCCGCCCCCTTCGCCCGCCCCGGCCATGACGATCAGGTTGCGCGCGGTCATGCGGCCGATGGCGGCGTTGGAAAGGTGGAAGCCGGTGGAGGCGTCCGCCCCGCCGACCACCACCGTTGTCGGGGCGCCGATCTCCTGGATGAAGATGTCGTCCCGGGCGCCCGCCGAACCGGCGGTGAGGCTGCCTTGCAGGTCCAGGCCGGCGGCCTGGATGTTCAGTCCCTTGAAGATCGGTGGGCCTTCGTTACCGGGCGTTATGTTGTAGGGCACGATCGGCCAGGTCGGCGCCACCGTCTGTCCGGTGGTGGCCAGGGTCGCGCCGCTGGCGAGATGCAGCACGCCGTTGGTGCGGGCCAGCAGGGAAACGCCCTTCACGGTGGAGCCAGCGCCGACGGTAAGGTCCAGATCCGAGACCAACCAGACCGGACCGCCGCTTGAGGTGACGTTCACAGCGGGACCAATGGTCAGCGCTCCGCCGGCGCCCGTCTGCAGGGTGATCGCGCCGCCGCTGGTGACGTCAGCCAGGACCTGGAGGTTGCCAGGATCGACGAAGACGCTGTTCGCGCCGTGCACCGTTCCGGCCAGGACCGTATCGCCGTCCGCTTCCAAGGTGACATTACGGCCCGACACCTGGCCGAAATGCGCGTCGGCCCCGACCGACACCAGGATGTCGCCGGTCGAAGCGCCGGCGCCCACGCCACCCAGCAAGGCCGAGGTGGCGTCTGCGTTAAGGGCGCCGGTGAGGTTGATGAGGACGCGGCCG
Source organism: Caulobacterales bacterium (assembly GCA_038228945.1). Lineage (GTDB taxonomy): Bacteria > Pseudomonadota > Alphaproteobacteria > Caulobacterales > Caulobacteraceae > Acaudatibacter. The sequence continues at coordinate 192,818 of JBBROW010000002.1, forward strand.
GCGCCGGTCCCGGCGGAATCGGCGCGAATGACGTCATTGGCAGCCATGGTCATGGAACCGGCGTCGATCTGGACATCATGGACGGCGCTGACCGTCCGGCTGGCCGTCATGGTCACCGCATGCTTGGCGCCTAGGCCGATCGCCCCGCCGCTGGTGAGGTTGCCGTTGATGGCGATGGTGTCGCCGCCGCCGGAAATATCGCCGGAGGCGTTGATGTCGCCGTTCAGAGTCAGGTCCGCGGCGCTGTTGAGGGTTATGTGGGCGCCGCCGACAGCCGCGACGGTGAGCTTTCCCGCATCGCTGATCAGGGTGACGTCGGCCGTTCCGGCCCCGGTCCCGCCCAGGATGCTGGAGCCGGCGGTGGCGACCATGTCGCCGCTGGTTTCCAGATGGATTTCGCCATCGCCATTGCCGTCGGTGTCCGACTGCAGAAGCGTCCCGGCGCCGATGCTGATGCTGGCCGCGGTGGCGTGCAGATAACCGGCCGTCTTGACCTGGATGCCGTTTTCAAAGGTCAAAGCCTTGTTGGCGGCCAGGTCCACCGTGCCCTTGCTGGTGAGGTCACCCTTCAGGTCCACGGCGCCGCCGGAGGACTTCAAGGTCAAGGACTGGCCGATATAGCTAGGCCCGCCAAGGGTGACGTCGCCGGTGGCGGTGAGGGTGGCGACTTTCCCGGTGACGCCGCCGATGCCCAGGGCGCCGGCGCTCGCTTTAGCGGTCACCCCGGCGGTGGGATGGACGGCGTCGGCGCCGGCGACAAGAGCCGCGCCGCCGGTGATGGATTTAGCCTCGACATCCAGGTCGCCGGCGCCGTCACCGTTGGAATCCGACTGCAGCAACACGCCGGTCCCGGCGCTGATGGTGGTGGCGGTGATATTCAGATGGTCGCCGGCGACGACGTTGACGCCCTTGGCCAGGGTAATGCTGTTGTCAGCCGTAAGGTCGATGCCGCCCTTGCTGGTGACATTGGCGTTCAGAACGATGTCGGTGGGATCAATGGTCACGCTTGTGGCGCCGTACACGGCCCCGCCCACGGTGACGGTTCCAGGCGCCGTCAGCTTGACCGTGGTCCCCGCCACCTTGCCAGTGTTCAGATCGCCGCCGGCCTGTACGGTCACCGCGCCGGTCGGAGCCGCCGCCGTCGCGCCATTCTGCAAGGCCGATGTCGCGTCCAGCAGCACATTGCCGCCGGCGGTCAACAGCATGAGCGTGCCGCCGCCGCTGGTGTCGCCGATCACGGCGACGCCGGCCAGGGCGGTAAGATCGCCGGCGGCCTGAATCTTCACCTTCCCCGACGCCGTGACATTGGCGTCGATGTGCGTGTCCGCGAAGTCGCTGAGGGCGGTGAAGTCGCCCAGCGCCATCACGGTCCCACCGATGTAGATACTGCCACCTGAGGGCAGGCCGCCCCCAAGGTTGGTGGAGCTACAGCCTGAGCAACCGCCCGTGAAGGGTCCGTCGGCCTCGAGATAGACATCCGTGCCAGTGATCGACCCGACTTTCAGGTCGCCGCCGTCGGCAAAGATTTTCACCCTATCGGCGCCGGGGCCGCCCTTGGGACCGGCCAGGATGAGGGAGGTGGGCGCAGCGTCGATGGTCGCCGCCTCAAGGAAAACGTCGCCACCCTTGCCGCCGGCGTCGGACTGCAGGGTCGATCCCGCGCCGATTGAAATGCTGACGCTGGTCTCGATATCGACGAAGCCCGCGGCCGATACCGTCACCCCGGCGCCGATCGTGACGGTGTTGTCGGGGAACAACTGCAGATCCCCACCGCTGGTGACGTCCGCATTCAGAATGATGTCGGTAGGATCAATGTTCACGCTCTTGGAGCCGAACACGGCGCCGGCCACGGTCACCGTGCCCGGAGCGGTCAGCTCCACTGCCGTCCCCGACACCTTGCCCGTGTTCAGATCACCGCCGGACTTGACCGTCACCGCCGCCGTCGGCGCCTTGGACGAAGCGCCGCCTTGCAGCGCGGAGGCCGCATCCAGCAGCACATCGCCACCGGCGGAAAGCAGCATCGCCGCGCCGGTCCCGCCGGTGTCGCCGATCACTGTTACCCCGGCCGCGGCGGTCAGGTTGCCGGCGGCCTTGATCGTCATCGCCCCCGAGGCGGTGATGTTGCCATTCACGTGGGTGTCGGCGAAGTCGCTGAGCGCGATGAATTTCCCCGCGGCGGACACGGTGCCGCTGATCGTGACATCGCCGCCCGGCCCGTTGGGATCGATACTGCCGTTGCCGCACTCACCGCTGCACGCGGGCGGAATGAAAGCGCCTTCGGCCTCCAGACGGATATCCGTGCCGATCACCGAGCCGACCTTCAGGGCGCCGCTATCGGCGTAGATGGTCACCGCATCCGCGCCAGGTCCGCCCTTAGGCCCCGCGACGATCAGGGACGTTGGGGCCGCGTCGATGGTCTTGGCTTCCAGGAAGAGATCGCCACCCTTGCCGGCGGCGTCGGATTGAAGGGTCGAGCCGGCGCCGATCGTGATGCTGTCACTGGTCTCGATGTCGACGGAGCCGGCCGCCGATACCGTCACCCCGGCGCCGATAGTGAGGCTGTTGTCGGGAATGAGCTTCAGGTTTCCGCCGCTGGTGACGTCGGCGTTGAGGATGATGTCGACCGGATCGATGATGACGCTCTGGGAGCCGAACACGGCGCCCCCCACGGTCACCGTACCGGGCGCCGTCAGCTTGACCACCGTTCCGGACACCTTGCCGGTGTTCAAGTCGCCGCCTGAAGTGACCGTCACCGTCGTCGTCGGGGTCTTCGGCGAGGCGCCGCCCCGCAGCGCCGAGGTTGCGTCCAGCAGCACGTTGCCTTTGGCGCTGAGGGCCATGGCATTCTTCGAACCGCCCGCGCCCTCGGTGTCGCCGATCACCGTAACCCCGGCCGCGGCAGTCAGGTTCTTGTGCGCTCGTATGGTCACGCCGCGCAGGGCCGTGACCCCGGCGTTGATATAGACATCGGCGAAGTCGCTGAGGGCTGTGAAATCACCCGTCGCGGAAACCGCGCCGCCGATGGTGACATTGCCGCCGATCGACACGCCTGGGCCGCTGGGGGCGCCGCAGTCGGCGCAGGTGCTGCCGCCACCGCCCGAGAAGGCTGCTTCCGCTCTTAGATAGACGTCCGTGCCGGTCACCGACCCGACCTTCAGGTTGCCGCCTTGGGCATAGATGGTCACGAGGTCCGCGCCTGGCCCCCCCGTGGGGCCGGCCAGGATCAATGAGGTGGGCGCCGCGTCGATGCTGGCGGCCACGAGGTAGACATCGCCGCCCTTTCCGGCGGTGTCGGATTGCAGGGTCGAGCCGGAACCCATGGAAAAGGCGCCATTGGGCTCGATATCGACGTAGCCGCCGGCCGACACCAAGACGTTCGCGGCGATGGCGACGTCCTTGAAGGCGTAGGTCTCCAGGTCGCCGCCGATGGTGGTGTTGGCATTGAAATGGACGTTGTCGGCCTGGAGGAAGCCGTGGCCGCCCGCCTTGGTCACGCCGGTCAGCGTCAAGTCGCCGTCGACCGACGCCGAAAGCCCGCCAGCCACGCTAACCGTTCCCAGCTTGGCGCTGCTGCCGGTGAGAAACAGTCCGCCCACGTCCCCCTTGATCGAACCGCCGGTCCCATCGATGTCGAAGGTGCGATTGCCGCCGCTGATGGGCAGGCTCACCGTGTCGTCGACGCCCGCCACCAGCACGGCGGTCGTCTCCGTACCCGTCGGCGCCAGCCCCGTGGCCTCGACGATCCCTTGCAGGTTGATGACGCCGGTGAAGCCGCCATCGCTGTTGGACTCAGCAGGCGCCGAAACCTGCACCCACAGGCCCTTGGTCGAACCGCCGTGGTGCAGATAGGCCGGCGCGATTCCGCCCTGACTGACGTCGATGGTTCCCAGTTGCTGGCTAGCGCCGCCGGCGTTGCCGTCCGTGAAATTCACCGTCGAACTGTCCGACAGCACATAAGCGACGCCGTCCGTGGCGGTGATGGCGCCGTTCTGGGTCACCTTTTCAGAATTCAGCACCACGAAGCCGTCGCCGGCGTTGATCTGGGCGCCAGATTGGACGTCGATGCTGCCAGTGGCGCCGAAGATGGAGATAGAGTGATCGGTGAGGATCGTCGGCGTCGAGGGGCCCGACACGTTACAGCTCTGGCCACAGGCCTTGGAATTCACGTCGCCGGTGGACGCCAGGAACGAGCCGACGTTGATCCGCGCCGAGGGGCCGATGATCAGGCCCGCCGGGGAGAACAGCCACACCCCGCCCGGCGCGGTGATCGTGCCGGCGATGTTGCTGGCGGTGGCGCTTCCGATGCGGTTGAAGGTGATGGCGTTGGCGCCAAAGGCCTGGTTGAAGCGGACGATCTCGTCCGGCGAGAGGTTGAAACTGCTCCAGTCGACCACCGCCCGCTGGCTGGACTGGTTGACGTCCACGGCCTTGGCCGATGTCACCACGGCGGCCGTGCCGGACTCGACGGAACCACCGGCGGGAAGCGCCTGAGCCTGGATTCCCCAGGACAGGGCCGCGACCGCCGAGGCCGCTAACAGGGCGCGGCGGCGCGAGGTGGATGACGTAACGCGGGTCTTCAAAGCCAGGCGGGTCATTGACCACTTCCCTTGGACAGCCGGTTGGACAAACCAGCGAAAAGAGTGTTGAGGCCGACAGTGAGGTTCACCATCACCCTGGAACTTGGAATGGGGTCGCCAGGCCCGGTGGGCGAGGCGCGCGGCACGGCGTAGGTCAGTTCCAGACGCGCTTTGCCCGGCATATCGACGCGCAAGCCGCCGCCCCACGAGCTGATATCACGACGAGTCTGGGCGCCCGGCGTCAGGGTCCAGAGCCGGGCGGTGTCGTAGAACATGAAGGGTTCGAGCTTGAACCGGGTGGCCACCGGGAACGGACCGAAGCGGACTTCCGTGGCCAAGGCGGCGGCCTGATCGCCGAACGCCGCTCCAGGCTCGTAGCCGCGGCCGATGGTCAGGTTGCCGACCGCGTATTGTTCTGGCGCGGTGAGCGCGTGATCCGCGGTCTGACCTTCGAAACGCGCATACAGGCGGATATGCGAGAAGGTTGGGCTTTCACCCTCCAGCCGCAGCTTGGCCACGAAGGCCTGGGGGTCGGCGCCCACGCGTGAAAGGTTCGCGTCCCCGGAATGGCTGGCGTTCAGGACATCGACGCCCTTGCGCAGTTCGATGGAGCCGCTGAACTGGCCGCCGGCCTTGGGTCGCCATTCGGCCCTGACCTGGGCGGACAGGACCCGCAGCTCGTCGTCGGTGATACCGATGGTCTTGAAGACCTTGGTCTTCTGGTCGTCGATCTCGAACGCCGCCTCGCCGGTTACGGAGATGACCGCGCGTTCCACGAACGGCTGGCTGATCGCGAAGCGACCGGTGGCCACGTTGGTGGCGATATCCAGTGGCGCCACCACCCCCGCCGGGTTGGCCCAGGCGCCCAGCCCCATCAGCGACAGGGTCGTACCCGAAGCGTTCAAGCGCTGCAGGTGGCTTAGCCGCACCACTTCCTCGCGTCCGCCGTCCAGGGAGGTGAAGACTTGGAGGGAGGTCTGGTCGCCGTAGGTCGAGGCGCCGAAATGGTCGATGCCGAACAGGGCGCCCCAGGGTCCGGTGGACTCGGGGTAGAAGTTGTTGACGTTGGCGTAGAGCCGCCACTCCTGCCGCTTGGCCTGGATCACCAGGTCCATACCGCCTGGAACGCCGCCGCGCCGCAGGGCGCCGGCCAGGGCCAGGCCGGGAATGTCCCGCGCCCGCTGATAGGAACTCTCCACCGCCGCTAGGGACAGCGGCTTGACGTTGATCAGATTCGAAAAGGCCGTGCTGGCTTGGCGCCGGGCGGTGGGATCCTTGGCCAGGACGGTGAGGTTCGAGACCCGACCCTCGACCACCCGCAGATGCACCACCCCGCCCTCGACGTTCTGCGGCGTCACCACGATGGCCACGAAAGGGTAGCCGGCGGCGGCATACAGGGCCTCCGCATTTCGGGCGATCTTGCGCAGATCGGTCAGGGTGACCGGCTTGCCCCTGAAATCGGCCCAGGCCGGAGCCAGGGCGGCGGGCGTCAGGGCGGTCGCCTCGTCGAAGCGAACCTCGGCAAGGGTGAACTGGGGGGCGAGCTCGGCTGCCGACGGCGCCGCGATGCTGCGGTCGATGGGCGGCGGCGTCTGAATTGGGGTCGAGGAGGACGTCCGCGGCGGCAAGGCCGCCGTCGGATCAACCGTCGGAGACAATGACGTCTCTGGCGCGGCCAAGGCGCACGCCGGAACCAGACCTATGACGAACGCCGCGCTAATGGCCTTCAAAACACCCCTCCAAGCCATCCGGCACGACGCGCACACTGCTAGTGAACACTGTTATTGCAACAAAAAACTACCCCGCGTCCAGACACTGACGATCAGATGCCAGCCAGATGCCCCCTATTCACCAGATTGCGGTTCGTCTTGGCGTTGGCGCCCCAAGAAACGGCCGTCGCCACCTGGGCTCTCGACGGCGACGCGGTGCGCATGCTCTATTCGAGTAACGTCGTTAGGCTGACAGCGACGCCTGTTCGGCAAAGAGGAATCAGAGTTGTGAGCTCGTATCGCCAGGCCGCCCTCTTCCTGGCCATGGCCGCGTCCGTGCTGGGCGCGCCAAAGCCTTCGCTTGCCCGAGGCTATGACGACGTCGCCCTCGGCGCCAACCGCGAGGCTCAGGCCTGCCGCGGCGTCTGGCGATTTGAGAGTGGGCACGCCCCCACGGCCATCGATGTCTATTGCGGCGCGTGGGAAGCCCCCACCGGCTCGGCGCGGGTGGCGCCCAGCGTAGAGCAGGCCAAGGCCAAACTGACCGAGGACTGCATCGGCGCGGCCGCCGTCGTTGCGACGGAAGGTCCACTCACCATCAGCCAGGTGGCCTGCAAACGCGCCGACGGGAACACCGGTCCGGCCCGATTTGGCCTGATCCTGACCACCACCGACGGCCGGACCGCTTTCGGGTCAGCCTTCCCCGCCGACTGGGCGCCGCTACTGGCCGCAGCCAAGATGACCCTCGGCCTGCCGGCGCCGTCCGCGGCCGCCCAAGCCACCACCCCGCCGGGCCTCAAGGAGATCGAGGCGGTCTACCCAGAGGGCCCGCCCGGCCAGGGCGCCGCCTTCAACTATGAGCTCCTTCGGCGACGCGGTTACGAGCAGAACGTGGCCTGGAGTTTCGGCGCCTCCGAGCGTGACTTCAGTGAACTGCTGCGCGCTCACCAGAAGGCCGCGCCGGATGACAAGATCGGCGAGGCCGAAATTCTGGCCGAGATCGGCTTGAACCTCTCCAATTCCCGGCGCTTTCAGGACGCCGCCGACCTTTTCGACCGCGCTGAAGCCGGGGCCCGAGGGGGGAATGATCGCCTGTTGCTGTCCAAGATCGGCAACTACCGCGCCATCGACGCCCTCAATCAGGGCGACAACGCCGGCGCCATGCGCCTGGCCTTTGCCGCCAATGCCCTCCGCAACCAGATCCTCGGCGCCTCGGCGCCCGCTCGCGCGGCTCAGAACGACCCGAACGGCGGCGCCGCTCGCATCTCCGTCTCAGACACCGGCCTGACCGAGACCCACGCCGCCGACGCTCGCCAGCGGGCCGTGGTCGGGGCGTTGGAGGACATCACGCCGGAAGATAAGGCCCACGTCCTATCGGCCCAAGGCGACGAGATCGCCGCCGTCGCCGCCCGTTCGCTGAACCGACCAGAGGCGGACGCCCTGTTCGACCGCGCCTTGGTCCAGCTCTCACAAAGCGCGGTGCAACCGGCCTGGCTGGCCGGCCAGATCTACGAGGAACGCTCGACCCTGGCCCTCTCGCACGGCGACGCCGTCCGCGCGCGGGCCGAGGCGACCGAGGGGCTTCGCCGGGTTCGGAGCCTGGCGCCGGAAACACGCATCGAGGCGCGCCTGATGCTGGCCATGGAACGCGCCCTTTGGACCCAGGGCGACCGGGCCACGGCGCTGAACACCGGCCGTGCCGCGGTCGGCATCCTGGAACGCCAGAGTGAAGCGCCCGGCATGCCTGCCGACGTGGCCGCCGGCCATATCGAGGGCCTGCTGAGCGAATATGAACGCACCCAGGACCCCACCATCGCCAGGGAGTATTTCGAGACCCTGAGCCTGGTCTGGGACGGCGCCGCGTCCCGCGCGGCGGCCCAGTTGGCGGCCCGGCTGGGCGAAGGCCGTGGCGGCGGCGCCATCCGCACCTATCAGGACGCCCAACGCGCCTATCGCGCCGCCCTGTCCAAGCGGGTCCGCATCTCCGCCTCGGAGGCCACCGCCGAGGACCTGGCCAAGGCCGATCACGCCGCCGACGCGGCGGCCAAGGCCATGGTCAACGCCGAAGCCGCCGTCCGCGCCGGATCGCCGCGCTATCTGGAGCTGCTCAATCCGAAGATCGGCACCGCGGATGTCGAGGCCGTGCTGAAGCCCGGCGAGGGGTATGTGCGTGTGGTGCTGACCAAGTTCGGCGGCTATGGCGCGGTTGTGACCCACGATGGCGTCACCCCCTACCGCATCGCCATGGGTGTCGACGAGGCCGACCGGTTGGTCACCTCCGTGCGCACCAGCGCCGTGATCCGCGGGCGGCGCCTGCCTGATTTCGACATCATCGCCGCCCGCAAGCTCTACAAGGGCCTGTTCGAACCGGTCTCGTCAGTCATTGACGGCCTGCGCATCCTGCATATCGACGGCGGCGGCGTGCTGGCGGCCCTGCCCACCGGGGCCTTGATCGCCAGCGACATCGACAACGATCACCTGCAGCAGATCGCCCTGGAGCAGGATTATTCCGACGTCGACTGGTTCGCCCGACGGCACGCCCTGGACACTGCCCTCGGCCCCGCCGCTTTCGTGCGTACACGGCAAGCCGGCGGCTCCGCGCCGATCCCAACCGTGGTGGCGTTTGGAGATTTCCGGCCGGACCCGGTCAAGGCGGCGGCGCAGATTGCCGCCACCCACGGCCTTTCCGACCGCTGCCGGGTTGAGATCGAGCATGCCCTCACCGGCCTGGTGGCCCTGCCCCAGACGGCCGCGGAGGCCAGGGCCGCCGCCTCTGCCTTCGGGCCGGACGGGCACGTCACCCTGGGTGCGGCCTTCACCGACGATAATTTCTTCAAAGCCACCGATGTGGCCAACGCCCAGGTGTTGGTCCTGGCCACACACGGCGTGCTGGGCCTGTCCACCTGCTTTGCCGAACCGGCCTTGCTGACCTCGGTTGGCCCCGACGGCGACGGCCTGATCGAAGCGTCCCAGCTGCTGGACCGCTCGCTGAAGGCGCGGCTGGTGGTGTTGTCGGCCTGCGACACCGCCGGCGGCGGCGGACGCTTGACCGAGGCGGGCCTTACCGACGGCGGCGAGGCGCTCTCCGGCCTGGCTCGCGCCTTCATCTACGCCGGCGCGCCCAGCGTACTGGCCACGGAATGGAAGATCGACGCCTCCGCCTCGGCGCTGCAGACCGACATCCTGCTGCGTACGGCGGCACGGGACGGCAAGACGGTGGCAGAAGCCCTGAACGCCGCCCAGAAGACCCTCTACGAAGAGCCGGAGACGGCGCACCCGTTCTACTGGTCGGGGTTCGTGCTGATCGGCGATGGCGGAGCGACGCTGGTCGGTCCCGGAGGAAGCTAGAGCCTCCTGGCGCGGGATCGGAACGAGTCCGCTAAACCAATAGGAAACAGGCCCCGCTTCATCGAAGCGGGGCCTGTTGTCTTAGATCCAGGATGGGCCTTGCCGGCCCAGGCCTCAGTCCGTGCCGTAGCTTTCGATCAGGCTGTAGACCCGACCCCGGTCAAGGCCGTTGCTTGGCGCCGCGGCCAGCACCTGTTCGGCTTCAAGGGCCCGGGTCTTGGAACTGGCTCGGGCCAAGGCGCAGGCGGTGGCTGCCGCCCGCACTTCCGGATCGCTGAGCGCGGCATAGGTCGCCGGCAGGGCGCCAGGCGCGGACGCCACGGTGAAGTCGGCCCGTACGGTCCCACCCGCCGAGTCGGTGGCGGTCAGGTGATACCGGCCGGGCGCGAAGGACACGACCGGGAACGCCAGATCGTCGGCGCCGGAGGCTTCACCCAGGGGCTGTCCGCCAGGGCCGGACAGGGTTGCGTGGTAAGGCCCCGAGCCGCCCGTCAGCCGCAGCAACAGCGCCCGCGACCCCGGTGGCAGCTCCTGGCTGCCCGTCGCCAGTTGCGGCAGGGCGAAGCCAAAGGGATCGGCGCCGCCCTTGAGACGCACGTCCCAAGGCAGGCGCTTCATGTCCGGCATGACCTGGTCATTGACGGCGCGGTAGGCGTTGCCCGCCAGGGTCGGCGCGCCGGCGCGGGCAGCCACGAGGTAGGGCGCATGCGCATCCACCTTCACGACGCCACGGCCGTCCAACGACAGGCTGACCTTGGTGACGCCGGTGGCGGTGACGCGGTCGCCGACACAGACCACTTCCAGCACGCGCGGGCGGGCGACCTTGGCCGAGGCCCGGGCGATGCTCACCCCGGTCGGATCGCCATCGATGCGGGTTACCACCCCTGCCCCGACGCAACTGGCGCCGGCCGCCTGGGCCGCGCCAGCGAAGGCGCAAGCCGCCGCGGCGAAGCCGGCGGCGTACAACACACGGTGACTAGTCTTCGTCATTCGCGAATTCCTGCATGGCGCCGACCGCCGCCGAAGCGAACGCGGGCGCGGAGAGATAGCCCCAATAGCCGTGGTCGAGACTTATCAAGAGTAATCCGATGCCCGTCCAGTGGGCGGCGAAGGCGAATGCCCAATTCAAGACCACAGGATTGAAGGGTGCGAGGCGCAGACGGGTCAAAAACGAGTGATTGCGATGCCGAGTCTTCAGGTGCAGCCAATGCGCCCGAATACGCCCGGTGACCACGAAACCGGAGGTGATGGCCGTGCTGACCACCAGAAGCGTGGTCAGCTGAATCCACAACGGCACCTTCTTCAGTCCGCCGTCGGACAGCTCCAAACCGCGCACGGAATTGGCAATAATCATCGGTCCAGCCATTTCATTGAGCGGTGTTTGCTCAAAATCGGCCGCCACGGCGTTGGTGCCCCCCACGATCACCAGTCTGCCGCACAGCAGGTCGTGGCTAGCATCTGGGCCCGCGGCGGCCACATCGGCGGCTGAGATTCGGCGGAAAACCGCCCGGTCCGCTCCCGGTCCGCAGACGGCGAAGCCCTTCCAGTCGGCCGGAAGATCAGGCCAGACCCGGCTGTTTTCGCCCTTACCCAGTGACAGGTGATAGTTGATCAACTCGCCGTGACTGATCGGTTCCTCCTGGGCTTTGGTGCAATCGGTCTTGGCCTTGTCCAGCCAGGCCTTGGCCGGTGAGCCAGGGGGAATCACCCCGTTCTGCAGGAACCCATAGGCCAGAAGCACTGCCGAATAGAGCACCGGCGAGCCGCCTGGATTGCGCACGCACTCATAGGGCAGGAACTCACGGACCACGCCGTCTTGGTCGGCCATCATCTTCACTTGGGACCAGAAGATGTTCGGGGCCGGCACCACCACATCGTCGAAATTGGTCACCGGCAGGACGATGGCGCTGCCGTCGCCGCCCAGAACGGAATCCGGGAAGGCCTGGCGCGCCAGCATCAGAGGCGGCGCCGACGGCGTCTGGGCCCAGTCGGCCAGCACCTTGTGCAATTTGGCGGCCCCCGCCTCGTCGCCGGGGGTCGGGGTGGCGAAATCCACGTCCACAATCACCGCCTTGGCGCCCTTTCCCGGCGGCGCCTTGCGGATGTAGTCCAAGGTGTCGGCGACGATCCCGCGCGGCGCCGTGGCCAGGGGGGCTCGTGGCGGGCCGGTGGTCTTGCCCAGCGACGAGATGGTCTGGTCGTCGACGTCGATCATCATCGCCGGATCGCCGCGTCGGATCAGGTCCGCCCGCATCTTGAAGGCGGTCTGCATCATCTCCCGGTCCGGCTGCCCAAACATCGAGCGATTGACCGCGGGAACGCGCATGGCGCCCAAAACCGCCAGGCCCGCCAGGAATGAGACGATGAACCGTCGCGAGCCGCCAAGACGCACGCCGATATGGCGCGCCAAGACCCAGGCCCGAGCCCAGGCGGAGTCATTTCCCTTCATGGCGTCTCAGCCTCGGCGCGCCCTGGCCAACGATTCATCCCGCCCCGCCCGGTTGCCGTGCAAGCATGTCCTGTCATGCGGCGGACGCGCTAGCTTTGCAATCAGGCGATCGCCATCGCCCTCAGAAGGACAGGCGCAGGGAGGACTGCAACACCGTCTGCGCCTGATTGGGCGCCTCGCCGGCATAGGCGCGCGACGGGCGATGGCTCCAGACCCTCAACGCCTCCAGGCGCAGGTCGGCGTGTTTGGAGAGCTCCACGCGGTAGGCGCCGGTCAGGGCCCAGCCGTGTTCGTCGTTGTTGTCCACGGCCTGCAGGCTGTTGTCGACCGTGTCAAAGCCGTCGATGCGCGCCGTGACGGTCGCCTTGCCGATGTCATGGGCGATCAGGCCATAGGCGGCGTGAAACGAGACATCGGCGAACAGACCGTCGCCGGTCTCGAACCCCATTTGCGTGCGTCCGGTCAGGGCCTGGGCCAGGAGCCGCGTGTTGGCGTCAACGTCCAGCCTGGCGCCCGCCTCCGAGAACTGCGTCCGCCAGGCCCACTGCAGATCCGCGGTCACGCCGACCTTGTCGCCGCGATTGTCGTAGTGGAAAACGTGGACAGCGAAGGCGTCGCTGGGACGCCATTCCACCCGGCCGTAGAAGCCGACGCGATGGTCGATCTCCAGCTGGGAATAGGTTTCGATGTCCTGGACCGAAGCGGCGAAGCCACTCAAGGGCGGCAGGGGGAAACTCCCGTTCGTCGTCGATTGCAGGTCGTGCAGCGCCCAGCCGCGATAGGTGAGCAGGGTGCCGGAGGTGTCGTCGTAGCCAAAGACGCCGCCGGTTAGCGTGATCCGTTGTTCGCCAAAGTCCCGTGAGAGCTTCGCCTCTGCCCCCACCACCTTCACCTCTTCGCCGATCCAGCTGTTGATGGCCGAGGGCGTTATGGTGTCGCGGATGCCCCAGACCGGCGCCTCGTGCTCCAGGGAAATGGGCGGGTAGAACAGGCCGAACCGGGCTGAGAAGTGGGTGTCCGAGGTCGGGACGGGCTTGAAGGTGATATAGGCCTGGGACACATCGACCGGATGTTTCTGTCCTGGCTGGGCGATCACATCCACCACCGCGCCCCAGACCCAGTTCAGACGCGGGGTCCACTCCACTCCGGCCTCCGCCATCCGCAGCCGGGTGCGGTAGCCACCGTCAGCCGCGCCGCCGTATCGCGACTTGCCATAGCCACCGTCCGCGAAGGACGTTTCGCCGTTGGCGGTTGAAAGGCGCAGGTCCACCAAGCCGTGCAGGGTGCCGGGCGAGAGGATGTCCGCCTGGGCGCAGGCGAAGCCCGCCGGCGTCAGGCCGATAGTGGCGAGCAGGAGCGAAGCCACGAGCCGCATGTCGACGCGCCCTCCCCTCTGGCGCGCTAGGCCCGTCCAGTCGGACGGACAGTCCCTAACCCCTGGCGGCACTGGTCCCCACCGTGGGCGACCGTTGGCCGGAAGTGGCTGAACTTGCGCGCCTATCTTCGTGCAGGAATGTCAAAAGTTCCTTTAGCGGCATGGGCCGCGCGATCAGATAGCCCTGGGCCACGTCGCAACCCATGGCGGCGAGGATGGCATAGGCGGTCTCAGTCTCTACCCCTTCGGCGGTCACCTTCAGGCCGAGGCTATGGGCCAGGTCCACCGTGGAGCGCACCAGTAGGGCGTCGCGCTGGCTGTCGGCGACATTGAGGATGAAGGCCTTGTCGATCTTCAGCTCATTGGCCTTGATCTGCTTGAGATAGGCCAGGGACGACAGACCTGAGCCGTAGTCATCGATGGAGATGTGCAGGCCGGCGCTGGAAAACCGGTCGATCATGCTGAGCGCCAGGTCCGGGTTCTCGATCACCGCGGTTTCGGTGACTTCGAAACAGAGCTTGCCTTCGGCGCGGCTGGCCAGGCGCAGGGCCACATCGCCGAAGTCCGGATCGCTGAGCAGCCGTCCGGAGATGTTCACCGACATCTCCAGGTCGTGATGCGCCAGGCGCATGGCCGACTGGTGTTCGATGGACTGAGCCAGCACCCAGTCGGTCAGGGCGCGGATGTGGCCGGTCTCCTCGGCCAGGGGAATGAAGCGGTCCGGCGGCAGGAAGCCGCGGGTGGGATGGCGCCAGCGCACCAGGGCCTCGACCCCGCAGATACGACCGTTGCGGATGTCCCGCTTGGGCTGATGGTGCACCACCAACTGGCCCGCGGTCAGGCCGTCCAGCATCTCGCTCATCAGGGACAGGTTGCTGGCCGGATCGCCATAGGCCACCGGATCAAAGAAGCCCAGCTTCTGCCGTGTGGTCCTGGCCTGTTCCACGGCGATATTGGCCCGCTCCACCGCCGAGATGGTCAGGGGCGCGTCGGCCGTGAGTTCGGACAGGCCCACCGTCACCCCGACGTCGACGGTGGCGGCTTTCAGCCGAACCGGCGCCTCCAGGCTGGCGATCACCGAGGCGAAGACGGCCACGGCCTCGGCCCGATCGCTGGCCCGGAAAGCCAGGCCAAGGACGTCGCTGGAAAGCCGAGCGATCACCGAACCTGGCATGCGGCGGGCCAGCCGCGCACCCAGTTCCCGCACCAGGGCGCCGGCCTGCTCGTAGCCGATGGCGGCGCGAAGGTGGCCGTAGCGCTCGACGCCGACGGCGGCGACCATCACGTCGACAGCGCCCTCCTTGGCAAGGATGGCGAGGCGACGCTCCAGGCCCAGGCGATTGGAAAGTTCAGTCTCGCCATCATGGGTGGCCAGGTGGGTGATGCGCCGCTCGCGCTCGCCGATCTCGGCGGCCATGGCGTTAAAACTGTCGGCCAGGCGGGCGATCTCGTCGCCGGTCTCCACCACTACGGTAGCGCTCTGGCCGTCCTTCAACTGGCGGGCGGCGTCTTCCAGGGCGGAGATCGGACGGGTGACGCTGCGGGCCAGGGCCCAGCTGCCGGCCACCACTAGCAGCAATCCCAAAAACCCGGTTACCAGGATAACCCCGGTCAGCGCCTGGTACGGAGCCAGGGCCCTGGCCAGGGGATAGCGCAGCAGCAGGACGGCCGGAGCGCTGGAGGTCATGGACTTCAGCGGCTTGGCCAAGGCAATGGCCGGGCCTTCGGGGGTTTGCAGATCGCCGGGGCCACCCTTGCCCGCCGCCGATTGGGCGACAAAACGGGTGACCGCAGTCTGTTCGCCGGCCTTGAACGCGGCGCTGGACGAGGCCCACTGTCCGTTGGCCTTGCGCCCCAGGACCTCGGCGTCCAGCGGGATGGCCGACAGCCGCTCAAGGGACATCATTTCCCGGTCGTCCAGCTTGGTGGCGAACACCACCCAACCGGTCAGGGTGGGCGACAGGATCGGTGTGGCGATGGCCTGAAAGGGGTGGCCGTTGATGATCACCACCCCGGCCGGCGCATCCTCGGTCTGCAGCGCCCCGTTCACGACCGCGGCGGCGTCGCCCAGCGGCTGGTCGTTGGCGCCGGTCACCGAGCCGTCGACGCCGACGATGAAGGCCACGTCGATGCCTAGTCGGGCGCGCAGGTTTTCCAGGGCTGACTGGGTGGTGGCCTTGTCGTGCGTTGCCACGGCGGCGCGGAAGCCGAAATCGCGGGACAGCAGCTCCGCCCCGTCCTCAAGCTGTTGCGCCCGCATGGACCACAGGCGGTCGAACACGGTGCCGCTGGCCGCCAGTTCCTGGCGAGTCACACGCTCGGCGTTGCTGGTGATAGCGCCATAGACCGATAGGGAAATCAGGGTTAGGGCGACACCAAACAAGGCCGCGTAGAGCACTGTCAGCCGGGTTCGCAGATGTCGGAACCTGGGCAGGGCCATATCAGTAGGCGCCCTTGTGTTCGACAACGGCGCGCAGGTCGGCGGTGAACGCCACCCGCCCGGCGCCGCGCACGGTCAGCACGTTACCTGGCGAGCGGAGGTAGGGGTGCCACACCCGCACCGTCAGCTCGCCGGCGGGGGCGTCGTGGAACACCACCTGGCCGGCGGCGTCGGTCTTGGCCGCGAAGGGGGTATCCACCACCAGGATGAAGCCGACCATGTTGTCGTGGATGTTGCAGCCCACGGCGACGACACCGGCCTTGTCGAAGCGTATCTTGCGACTCTCGTCGCGGCCGTACAGCTTCAGCTCGAAGGGGTGGGTGGGCGAGAACGAATAGACGTGGTGACGGACCTTATCGAGGTTGGGAAACGCCACATCCGAGCCCACCGGCGCCACCAGCACGAAGGGGTCGAACTGCAGATCGTGCTGGGCCATGCGGTACGGGCCCGCCAGGTGCGAAGGTCCGCCGTGGATGTCCGGCAAGGTGACCACGGCGTCCGCCACCGGCTTGCCGGCCGCGGTGCGCACGGTCACCACCAGGTCCGCCGCCTGGGCAAGGGACGGCGCCAACAGGGTGGCAAGGATGAGAAGCAATGGCGCGCGCATGCTCTCAGCCTAGGTCAATTTGGTGAACCGCCTCTAAAGTTGGGCGGCCCGGGGCATCCCCATCAACCGTAGCGCCGCGCCGCCGTACGGTCCTCTTGCAGGAACCTGACCAGATCCTCGTACGGCATGGGCCGGGCGATCAGGAAGCCCTGGGCGATGTCGCAGCCCATGGCGGCCAGCAGCGAATAGGCCGCGTCGGTCTCCACCCCTTCGGCGGTGACCTTCATGCCCAGGCTGTGGGCCAGGGCGATGGTGGTGCGCACCACCAGGGCGTCCTTCTGGCTGTCGGCCACACCCAGGATGAAGGCCTTATCGATCTTCAATTCGTCGGCGCGGATCTGCTTGAGGTGCGCCAGGTACGACATGCCCGCGCCGTAGTCGTCGATGGAGATGCCGATGCCGGCGTCGGAGAAACGCTCGATGGTGGTCAGGGCGACGGGCGGATTATCCATCACCGCCGCCTCGGTGACGTCGAAGCAGATGCGGCCCTCGGCCTTGGCGGCGGCGGTGATCGCCGACTCGATGAACTCCGGCTCGCTGAGCAGCCGCCCCGGCACGTTGATCGACATTTCCAGATCGTGGCGCGAGGCCTTCAGCGCGGCCTGCTGTTCCAAGGCCTGTTTCAGCACCCACTCGGTCATCGGCCGGATGTGGCCGGTGGTCTCGGCCACGCCGACGAACTTGTCAGGCGAGAGCAGGCCCAGGCGCGGGTGGCGCCAGCGAACCAGGGCTTCCACCCCGCTGGTGCGGCCCCGGCGCATGTCGTGGCGCGGTTGCAGGAACAGAACCAGGTCGCCGGCGGTGATGGCCTGGGCCATCTCGCTCATCAGGGCCAGGGTGGCGGCGGGATCGCCATAGGCGCTGGCGTCGAACAGGCCCACGCGGCGGTGCGCCTTGCGGGCTTGGTCCAGGGTGAACAAGGCCCGTTCCACGGTGGTCCGCGCACCGGTCTCGCCGCCGCAGAGGCCGGCCAGGCCGACGGTGACGTCGATATCGAAGCTGACCCCCGAGACCGTCACCGGCGCACGAAGGGCCTCGGTGATGGCGGCGGCGATCTTGCGCGCCGTGGCCTCGTCCGGCACCCGGAAGATCACGCCAAGGCAGTCGTCGGAGATGCGGCCGATCGGCCACTTGGGCATGGCGCGGGAGAGACGCGCGGCCACCTCCTGCACCAGCTTGCCGGCCGGTTCGTAGCCGATAGCCAGGTGCAGGCTCTTGAGCCGGTCGATGCCGACGGCGGCCATCATCATGCCGCTGGCGTCCTTGCGACCCAGTTCCGACAACCGCCATTCCATGGCGAAGCGGTTCAACAGGCCGGTCTCGGCGTCGTGCATGGCGGTGTGGCGGATGCGGCGGTCCCGCTCGGCCAGGGTCTGGGCCATGGAGTTGAAGCGGTGGGCCAGATCCGCCGCCGGACCGGCGCCCGCGACCTCCACCTGGGCCGCCACGCCCTTCTCCAGCTCGCCGATGGCGGCGCCCAGGGCGTCCACCGTCCGGGTCAGGGCGGCGGCCTTGCGGCGCGAAACCAACATCAGGGCGGAGGCGGCCGAGGCGGCCACGCCTCCCGCCATCGCCATCCCCATCCAGATCACCGGCGCCCAGCCACCGCCCGCCGCCACGGCGGAGGCGGACAGGGCGGACGACACGCCCGCCGGCGCAGCAAGGGCGGCGCCAGGAAGCAGGAGCGGCAGGCTGGCGGCAAGGTATCGACGGGAGTTCATTCCCATGACCTACCGCAACTTTGTGAAGCCGGACTAAAATCAAACGGTTAGCCGGACTTAACCAAGCTAGATCACGTTGGCTTTGGACTGAACCAGCCCAAAGCCAAGAACCGTGATCGATTCTAAACATTTAGGACGGGTTGCGGGCGGAAAACCGGTTCCCACTTTTCCTCAACCGCCCTACTCGGCCAACGCGATTCCGCCGTCCACCGGGATGGTGGCGCCGACCACATAGTCCCCTGCCCGCGAGGCCAGGTAGATGGCCGCGGCGGCCATGTCCTCGTCCGTGCCGATGCGCTTCATCGGCACCCGCTTGGCCAACGCCTCGCCATGGTCACGGGCGTCCCGGTTCATCTCCGAGGCGAAAGGCCCCGGCGCGATGCAACTGACCACGATCCAGTCCTTGACCAGGCGTGAGGCCATCTTGCGGGTCAGGTAGATCAGGCCCGACTTAGAGGCATGGTAGGAATAGGTCTCCTGAGGATTGAGCCGCATCCCGTCAATCGAGGCGATCATGATCACCTTGGCGGGCTTGTCGGCCGAGCCGGCGGCCTTCAGGGACCCGTGCAGGGCCTGGGTGAGAAAGAACGGCGACTTGAGGTTCAGGTTCATCACCTTGTCCCAGCCGCTTTCGGGAAACTCGTCGAAGTCCGCGCCCCAGGCGGCGCCGGCGTTGTTGACCAGGATGTCCAACTTGGGCTCCAGGGCCGCGATCCGCGCCGCCAGGGCCTTGCAACCCTCCACCGTGGAGACGTCCTGCGGCAGGGAGATGCAGGTTCCGCCCCCCGCGGAGAGTTCCTCGGCCGTCGCGTCGCATTGCGCCGGCTTGCGCGAGGAGATGTAAACCTTGGCCCCCTGATCGATGAAGCCCTCGGCGATCATCTTGCCGATCCCCCGTGAGCCGCCTGTGACCAGAGCCACGCGGCCCTCCAGCGAAAACAGATCCTTGCGCATGTCGCCTCCATCCCTTGTCAGTCTTGTTCGAGGCGCCGAGGTCACCCGCGATGGGGGGTCAGGTCAAGGTTCGTTGGCCGGCGACGGAATCACGGCGTGCTGATCCACCCTCTTTCAGTATTCTCGCGCTTAAGTAGCCGTCGCGGTCAAATCGAAAACCGCGACTTGCTCTCAATGCCACAACAGACCAGACTATGAGCTTACCCACAGAGGCGAGAGTCGGACCACCCATGGAAGAGAAGCCTGCGATCATTCAAATGACCACTGATATTGTTTCGGCCTATCTGGGCCAGAACAGGATCGCGGTGGCCGATCTGCCGGCCTTCATCAAGACCGTGCACGACAGCCTGGCCAGCGTGGCCGGCGGCGTGGTCGAAGTGGTCGCCGAAAAGCGCGAACCGGCCGTCTCCGTTCGCCGCTCCATCACCCCCGACTTCCTGATCTGCCTGGAAGACGGCCGCAAGTTCAAATCCCTGAAGCGGCACCTGCGCACCAAGTACGGCATCAGCCCCGAGGAATACCGCGCTAAGTGGGGCCTGCCGAAGGACTATCCCATGGTGGCGCCCAACTACGCCGCCGCTCGCTCCGAGCTGGCCAAGAAGATGGGCCTGGGCTCCGGCGGCCGCCAACCGGCCAAGGCGCCGGCCAAGACCAAGGCGACCAAGGCGAAATAGGCGCCGCCCCAAAGCCGCGCCCTGCTCCGCGACGGCTCTTCGATCGCCTGGGCGCGGGCGCACGTGTTGCCGGCGATGGCGTCGTCGCGCTTGATGACGCTTCATCGCCGGGGTCGTCGCTGATACGACGGGCTATGGGCGAGTTACGAGACGCCGAACGCACGCGCAAAAAGATCATGGAAGCGGCCCGCGACGAGTTCGCGGCGCGCGGGTTCGCAGGCGCGCGCATCGAGTCCATCGCCCAAAGGGCCGGGATCGCCAAGCAGCTGTTGTATCACTACTTCGACAGCAAGGCGGCGCTGTTCGAGGAAACCCTGCGCAGCAAGTACGAGCAACACCGCGCGGCAATGGTCCAGGGAGACGGGGCCGGCGCCCTGTTCGTGCAACGGTTCCGCGGCGCCGCAAAGGACCCGGACTGGATCCGCTTCATCACCTGGGAAGCGGCTGAGCACCAGGACTCCGGCCAGATCATCGCCGAGTCATCGCGGCGCGAGTCGGTAGCGCGTCTGGCAAACGCCGTCGCCGAGCGCCAGGCGCAGGGGGAGTTGCCCACCGACATGCCCGCGCACCTCATCCAGTTGGCCGTCTACGCCCTGGGGGTCTATCCGGTGGCGTTCCCGCAGAGCACCTTGATGGTCACGGGTCGCAGTCCGGACGATCCGGTTTTCCAGGCCGAATGGATCGCCTTCCTTGAACAGCTCGCGGCTCGCCTGAAATCCCCTTAACTTACCACTTGTAAAATTGTGGCGAGGCGATAGGCTGGTGGTTCCTCAAACCATCGATCCCGGAGCCGCCATGTCCGATGACGGGCGCATCGCGCTATGCCTCACCCTCAATGGAGCGCTTCGCCAGGTCGCGGTGGCGCCTTGCGACACCCTGCTGGACCTGATCCGCGACACGCTCGGGCTGACCGGGACCAAGAAGGGCTGTGACATGGGGGCCTGCGGGGCCTGCACGGTGCTGGCGGGGGGGCGACGCATCAAGGCCTGCCTGGCTCTGGCGGCCTCCTACGATGGCGAAACGATCACCACGATCGAAGGGATCGGCGCGCCGGACGCCCTGCACCCGCTGCAGGACGCCTTCATCCGCCACGATGCCCTGCAGTGCGGCTACTGCACGCCGGGACAGATTCTGTCAGCCATTTCCCTGCTGGATGAGAAACCAAAAGACCTGGCGGCGATACGCGAGGGTATGAGCGGTAACCTCTGCCGCTGCGGAGCTTATCCCAACATCGTCGCCGCCATCGCCGAAGTGGCGGGCCTATGAGCGCCCCCGCCTTTACCTATGCCCGGGCGACGGACATCGCCGACGCGGTGTCGCAAGGCGCGCGAGGCGGCGCGGCCTTTGTGGCTGGCGGCACCGACCTGATGCAGCTTTGGAAGTTGGGGGCAGCGACCCCCAGCCAGGTGGTCGACATCAGCCGCCTGCCCCTGGGCGCGGTGACGGCCAGCGGCGCGGGACTTTCCCTGGGCGCGCTCGCCCGCTTGAGCGATGTCGCCGGTGACAATGCCGTGGCGCGTGACTATCCGCTGATAGCCCAGGCGATCCTGGCCAGCGCCAGCGGCCAGGTGCGCAACATGGCGACGGTGGGCGGCAATCTGTTGCAGCGGACCCGGTGCTCCTATTTCCGCACCGAGGGCATGGCCTGCAACAAGCGCGTACCGGGATCGGGCTGCGGAGCCCTGGCCGGAGAGAACCGCCAGGCCGCCCTTTTCGGGGCTAGCGAAGCCTGCGTGGCCACTCATCCGTCGGATTTGGCAGTGGCGATGGCGGCTCTGGACGCGCGGGTCGAGATTACGGGGCCAGCCGGCGATCGACGCCTGCCTCTCTCGGACCTTTATCGCCTTCCCGACGACGCGCCTGAGCGGGACACCACCCTCGCGCAAGGCGAACTGATCACGGGGGTGTCCCTGCCCGAGGGGTCGCGGTTTGCCCTGCGCTCGACCTATTTGAAGGTGCGCGATCGGGCGTCGTTCGAGTTCGCGGTGGTCTCCGTGGCCGCCGCCCTTCGGGTCGAGGACGGGCTGATCGCCGAAGCGCGGCTGGCGGCTGGCGGCGTGGCGCCCCTGCCCTGGCGGCTGGCGGCGAGCGAGGTGGCGCTGATCGGGCGCCCCCCGGACGCCAGCGCCTTCGCCGCCGCCGCGACCCAGGCCATCGCGGGCGCCAGACCCCTCGCCGACAACGGCTTCAAAATCGAACTGCTGCGGCGCGCCGTGGTCCGGGCGCTGGAAACCGTCTGCCTTGCATCCCCTGGAGGCCAAGCATGAGCGCCGACCCCACCCTGCGTCTCGAAGCGGCCCTGAAGGTCACCGGCCAGGCGATGTACCCCGCCGAGGCGCCGATGCAGGGGATGCTGCACGCCGTGCTGGTCGAAGCCCCGATCCCCTGCGGTGAGGTGCTCTCCCTCGACAGCGCCCAGGCGGCGCTGACCCCCGGCTTCGCCGACCTGGTCTCCTATCCCGAGGCGCAGCTCCTGAAGCCCTCTGGAGTCACGGCGCTGATCCATGAGCGGACCGTTCACTTCGTCGGGCAGCCGGTGGCGCTGGTCGCCGCCGATAGCCTGCTGGCAGCCCGAGCCGCGGCGCGGGCCGTGCGGGTGGAGTATCAGGAACGGCCGGCGGTGACGGTGTTGGGTCAGGCCCTGGACCAGGTCTATGCGCCAGCCTTGGCCGGACGCGCACCTAGTGAAAGCCGACGCGGGGACGCCGCCGGGGCCTTGGCCGAAGCGACCCTGGTGGTGCGCCATCGCTACGAGACCGCGGTCAACAATCACCACCCCATGGAGCCGCACGCGGTGGTCTGTAACTGGGTCGGCGACCTGGCCACCGTGCACACCACCACCCAGGCGGTGTTCGGAACCCGGTCGATCATCGCCCATGCCTTTCAGATGCCGGCCGAGCAGGCGCGGGTGATAACCCGGTTCCTGGGCGGGGGCTTCGGCTGCAAGGGCCAGTTGTGGTGGCCGTGGATGTTGCTGGCCATGTTGGCCTCGCGGCGCACCGGCCGACCCGTCCGCCTGGAGCTGACCCGCGCCCAGCTGTTCACCCTGGCCGGCCGGCGGGCCGAGACGGTTCAGGACTTGGCGCTGGGTTTCGCCAAGGACGGGACCCTGACGGCCATCGACCACCAGGTCCTGGCCCAGACCTCCACCCATGCGGAGTACGCCGACACCACGGCGGGGGTGTCACGCTGGCTCTATGCCTGTCCCAATGTCACCACCGCCCATCGCCTGATCCGCACCAACCAGCCGCATCCGATCCCGATGCGGGCGCCCGGTTCGGCGCCGGGAACCTTCGCCATGGAGTCGGCGATGGACGAGGCGGCCGAGCGCCTTGGCGTCGACCCAGTTGATCTGCGCGTGCGCAACTTCGCCGACCACGACCAGGACAGTGGCCGCCCCTGGAGCAGCAATGGGCTGCTGGAATGCTATCGCATCGGCGCCGAACGGTTCGGCTGGTCGCGGCGGCCGGCCAGGGGCGCCACCTGCGACGGCCGTTGGCGGATCGGCTGGGGCATGGCCAGCACCTTCTATCCCCAGCATCGGCAAGGCAGCCGGGCCCGTATCCGCCTGGGCGGCGACGCCTCGCTGTTGGTGCAGTGTGGGACCCAGGACATGGGCTCTGGCACCTACACCGTGCTCGGTCAGATGGCCGCCGAGGCCTTGGGCGTGCCGATGGCGAACGTGAGCGTGGAACTGGGCGACACCTGGCTGCCGGAGGGGCCGTTCTCGGCCGGCTCACAGGTCACCGTCAGCCTCGTTCCCTCGGTGGAGATGGCGACCGCCACGATGAAGGCGACTCTGGCCGCGATGGCCGTGGGCGACCCGGACTCTCCGCTGGCCGGCCAGGATGCGGCGGATCTGGTTTTCGCGGACGGGACGATCCGCAGCCGCACCGGCAACGTCGGCGAGTCCCTGGCGGCGCTGATGGCCCGGCGGGCGCCAGAGGGGCTGGAGGCGGAAGGCTCCGCCGCGCCGCCAGAGGCCATGACGTTCAGCAGCATGGGCTATGGCGCGATCTTTGTTGAGGTCGGGGTCGATCCGGACCTGGGTGAGGTGCGCGTGCGCCGCATCGGCGGGGCTTTCGCCGCGGGGCGGATCCTCAACCCCCTTCTGACCCGCAGCCAGTATGTGGGCGGCCTGATCGGCGGGATCGGCACGGCCCTGCACGAGCGCACGGTCACCGACGCGGCGTCGGGGCGCATCCTGGGCGACAGCTTCGCCGACTACCTGATCCCGGTACACGCCGACATGCCTGACTTCGACATCGCCCTGGTGGATGAGCACGACCCGCACCTTCCCGGCGGGGTCAAGGGCGTGGGGATGCTGGGCACGGCCGGGGTGCAGGCGGCCATCGCCAATGCGATCCATCACGCGGTGGGCCGCCGAATCCGTCACCTGCCGATCCGGATCGAGGACTTGATCGGCGAAGACAGCGGCCGCGCGACAGACAGCTAGTCCCCCGCCGCCGCGTCCAGCAACAGGTAGGCGCGGCCGGCGTCGGAGGCCAGCAGTGCGGCCGCCTGAAAACCCTGGTGGTCGCGGTTCATGGCTTCACTGATGATCGCCGTGTAGCGCTCGACAAAGGTCTGGGCGTTGGCGCGGAAGGGGGTGTCGCTGATCAGGCGGCGCGAGAGGCGGCGTACGGCGGCGGGGGCCAGGGTGCGAACCACCTCGCGGGCGCCCACCGGATCGTCGGTCTGGACCACGGCGGCGATCTCCTCCACCCGGCCGCGGGACAGCAGGGCGGTGGGGTCGATGCCCATGCCCTCAATCTCACGGAACAGGGTGCGGCCAAGGTCGGCGTCGGCGCCGGCCGCCTCGCCGTCGATGGAGGTCAGCAGCTCCTTCCAGGACCAGCCGCCCTCCGGCGGGGCGCCGGATGGGGCGGCGGCGCCGGAAGCGCCCCCGGAAGCGCCTTCGAACACCGCCTTAAACTCCTCGTCGCTGGCGGTGGGGGTCAGGCGCAGGCGGGGACGCAGCCTGGGTTGTTCTGTCTCTGGCTCTGGCGGCGGCACGGGCGCCGATGCTTGCGGCGGCACGGGCGGCGGGTTGATACGGGCGAACGCCCGCAGCGGCTCGACGTGCTGGGGGGGCTCGGCCGGGGAAGCGGGTTCTCGGGGTTCGACCTGGGTGACTGGCGCGGCATTGGCGGCGTCGGGCAGGGCGCCGCCAGGCGCGGGGGATGTTGACGAGATACGGGGCGGCCGCGATGGCGGCGGGCGTCGCAGGACGTCGGCCCCCTGCCCGCCCTGGGCCACCACGCCCATCAACTGCACCGCTTCGCTGAGCATTTCGTAGTTGCGCTTGACCCGGTCCTGGAAGGCCGCGTCGATCGCCTGGGTCTCTTCAGAGGCCTTGCGGGCGCCGGCCAGGATCTGGTCCATGCCCCTGGCCATGGCGGCGCTGATCTGTTCGGACTGGCGTTCGGCCTCCTCGGGCAGGAGGGCGGCCTGGTCGCCGACGGACTTGATCACCGCCTGCAGGGAGTCCAGGGCCGAACGGGCCTCGGCGACGCCGGATTCCAGCTTTTGCGAGGTCTTGGCGCCGGCTTCCTCGATCAGGCGCGCCGACTGTTCGATCAGGCCGCGGGCTTCCGAGAGGCGAGCCTCGAACACGACGTCGGCCTTTTGCCCGGCGGCGAAGGCGGCCTCGTTGAGCTGCTCAACCCGCGCCCTGGCCGCCTCGGCATGCACATCAGCGGCCTCGCGCGCTTCACCGGCCGCGGCCGAGAGGGCCTCGATGGTGGAGTGCATCTGGTCTTCCAGGGCCTTGCGCTCGCGGGCGCCGGCCTCGGACAGGGCGTTAAAGGAACCCACGGCGGAGTCGCTGAAAAGGTCACGCTCGCGGCGGGCGGCGTCGGCCAGCTCGCGGAACTTGGACGCCGCCGCCTCGATCAGGTCGCTGAGCGACTGGGCGCCCAGGGTGGTGACTTCGTTGAGGGAGGAGACATCGCGGCTGGCGCCGGTGATGAAGCCGGAGAGCTGGGCGGTGCGGCTCTCGGCCAGGGCGGCGAAGTCCTCCTGGTCGGCGCGCAGGGCGTGCGCAACGGTGACCAGAGACGCGCGCTGGTGGGTCAGGCCGTCCTCCAGGGCGCGGAGCTGGTCGCCGACTCCCAGGCCGGCGGTCTCCAGGCGGGCGATCTGGCGGGCCAGGTCGTCGCCGGCGGTGCGCGAGGCGTCGGTGGCCTCGCCGGCGGCGGCGGCCAGGTCAGCGGCGCGGGCGGCCAGGGACGCTTCGGCTTCGCGAAGCTGGGTTTCGGCCAGGTCGGAGGCCTCGGCCACCATGCGGGCTTGGCGATTGATGGCGTCTGCCACGGAGGCGGCGCGGGCGTCCAGGGTCACCGCCAGGGTGTGCATCTGGTTGCGCTCCTTGGAGAGCCCGTCCGTGAGCGTGACCGCCGTGCGGTGGGCCGAGTCTGCCGCGCCAGCCAAGAGCTGGGTCTCGGAGGCCAGGGCCTCGCGCAGGGAGGCCAGGCGGTCGGCGGCCTCCACTGCCACGCGGGAGGCGGATTCCACCTGCTGACGCAAGGCTTCCATGATGCTGCCAGCCTCGGAAGCGGCGATGGCCGCCGGGCCGATCATGATATCGGTGAGTTCCTTGGCGCGGCGCACCTCGCCGGCCATGGCGCGGGCCTGGCGGACGGCATAGGCGGCGGCCCAGATGAAGCCCAGCGGCGACAGAGCCTGGGCGCCCAGGACCGCCAGGGCGACCATGTCGTTGTCCAGGGGGCCAAGGCGGGTCTGGTAGCCGGCCATGAAGGCGACCAGGCCGCCGGCCCACAACACGGTGGCTAGGCTGGCCGCCACATACGGGCCGCGGCCGGAGCTGGCCTTGGACGGGGTAAGGCTGGGCAAGGCGCTGCGGGCGGGGAACAGGGCCACGGCAGGCGTCTCCGTGGTCCTGGCCACGGGATGGGCGGCCATCGAAGCGGGCGGCTGGATCGGCGGCTGCAGGGTTGCCGTGATCGGCGGCGGCTCGGCGGAGGTCCGGTCGATAGCGGTAGGCGCCGTCTCGGTAATCGGCCCGTGCGGCTGGGGCGAGGCGTCGGCGGAGGTCAGCGGCGGCGCTGCCAGCGACGCGCCCTCCGACGCCGACCGTTCCGGCATCGGGATCGCCCCCACCTTGATCGAGGGAAAGACTAGAGGTGTTCGTTTGTTACTGGACATTCCCGCCCTGGGTTCAAGCTCGCGCCGGACAACACTTCGCCACGCGACGGCCCCCTTCGCGCACGCCCTGAAGGTAGCGGGCAAATGACGAATGCGCAAAGCAGGTTCGCCCGATCAATGACCTTGCGGCGAGCGGCCATGCAAGGGCTGCGCAGTTCACCCCATCGCTTGCGCTTGCGCATCGCCTCACCTAAGTCAGCGGTCAAAGGGCCCTCCGTCGATCGCATACCCGCGGCGACGGATTTTTTCGTTTGTTCCGGACCCGCCACATGCCACTTCCGCCCGTGACGCTTGAACTCGCGCCTGCCCTGCCTTCCGAGCGCGCCAAGGACCCCCACGCCATGCTCACCCACCTTCAGCGGCTGGAGGCCGAGAGCATCCACATCATGCGCGAGGTGGTGGCCGAGTGCGAAAAGCCGGTGATGCTCTATTCGGTGGGCAAGGACAGCGCCGTGATGCTGCACCTGGCGGCCAAGGCCTTCTATCCCGCCAAGCCGCCGTTCCCCCTGCTGCACGTGGACACCACCTGGAAGTTTCAGGCCATGTACGAGATGCGCGAGCGGATGGCGCGGGAGCTGGGTTTCGACCTGATCGTCCACCAGAACCCGGAAGCCAAGGCGCGGGGCATCAACCCCTTCGACCACGGCAGCCTGCACACCGACATGTGGAAGACGCAGGGCCTGAAGCAGGCGCTGGACAAGTACGGATTCGACGCGGCCTTCGGCGGCGCGCGGCGGGACGAGGAAAAGAGCCGGGCCAAGGAGCGGGTGTTCTCGTTCCGCTCGGCCCAGCACGTCTGGGACCCCAAGAGCCAGCGCCCGGAGCTGTGGAAGCTGTACAACACCCGCAAGCACCAGGGTGAAAGCCTGCGGGTGTTCCCGATCTCCAACTGGACCGAGCTGGACATCTGGCAATACATCCACCTGGAGAATATCCCCATCGTACCGCTGTACTACGCCGCCAAGCGGCCGGTGGTGGAGCGTGACGGGGCGCTGATCATGGTCGACGACGACCGCATGCGGCTGCTGCCCGGCGAAGTCCCGATGATGAAGTCGGTGCGGTTCCGCACCCTGGGCTGCTACCCCCTGACCGGGGCGGTGGAGAGCGAGGCGGACACCCTGCCGCAGATTATCCAGGAAATGCTGCTGACCACCACCTCCGAGCGCCAGGGCCGGGCAATCGACCACGATCAGTCCGCGTCGATGGAGAAGAAGAAGCGCGAGGGGTATTTCTGATGGCGCCCGCGTTCCAAACGAAGTGCGGGAGCGCAGTCTGATGGCCCACGTCAGCGACCTGATCGAACGCGACATCGACGCCTATCTTGAGGCGCACCAGCACAAGTCGCTGCTGAGGTTCATTACCTGCGGCAGCGTCGACGACGGCAAATCGACCCTGATCGGGCGGCTGCTGTACGATTCGAAGATGATCTTCGAGGATCAGCTGGCGGCGCTGGAGGCTGACTCCAAGCGGATCGGCA
>JBBROW010000003.1:0-219413 GCA_038228945.1 Caulobacterales bacterium
CTCTGGTGGACCTGTCGTGGCGCCAGCCGCGCAGCAGGGTAGCTAAGTGTGGAATAGATAACCGCTGAAAGCATCTAAGCGGGAAACTAACCTCAAAACAAGGCTTCGCCGAGAGCCGTGGTAGACCACCACGTTGATAGGCCAGGTGTGGAAGTGCCGCGAGGCATGCAGCTTACTGGTACTAATAGCTCGATCGGCTTGATCGTTCTTAGTCAAACTCATGTAGCGCTGGATTTGTCCGCGCTCAGCCAATGATGTCTTCTCACATCCATTTTATTGACCTGGTGTCTATGCCGGAAGGTCCCCACCCGATCCCATTCCGAACTCGGTCGTTAAGCCTTCCTGGGCCGATGGTACTTCGTCTCAAGGCGCGGGAGAGTAGGTCGGCGCCAGGTCTATAAAATGGATGTAAAACGGTTCGTCCGACCCTTCTTCACGTAACTATTCTGCCGGCTACTCCGCCGGCCCCAAGTTTGACGCGGGGTGGAGCAGCCCGGTAGCTCGTCAGGCTCATAACCTGAAGGTCATAGGTTCAAATCCTATCCCCGCACCCAAAAAATAGCCCGCCAGGTCAATGACTTGGCGGGTTTTTTCGTTCTGGCGCAGAGGCCTGTGTCCAGCCGGGTAGGCGGAGCCGACGCCCGTATTAGCCTGGGCGGCGCCGCGTCTAGCTCACCGTTCCAGCCGGCGGGCGACGCCCAAAACCCGGTGTCAGGTTTGGATGGCTTCGATCATCCGGTGTCGCGGATGCGACTTTCCAGAGCCAGGATGGATTGTCGCGTCATTCGCAGGATCTCGTCGGATCGATCCGTGCCCTGGAACACCCGGGAAAGGGCGAGGGCGCCAACCATGGCGCACCAGGCGGTGACCGCGGCTTCTTCCGCCCCGGGCCCATCGCCCATAGCGCTCGCCATGTTCTCGATGGTTCGCTCCAGCCGCTGAACCATCGCCGTCCGGACGCCTTCGCCGCCAGCGCGGCCGATGTCGGCGGCAAGTGCCGCGATGGCGCAGCCCTCCGCGGCGTTGTCCCGGTGCGCGGGGCTGAGATAGCGGTTCACGATCGACTTCACCGTGCCGCCGCCCTGAGCTGGGTTGGCAGCGATGAAAGCCGCCTCACCATCGTCGAGCGCCCGGTCGACGGCTGCGGCGACAAGGGCCGAGCGTGACGGGAAATGCCCGTAGAAGCCGCCGTGGGTCAGGTTCGCCGCCTTCATGAGGTCGGCGATGCTGATGCTCTCCAGGCCGCCCTGCCTGATCTGGCGCGCAGCGGCGTCGAGGATACGTTCCCGGCTCTCGGCCTTTTCGGCCCGCGAATGTCCCACGCGATCAACTCCAACTCTCGCTTGACGATCTGGATGATGCTCGTCATGTTGATACTGCTGCATGATGCATAACATGCAGATGGACGGCGGGACAGTCCGTCAACGGCTGGGCCGTCAGCCAATCATCAGGGGGTAGGTCGTGAGCCACGCACTGGGCCGGCAACCGCTCGTCAATGCGAAGGACGCATCCCGATGACCCGCACTGAGTCCCCCGTAGCCTTGGTCACCGGGGTTGGTCCCGGCGCCGGGACGTCGATCGTCCGCCGGTTCGCTCGCGAAGGCTACCGCGTCGCCATGATCGCGCGGAACGCGGATCGGCTCGCAAAGCTGGAGGCGGAGCTACCCGGTTGCCGCGCGTTCAGATGCGACGTGACCGACACCGCCGGGCTTCTGGCGACGCTCGATGCGGTGGAGCAGGAGATGGGGGCGCCGGAGGTGGTGGTCCACAATGCCGTTGGCGGCGCTTGGGGCTCCTATGCCGAGATCACCGCGGACGTCCTGACCAAGAACTTCGAGATCAACACCGTGGCGCTGCTCCACCTGGCGCAGCGGCTGGCGCCCGCCATGGTGGCCCGAGGCTCGGGGGCCCTGATCGTCACAGGCAACACCTCGGCGCTGCGGGGCAAGGCGAATTTCGCCGGTTTCTCGCCGACCAAGGCCGCCCAGCGCATCCTCGCCGAGGCGATCGCCCGCGACGTGGGGCCGAAGGGCGTCCATGTGGCCTATATCGTGATCGATGCGGTGATCGACTTGGAATGGACCCGCTCTCGTTTCCCGGAGGCCCCGGACGACTTCTTCATCAAGCCGGACGCCATCGCCGACGAGGTCTGGCACCTGGTGGGTCAGGACCGCTCGGCCTGGTCTTTCAATGTCGAAATCCGCCCCTACCGCGAGACTTGGTAACCCGCCGCGCTGACAGGCGTGAGTTGAGGCTCGATCAGATCAAGGAGACCGTTCGATGAGTGAAGTCGCCGTACAGCCGGGACGCGTCCGCCAGGAGCGCCACGGCCACATCCTGAAGATCGTCATCGACAACCCCGCCAAGATGAACGCCTTCAGTCCAGAGATGATGGAAGAGCTGTCGGCGGCTTTCACTGTGCTCGACCGCGACGATGATCTGAGGGTCGGCGTCCTCTGCGCGGAAGGCGAGCACTTCACGGCCGGGCTGGACATGCCGAAGTTCTTCGGACCCAAGGCGGTGAAACTCGACCGTCCCGCGGGCAACATCGATCCTTTCGGGCTGCAGAACCAATGCCGCAAGCCCGTGGTGACGGCGATCCAGGGCGTCTGCTTCACCATAGGCATCGAGATCATGCTGGCGGGCGACATCGTGGTGGCGGCCGACAACGCGCGCCTCTGCCAGATGGAGTCCAAGCGCGGGATCGCGCCGCTGGGCGGGGCGCATTTCCGCTTCCTGACCCGCGCCGGGTGGGGGAACGCCATGTACCACCTGTTCCTCTGCGACGAGTTCACGGCCGCGGAGGCTTACCGCATCGGCCTGGTCCAGGAGGTGGCGCCGGCCGGCGAACAGGTTACCTGCGCCATGGCGATCGCGGAGATCATCGCCCGCAACGCTCCGCTCGGCATCCAGGTCACCAAGGAGGCCGGCCGCAAGTTCATCGAAGCCGGTGAGCAGGCGGCCATCGACATGATCCCGGAAATCCGCGCGCGGGTGTTGGATACCGAGGACGCCAAGGAGGGCATCCAGTCCTTCGTGGAGCGCCGCGCGGCGGTTTTCCAAGGGCGCTGAACCCTAGACTTAGCAACGGTTTCTGGACTGGCTTTCCAAAAGACGGGGCTTGTCCAAGCACTCCACAATCAGCGGACGCAGCGATATGACGCCACCAGACGAAAGCAACGTGCAGCCTCCTGTACAGGACGTCGCCCTCATCGTCGGGGGAGGGCCCGGCATTAGCTCGAGCTGTGCGAGACTGTTCGCGCAGAGCGGCATGCGGGTCGCCGTCGCCGCCAGGAATCCGGACAAGCCGGTGCTGGAGATGTTGGAGACCACGCACGGCGTGCGCCGGTATGTGTGCGACGCCAGTGAGCCCACCGATGTGGAAACCTTGTTCCAGAATGTCGTCCGCGACCTGGGGGCGCCGACGCTGCTGGTGCACAACATCGATGGTCGTGTGCCGGGCATCTTCCGCAAGGGGATCACCGAAGCGGACCCCGCCATGGCTTTCGAGACGATGCGGAACTCAGCCTTCAGCGCCTTTCTCGTCGCTCAGCAGGCGGCGCGCCTGATGCTCAAGAACCGGACCAACGCAAATGGCGCGAAGGGCACCATCATCTTCACCAATGCCAGCGCGGCGCTGAAGGGCTTTCCCGCCAGTGGCGCCTTCGCGATGGCCTGCCATGCCAAGTCCGGACTCGCGGAGAGTATTGCCCGGGAGCTGATGCCGCAGGGCATCCACGTCGCGAACGTGCCGATCGACGCGGCGATCGGGTGGACACAGGACGACGGCAGCCGCGCACATCGACTGGCGGGAACCACGGTCGACGACAACATGGTCGACCCGGATCGCATCGCGGAAACCTATCTCCAGCTGCATCGCCAGCACCGGTCGACCTGGGCCTTCGAGGTGGTGCTACGGTCGTGGGTCGAAAGGTGGTGATGGGAAGCTTTAGGCCGGTGCGGTCGTTTCGCACCCGCCTTGGCCTGACCAGCGGAGCCTAAGAGCATGACAGCTTCAAGTGGATACCGGTGAAGCGCCGGTCATGCTCTAAATGTAAGAAGTTAGAGCGCGACGGGCGCCTCAACCGGCTTCCACTTGAGCCTTTCGCGCTCTAGGTGAGGACGTGGAATCGAAGTCGCCGCCCAAGAAGGCCAAGTCCCGCAAGGCCCTGACCGCCGCCAATCTGGAGGCGCTGGGGCCGGCGCGGCTGGCCGCCCTGCTGATCGACCTCACCGACGGCGCGCCGGCGATCAAGCGTCGGCTTCGCCTGGAGCTGGCCGCGGAAGCCGGCCCCGAGGACCTGGTCGCGGAGATCGAAAAACCGCTTGAGGCGATGAAGGCCGCCAAGGGCCGCGTGCATTGGCGCAAACTCAAGGGGTTGCGGCAGGATCTGGCGCTGCTGCAGGCCATGATCATCGGGCCCTTGGCGGACGCCGACCCACTGGCCGCGGTCACACTGCTACTGCGCTTCCTGGGTCTTGAACGCGGCGTGCTGGACAGGGTCAAGGACGTGAAGGGCGATGTGGCGCGGGACTTTGCCGACGCCCTGTCGAATCTGGTCCGCATCGGCGCTCAGGTGAAGGCTCCGCCGCCATCGTTTGTCGAGGTGATCATGGTTGCGCTCGAGGATGCCGGCGCGAGCACCATGGGGCCGATCGCGGAGGCGCTAATCCCCGCCCTCGACACTGCGATGGCAGCGCAACTCAGGGTCCGGATCGAGACCCACACGGCGATGTATCGGCGGGTCCATGCCGGCTGGCGCGCCGCCTTGCAGGCGGTGCTCGACGCCCAGGGCGACGCCGACGCCTATGCCGCCACCTATTCCGCGACCGAAGCCGTGCTGCCGCCGATCGGCGCGCGCATTGCCAGGCGCTTCCTCAAGGCAGGACAGTTGGAGGAGGCGGCCAAGGCCCTCGTCAAATCAGATCCCTTTGTGGACGCTTCCGGTCGCCCGACGCCGTTTTCGCCGACGGCGCCGTCCGACCCTGGACTGAGGGCCTGGCAGGGCGCGCGGATCGATCTTCTGGAGGCAAAAGGGGAGGCGGAGGGCGCCCAGGCGGCGCGATGGGAGGCCTTTGAACGAGATCTCTCTGCCGAGCCGTTGCGGGCCTATCTCAAGCGCCTTTCCGGATTTGATGACGTGGTGGCGAGCGACCGCGCCATCGAACACGCCAAGACCTACAGACCGATCGGCGTGGCGCTTTCGTTTCTGGTGGGTTGGCCGGCCTTGAAAGAGGCGGCGGGTTTGGTGACGGCGCGGGCGACGGAGCTGATGAGCGCGGAGATCGCGGTGCTGGAGCCGGCCGCCCGCGCGCTGGAAGGCCGCTATCCCCTCGCCGCCACCCTAGTGCTTCGCGCCATGGTGCGCGACGTGGTCCGCTACGGTCAGGCCGAGCTTTATGTCCGCGCCAGGACCTGGCTGCTGGAAGCGGCCTCCCTAGCCGGCCAGATCGACGACCTCGAAGGCCAGGAGGACCACGCGACGTTCGAAGCCAGGCTTCCCGCCGCCTTGCGGCGATAGCTGCGGCTCCGGGCCAAGCGGCGCCTGGCCTTCGCTCAGGGTTCGATCCGGACGTCACAGGCGCCGCCAGTCTGGGTCACGAGCAATATGTCATTGACACAAAGTGATAATAATATCACCGTGAGACCCCCAGTTGCGGGAGGGCGCCATGTCTTTGCGAGCGTTGACGGGTGTCCCAGCCGGATCTCCAACGATCGAGGTCGACGGCGTGGCCCTGGCCTATGACCGGCAAGGCGCTGGACCGCCCGTGGTTTGCCTCTCCGCCATCTCGCATGGGGCGCGGGATTTTGACGCCCTGGCCCATAGGATCGCGGGCCGGTTCGAGGTGATCCGGCTGGATTGGCCGGGGCACGGCCGGTCAGGGGACGATCATCAGCCGGCGTCCGCCTTGCGCTATGGCGCCTTGCTGGCGGCCGCCTTGGAACAGCTGGACGTGCGCGATCCGATCCTGATCGGCAACTCCATCGGTGGGGCGGCCGCGATCGAAGCGGCCGTCCTGCTGAGAGCCCAGGGGCGCTCCCCGCGGGCGCTGGTGCTCTGCGACAGCGGTGGCCTGGTCGAGGTCAACGCCACAGTGACGCGCTTCTGCCAAGCCTTCGCCGGCTTCTTTGCGGCTGGAGAGCGCCGGGCCTGGTGGTTCAAAGCGGCTTTCGCCGCCTACTATCGCATTCTGGTGCTGCCGAAGGCCGCCGCCGCGGATCAGCGCCGACGGATCGTCGCGGCCGCCTATGAGACCGCCAAGGTCTCGCGCCAGGCCTGGGAGAGCTTCGGGCGACCGGCGGCCGAGCTGAGCACGGTGCTGCTCGGCCTTGGCGTTCCAGTCTGGTTCGCGTGGGCGGCGCAGGATCGCGTGGTGCCGCTGTCCGTTTGCCGGGCGACCATCGCCGCTACGCCCAACGCCACCCTGACAACCTTTTCGGCCGGTCATGCCGCCTTCCTCGAACAGCCGGACGCCTTTGCGGACGCTTTCCTGGACTTTGCGAGCGGGCTGGAAGCTAGAAGGCATTCGCCTCGGGCGGCGGCTTGACGGCCGCGCCGGTGATCTGTCGGACCACCAGGAAACCCAGGCCAGCGGCGATGCTCGCCCCTCCCGCCGCCATGAAGGCGATCCGATAGCTGGTGGCCTGAGCGATCGGGCCGAAGGTCAGGTAGAGGCTGGTCACACCCACCTGGGCGGCGAGGGTTTTCATGGAGCCGACGGTGGCGCGATTGGCCGAGCTGACGGCGTGCTGCAGGCGGCCCTCGAACACCGTATCCACCAGTTTCATGACGCCGCTGTAGACGATCAGAAGCACCATGCTCCAGGGCTGGAAGACCGCCGCCGCGATAACCAGCAGACCGCCGCATCCCGCCATGGCCGCGTAGAACCAGCGGCGGGAACGATCAAACACCCGGTGCGCAATGGTATTGGCCACGGCCTCCAGGATTGCCTGGGCGCCGACGAAAAGGGCGATGGCAGACCGCGTCAGGCCGGTCTTGGCGCCGAATATGGGCCAGAACTCGCTGAGCGCCTGGCCCAGAGCCAGCACCAGGGCGGAAAAGGCCAGGATGGTCAGCAGCATGGGGTGACGCACCGCCTCGATCGCGGCCGAGCGTAGATGTTCCAGGTAGCTTCGATCCTCCACCTCCAGGGCCTTGGGGGCGGGAGGCAGCAGGGCGGCGGCGAGGCAGCAGACAAGGCTGCCGATCAGGCTGGCGGCAAGGGCGACGGGATAGCCGAACCGCGCGGCGCCGGCCGCGCCCAGGGAGGCGGACAGCGTCGCCACGGCCTGCACCGCGCGCGCCCGGCCGATCATCTTGGGATATTCCCCCGCCCGGTCCTCGGCCTTCAGTTCATCGTAGAGCAGGGCCTCGAAGGTGCCGGAGGTGAAGGCGCTCTTCACCCCCCAGAGCAGAAGCCCGACGAGGAAACCCCAAAAGTGGGGATCAATGGCCCAGGCGGCGAAGCCCGCGGCCCGCGCGACCTGGGCGCCGGCCAACACCCACTTGCGCGGGAAGCGATCGGCCACCAGGCCGGACGGGGCCTGCAGCAGGAAGGTTGTCACCGACCATGCCGTCAGGACAAGGGAGATCTGGACCGGCGTCAGCCCCGCGTCGACGAACATCACCGTATAGAGCGGCGCGATCAGGACGAAGGCGTCGAAGAACTTGAAGGCGTAGATGCGGGCCAGGAAGCCGGTCATGAACTGACCGCCGCTGGCTTGAGCGGCCCGCGGATCAGGTAGAGCGCGGCCAGCCCGACGATCCCGGCGCCGAACGTCAGGAAAGCCGTGCGGTACGACGCCGCCTGCGCCAGGGGGCCGAAGGTCAGGTAGAGGGCGGTGACGGCGATCTGTACGGCAAAGCCTTTCACCGATCCCAGGGTGGCGCGGGTCTCGTCGGCGATGGCGTGCTGCAGGCGACCCTCGAAGACCGTGTCGATGACCTTGAACCCGCCGCTGAAGGCGATCAGCAGGATTACGGCCCAGGGCTGGAACACCGCCGCCGCCGCGACCAACAGGCCGCCACAGACACCAAATAGCAGGTAGAACCGGCGGTCCCGCCAGCCGGCGGCCCGATGCGCCAAAGCCGCGGCCACCGCCTGGCCGGCGCTCATCAATCCCAGGAAAATCGCCACCGCGGCGTTGGAGAGACCGGACTGACTGGCGAAAATGGTCCAGAACTCATCGAGCGCCCCGCCCAGCGCCAAGGCCAGGGCGATGAACGCCATCAGGTCCAGCAGCAGGGGCGCGCGGAGGACCTGGGCCAGTCCCAACCTCAGGTGGGCCAGATAGTGTAGGTCACGCGCCGCCTGGCTGCGGGCGACCTTGGGGAAGGTCAGGGGCAGGGCGGCGCAAATGGCGCAGGCGGCCAAGCTGGCCTGCAACAGGACCGGATAGCCGAACCTGGCCAGCGCCGCCGCTCCGACCGAGGCGCAGAGGATGCCGACGAACTGCATGGCGTCGGACCGACCGGTCACCTGGGTGTAGACCGCCTCGCGCCCCCTTGCCTTCAGGGCGTCGAAAACCAGGGCTTCGAAGGTCCCGTTGGTGAAGGCGCTCTTGATCCCCCACAGCAGGAAACCACCGAGGAAACCCCAGAAGTGCGGATAGAGCAGCCAGAGCCCATAGCCAGCCAGGCGGAACAGCTGGGCGCCAGCCAGCACCCATCGCCGAGACCATCGATCGGCGATGACGCCGGCGGGGATCTCCAGCACGAAGGCGGTTACCGACCAGACCGCCAGGGCCAGGCCGATCTGGCCTGGCGTCAGGCCAGCGTCGACGAACATCACCGCGTAGAGCGGATAGATCAGGATGAAGGCGTCCATGGCCTTGAAGGCATAGACGCGAGTGAGGAAGGCCCTCATGGCGTTGGGCCCCTCCCGCGGCTCCCCCCTGCCTGTACCTGGGAGTTAAGCCATGAACCCCGCCTCGGCGAAGTCCAGCATGCGGGCCAGCAGGGCGTCCAGGTCGCTCTCGCGGGTCGCGCCGTCTGATAGGATGTGCAGGCGGTCGAATTCGGCGAAGCGGTTGTTGTGGATCATCCCCAGGCAAAAGTGCAGGCGCCAGTAGACCTCGTCCTTCGGCAGGTCAGGCCGGGCGCCGACCAGGGCGTCGGCGAAGCGACGCAGGTGCGAGACGTCGGTGCGCAACGCTTCGCGCATGGCCTCGGTGCCTTCGCTGCGAGCTCGGATGATGAACTGGACCGAGATGCCGCGGCCACTCTCCGGCGTCGACCAACGCAGGGGCGGTTCGAACAGAGCCCGCAGAATCTCTCGCACTGGCGGCTTACCGGCGTGGCGATCGGCGGCCTCGTGCAGCATCCGCGCGCGTTCGCGGTTCAGCTCCGCTGTACGCCGGCGGAAGATCTCGAACAGCAGGGCGTCCTTGGAGCCGAAATGGTAGTTCACACTGGCCAGGTTGACCCCGGCCTCGGCGGTGATGTCGCGCACCGAGACGTTCTGGAACCCTTGCAGGGCGAACAGACGCTCGGCGGCGCACAGCACCTGCGCCTTGGTCGCGGCCTCGCGCTCAGGGTCCGGGGCGGCGTCCGGCGCTGCGAGTTCGGGCGATGGAGGCGTGGTGGCTTCGGTCACGGAGACTCACCGATCAAACTCTTGTTTGACCGTTAGTCTTAGGCCGTACTCGGAAGGGCGCAAGGGTGAGCCGCCCTAGCGAACCAGTTCCTTCATGGCCTTTTCCAGACCTTCCAGGGTCAGGGGGAACATGCGGTCCTTGATGACTTCGCGCATGACGCTGATCGAGGGGGTGTGGTCCCAGTGGCGCTGAGGGGTAGGGTTCAGCCAGGCGACGCTGTCCCAGGTGTTGACCACCCGGTCCATCCAGACGGCGCCCGGCTCTTCGTTCCAATGCTCCACCGAGCCACCCGGATAGGTGATCTCGTAGGGGCTCATGGTGGCGTCGCCCACGAAGATGATTTTGTAGTCCTTGCCGAACTTGTTGAGGATGTCCCAGGTGTCCAGCTTCTCGGCGTGACGGCGCCGGTTGTCCTTCCACACACTCTCGTAGAGGCAGTTGTGGAAGTAGTAGAATTCCATGTTCTTGAATTCGGTGCGCGCGGCGCTGAACAGCTCTTCGCAGACCCGGATGTGGCTATCCATCGAGCCGCCGATGTCGAAAAAGATCAGCACCTTGATGGTGTTGCGGCGTTCCGGCTGCATGATCAGGTCGAGATAGCCCTTGTTGGCCGTCTCCTTGATCGTGCCCTTCATGTCCAGTTCGTCCGGCTGACCCAGGCGGGCGAACTTGCGCAGGCGGCGCAGGGCGACCTTGATGTTGCGGGTGCCGAGTTCGACCTGGTCGTCGAGGTTCTTGTACTCGCGCTTGTCCCAGACCTTGATCGCCTTGCCGTGGCGGCCCTTGTCCTGGCCGATGCGGATGCCCTCGGGATGATAGCCGTTGGCGCCGATGGGCAGGTTGCGGCCCTTGCCGCGGGCGTTTTCGTCGTCCTCGCCGTCGTCGCCTTCCTGGCCCTGCTGCTTCATCTGTTCCTGGAGCATCTCCATGAACTTGTCGAAGCCGCCCATGGCCTCGATCTGAGCCTTTTCTTCCTCGGTGAGGAAGCTTTCGGTCAGGCGCTTGAGCCACTCGGTGGGAATGTCCTGGGCCTTCTCCAGGCTGATCAGCTCCAGGCCTTTGAACACATGGCCGAACACCACGTCGAAGCGGTCGAGATACTTCTCGTCCTTCACCAGGGCCGCGCGCGAGAGATAGTAGAACTCCTCGACCCGCCGGTTGATCACCGACTTGTCCATGCCCTCCATGAGCATGAGGTATTCCTTGAGGGTGACCGGAATCTTGGCCGCCTTCAGCTCGGAAAAGAAGTTCAGGAACATGGGCGAATGCCTCGCGCGGAAATCGAACGATTGTTTATCTGTCGAAGGATGGGGGGTAGAGGCCCGCCTGTCCAGTGTTTCGGGGTCGCAAAGCCCTGCTAGAGCACGATGCGTTTTGCCGGAATCGGCAAAGCGCTGAGTCGTGCTCGCCAACTAAAGAATCGAGCCTGTCTTTCCCGTTTTGATGGTTTCATCAAAGCGGGACAGGCTCTAGCTGGCGGCTTTTCGGCGCATGATGAACTCATGGTCGCGGGTTTTCCCGACCACGAAATCATAGGTTCCGACCGTCTCGAACCCGTGACGGGCATACAGCTTCTGGGCGCCGTGGTTCTCCGACCAGACGCCGAGCCAGAGATCGCGGGGACCGTCCTTCAACAGCCAGGCGAACACCTCCGCCAGCAGCCGTGAGCCCATACCGCCGCCCTGGTGGCTCTTCAGCACGTAGAGTCGATCCAGTTCACCCGCCTGCGGGGTCACCTCCGCGTGCGGCAGCTTGGCGGGGCAGGCCAGGGCGTGACCGACCACCTGGCCGCCCGCCTCCACCAGCCAGGCGGCCCTGCGCGGGTCGGCCAGATCGGCGCGCGCGCGCTCCAAGCCGTAGGATTCGGCCAGGAAGGCGGCCAGGTCGGCCGGTGGGTAGAGGTGGGCGAAGGTTTCGGTGAAGGTCGTCGCGCCAATCGTGGACAGGGCCTGGGCGTCGGCGAGGGTGGCGCGGCGGATCGTGGGTTGGCTCATGGTTTTGAACGCGGACTTCTCTTAAGCTCTGAGTATGGCCCTGGCTCTCTACACGCACATCGACATGTTGGACCACCGCCCGAGCGATCGGCACGTGGAGTCCCCGGCGCGGCTCACCGCCGTGACCCAGGCCCTGCGGGAGGATATCAACCTCAAGCTCGAGCCCCGCGCGGTCTCGCGGGTGACGGCGGAAGACCTGCGCCGGGTGCACACCGAGCGCTATCTGAATTCGATCGCACAGGCCGCCCCCCGCGAGGGCCGGGTTAACCTGGATGAGGACACCCAAATGTCGACCGGCTCGCTGCTCGCCGCCGAACTGGCCGCCGGGGCGGTGACGGCGGCGGTGCGGGCGGTGGCGGCGGGGGAGGGGACGCGGGCCTTCTGCGCCGTGCGCCCGCCCGGCCACCACGCGGGCCCGGACTTTCCCATGGGCTTCTGCATCTACTCCAATGTCGCCATCGGCGCCCGCGCGGCCCAGGCGGCTGGGCTGGCCAAGGTGGCGGTGGTGGACTTCGACGTACACCACGGCAACGGCACCCAGGCGGTGTTCGAGACCGATCCGTCGCTGTTCCTGGCCTCGGTGCACCAGTCGCCCCTATGGCCGGGTTCGGGCGCGCCGTCGGAACACGGGGTGGGCAATATCGCCAATGGCACGGTGCCGCCCATGGCGCCGCGTCAGGTGTGGCGTTCGACCTTCGAATCGCTGCTGGATCGCGTCGACGCCTTCGCGCCGGATTTGATCATCATCTCGGCCGGATTCGACGCCCACGCCCGCGATCCCTTGGCCGATCAGCAGTTGGAAGCTGAAGACTACGCCTGGGCCACCCGGGCGATCGTCTCTTTGGCCAATGCGCGGGCCGGAGGGCGGGTTGTTTCATCGCTCGAGGGCGGTTACGACCTAGAGGCCCTGGGTCGTTCGGCCCTGGCTCACGCGCAGGCGCTGCAGGGGGACTGATCGATGCCCAAGGCGGCGGTGCGAGGCGGGGTTTGAGCAACGTCATGGCGGCTTCGGCCGACGATCTGTTTCCCGACGCGCCCGACAAACCGGGCTCGGTGGTGCTTGCCCGGCACGGCGAGCCAGCCTTGTCACGCAAGATCAGGCTCTCCGCCAAAGGCTATCGCGAGTGGTGGGCCCGCTATGAGATCGGCGGGCTGAAGATGGACCAGGATATCCCGCCCAGCTTGAAGACCATGGCCGACAAGGCCGGGTTCCTGATCGCCTCGACAAGGCTGCGCTCTATCCAGACCGCCCAGGCCTTGAGCCTTGGCCGCGCCTTCGCCGAGGATCCGCTATTCATCGAGGCGCCGCTGCCGCCCCCCTACTGGCCCGAATGGTTCAAGCTGTCGCCGCGGCTGTGGGGGTTCGTGGCCCGGGTCTGGTGGTGGTTCTTCGACCACAACGACGGCCAGGAATCCCGCGCCGAGGCCCAGCTTCGCGCCGAGGAGGCCGCCCGCCAGTTGATCGACCTGGCGTCCAACGGCCAGGACGTGCTGGTGGTGGCGCACGGCTTCTTCAACGGCATGGTCGGCGAATCACTCAAGCGGCTGGGCTGGCGGTGTACGGTGGACCAGGGCTTCCGCTACTGGTCGGCCCGCCGATTTGAAATGGACGCCAAGCCTTAGGGCGACCGCCGCCAAGTTCTTGAGCGGGTGTTGCCCATCCGACCCGGCCTTCGCATTGCCCGCGGGGGGGCCGCTCGCTAGGGTGCGCCGCTTCACCCCTGGAGTTTCCATGAGCGACGTTCCCGACATTTCGGGCCTATCCTTCGAACAGGCGCTGGCCGAGCTGGAAAGCATCGTGTCCGAGCTCGAATCAGGCCGGGCCGAGCTGGAGCGTTCGATTCAAGTCTACGAACGCGGCGCCCTTTTGAAGGCTCATTGCGAAGCCAAGTTGAAGGAAGCGCAACTGCGCGTGGAGAAGATCGTCATGGGATCGGCGGGGCCGGCGGGCGTTGAAGCGGCGGACTTTTCATGAGTGCGCTCGCTCACGACCTTTCGCGGCGAATCACCGAATCAGCTGACGTCGTCACAGTCGCGCTGGACGAACTGCTGCCGCGCGCCGACGGCCCCGAATCACGCCTGACCGAAGCCATGCGCTATGCGGCGCTGGGACCGGGAAAGCGGCTGCGTCCCTTCTTCGCCATCGAGACGGGCCGGATGTTCGGCCTGGCTGAGCGGCCTGTTCTGCGCGCCGCCTGCGCCCTGGAATGCGTACACGCCTATTCCCTCGTGCACGACGACCTGCCGTGCATGGACGACGACGATATGCGCCGTGGCCGGCCCACGGTGCACAAGGCCTATGACGAGGCTACCGCTGTCCTGGCGGGCGATGCGCTCCTAACCGTAGCCTTTGAAATCATGGCGCATCCGGACACGCATGAGGACGGATCGGTGCGCGCCGAGCTGGTGCGACGTTTGGCCGTAGCATCGGGCGCCAGGGGCATGGTCGGTGGCCAGATGATCGATCTATTGGGGGTCCGCGACGACCTCGGCGCCGTGGCCCGGATGCAACGGATGAAGACCGGCGCCCTGATCGCCTGCGCCTTCGAATTACCCTTGGCGATGGCGCCGGCCAAGGACGCTGAACGCCAATCCCTGATGGCGTTTGCTCACGATATTGGCTTGGCGTTCCAGATCGTCGATGACCTCCTGGATGCGGAGGGCACGGCTGAGGATCTGGGCAAGGCCGCGGGCAAGGACGCCGACAAAGGCAAGGCTAACTATGTGACTTTGCTTGGCGTTGGCGCGGCCCGCGAGCGGCTCACGCTTTTGACCGCCCAGACCAAGGCCCATCTCGATCAGTTTGGCGACCGCGGGCAAATTTTGCGGTCGGCGGTCGATTTTGTGCTAGATCGGAAGTCATGAGAGTCTCCCCGCGGGGGCGTGGGACGCGTAACTCGGTCGGATACAGTCCAGCATGAAACCCAACACACCTCTACTCGACACCGTGAAGAGTCCTTCGGACACGCGCCGCCTGTCGATCCCGGAACTTCGTCAGCTCGCGGATGAGCTGCGCGCGGAGACTATCGATGCGGTGTCCACCACCGGGGGCCACCTCGGCGCCGGGCTGGGCGTGGTCGAGCTCACGGTCGCGCTGCACCACGTGTTCGAGACGCCTCGGGACATCATCATCTGGGACGTCGGTCACCAGGTCTATCCGCACAAGATCCTCACGGGTCGGCGGGACCGCATCCGCACCCTGCGCCAGGGGGGCGGCCTCAGCGGCTTCACCAAGCGCGCGGAAAGCCCCTACGATCCGTTCGGCGCGGCCCACGCCGGCACCTCGATCTCCGCGGCCCTCGGCTTCGCCGCAGCTCGCGACCAGCGCGGTGAGGACAACAAGGTCATCGCCGTGATCGGCGATGGCTCGATGAGTTCGGGCATGGCCTACGAGGCCATGAACAACGCGGCCGAGACCACCGGCCAACTGATCGTCATCCTCAACGACAACGACATGTCCATCGCCCCGCCGGTGGGCGGGATGAGCGCCTACCTGGCTGGCCTGGTCAGCGGCGGCGCCTACCAGTCGATGCGCAAGTTTGGGAAAAAGGTCGCCGGCCACCTGCCGCGCCCGTTCCACGACATGGCCCGCAAGGCGGAGGAGTACGCCCGCGGCATGGCCACCGGCGGCACCTTCTTCGAGGAGTTGGGCTTCTACTACGTGGGCCCGCTCGACGGTCACAATCTCGATCATCTGGTGCCGGTGCTGAACAATGTGAAGCACATGGACGACAAGCCGGTGCTGATCCACGTGGTGACGCAAAAGGGCAAGGGCTACCCCCCGGCCGAGAGCGCCGCCGACAAGCTGCACGCCGTGGTCAAGTTCGACGTGGTCACCGGCGCCCAGGTGAAGGTCCAGTCCAACACCCCCAAGTACGAGAAGGTGTTCGGCACGGAGCTGATCAAGCGGGCCGAGCGGGACGACAAGATCGTCGCCATCACCGCCGCCATGCCCTCCGGCACCGGTCTGGACCTTTTCGGCAAGGCTTTCCCGCAGCGGACCTTCGACGTCGGCATCGCCGAACAGCATGCGGTGACCTTTGCCGCCGGCATGGCCGCCGACGGGATGAAACCCTTCGCGGCCATCTATTCCACCTTCCTGCAGCGCGGTTACGACCAGGTCGTGCATGACGTGGCTATCCAGCGCCTGCCGGTGCGCTTCGCCATCGACCGATCTGGG
Organism: Caulobacterales bacterium; assembly: GCA_038228945.1. GTDB lineage: Bacteria > Pseudomonadota > Alphaproteobacteria > Caulobacterales > Caulobacteraceae > Acaudatibacter. Next base: position 15,773 of record JBBROW010000003.1, read on the forward strand.
TTGGTGGGCGCCGACGGCCCGACGCACGCCGGCAGCTTCGACATCGGCTATCTGGGCCAACTGCCCGGGTTCGTGATCATGGGCCCCTCGGACGAAGCCGAGCTGGCGCATATGATCTCCACGGCGGTGCACATCGACGACCGTCCCAGCGCCTTCCGCTATCCGCGGGGCGAGGGTGTCGGCGCGGTCATCCCCGATTTCGCCGAGCCTATCGAGATCGGCAAGGGCCGCATCGTTCGCGAAGGCACGGCGGTGGCCATCCTGTCGTTCGGCACGCGTCTGGCCGAGAGCCTCAAGGCCGCTGACATGCTGGCCGCACGCGGGTTCTCCACCACGGTCGCCGACGCCCGTTTCGCCAAGCCCCTTGATATCGATCTGATCTTGCGTCTAGCGCGCGAGCACGAGGCCCTGATCACGGTGGAAGAGGGCGCCATGGGCGGCTTCGGCGCCTTCGTGCTGCAGGCTCTGGCGGAGCATGGCGGTCTGGACCGCGGCCTGAAGGTTCGCACCCTGACCCTGCCCGACACCTTCCAGGATCAGGACAAGCCTGAGCTGATGTACGCCCAGGCCGGTCTGGACGCCGAAGGTATCGTGCGCGGCGCCCTGGCGGCGCTGGGCGTCAACCGCGACGCCAAGCCTCTGCGGGCTTAGACGCTCGGACATCCAGCGGCGCCAAGGCCTCTATTTCGTACAGGTCTTCACCAACTTGCCGGCCATCGCCGGGGTGACGGGCGGGTCGTGCGGCGACTCGCCATAGGCGGTGAACTTGATCGCCCCGGTCTTGGCGAACGCCTGCATCACCGGTGACGCCGCCGGCAGGGTCAGCTCGACCTCGGAACCGCCGTTCATCTCGTCAGGGTTGGTCTTGGCCGGCGCGTCGGCCGTCACGGCGCCGGAGGCCAGGTGGACGACAGTGGCCCAGGGTGCGGGCTTGCCGGCCTTATCGACCCAGGCCTCGCCTTTCAGGGTTGCCGGGACGTGATGCTCCGGAAACAGAGTCACCTGGATCTTCCCCGAGTGCGGCTTGCAGCGCAGGGCGGTCACCGGGCTTTCGCCGTCCGGTTCTCCCACCGTCAGGAAGGGTCCTTCGTCGGTGGAGGTCAGGCTCCAGTGAGCCTTGGCCATGGCGGGCGAGGCCTGGGCCAGAAACCAGATCGGGACGAGCAACAGCGTGGCGGATTTCATCATCCGCCATGCCTATCAGCTATCGGCGTTCTCTAGAATGGGGTGACGCGTCGCAAGAGCCCGGTGCCCACCGGCGTCCTCTGCACGGCGCTGATGTCGCCGCGACCGCCGTAGGAGATCCGGGCTTCGGCGATCTGGGTGTGATTGATGGTGTTGGAGGAGGAAATGTCCTCCGGCCGCACGATGCCGGCCACGGTGAGTTGGCGCAGATCGTTGTTGGTTTTCACCTCCTGGGTGCCCTGAATGACAAGATTGCCATTGGGCAGCACCTGGGTGACCACTGCGGCGACCGTCAGGCTGATCTTTTCCGCCCGATTCACCGCGCCGGACCCGGCGTTGGTGGTGCTGGAGTTGGTTTCGATCATGCTGGTGGGATTATAGGCGCTAGGCAGAATTTTCCCGAGGGTCGATTCCAGGCCGAAGAAGTGCGGGATGCCCGACTTATTTGCCGTTGTGCGCGACGTGTTGGTGCCGTTCTGGGTCTTGGCCGAGTCGTCGATCGTGATCTGGACGGTCAGGATGTCGCCAACACGGCTGGCGCGCTGGTCATTGAAGAAGGCGCGGGCGCCGGTCCGCCAGAGCGAATTGGACGAGGCGTGCTGGTTCACCGGGTCGTGGGACTGGGCCATGACGCCGATTTCCTGGTTCTGCGGCACCAGCATGGCCGGATAGCCGATGGGCGTCATGCTGGGACCCCGCACGGCCTCGGTGACTTCGGAACAGGCGGCGAGGGGAACCAGGGCGAGGAGGGTCAGGGCGGCGGCGATGCGCATGGGTAGGGCTTCCTAGCGAAGGGCGTACTGTGACGAGGGGCGATTGGCCTTCAGGCGCATGGCCTCGGGACCAACGGCCGCCTCGTCGGGCCCGGTGGCGACAGCCTCGATAACTCTCTTTGAGGCGATGTTCTGGACGTTGAGGCTTTCGCCGGCCGCGGCGTTGGCCATGGCCTTGGCCTGCAGGGTCAGGCGGATGCCGCCGTCCTCATAGACCACGGAGATCATGTCGCCGGCCTTGATCACCACCGGGGCGGTAATGTCCCTCAGGGCCACGGCGTCGCCCTCGCGCAGGGGGCGGCGGGCGGCCATGCCGATGACGGCGTCAGCGTTGCGGGGGGCGTCCTGCGGCGCGCCGGCCGCCTTGCCCCAGATCAGATCATCCGGATGGACGACATCACCGGTGGCCAGGCTGTGGGCGTAGGTCAGGACCTGGACATTGTGTTCCGGCCCCGCGGCGGCCCCGCGGACGATGATGCGGCGCAGGCCGTTGGGATTGGCCCAGTCAAGGCCCGCCTGGCGCGCCAGGCGCTGCACGGCCGCGGCGTCCAGCACCACGCTGGCGCCGACGCGGTCAGCCACCACGACATTGGAGGCGCCGCCTGCGCCCACGAACAGTTCGCCCAGGGTGACCTGGCCGTTGGGGTCGACGATCTCGCCGCGCAGGGTCACCGGCAGGCCAGCCTGGGCCACGCCGGCCAGGAAGAACCACGCGGTCAGGCCCGTGGCGGCGATCTTGGCCCGGCGGGCCAGGTTCGGGGATTTGAGCTGGCGGGTCATCTTACGGCTTCACCTGGGCGGCGGTGGCCAGCATCTGGTCGGCTGTGGTGACGACCTTGGAGTTCATCTCATAGGCGCGCTGGGCGATGATCAGGGCGGTGATCTCGGACACCGCGTCGACGTTTGAGGCTTCGGTGTAGCCCTGCAGAAGCTGGCCGACGCCAGTGCTGCCGGGCGAGGCCAAGGTGGCGGCGCCGGAGGCCGCGCTTTCCATGAACAGGTTGTCGCCCTGGGCGTCCAGGCCGCCTTCGTTAAGGAAGGTCGCCAGCTGCAGCTGGCCGACCACTGTCGGGGCCGTCTGCCCCGCCTGGGCGGCCTGCACCTGGCCGGTCTTGGAGATGATCACCTGGGTCGTGCCCTGCGGGATGCTGATCGTCGGCTGGACCAGATAGCCGTCGGGCGTCACCAACTGGCCCTGATCGTTGGGGGACAGGTTGCCGGCGCGGGTATAGGCCGTCTCGCCCGAAGGCAGCAGCACTTGGAAGTAGCCGCGCCCCTGGATGGCCATGTCGTACTGGTTGCCCGTGGCGGTGGTCGAGCCCTGCTCCGTGATCCGGTAGACCGAGCCGGCCTTCACGCCGCCGCCGATCTGGACCCCAGTGGGCACGATGGTGCCGGTGTTGGACGACTGCGCCCCGGGGGATTCCATGGTCTGGTACAACAGGTCTTCAAACTCGGCGCGCTGCCGCTTGAAGCCGATGGTGTTCATGTTGGCGATGTTGTTCGAGATGACCTCGACGTTCATCTGCTGGGCGGCCATGCCGGTGGCGGCGGTTCTCAGAGCTTGCATGATCTAAGGGGTCCTAGTTCACCGCCCCGAGCCGCTGGATAGAGCGGCGCGACAGGTCGGAGGTCTGGGTCATGATGTTTGAGATGGAATCATAGGCCCGGTTGATTTCCACCAGCCGGGTGATCTGGGTCAGGGTCTGGACGTTGGAGTTCTCCAGCATGCCCTGGCGGATTTTAGCGGTGGTGGCCGGCTGGGGCTGGATGTTGGTGTCATTGCGGAACAGGTTCCGGCCGTCTTTGGACAGGGCGGCCAGGCTGTCGAAGTTGACGACGTCGATCTGGCCGACCTTCTGTCCGGCCTGGCTGATCACGCCGCCTTCGGAGATGCTCACCGCGCCCTTGGCTGCGTCCAACACGATGTTGCCGCCGCCGCCTTCAACGGCGTCGCCGTCCTGGGTCACCAACTTGCCGGTGTCATCCATTTTGAAGCGGCCGTCGCGGGTGTAGCGCTCGCCGGCGACGGTGGAGACCTTGAAGAAACCCCTGCCGTCAATGGCAAGGTCCAGCGGTGCGCCGGTCTTGTTCATGCCGCCCTGGCGGAAGTCCCGCGCCACGCCGTCGTCCATGACGAAGGTGACGGGCGATTTGACGCCGGAGGTCATGGCCGGCGCGGCCTTGTCGGCGCGCGTCATCATGTCTTCCAGCTTGAAGCCGGCCGTGTCCGCGTTGGCGATGTTGTTGGCGACGATATCGAGCTCGCGCCGCAGGACGACCTGCCGCGAGAGGCTGACATACATCGTGTTGTCCATCGTCTTCACGTCCTTGCGGTTTGAGGCCCGCCAATCAGCCGGTTGCTCGCCGGGTTATCTGCAACCTTCGGGCCAGTCTGAAAATTCAATGATTTCAACGAGGAATAAAGTTAACGCGCGGCGGGCGGCGGAATCTTCCGGGCAAGGTTTGCAGCCGACGCCGGGTGCGCGGGACGGAATCAGTCCGGCGACTCAGATTCGCCCCGCCGCGGCCCTGACCCCGGAAAAGGGGCGCAGGAGCTAGCAAGAACGGCGCCAATCGGGCTCTCGAGGCGATGTGTTACCGCCAAAATGTCGCATTCGGACCGAGCCAAAATGGGCCTTCTGACTGAAAAATAAGGAGAAATACCCATCCGGCGAAATCTGGGAGCCGTTAACGAATGAACCGATCGTTAACCAGCTACGGGCGATGACCAGAGGACGGACTTCTAAGGAATCGCACGCGTGGCGAAAGACAAGCCCAAGGGCAAGGACAAGCCGGCCGAAGCTGACGCCGAAGACCAGGCGACGGTCGAGGGTGAAGGCGCGGCTGGTGAAGAGGGGGGCAAGAAGAAGCTCCCGCTCAAGCTCATCCTTATTGCCGCGGCCGGCGCCCTTGTGGTGCTGGGCGGTGGCGGCGCCACCGCGTTCCTGTTGCTGGCTCCCAAGCACGACGCGGCCCATGCCGCCAAGAAGCCCGACAAGCCCAAGAAGGACGAGAAGAAAGACGCCAAGGAGGACAAGACCGCCCCGCAGATCAAGGACGGTCCCGACGGTGTGGTGTTCTTCACCCTGCCCGACATTGTCGTGAACATGCAGACGGCGGACGGCAAGCCGACCTTCTTGAAGCTGAAGCTGACCTTCGAACTGCCCGACCACGCGACGGCTGACGCCCTGACGCCGCAGCTGCCGCGGATCCAGGACATGTTCCAGACCTTCCTGCGCGAGCTGCGTCCCGAGGATCTCTCGGGCAGTCAGGGCAGTTTTCAGTTGCGCATGGAAATCCTGCGTCGGGTGAACCTGGTCGCGGCCCCATCCAAGGTCAACGCCGTCCTGATCGAGGAGATGCTGATCAACTAGGGCGTCGGCCCTGATTGACGCGAACCGCATGGCTGATCCTACCGAAGAACCGCCGACATTGACCGACACCGTGGGGGAACCCGGGGCCGTCGACGGCGCGTGGGCGGGGGCCGAGGAAGAAGAAGCCATCATGGGATCCGAAAGGATCCTCAATCAGGACGAGATCGATAGCCTGCTCGGCTTCGACATGGCCGAGGACGACTCGGGCGAGCGCAATGGCATCCGGGCGATCATCAATTCGGCGCTGGTCTCGTACGAGCGGCTGCCGATGCTGGAAATCGTCTTCGATCGCCTGGTGCGGTTGATGACCACCAGCCTGCGCAATTTTACCAGCGACAACGTTGAAGTCAGCCTGGACAACATCTCGTCGATTCGCTTCGGCGACTACCTGAACTCGATCCCCCTGCCGGCTATCCTGTCGGTGTTCCTGGCCGAGGAACTGGACAACTACGGCCTGCTGACCATCGATTCCAACCTGATCTATTCGATCGTCGACGTGCTGCTGGGCGGACGTCGCGGCACCGCCGCCATGCGCATCGAGGGCCGGCCCTACACCACCATCGAGCGGGTGCTGGTGCAGCGGATGGTCGAAGTGGTGTTGAACGACTGCAAGACCGCCTTCGAGCCCCTGACCAAGGTCAATTTCGTGCTCGACCGGCTGGAGACCAATCCGCGCTTCGCCGCCATCGCCCGGCCGGCGAACGCCGCCATCCTGGTGAAGCTGCGCATCGACATGGAAGACCGGGGCGGCCGTATCGAGCTGTTGCTGCCCTACGCCACCCTGGAGCCCATCCGGAAGATGCTGCTGCAGCAGTTCATGGGTGAGAAATTCGGCCGCGACAATATCTGGGAAGGCCACTTGGCCAGCGAGCTTTGGACCACTCAGATGGAGGTCCGCGTCGTTCTCGACGAACAGCAGATCAACCTGCGCCGGGTGCTGGACCTCAGCGTCGGCGACACCCTGATGCTCAACGCCACCCCCGACAGCCTGGTCGAGCTGCGGGCGGGAACCATTCCCCTGACGCGGGCCCGCATGGGTCGGCGCAACCATCATATCGCAGTGCGGGTCGAGGCGCCGCTGTCGCCCGCCGCCAAGAAAGCCGTGCAGAGGTCCTGAGATGAGCGCTGTCGCCCTGATCCTCAATCTGCTGCTCGGCGGTCTGTTGTTGCTGGCGCTCGGCCTTGGCTGGCGCCTGGAGCGTCGCCTGAAGGCGCTGCGCGACAGCCAGACCACTTTTGTCCAGGCCGTGCAGGACCTGGACCGCGCCGCGGCCCGGGCAGAGCAGGGCCTGTCAGACCTGCGCGCCGCCACCGACGAGGCCGCCGACAGCCTGGCCGACCGCATCAGCACAGCCAAGCAGCTCAGCGCCAAGCTGGACGCCTCCATCATCCGCGCCGCCGCGCCGCCCGAGCCGGCGCGCGCCCGCTCGGATCCGCGCCCGGATGCTCGCCCAGATGCTCGCCATGAGCCGCGGGCAGAGATCCGCGCCGAGGCGCGCGACATCCGCCATGACCTGATCCTGGAAGACGCCCCGCCGGCGCGCCGGCCCTTTGAGGCCCGCCTGGAGGCCCTGCGCCCTCGCCTGGCGCCTTTGGCCGCGACGGCGCCCAATGCGGCGCGGTCCCGGGCCCGGGTTGACGATGACCTTTTCGACGAGGGCCAATCGGCCCGCAGCGCCGCGCGCGCTGAACTGGGCTTGGGAGGCCGCCGGTGAAATCCGTTCCCCGCATCCTGCCTCTCATCGCCGTCGCCATTGGCGGCGTGCTGGCGATCAAGCTGGTGGCCAGCGCCGGCGACCTGCCGCACGCCTTCTCCTCCGCGCAGGCCTTCGCCGAGGGCGTGGCCAAGACCGCCAAGACGGCGGCGGGACAGGCCGCTGGCGCTACCCCGGCCGCCATTGCCGCCAAACCGGCGGCGATCTGCGCGCCCACCGCCGCCGAACTGGCCAAGGAAGCCGGGCTGTCGCCCGCCGAACTGCAGGTGCTGCAGAGCCTTGGCGCCCGCCGCGGCCAGTTGGATCAGCGCGAAAGCGGTATGGACACCCAGCTACAGCTGGTGAACGCCGCCCAGGCCAAGCTGGACGCCAGGATCGCCCAGCTCGAAGCGCTCAAGGGCGACATCAACGGCCTGTTAGGCCAGATGGACGCCAAGCAGCAGGTTGAGCAGGACCGACTCGTGAAGGTCTATGAGGGCATGAAGCCCAAGGACGCCGCGGCTCGCTTCGCCCTGCTGGACGACAGTGTCCGCCTGCCCATCGCCGCCAAGATGAAGGAGCGGGCCCTGTCCGCCATCCTGGCTCAGATGACGCCACTCGACGCCAAGAAGCTCACCGAGCTTCTGGCTCAGCGCTTCGCCCAGGCCGCGGCCACCGTGGCTGCCGGCCGCCAGGCCGTGGCCGCCCCCACCCAGACCGCCGCCGCGCCGCCGCCCTCCGCCGTTCCGGCGCTCTCCGCCGCTTCGCCCGCCCCGGTTCAGACCGCCCAAGCCGCCGCGGAGAAGCCGGCCAAGCCCATCGTGCCGCGCGCGCCGCGCCCACGTCGTCAGGCCCAGGCCAAGGCAGCCGCCAAGCTCCCGGCCAGCGCCGCCGCGGCCGTCGCCAAACCGCAGACCACCGCCCAGGCCTCGCCGACCTCCGCGACCAGCACGTCCGCGACCGCTATGCCGGCGCCCAAGCCCGCCGCCGCCCCTTCTCCCGCCAAGCCCAAGCCGGCCTTGGGCGGGGCTGCCGCGACCCCTCCATCCACCCCCGCCGCCGCAGCCGCCGCGGCGGCCAAGCCGGGCTAGGCGTCCGTGCGCCTGCGCGCCGCCCTGAAATACGGTGTCGCCGCCGCCTGCATTGTCGGGACGGCGGCGCCGCCGAGTCTGACCACCGCCCTGGCGGAGGTGGCGCTGCGTCCGGGCGCGCCGCTGGACGTGCGCGTAGCCCAGGCGGAGCAGTTCTCCCGGCTTGAGTTCCACTGGTCCGGCGGGGCGCGGATGACCACCCGCCGCGACGGCCAGGTCGTCACCCTGGTGTTCAGCCGTGACGCCAAGCCCGACATGGGCGTGCTGCGCGGCGTGCCGGTGCGCTGGCTGAAGTCCGCCGTGGCCAAGCACGACGGCGGGGTCCTGTCAGTCGCCCTGACGCTGGCCGACAACGCCGACGCCAAGGTGGGGGAGGCGGACGGCGCCGACTTCGTCAACCTGTTCGAAAAACCCCCGCCGCCGCCGGCGCCCGCTCCGATCAAGCCCAACCGCCCCGATCCGACTCCGCCGGGCGGGGTTGTCGCCATGCAGGCGGTGGCCACCGGCTCGCAGGTGCGGTTCGATTTTCCCTGGGCCAAGCCCCTGGGCGCCGCCGTGTTCAAGCGCGGCAATACCATCTGGATGGTGTTCGACACCGCCGCCAAGATCGACGTCTCGGCCGCCCCCACAGGTCTGGCGCAGTACGCCAGTATCAGCGCTGTGCAAGGGCCGGGCTATTCGGCGGTGCGCATCACCACCCGCGCGCCCATCGCCTTCGCCGCCCAGTCCGACGGACCAAACTGGACCCTGACTCTGGCGCCGTTCGATCCGCCGCCGACGATTCCGGTGAAGGTGGCGCGCTCCGACGTTGACGGCCCACCCGCCCTGAACGCCCTGGTGTCCGGCGTGACCGGGATAATCCAGGTGGACGACCCGGACGCCAGGGACCGGCTGACCGTGGTCACGGCCTTGGGGCCGCCCAAGGGGCTGCTGGCACAGCACGACTATGTGCAGATGACGATGCTGGCCACCGCCCAGGGCCTGGCGATCCAGCCCAATGTCGAAGACCTGAGCGTCACCAGTAGTGGCGACTTCGTCACCATGAGCCGCACGGCGGGCCTGCAGCTGTCGCCGGCCTCGGCGAGCGGGCGCGCCGCTACCTACGCCATGAACGCGCCCAAGGCCGCCGTCATGCCCGGACTGATCGACGGCGACTGGAACAAGACTGGGCCGGGCGGCTTCCTGGCCCGCTACGACGCCCTACTCGAGCCGGTCTCCATCGAGGAAACCAAGGGCGTCGACGGTGACACCCAGGCGCACATGGCCCTGGCGCGGTTCCTGGTGGGCTCGGAGCTGTCCTACGAAACCGTCGGGGTGCTCAACGATGCGCTGCGCACCCATCCCCGACTTGGGTCCGACGCCGAGTTCCGGGCGTTGCGCGGGATCGCCCGGGTTATGGCGGGCCGCCTGGCCGAGGCCGACAACGACTTCTCCGTCCCCGCCCTGGCCGACAACGCCGCCGCGGCCAACTGGCGTGGCTACCTGGCCGCTCGGGAAAGCCGCTGGGCGGACGCCAAGCGGGAGTTCGCCGCCGGCGCCTCGGCGATCAACCAGTTCTCGCCGGCGTGGAAGGTCCGCTTCGGCCAGGCCGGCGCCCAGTCGGCCATGGCCCTTGGCGACAACGCCTCGAGCAAGGCGTGGATCGATTTCGCCCTGGCCAATACCGGCTCGGTGCAGGATCAGCTGCAGACCCGCGTGTTGCAGGCGCGCTTGTTCGAGGCTCAGGGCGATACCGAGCGCGCCTTGGCCATGTTCCGGGTGCTGTCCCGGGCCTCCAGCGACGAGATCGCCGGCCCAGCGACCCTGCACGCCACCAAGATCGACTACGACCGCGGCGCCATCACCCAGACGCGGGCGGCCGACACCTATGAGCGCCTTCGCTATCGCTGGCGGGGCGGTGTCTTCGAGCTCGAGACCATCCGCACGCTCGGCCAACTCTACCTCAGCCAGGGTCGCTATCGCGAGGCGCTGGAGGCCCTGCGTTCCGCGGGCAGGCGCATGCCGGACCTGCCCGAGGCGGTGCAGCTGCAGGCCGATCTGGACGCCGCCTTCAAGAGCCTGTTCCTGGACGGTCAGGCCGATGGTTTGGAGCCGGTGCAGGCCCTGGCGCTGTTCTACGATTTCAAGGAGCTCACGCCGCTTGGCGCCGATGGCGACATGATGGTGCGCAAGCTGACTCGCCGCCTGGTGGACGTCGATCTGCTACCCCAGGCCGAGGACCTGCTGAAGTACCAGGTCGAGAACCGGCTGGACGGGATGCCCAAGGCTCAGGTGGCCACGGACCTAGCCACCATCTACCTGATGGACAAGCAGCCCGAGCAGGCGCTGGACGCCATCAATAGCTCGCGCACCACGGTCCTGCCCAACGCCCTGAACCTGCAACGCCGGATCGTCACCGCGCGGGCCCTGACCGGGCTTGGCCGCTACGACGACGCCCTGGAGATGCTGGGCGCCGATCCCTCCAGCGACGCCCTGGATGCTCGGGCGGAGATCGCCTGGCGGCAGAAGTCCTGGGCCACGGCCGGGGGTCTGTTCGAAAAGATCCTGGGCGAGCGGTACAAGACCGGCGGTGTGCTGAGCGCGGACGAGGAGGGCAAGTTGCTGCGGGCGGGTGTGGCCTACTCCCTGGCTAGCGACGATGCCTCCCTGGGCCGCCTGCGCGACCGCTTTGGCCCCTATCTGGACCAGTCGCGCAACCCCGACGCCCTGCGCGTGGCGCTGACCGGGGTGTCGGGCGACCGCATTTCGGTGACCGACTTCGGGCGCCTGACCGCCGACAATCAGGCCTTCGAAGGCTGGGTGGCCAAGATGAAGGAGCGCTTCCGCGCCCCGCCGATCCTCGTGAAACAAGCCTCAGCCGCCCCGGCCTCGACCAAGGGCTGACGATCGTTGGAGCCAAGGGCTCCGCCCAGACCGGCCAGAGGTGTGGAAGCCGATAGTGTGTGCGACCCTCAGGCGTTCATCCCCGCCCGGGTGGTCCAGCGGTTGGCCAGGGGGTCGCGGACGCGGGCCTCGTCGATCATGGAGCGCTTGCGCCACTCGGCCCGCAGCACCGCCTTGCGCCCCGGATAGCGCTCTTCGAGAAACTCGGCGTCATTCACCCGGTCAGTGCGGAAGTGACGGTAATCCTGACGCAATTCACACCAGGCGGCGATAATTCGCACAGTCTCGTAGTAGCCGACGGCGATCGGCCAGACGGTGCGCCGCGTCTCGCGGTCCGCCTCGTCGCGGTACAGCAGGACGATCTTGGTCTGGGTGCGGATGGCGGCGCGCACGCGGCCCATGTCCACTGCATCCTCGGCCATGACGTGCGAGCGGTCGGGGGTGGTCAGGGCCGGTTCCAGCAGGAAGGGGCGCAGGTGCTCGGGGATCACGGCGCCGATCTTGGCGATCAGGTCGCGGGCGGCGCGCTTCAGCGCCGGGTCGCCCCGGGCCGACACCCAACGCGCGCCCAGCACCGCCGCCTCGATCTCGTCGGGGGTCAGCATCAGGGGCGGCAGGTCGAAGCCCTGGTCCAGCATATAGCCCACACCGGCCTCGCCGCGGATCGGCACCCGCTGGGCCAGGAGCTCGGCCACGTCGCGGTAGATGGTCCGCAGGGAGGTCTCCAACTCACTGGCCATGGCCTGGGCGGTGATCGGCGCGCGGGCGCCGCGGAGGATCTGGATGATCTGGAAAAGGCGTTCTGTTCTGCGCATGGGAAGACCTTAGCCTGGGCGTCCTGACAGCATAGTGTCAGCAGGGTGAACGACGTTCAACGGCGGCCGAGAATTTCCTTCCGGACCGGCCGGGGCGGCGGTTGACTTGCGGCCCTGGACGCGGTGGTTCGAGCCATGACCGAAGTCGTTTCCGTGCGCGTGGCCCGCGAGGGCTACATCAAGATCAAGCTGGTCACCCTGCGGGAAGCCGACGGGTCGATCCACGACCGGGAGGTGGAGGACCATGGCCGCTCGGCCTGTGTCCTGCCCTATGATCCGGTCCGGAAGGTCGCCCTCCTGGTGAGCCTGGCGCGGACACCGCTGCTGGTGGCCGGCGAGCCGAACAACCTGCTGGAAGCGCCGGCGGGGATGATCGACGCCGATGAGAGCGCCGACGACAGCATCCGCCGCGAAGCGATGGAGGAGGCGGGTCTGGCCCTGAAGGCCCTGGAGCCGGTGGCCCATGTCTGGTGCTCCCCGGGGGTCTCCGCCGAGCGATCGAACCTGTTCCTGGCGGCCTATTCGGCGGCGGACCGGGTCGGCCAGGGCGGTGGCCTGGCCAGTGAGTTCGAGAACATCCAGATCATCGAACTGCCCCTGGCGCGGCTTTGGGCCAAGGTCCAGGCGGGCGAGATCGAGGATTTGAAGACCCTGGCCCTGGCGCTGGCGCTACAAGCGCGCCACCCGAACCTGTTCTGAGGGCTAGCCATGCGACGCAGGGATTTCATCATCGCCGCCGCCGCCGTACCCGCCGGGCCGACCCTGGCCGCGGGGGCGCCTGACGCCCGCGCGCGGGTGGCGGCCATCGAGCGCCGGCTGGGCGGACGGCTCGGGCTGGCGGTGCTGGACACCGGCTCGGGCCGCCGCCTGGACTGGCGGGCCGACGAGCGCTTCGCCATGTGCAGCACCTTCAAGGCCCTGCTGGCGGCGGCGGTGCTGGGGCGGGTGGACGCGGGCGCTGAACGGCTGGACCGGGTGATCCCCTTTGGCCCTGTTGACTTGCTGGAATACGCCCCGACCGCGCGGGCCCATGTGGGGCAGGGCGGGCTCACCGTCTCGGCCCTGTGCGAGGCGGCCGTGGAACTCAGCGACAACACCGCCGCCAACCTGCTGCTGGCCAGCCTCGGCGGCCCGGCCGGCCTTACCCGGTTCGTTCGTAGCCTGGGCGACCCCACAACGCGGCTGGACCGCAACGAGCCGACCCTGAACACGGCCCTGCCGGGGGATGCGCGCGATACCACGACCCCGGCGGCCATGCTGGGGGATCTGCGCCGGCTGCTGCTGGGCCGCGCGCTCAGCGAGGCGTCGCGCCAGCACTTGACCGACTGGATGCGCAACTGCCAGACCGGCGCGCGGCGCCTGCGCGCCGGCCTTCCCACCGGCTGGGCGGCGGGCGACAAGACCGGCAGCGGCGACAACGGGTCGACCAACACCATCGCCATCCTCTGGCCGCCGGGTCGCGCGCCGATCCTGGCCAGTCTCTATTGCGTCGGCTCGGCCCAGCCACGCGCCGTCATCGAGGCGGCGCACGCGGAGGTAGGCCGGGTGATCGGAGCGGCGTTCCAGGGGCAGGGGTGAGTCGGGGCGCACAGTTCTGCTCCACGAAGGGGAACGGCCTGGCGCGCCGGCGGCTTGAGTGATCCGGGCCTTCCGTGTTCTCTGTGCGTTGCCAAACCCATGCCGCATAGGCACTCCCCCGGCCGTCGAATGGAGAGTGTGATGACGGCAGTAGCAGTTCGCGGACAGCCGCTTCAGGGCGTGGGCCGGCGCTTCTATCTGGTGATGTCGCTGGTGATGGCGGCGGTTATTATCGGCGGCTTTTCCCAGACCGTGCCGGATGATTTTGCGCAGAGTCCCGGGCTGCCCATGCTCCTGCACCTGCACGGCGCCGTCTTTACGCTTTGGGTGCTGCTGTTAGTGGCGCAACCGGCGTTCATCGCGCGGGGGTCGGTAAAACTGCATCGCAAGATCGGCGGGTTGGGCGCCGGGCTGGCGGCCGCCATGGTGATCATGGCCCTGGCCGCGACCCTGTTCGCCATCCGCTATCACATGGTCCCGTTTTTCTTCCCACCAGGCGTGTTCCTGGTGATGAACGGGTTGGGGATTATCGTCTTTGGCGGGCTGGTGGCGGCTGGGGTGACGCTTCGGCGCGACGTCGAGTGGCATAAGCGGCTGATGTTGTGCGCCACCGTCTCGATTCTCGGGCCTGGCATGGGCAGGCTGCTGCCGATGGGGTCCTTCGGCGCCTTCGCCCCCCTGGTGATGTTCGGGGCGTTGTCCTTGTTCGCTTTCGCCGGCCCCGTGTTCGACCTGGTGAAACAGCGGCGGGTGCATCCGGCCTATCTGTGGGGCGTGGGAGCGATCCTGGTCAGCGAGATCCTGATCGGTCCCCTGGCCTTCGCCCCGCCGACCAAGGCGCTGTTGCAGATCATTCGCGGCGCCTGACGCCGAAGGCGTTTACCTCGCCACGGCCTTACCAGATCCGACTCGACGGTGGCGCGGGCCTTGCAGCGCTTTTTGTCAACGCCGATAAAGCACCCGAAACGTCCCGAAATGGACGATTGCAGTTTATTGAGTGAGAACAGTCAGAGCGGGGGGCGGGTGGAAACTCGGTTCCCATCTTTCCTCCTCCCGCGCCAAGTGCGGGACCAGCCCGAGGGCCGAATCTCGATGGCAGACCGATCGAGCAAGGTTCTTTTGGTGGAAGACGACGGCATGGTGTGCCTGTTTCTCGAGGATTTCCTGGCCGACCTTGGTTGCGCCGTCGTGGGGCCTGCCGCCACGGCCGCGGAGGCGGAATTCCTGGCGGCGGATCAGGCCATCGATTTCGCCATCCTGGATGTGAGCCTGATCGGGGGGACCTCGTTCAGGACGGCGGAGATCCTCCGGGAGCGGCGGTTGCCGTTCATGTTCCTGACCGCCTATGGCGTTGATGGGATCAGAGAGGACCTGCGCCGGTCGCCCTGGATGGGCAAGCCGATCAAGGTCGCGGATCTCGAGACATTTCTGCGCCAAACCGGCGTCGTCTAGAGCCTGTTGCATTTTGATGGAACCATCCAAACAGGCAAAACAGGCTTGATTCTTTAGTTAGCGATCACGAGTCAGCGTTTTGTCGATTCCGACAAACCGCTTCGTGCTCTGACGCGGCCTTAGGCCACCGGCACGGTGAACCAGAAGGTCGAGCCGAGGCCTTCCTCGCTGCGCATGCCGATCTCACCGCCCATGGTCTCGACGAGCCCTTTTGAGATCGCCAGGCCCAGACCCGTCCCGCCGTACTGACGGCTGATCGACCCATCGATCTGGGAGAAGCGCTGGAAGAGGCGGTGCGACAGGGCGCTGGGGATGCCGATGCCGGTGTCGGTCACCTGGAAGAGCAGGCGTTCCACGTCGCCCGCCTCAAGGCTGAGATGGACGACGACCTCGCCCTTGGGGGTGAACTTGACGGCGTTGCCGAGGAGGTTCAGCAGCACCTGACGGATCCGGGCGCTGTCCGCGCAAAGCGTGGGCGGCAAGGGGGCATTGCACACGGTTCGCAGCTCGAGGCCCTTCTTCCCCGCCTCAAACCGCACCGAAAGAAGCGCCTCATCCACCAGGGCTATCGGATCGAAGGGTCGGGGGTCCAGTTGGACTTGGCCGGCCTCCAGCTTGGTGAAGTCGAGAATGTTGTTGACGATGGATAGCAGGGCCTCGGCCCCCGTCATCAGGTGACCAACATAGGCGCGGGCCCGGTCCGGCAGGCCCTGCATGCTCTCAAGCAGGCCGCCAAGTCCGATAATGCCCGTCAGCGGCGTCCTCAGTTCGTGGCTCATATTGGCCAGGAACTCCGTCTTCGCCACCGTCGCCGCCTCGGCTTCCGCGCGCTTGCGGCGCAGTTCCGCCTCGGTGGCGTGACGTTCGGTAAGGTCCTGAAGATCGCCGACAATCACCCTCGGCGAGCCGTCCAGGTTGCGCGCCATCGAGACGATCAGGGAGAACCAGACCCAGCCCCCGTCCCGCCGCAGATAGCGCCGCTCCACCTGGTAGCTGGAGATATCCCCGCGCATCACCGCGGCGAACTGATCGGCGAATTGATCGATCTCATCGGGGTGGGCGACGTCATTATCCGCCCGGCCAATTAGCTCTGCCGGCGCATACCCAAGGGTGTGGCAGATGGAACGGTTCACCCGGACGATCCGCCCGGTCATGTCGAGCAGAACCCGGCCGACGGCGGAGTGCTCGAAGGCGGCTTCGAACAGGTCCTGTTGCTGGTGAGCTTCTTCTTCCAGCCGATGCCAGTCCGCCACGTCTCGAAAGAGCATCGCGAAGCCTCGGGGCTCGACCTTGTCGCTCAGCATCAGCCTGGGGCCACCTTCGACCCTGGCCCAGTCCCCCGAGGCCGTGCGCAGCCGGTACAGGCGATCCATCTCGCCTGCGGCTTCCCCCCGCTCCAGCGCCGACACCGCTTCGGTCAGTCTGGGCTGATCGTCGGGGTGGAACAGGTCGAGCCCGAACTTTCCGGTCAGGGCCTCGGGCCCGTAGCCAAGGCGGCGAACCGACGGCGATGCATAGAGGATGCGGCCGTCCGCCCCGACCTGGACCATTGTGTCACGGGCGTGCTCGGCGAAGAACTGAAGCGCGGACCCTCCCATTTTTTCAGAAGCTACCTTTCGCCGCGACCGGCATGCGACATAGTGGGTGCGGTATCATCATGGAATCCAGCTCCCCCTAGGGCGTTCGTGATCCAGATGGGATCGGTGAAACCAGATTAAAGACCCTATCTTCAGGGCGTTAGAGCCTGTCGGGTGCTTGAGCCGGCAGCTGCACTAGCCGCCGCGTCGCAACGCCTCACCCAGAGCCGCATAGTCAGCAAAGCCCAGTTTCGGGGTCACCTGGCGGGTCCAGATCTCGTCCATCGCCGCACTGGTTTGCGCCGACAGCTCCGCCCTGTGGCCACCCACTCCGCCTTTGCGCACCTTGGCCGAGTCGCTGCCGGGGGGCAGGTTGCCCTTCCGCTCCGACAGGGTCCGCATCATGTAGTCGTCGAAGCGGTCCTTGTGCTCCAGCATGAAGGCCAGAGATGAGCGGTCGAGGGTCAGGGCCATCAGCTCGTCATCCACCGGGATGCCGGAGAAGTCCGCCAGCTTTCGCACATGGCTTTGCGGGTCGGCGTTCATTTGCTCATAGGTGAACAGCAGCACATTGGGATTGTCGCGTTGCTCCCACCAGCTGATCAGGTGGCGCCAGTAGCCGCCGCCCTCGGCGCCGTCGGATTGCGCCTGCCAGACCTGGAAGAACTCATCCAGGGTCACCGCGCCCGGCTCCAGGAACCAACCTTCCATGAAGCGGTACATGGACACCAGGGCGTCCTTGGGATCGCGCAGGCAGACCACGTAGCGGGCGCCTTTGGGAATGGCGTCGTAGGAAAGGTGGCTTTTGAAACCGCGCGGCTGCGCCCGCTGTGGCGCTTCCAGATCGACCTCCAGCATGTTGGCCGTCTCGATCCAGGGGACAACCCGGGATATATCGTCGAAGTCCATGTCGCCGCGGGTGCGCAGGGTGTGGAAGGTCTGTTGCAGCCAGGTGGTGCCGCACTTGCCGTAGGGCGTGATGACGATGTCGCTGGGCCGGGGCTGGTAGGACTGTATGGCCAGGGTGCGCGAGTCTGGCCCCGCCATCCGGCCCTGGATCTGGCCCATCTCGGCCATGCTGCGCGCGCGGCGTGGCGCCGTATCGGTCATCGGATGTCCCCCGTCTTGTGTGCGATGGCGCCGGGCCGTGGACGGGCGCGCGACTCCAAACGCCACAGCCTACACCGAACTTTGTTCGGCGGCGTAGGCCCGCTGGCCATAGAAAGCGGGTCGGGATGATTTTCGGAAACGGGGAGGACGGAGCGCCTTAGCGGTAGCGTCGGCCGTATCGTCCGTAGTCGCCGTCGACCTTGTCCACGGCGATGGCGATGGCGCCGTTTTCGCCGATGGGCTTGCAGATGGCGCCGCCGATCTCGCGATAGCCATGGGTGCCGACGCCGGCGTGAACTTCACCGTGAACGCCTTTGTCCGGCTTGCCGTCAGCGGTTTGCAGGGGGCCGCAGGGACCCATGCGGGGACCCAGGGGGCCGTCGGCGAAACGCTCCGGCGCGCCGAGATCCGGGACCGAGGCGGCGCCCTTGGGGGCGGCGTTGGGATTGACGCCGCCGGCCGTGGCGATCGCTTCCTGGGCCAGGGCGGCCCCGTCGAGGGTCAGGCTAAGACAAAGGCCCAGGCAAACAGCGCGGGACATGGCGAACTCCACGGGACTTACGACAATAGCCTATCTGGGGGTGCGAGGGGGCGAAAGATAGGCGCGGCCGGTGACGGCAATGACATAGAGCGCGACCCTGGTCGCCTTGTCAGACCGACTCGCGCTCGGCGATCTCGTTCTCTGCCTCCGGCGACGACCACTGCGAGATCACCTCCAGCAGGCGGGCGGGGCTGATGGGCTTGCCGATGTGGTCGTTCATCCCCGCCTCGCGGCATTTGCGGACCTGTTCGGGCAGGACGTTGGCGGTCATGGCGATGATCGGCGTGATCAAGCCGTTGGCGCGCATGCGGTGGGCGGCGGTGAGGCCGTCCATCACTGGCATCTGCAC
This sequence comes from Caulobacterales bacterium, assembly GCA_038228945.1. Taxonomy (GTDB): domain Bacteria; phylum Pseudomonadota; class Alphaproteobacteria; order Caulobacterales; family Caulobacteraceae; genus Acaudatibacter. The sequence goes on from JBBROW010000003.1 coordinate 34,198, forward strand.
GTCCATGAGGATCAGGTCGTAGCTTTGCTGCTCGACGGCGTGGATGGCTTCGACACCATCGCAGGCGGTGTCTATCTCGATGTCGAAGGGGCGCAGCAAGGCCTGCACCAGCTCGCGGTTGACGGCGACGTCTTCCACCAGCAGCAGGCGCACGGGTCGGTCCAGCTCGACGGCTTCCGGTTCGGCCTGCGGCGCGGCCAAACCCGCCGCGGCGACGGGCAGGGTGACCTCGAACCAGAAGGTGGAGCCTTCGCCCTCGACGCTGTCGGCGCCGATGGCGCCGCCCATCATCTCGATAGTGCGCTTACAGATCGCCAGCCCCAGGCCCGTGCCGCCGAAGCGCCGCGAGACCGAGACATCGCCCTGGGTGAAGCGTTCGAACACCTGGGAAAGCTGATCGGCGGGCACGCCGATGCCGCTGTCGCGCACGGCGACCCGCAGGCGGCGACCCTCGCCCGTGAGGCTCTGGCTGAGCGTGACGGTGACGCCGCCAGCGCTGGTGAACTTCACCGCGTTGGACAGGAAGTTCAGCAGCACCTGGCGCAGGCGCGGCGCGTCGCCCACTAGCGGCGACAGTTCGCCCTCGGTGACCACCTTGAGCGTCAGGCCCTTGCAGGTTGCCTGCTCATCGATCAGGGCGACGACCGCCTCGGCCTCGTGCGTGGGCTGGAAGGGCTGGGGATCCAGCTCGACGGCGCCGGCCTCGAGCTTGGAAAAGTCGAGCACCGTGTTGACGATTTCCAGCAAGGTCAGGCTGGCTTCGCGGATCAGGTAGGCGTGACGGGCGTCCTCGGGATTGAGGGCGGCGGAGGTCTTCATCAGGCCGGAAAAGCCAATGATGGCGTTCAGCGGTGTGCGCAGCTCGTGCGTCATGTTGGCCAGGAAGTCGGACTTGGCGGCGGCCGCCGTCTCCGCCCGCTCGCGCGCCTCAATCAGCTCGCGCTCCATGGCCTTGCGCCCGTCGACGACGCGGGAGACCGACACGATCTGCGGGCCGCCGGTCTCGCCGATCTCGGCCACGCAGAACTTGGTCTCGGCCCAGGTGACAACCCCATCGGCGCGGATGACGCGGTATTCCAGGATCACTTCCTGCCCGGGCGTGGTCAGTCCGGCGACCGTGGCCCTCACCCGGTCGCGATCCTCCTCATGGACGAAGGTGTAGTTGGGGGTGCTCAGCAGGAATTCGGCGGTGTAGCCCAGCGCCCGCTCGATGGACGGGGAGATGAAGCCGCGGCGGCCATCGGTGCTCTGCAGGGAGATGACGTCGGTGATGTTGTTGGCCAGGACCCGGTAGCGGGATTCGCTTTCGCGGGTCACGGCCTCGGCGGCCAGGAAGCGCAGCCGCGCCGACAGCATGCGCCGCACGCCGTCGGCGGCAAAGGTGACGGCCAGGAACAGGATGCCCCACACCGGGATCAGGTCGATCCCCAGGGGGTTGGGGGAGACGATCAGGCCGCCGAGCATGGCCAGGGCGGGGACCACCCCGGCCGCCACGAACCCCGCCGGGGACTGATAGGCATGTGACTGGGCAAAAAACACGAAGCTGAGCCAGAGGACGACGGCGCAAATCGCCCCTTCGCGCGTCCCGGAACTCCACATCAGCCAGGCGATCACCGTCCAGGCGCTGGTGGTGACGGCCACGTTCATCAGGTGATGCAGCCGCAGCTTCGGGCTGATGGTCTGGCCCTTGGACTGGGGCAGAGTGGCGAACCAGCCCCAGGCTTCCAGCGAGCCGACGCCGATGGCCCATTCGGCGCAGATCGAAGGGCTGAGGATACGCGACGCCAAGGCGGCGACGCCGAACATGATCAAGCACCGAAGGGGAAAACCCTGGTGGGCGCTGGCCGCCATTTCGTCCAGGCCATCGTCAAGCCATCGCGCCAAGTTCGTCGACCCCCGAGAGTAACAAGCGCAACATGGGGCAAGGCATTGAAATCCAGGTTAATGCGCGGCTGCATCGATTTGCCGTTACGAAGATTGACGACAGTGTTCGTTCCTGGATGTCAGATTGTGGCGTCTCTGCGATCCGCCCGCCACAGTTGGGTGACAAGCGGGGCTGTTCACGAAGGCTAGGTCGATGTCCAATCCCAACGCCCGCATTCTTATTGTCGACGACGATGCTGAGTTGCGCGCCAATATGACCGCCTATCTGCAGCAGCATGGGCTGGTGGTGATCCAGGCGGGCGGGTCCGCCGAGGCGGATGGCCTGCTGGCCGCCGGCGACATCGATCTGGTGGTCCTGGACGTGATGATGCCGGGCGAGGACGGACTGTCCCTCTGCCGGCGGATCGTCGACGCGCATGGGCCGGCGGTGATCATGCTGAGCGCCATGGGCGAAGAGGTCGACCGCATCGTCGGCCTGGAGCTGGGCGCCGACGACTATCTGGGTAAGCCCTGCAATCCGCGCGAACTGCTGGCCCGGGTCAAGGCGGTGCTGCGCCGCCACGAGGAGGGCGAGGTCCGTCCGCGCCGGGGCGCTCAGGTGCAGTTCCGCGGCTTCACCCTGGACGCGGTGCGTCGCCGCCTGCGCGCGCCCAATGGCGAGACCATCCTGTTGACGGCCGGCGAATTTTCCCTGCTCAGCGCTTTCTTGGAGCATCCCCGCCAGATTCTGTCGCGGGAGAAGCTGTTGACCCTGGCACGAGGCCCCGAGGCGGAGGTGTTCGACCGCTCGGTGGATGTCCAGATCAGCCGCCTGCGCCGCAAGCTGCAGGCCGGGGCGGCCCAGAGCGATCCGGAAGAGGTGATCGCCACCTATCGCGGCGCCGGCTATCTGCTGAACGCCCAGGTCATGCGGCCTTGGGCCTAGTTGGGGGCCAAGCTGAGGGCCTGATCCCACCGGTGGGTCCACCATGCAGGTGAAGCCCGCCCGCCAGCGCCTGACCGGTGCGCCGATCGCCCTGCAGATCATGGCCCTGCTGCTGGCGGGGGTGGTGGTGGCCAATGGCCTAAGCTTCCTGATCGTGGTGCTGCTGCCGCCGCCGAGACCGGCCATCTGGCGGGTGGCCGACGTGGCCGCGGCGCTGAGGGGCGGCCCTCTGAAGACCCGTGACGGCAAGGCCCTGGTTCGGAGGATCGAGGCCAGCGCGCCGCGAAATCCTGATCCCAGCTGGCGTTCGGGGCCGCAGCGCATGGCATTGGCCCAGGACCTGGGCATGCCGTCGGAAAAGGTCAGCCTGGTGGAATCGCGCCCGCCGCAGCGCTTTGAGCCGGGTTGGATCGGCGGTCTGACGGGGTTCGGACCACGGGATTTCCATCACCAGACGCAGGGCCACCCGGACGACGGCCCCGGGGCTTCGCCTGGCGGACCTGCAGGAGGCCAGCCAGGCGCGCCGCCGGCGACTGGCCCCGGTCCGGACAATGGGCCAGGACAGCCTGGGCCAGGACCGAATGTCGTGTTTGGCCGCGGCGGCTTCATGATCAGGGACCCCGGCGGCTCCCTGTCGTTCGATCGCATGCCCCTGATCGGGGATTTCAGCGCCGCCGCGCAACTGGCCGACGGCCGCTGGCTGGTGGTGTCCACGCCGCCGGAACCGTTTCCCAACCCCTGGCAGGTGCGAGTGCTGCTGTGGCTGGCCGCCTGCCTGGTGGTGATCGGCCTGGCCGGCTTCCTGTTCAGCCGGCGGATCACCGCGCCGATCCGGGCCTTTGCCGAGGCCGCCGAACGCCTGGGCCGCGACCCCCGCCAAGGCGCCATCCCCCTGTCCGGCTCAGCGGAAATCGGCAAGGCGGCGGGCGCCTTCAACCTGATGCAGGAACGGCTGAAGCGCTATGTTGACGACCGCACGGCCATGGTCGCGGCCATCTCCTACGACCTGCGCACCCCTTTGGCCCGCATCCGCTTCAAGGTCGAGGACGCGCCGGATGAGGTGAAGACCGCGGTGATCCGCGACATCGAGCGGATGGAGAAGATGATCAGCGCCGTGCTGGCCTTCATCCGCGACGCCAGCGAGCCCTCGCATCGCGAACGCCTGGACCTGCGGTCGCTGCTGGAGGTGGTGGCGGACGACGCGGCGGCGATGGGGGATGAGACCCCAGTGACCGGCGAGGACCGGCCGATCATTGTCGATGGCGACCCCTCCGCCCTCACCCGGCTGTTCGGCAACCTGGTGGATAACGCCCTGAAGTACGGGACCAGCCCGCGCATCCGGCTGTTCCAAGCTGACGACCATGCGGTGGTCGAGGTGGCGGACAGTGGCCCCGGCCTGCCCGGGCGCGAACTGGAGCGGGTGTTCGACCCCTTCTATCGCTCGGACCCGGCGCGGACCCTGACCACCGACGGGGTGGGTTTGGGCCTGGCGGTGTCGCGCTCCATCGCCCGCGCCCACGGCGGCGACATCGTCCTGCGCGCCAACCTGCCCACGGGCCTGGTGGCGCGAGTGAGCCTGCCCCTGGCCGCCAGCCGTTGATGGCTCTAGCCTAAAAACGCCAGCTATGGCTTGTTGCGCCCCAGATTTCAGGGAGCGCCGCCATGTTCGAGCAGCAGGTCGATATCGCCACCAAGGATGGGGCCACCACCACCTTCATCTGCCATCCCGACCGGGGCGGTCCATTCCCGGTGATCATCTTCTTCATGGACGCCCCGGCGATTCGCGAGGAGCTGCGGGATATGGCCCGCCGCCTGGCCTGCAGTGGCTATTATGTAATGCTTCCCAATCTCTATTACCGCGCCGGGGTGATGGAGCTGGGGCCGCTGCCCACCGGGGACGATCCGGCTTGGCGCAAGCGGATGATGGACCTGATGTACGCCCTGAAAATCCCGATGGTGATGGCGGACGGTGACGCCATGCTGGCCTACGCCGACACCCAGGATGAGGCCAGTGGCGGCCAGGCCGGGTGCCTGGGCTACTGTATGAGCGGCCAGTTCGCGATCAACTTCGCGGCCCGCCATCCCGAACGTGTCAACGCCGCAGCCTCGCTCTACGGCACCTATCTGGTCACCGACGAGGCCGACAGCCCGCATCTGGTGGCCAGCAAGGCCGACGCCGAGCTCTATTTCGCCTGCGCCGAAAAGGATCATTGGGCGCCGCTGGAGATGGTGGAGGCCCTGTCCCAGTCCTTGCTGGGCCTCGACGTCGAGGCGGAGGTGGAGATCTATCCCGGCGTCGAACACGGCTTCGCCTTTCCGGGCCGAGGCGCCTATGACAAGGCGGCGGCGGAGAAGCACTGGTCGCGGCTACTGGCGCTGTTCGAGCGGCGGCTGAAGTAGGCGATCGGTTCGGGCCTGATAGTCTCTCCAAACTCCGGGGGGGTGTTGAAGGTCGAGCGCAACCCTCAACCTCAACCCTACTCGAATGCGCCCTTGAACCGCTCCCGCAGCAGGTTTTTCTGGACCTTGCCCATGGCGTTGCGAGGCAGGTCGCCCAGGAAGAAAACGCGCTTGGGGGCCTTGTAGGCGGCCAGGGTTTCGCGGGCGGCGGCGATGATGGCCGCCTCGTCGCCCTTCGCCCCGCCAGCCTGGACGATCACCGCCACCACCGCCTCGCCAAAGTCGGGATGGGGGCAGCCGATGACGGCGCTTTCGCCGACACCGGGCAGTTCGTCCAGGATCAGCTCGATCTCCTTGGGATAAACGTTGTAGCCGCCGGAAATGATCAGGTCCTTGGCTCGGCCGGAGATCCATACCCGGCCGTCCGGGTCGCGATGGCCGACGTCGCCGGTGATGAAGAAGCCGTCGGCGGTGAAGTCCTCGGCGGTCTTCTCCGGCATGCGCCAATAGCCGGCGAAGACGCTAGGGCCTTTGATTTCGATGACCCCGGTGTCTTCCGCGCCGCCTATGCGCAGCTCCACGCCGGGCAGGGGATAGCCGACGCTGCCGGCGACGCGATCGCCGTGCAGGGGGTTGGAGGTGATCACCGCCGCCTCGCTCATGCCGTAACGCTCCAGGATGCGCACGCCGATGCGGGCCTCGAACTCGGCGAAGGTGCTTTCCAGCAGGGGGGCGGAGCCACAGACGAACAGGCGCATGTGCGCGGCAGCCTGGCGGGTGAAGTCGGGATTGGCCAGCAGGCGGGTGTAGAAGGTGGGCACCCCCATCAGCACCGTGGCCTTTGACAAGAGGCCCAGCACCTGGGTGTCGTCGAATTTCTCCAACCAGATGATCGGGCTGGCGTTGAGCAGGGTGCAGTGCAGGGCGATGAACAGGCCGTGGACGTGGAAAATCGGCAGGGCGTGCAACAGGACGTCGCCGCCCTGGAACCCCCAGGCCGCGTGCAGGGCCAGGGCGTTGGCGGCCAGATTGCCATGGCTGAGCATGGCGCCCTTGGAACGGCCAGTGGTGCCGCTGGTGTAGATGATCGCCGCCAGGTCGCCGGGGGCGGTGTCGTGGATGGTCTCCAACGGGGCTAGGGCGGCGGCTTCGAGGGCCAGGGGGACGGCGTCGGCGACAAACAGCGTCGGCTCCGCGTCGTCCAGGAAGTAGCGGACCTCGGCGGTGGTGTAGGCGGTGTTGAGGGGCAGGAAGACGGCGCCGATCTTCAGCGTCGCCAGGTAGAGCATCAGCGCTTCCGGCGTCTTGGGCCCCTGCACGGCGACCCGGTCGCCGGGGGCCACGCCCTTGGCCAGCAGCAGGCTCGCCAGGCGGCCGACACCGGTGTCGAGGTCGCCGTAGCTGATGACGGCGCCGTCCGGCAGCAGCAGGCAGGGGGCGGCGCGGTCGGCGGGAAACCGCGAGGCCAGGAGGGCGTAGAGATTGGCGTTCATGGCGCTTCCAAGGATGTCGCGGATCGTCTCGCATGCGGCGCGGCCGGGTTCAACGGCCCGCCGACTCCCCCCAATTGAGGGATTTTTCCGTCACCAGCCTGCGCTAGGCATGGTCGGCGCCCGATTCCGGCGCGGTCGGGACGCGTAGCATGCCCAAGACGACGCAGCCGACTGTCTCGCCCGTCGAACAGGCGAGCGAGTTCCCCTATGGCGACGGCGACTATCTGTTCCACCTGATGGTGGCGGTGAGCCGTTATCGGGACGAGGATCTTGAGCGATCCCTGCGGCCGGTGGGTCTCAATCTCTCGCATTACCGGGCCATGAGCGTGCTGGCGCATCTGGGGCCGTGCTCGATGACCGAGCTGGCGGAGATGAGCATGGTCGACCGCACGACCCTGACCCGCACCGTCGATCATCTGGTCCGCCGCGACCTGGCGGGGCGCCGCCACGCCCGGGCCGACCGCCGCCAAGTGATTCTCAGCCTCACCGAGGACGGCTGGGCGCGGTATCTCATGGCGCGGGAGGTGGTGCAGTCGCGCAATGAGGCGCTGCTGGCCAAGCTGCCGCGGCATCTGCAAAAGGGCCTGATCAAGTCGCAGCAGGCCCTGATCGGCAGCTGGGAGCTGGGCGAGGAACTGACCCATCGCCTGCTGACCCTTAGCCGAGGCCATGCCAGCCGTAAGGCCAAGGCCCGCCCCTCGGCCGCCAACGACTGAAGGGGCGCCGGGAACCCGGCTGGTCCTGGCGCGCTCTAAGGCCGCGCTCGCGGTCGCTCATTCGTGCTCATTGCCCGTTCATCTAGACTAGGCGATTAGGGCGCGGCACGGGCTCGGCGCCGCATTGAGGCCGCGATCGCGCAGCAGAGGACAGCTTATGAAGACCACCACCCTTGGCCTTGCCGCGGCCGCCATCATTTTTTCCTCCCTGGGCGCCAGCGGCGCCATCGCCGCGCCGAGCGATCCGGCGGCGGTGCAGGTGGAGGCGTTCGACAACAGCCTGCTGGCCGCCATGAAGGGCGGCAAGGCCATGGGCGCCAAAGGCCGCGCGCGTCAGCTGACCCCGGCTGTGGCGCGGGCCTTCGACATGCCCAGCATGGCCGCCTTCGCCGTAGGCCCGGCCTGGAGCGGCTTCACCCCGGCGCAGAAGCAGCAGGTGATCGAGGCCTTCACCCGCCTATCGGTGGCCAGTTGGGCGCACAATTTCGACAGCTATGGCGGCGAACAAATCCTCATCGATCCCACCGTCCAGGTGCGCGGGACCGACAAGGTGGTGCAGACCAAGCTGGGCCGTCCCGGCGGCGACCAGACCAACCTGACCTACCGCATGCGGCAGGTGGGCGGATCGTGGAAGATCATCGATGTCTACTACGGGGCCATTAGCCAGCTGACGACCCGCCGCTCCGACTTCGCCGGACCGGTGGCGTCCGGTGGCGCGGCGGGCCTGGTGGCGCACTTGAACAAGCTGACGGACAAGTTGCTGGCTTAGAGCCTTTCCGGTTCAAATGGAATCGCTTGAACTGGAGAAAAGGCTCTATCTTCATGCATTTAGAGCATGACGGGCGTCTCAACCGGTATCCACTTGAGGCTGTCATGCTCTAGGGTCGCCAGGAGCGGCGCCCCGCTCCTTACGGCTGCGTCGGGGCCTTGTCTGGAGCGCCCATCAGGGCCGGTTGGAACAGCAGGGCCGAGACCAGGGTCCAGATCAGGGAAATCATCAGCAGCTTGCCCATGCTGGCGGTGCCGGGGTGGCTGGACATCCACAGGCTGCCAAAGCCGGTGGCGGTGGCCAAGGCGCTGAAGAAGATCGCCCGCGCCAGGCTGGAGGTCAGCAGGTGCGAGCCGCCCGAGCGCCAGGACATAACGAAATAGATGTGGAAGGCCACGCCGATGCCGAACAGCAGCGGCAGGGCGATGATGTTGGCGAAGTTCAGCGGCTGGCCGATGAGCACGCAGCTGCCCAGGGTCAGCAGGCCCGTGAGGATGATCGGGGCCATGGTGATGGCCACGTCCCGGGGCCGGCGCAGCACCGCGAACAGCAGGGCGGTGATGGCGATGAAGGACAGGACGCCAGCCTGGATGAAGGCTTTCAGCACCGTGTCGCCACTCTTGGAGATGCTGAACAGCGGGCCGGTGGCGTCCGGCGCCACGGTGGTCACCGCGGCGATGAAGCGGCGCAGGACGCCATTGTCGTTGGCGTCGCCCTTGGGGACCAGGGAGACGCGGGCGCGGCCGTCGGGCGTGGTCCAGTCGCGCACCAGCTCCGGCGGAAGGGTTTGCAGGCTTACCGCCTCGGCCTGGAAGGAGGCGGAAATATCGGTGAGCACCACGGTCAGGGGCGGGACGATGGTCTGGGTGGCTTGGGCGCGGGCAGCGGGCGGGGCGGCGGCCAGGGCTTCAAAATCCGCCGCCAGCCTGCGCGCGTCTGCCGAGCCGGGGTCCTGAGCCGCGACGGCGGCGGCGCGCAGAGACGTGGCGGCCTGGCGCAGGCTGGCGATGACCTCGGCGTCGGTGGGCGGCGGCTGGGTGACGATGGGGTTGAGAGTGAAGTCCAGCAGGGAGGCGGCGTCGTGGATCAGCGCCAGCTTTTCCGGCTGCTGGGCGGGGACCAGGTCAGACAGGGTGCGGGCTTCAGAAACCTGGGGCAGGGTCCTGACCTTGGCCGCCAGGGCGTCGGCGGCGGCGAGGTTCGGCCGAACCACCTCCAGGGTGTTGGGCGACAGGTTGGGATCCTTGAGCAGATCCAGCAGGGCCGACACCGACTCCACCTTGGCGCTGCGCAGGTGCAGGGGATTGAAGTCGAAATGCAGGAACGGCAGCAAGGCGGCCGAGACCAGGGCCGCGCCGGCGGCGGTCCCGATCACCAGGCGGCGGCGGCCGAGGATGAAGGCGTCCAGCTTTTCCAGCAGGGGCTGGGCGCCGGTCTCCGGCGGCGGTTTGGGATGCAGCAGGGCGATCAGGGCTGGCAGCAGGGTCAGGTTCAGGGCCAGGGCGACGAACATGCCCAGTCCCGCGACGACGCCTAGCTGCGAGAGGCCGTGATAGTCGGTGGGAGCGAAGGCCAGGAACCCCGAGGCGATGGCCACCGCCGCCAGGGTGAGCTGGCGGCCGATGCCGGCGCCAGAGGCCAGCAAGGACTCAGCTTCACCCAGGCCCAGGGCCCGCTCGGCCCGGAAGCGGACACTGAACTGGATGCCGAAGTCGATGCCCAGGCCCACGAACAAGGGAATGAAGGCTACGGAGATGACGTTGTAGCGGCCATAGACAACCAGGCCCCAGGCGGCGGCCATGATCAGGCCGATGATGGTGGTGACCAGGATCGCCAAGATCAGCCGGGCCGACTTCACGGCCAGCCAGAGCATCAGGATGATGGCGCCCAGGGACAGGCCGGCGATCAGCCAGATGCGATCCGCCAGCGTGCCGAATTCGTCGTCCTGCAGCGGGGTTTCGCCGGTGAGGCGCAGGTTGACCCCATGGGCGGCGTCCAGCTTCAGGGCCTTGGCCGCTGCGCGAATGGCGTCGGCGGCGTTGGCGCCGGGCTCCAGCTGGTCGAAGTTGAGCTTGGGGTCCACCAGGATCAGATGGCGCAACTCGCGCGGATCGGGGGTGCCCCCGGCGATCATGGCGCGCCACGAGAAGTAGGCGGGCTTGCCCTGATGCAGGGCCTCCAGGGTGTCGGCCAGGCTGTGGATCGGCTTGCCCAGGTCGTGCAGCGAGGTCTCGCCGCTGCTGACGCCCTGGAGGGTGGTGTTCAGGGTGTCGGCTACGCCGCGCAGGCTGGGGTCGGCCGCCACCGGACCGAGGAAGGGCTGGGCGGCGATCAGCTTGTCCATGTCGGACTTCACGTCCGCCAGGGGGGCGAAGAGCAGGCCGTTGCGGGACCAGAACGGACCGGAATCGGCTAGGCGGACGCTGGGGAACAGCTTGGGGTCAGCCTGGAGCTTCTCGGCGATGGCGTTGGTGGCCTGTTCGGCCAGTTCAGGCGTCTTGCCATCGACGACGATGACGATCTGGGCGCTGTTCTGCGGGAAGGCCTTGTCGAAGGCCGCCTCCTGATGGCGCCAGGGCAGGGCCTTGGAAATCAGCTCGTCGGTGTTGGTGCTCATGGCGAAGTGGCCGGCGGCGTAGACGGCCGCGCCGGCGCCCAGGGCCAGGACGATGAGGGTCACCAACAGGGCGTTGGCGGCGCAGAAGGCCACCCAGCGCCCGAAAACGGAGGCGCGGGGCGGGGCGGCGTTGGCGGCGTCTGGAGCCCCTAGCGCCAAGCCGAGGTCTCCGCCTGGGCCAGCATCAGGGGTTGGGCCCGTGGCGCGCTGACCAGTTCAACGGGCGGGGTCGCCTGCTCAAGGTCCGAGCGGCGGGCGTCGATGATCACCGGCTGGTAGGGCAGGTTGCGCACGTCCAGGCCGGAGACCGCGCCGGCGGGGGGCGAGTCGGCTTTGGGGTCGGACGGCGTGGCTGGCGAGTCGCCGCCGGCGGGCGTGGTTTGCTCGCTGGGGATGGTCTCGAACTCCGGCAGGGTGTCTCCGGGGTTTTCGCGGCCTTCGACCTGGGCCTGCTGGTTCTGCAGGTAGGTGGATCGCAGGGTGGCGTAGGGATCGGTGGCGTCGGCGAACAGGGCCTCGAGGTCGACGTCGCTGCGCGAACGCAGGTCCAGACCTCCGAGGACGGTGAGGCCGGCGCTGACCACGGCCCGGCGCGGATAGTTGACCAGCTTGATGGGATCCAGGGTGAAGTCCACGGCGGTGCCGATGGCGTCGCGGACGCTGGAGGGACCCATCAGGGGGACGAAGAGATAGGGGCCGGGGCCAACGCCATAGCGGCCCATGGTGATGGCAAAGCCGTTGTCATGGAACGGAATGCCCGCCTTGCCCGCCACGTCGATCAGACCGCCGACACCCGCCAGGGTGTTGCCCACCAGGCGGATGCTGGTTTCGCCGGCGCGCTTGAAGCGCAGCTGCAGCAGGTCGTTGGCCAGGATGGCCGGCTCCTGGATATTGGTCAGGAAGTTGTGCGCCGCCTTGCCGATCGGACCAGGCGTGATGGCGCGGTAGATCATCGCCGCCGGCCGGATGATCAGGCGGTCCAGGAAATTGTGAATCCTGAAGAAGCCCCGGTTCATCTTCTGCCAGGGGTCGATGTCGTGCACGGAGCGCTCGCCCGCGGCCGAGGGGCGCGGCGCATCCTGTGCGTGGGCCGCCGGGGCGCTGACCAGCACGGCCGCGCCGAGCGCCGCGCCGCCGAGCAGCAGCATGAGCCGCGGGCGGCGGAGGTCGGGTTGTCGGGCGACGCAGGCCGGCGCGAGGGTGCGCGCGGGGGCGGATTGGCGCTGATCGATCAAGCGTGAACTCCCGGAGACCAGATTCGGCGCCCCTCCGTCAGGTACCAAAAGAGCATACCCGGCGCGCCGATCACAACATCCCTTGCACGGAGAACAAGGGAAAGGGCGATGGCTGTGGAGGCGTCAACCCCCACCAGCTTGCCCACCACCAGGAACGCGCCCTCCTGCACGCCCGCGGCCATCGGCACAAGGAAGAAGGCGCTGCGGGCGGCGCAGACAAGGCTGGCGATGACGACGCTGTCGGTGAGGCTGATGGGGTGTGCCAGGCCGCGGGCGGCGAGCCAGATTTGTACGGCGCTGCCGATCCAGGCGGCTCCGTGCAGGGCGGCGGCGGCGAGGATGCGGTTGGAGCGGCCGTGCAGGCTTTCGATAGCGGGGGTCAGACCGCCGGAGGCGAAGGCGCTGGAAAAGCCCAGGGTCCTGGCGATGGCGGACAGGGCGCGCTCGCCGGCCATCAGGGCTCTGCGATTACGCGACAGGCCGTAGAGGGCCAGCAGGGGGACCGCGCCGATCACGGTGATCCCCAGCCAGGCCTTGGCCTGCGCCGGGTTGAGGTGGCACAGCAGCAGGGCGATGCCGGTGAGGGCGAAGATGGCCTGGGTCAGGGTCTCGACAGCGACATCGACCACGGTGCTGGCCGCCGCCGACTGGCCGCCGCCGCCGCCCAGCAGGGCCAGGGCGCGGGCGCTGACCACCTCGCCGAAGGCCGGAATGAAGCCCACCAGATTGGAGGCGCTGTCGCGCACCCAGCGGGCCGCGGCGTAGGCGATGAGGGAGGCCTGTGCGCTGACCGCGCGCCAGGCGGCGGCGCAGAGCAGCAGGGAGACGATCTGGATGGCGGTCACGGCAGCAAATCCGCCCAGGCCGATCTGGGCCAGGGACTGCAGGATGCCTGGCAGGCCGGCGCGCAGGGTCAGGAAGGCGGCCACGGCGGTCCCGATCAGGAAGACCAGGGGCAGGACCAGCTTGCGGATCACGCGGCCACCAGATCGCTGAACCGGCCCAGGCGCACGGCGCGGGCGGCCTCGATGACATTGGGATCGATCAGGCCGGCCAGTTCGTCGGCCAGCTTCCAGTGCACCGGCGGGGCGTGGGGCGAGGGCGGATGGGCGGAGGCCGGATGCAGGCCGATCTCGCTGACGCCGGGGGGCAGGTTGGCGATGGTGCGTACCATCTGGTCAGCAACCATGTGGCCGCCGTCATTCAGCCCAAAAAACCAGTCGTTTACGCCGATATTCGCATCTTTCAGGCGAGCCCGCAGGCTGCCCCACAGGGGTGCGTGGGCGGCGGCGGTGAAGGCGCGGCCGGCCAAACCCTTGCGGCCGGCGGCGCGCCAGGAGGCCAGGACTGGCTCGTTGGGCACGCGTACGGCCTTGACCCCATATTCAGCGGCCATCTCGATCAACAGGCCGGTGAGGGTGGGGTGCTGGTGGAAGTGCCAGTGGCCATCGACGTGGTCCAGCGGCAGGCCGGACTTGCGCCAGGCCTCGAACTGGGCGCGCATCTCGCGCCGGGCCTGCTCGCGTCCGGACCGGGTCAGGGCGATGCGCACGCCGGTGAAGAAGGGGCGCGCCGCCAGGGCCGGGCCGCCGTCGGTTAGGGCGGGAATTTCGCCGGCGGGGGCGGCGCTGGGAGCGTCGAGCATGGCCAGGTGCAGGCCCACGCCCAGGGTGGGCATGGCCTTGGCGCGGCGGATGGCGTCCTGCGCCCCCAACCCCGCCACCACCAGGCTGGCGCAGGTGAGCACGCCCTTGCGGTGCCCCTCCTCGACGGCTTCGTTGACCTCGTGGGACAGTCCGAAGTCGTCGGCGGTAATGATCAGGGCGCGGGTCAAGCCGCTTTTGGCGCCGCCGGGCGGATGAAGTACCTCCGCGCCAGGCGGACCATCCGGGGCATGAACAGCGGTCGGATCAGGCGCGCGTCATAGCCGGCCATGCGGCGGTCGTTCTCGGCCAGGCAGACGTCCATCAGCTGGGCGATGTCGATGTCGTCGGCGGTGATGGCCGAGGCGCCGGTGACGGTGAAGTTGTTGTCCTGCGGCTTGGCCCCCCCGGCCACGGTCTGGCCCATGCCGATCCGCTCAAGGCCGAGGAAGATCCACACCGCCATGACCTTCAGCTCAAAGGCGGGACGGCGCCACAGGGGCATGTTGCGGCGGCGCCAGGCGACCCAGTTCACGAAGAACAGGATGTGGCGGCATTCCTCGCGCATCACCGGCTCGAAGGTCTCGATCAGCTCGTCGGGGAAGAAGGCCGAGCGACGGGCGAACTCGAACAGGCCGAAGGCGAAGAAGCTGTCGATGCACTCGGAAAAGCCGGTGACCATGAAGGCCCATTCGACATCCTTGGAGGGCGGGTAGTCCGGCTCGGGCTCAAGCTTGATGCCATAGGCCTCCACTAGGTTGGAGAGCACGTGCTTGTGGCGGCCTTCCTCGAAGGCGTTCATATCCACAGCCTTTTTCAGCCAGGGATCATTCGCCACCACGTCGGCATAGGCCTTCACCCGCCGCGACGCCTTGCCCTCGGTCTGGACCGCGATGTCCCAGATCGGCAGGCTGATCAGGCGCTGGCGCATCTCTTCCGTCAGCTTGGGCCACTGGATGACCGCCGGCTTGTAGGGGTTATGGGTCTCCAGCAGCATCTGGCAGAAGATCGCCTTGTGCTGCTCCGAGCCGATCCGGAACGGGGCGGGATCGCCGTTCCAGACGGTGAGACCATCGGCTAGGGTGTCGGCCAGGGACATCGGTCGTCTCTCGTCAGGCGGGCGGCGCGGCGGATCTAGGCCGCCGCGGTGCGCCGTTCCTTCAGGAAATCAAAGAATTCCACGCCTTCCCTGAGGCGCCGCTTCATCATTTCGGGGCTGCGGATCATCTCGCCGACGATGGAGCCGATCTTGGACGGCCGGAAGTAGAAGCTCTTGTAGAAGGTCTCCACCGAATCGAAGATTTCGGTGTGCGACAGGTGCGGATAGTGCAGGGGCGCGATCTGGATGCCCTGTTCGTCCACCAGTTCGGCGTGATCGGCGTCCAGCCAGCCGTTCTCCACCGCCTGCTTGTAGAGGAAGGTGCCCGGGTAGGGCGCGGCCAGGGACACCTGGATGGTGTGCGGATTGATCTTGGCCGCCCATTTGGCGGTCTGTTGCATGGTCTCCTGGGTCTCGCCCGGCAGGCCCATGATGAAGGTGCCGTGGATGGCGATGCCCAGCTCGTGGCAGTCCTTGGTGAACTGTTCGGCGACCTCGATCCGCATGCCCTTCTTGATGTTGTGAAGGATCTGCTGGTTGCCGGATTCATAGCCCACCAGGAGCAGGCGCAGGCCGCCGTCCTTGAGGATCTTCAAGGTCTTGCGCGGCACATTGGCCTTGGCGTTGCACGACCAGGTGACGCCCAGCTTGCCCAGTTCCTTGGCGATCTCCTCGGCCCGGGGCAGGTTGTCGGTGAAGGTGTCGTCGTCGAAGAAGAATTCCTTGGTCTGCGGGAAGGCCTTCATCGCCCATTTGATCTCGTCGATCACGTGACCGACGCTGCGGGTGCGATATCGGTGGCCGCCCACGGTCTGCGGCCACAGGCAGAAGGTGCAGTGCGATTTGCAGCCGCGGCCGGTGTAGATCTAGATGTAGGGGTGCTTCAGATAGCCGATGAAGTAGTTCTCCATCACCAGGTCGCGCTTGTAGACCGGGGTGACGAAGGGGAGGCTGTCCATGTCCTCCAGGATCGGGCGATCCTCGTTGTGGACGATGACGCCGGAGCTGTTGCGGTAGCTGATGCCGGCGATGTCGGCCATCGGCACGCCGTCGGCCACGTCCTTGATCGAGAAGTCGAATTCGTTGCGCGCCACGAAGTCCACCACCGGGGCCTTCTGCATGGAGCCGTCCGCGTCGACAGCGACCTTGGCGCCGATCAGGCCGGCCTTGAGGTTCGGGTTGGCGGCCTTGAGCGCCTCGATGGTCTTCACGTCGGAGCCGAACGAGGGGACCGAGGTGTGCAGCACCGCTAGGTCGAAGTCCTTGGCCATGGCAACGACGTCGGCCAGGGTCTGGTCGTGCGGCGGGGCGTCAACCAGCTTGGAGTTCTCCACCAGGGACGCCGGCTGGGCCAGCCAGGTGGGATACCAGAACGACTTGATCTCGCGCTTGGCCTGGTAGCGCGAACCGGCGCCGCCGTCGAAACCGTCAAAGGACGGCGCTTGAAGGAAGAGAGTACGCAAGTGTGAGAACCTCAATTATGGGTGAGGACGCCGTCCGGCTGAACGCGGAAGCGTCTGCCACGCCAGCTGACCGAGTTGGAAGCAAAGCTCGCCAAAAAGATGGCGAAGGATAGCACGTCGCGCAGGGGAAGAAGCCACAGGTTTCCAGCCATATGGGCGTCCGCGGCGCCGGTTGCAGCGTCGACTTGCATTTTTAGCACAAACCGGGCGGCCAGGGCGGCGGCCACCGCCACGAGGGCAGGGAGGGTGGGACCCAGCAACGCCAGGGCGATCAGGGCCAGTGGCAGGGCATGGGTGACCCCCGATCCGGCGTACCCCGCGCCCTCGATCAGCCGGATGGTCCGGCCCCAGCGGATCTCATGATCGATGAGCTCCGTGGCGGTGGCTTCGGTGCAGGAATGCCTTACGGCCATTGGGGGAATGGCGATAGTCAGGCCCAGCTTGCGGGCGGCGCGGCCGATCTCGAAATCGTCTGCCAGCAGGTCGGCGAACGCCTCGAACCCGCCCATGGCGGCCAGGGTCTGGCGGGTCAGGGCGATGGTGGAGCCGAAGCAGGGCTGGGCCAGGCCGAGAGACGATCCCAACACCGCATTGGGCAGGAACTGGTAGCTGATCGCCATGGCCGACAGTCGCGACCAAATGCCGCCGGAGGGGCTGGCGCCGGTGTAGAGGCAGGTCACCACCCCCACGCCGGGCTGGGCCATGGCGGCGGTGATTCGGTCCAGGTAGTCGGGTTCGACGGCGATATCGCTGTCGCTCAACACCAGCACATCATGGCGGGCCGCCGCCATCATGTTGATGACGTTCGAGATCTTGCGGTTCCCGCCGGCCAGGCGCGCATCGGCTACCAGGCTGATGTCGAGGGCTGGGTGGGTGGCCTGTAGGCGGCGCACGGCGGCGGCGGCTGGGTCGTCCGGGGAATGGACGCCGAACACGATCTGGACCGGGCCAGCGTAGGCGATGGCGGCAAAGGAGGCGAGGGCGTCGTCCAGGCCCGGTTCGTCGCCGCTGAGGGGCTTGAGCAGGGTGACAGCGGGCAGGGCGCCGGCGGGCGGCGAGGGCCGGGCCATGAACCGGCGCACCAGGACAGTGGCGGTCAGGGCGTACAAGACCCCGACCAAGGCGAGGGCGAGGAAGAGATAGCCGAGGGCGTGGAGAATCAGCATGGGGATTGGGCCGAGAACTCTATCGCGCGGCGCCGACCCCCGCATCCGCTCATCGCGGTCGATCCCTTCCGCCGAACCCAGGTTCACACGCGACACCACGACAGCCCCGGAAAGTCGTCCGAAGTCGGACACCGTTGCTCAGATGCATCGCAAGGCAGGATTGATACATTAGGGACCTTGGCGAGGCCACATTCAGGGACCACTTAGCCCGTGTCGTCTAAGACGCGTGGATGTTCGTTGCACGCGATCTTTTCGCGACGCACGAACGTGACTAGCCTTTGCCTGAAGCGGAGTGTCGATGAGAGTGATTCTGGCTCAGCCCCGCGGCTTTTGTGCGGGAGTGGTGCGCGCCATCGATATCGTCGAGCGCGCGCTGGAACTGTATGGCCAGCCCGTCTACGTGCGTCATGAGATCGTCCACAACCGCCACGTCGTCGAAGGCCTGAAAACCAAGGGCGCGATCTTCGTGGAGGAACTGGACGAGATTCCGGACCACGCGCCGACGGTGTTCAGCGCCCACGGCGTGTCCCGTGCCGTGGTGGACGCGGCCGCGCGCCGAAAATTGCCGGTGCTGGACGCCACCTGCCCCCTGGTCTCCAAGGTCCACACCCAGGCCAAGCGCTACGTCGGCAGTGGCCGCACCCTGGTCCTGATCGGCCACGCCGGCCACCCGGAGGTGGAGGGCACGCTGGGCCAGGTGGATGCGCCCGTGCACCTGATCTCTACCGAGGGGGACGTTGCGGCTCTGGACCTGCCTCTGGATACGCCCCTGGCTTTTGTCACCCAGACCACGCTCAGCGTCGACGACACCAAGGCGGTGATAGCAGCGCTGCGGGGTCGGTTCAGCAATGTTGTGGGTCCGAACACCTCCGACATCTGCTATGCAACGCAGCATCGGCAGTCGGCGGTGCGCGATATGTGCGCGTTGGCGGAATTGATTTTGGTGGTTGGGGCGAAGAACAGCTCCAACTCCAATCGCCTTGTCGAGATCGGTCTGGAAGCGGGCGTGCCCAGCTATCTGATCGAGGATGCCTCGGCGCTCGACCCGGCCTGGCTGGCCGGGGTGGGCGCGGTGGGTCTGACGGCCGGCGCCTCGGCGCCGGAAGCCCTGATCCAAGAGGTTATCGCGGCCCTTCGTCGCCTCGGCCCGGTAGAGGTTGAGCTGATGGATGGGGTGGAAGAGAATATCGAGTTCCGGCTGCCCGCCGAACTTCGCACGGAAACCTCCCGAGTCGCGTAAGCTGCCGGGCCATAGTCACTTTTAACCGGCCGGACGGGGCGTCCGACCAGAATCGAACAGGAGCCTGGTTTGGCGATTCCCTTTCAGGTGACGGCGCGTGTCGGCGCCTACATCATGAAGCAGCACCTTGCGGGTGCGAAGCGCTACCCCCTGGTGTTGATGCTGGAGCCCCTGTTCCGGTGCAACCTGGCCTGCGCCGGCTGTGGCAAGATCGACTATCCGGACGAGATCCTGAACCAACGCCTGAGCTATGATCAGTGCATGGAGGCGATCGACGAGTGCGGCGCCCCGGTGGTGTCCATCGCGGGGGGCGAGCCCCTGCTGCACAAGGACCTGCCCAAGATCGTGCAGGGTTTCCTTGAGCGGAAAAAGTTCGTCATCCTCTGCACCAACGCCCTGCTGCTGACCAAGAAGATCGACCAATACAAGCCCGACCCGTTGTTCACCTGGTCCATCCACCTGGATGGCGACAAGGTCATGCACGACAAGTCGGTGTGCCAGGACGGCGTCTACGACATCGCCACCAAGGCCATCACCCTGGCCAAGTCGAAGGGCTTCCAGGTCAATATCAACTGCACCCTGTTCCAGGGCGCGGATCCCGAGCGCACAGCGGCGTTCCTGGACGAGATGAAGCGCCTGGGTGTCAGCGGCGTGACCATCTCGCCGGGCTACGCCTATGAGCGGGCGCCGGACCAGGATCACTTCCTGAACCGCACCAAGACCAAGCAGTTGTTCCGCGACATCCTGGCCCGCGGCAAGGGCAAGGGTTGGTCCTTCACCCAGTCGACCATGTTCCTGGACTTCCTGGCCGGCAACCAGGCCTACCACTGCACGCCTTGGGGCAACCCGACCCGCACGGTGTTCGGCTGGCAGAAGCCCTGCTACCTGCTGGGCGAGGGCTACGCCAAGAGCTTCCGCGAGTTGATGGACGACACCGCCTGGGACGACTACGGCGTCGGCAACTACGAAAAGTGCGCCGACTGCATGGTGCACTCCGGCTTCGAGGCCAGCGCGGTGATGGACACCGTCAAGCACCCGCTAAAGGCTCTGGCTGTCACCCTGCGTGGCCCGCGCACGGAAGGGCCGATGGCCGAGGACATCTCGATCGCGAATCAGCGCCCGGCCAAGTACGTGTTCTCGGAGCACGTCGACAAGAAGCTGGCCGAGATCAAGGCCGCCAACCCGCGCGCACGGAAGGTGGCCAGGGTTTAGCGACGGTCGGCCTCTTTCCTTCTTCCGCTTGACGACGGGAAGGGTTTTAAGACCCCATCCGGCGGTTCGCGGGGAGCTGGGCCGAGGTCGCGCTTGGCGGCAGCTGGAATTGCGCGATAAGGCCGGTCATCTCGGCGGCTTCGGACTTGAGGGCGTGGGTGGCGGCGGTGGTCTGCTCCACCATGGCGGCGTTCTGCTGCACCGCCTGATCCATCTGGTTGACGGCGACATTGACCTGGGTGAGCCCGATGGCCTGCTCCTGCGCCGAGGCGCTGATCTCGGTGATCAGGATTTCGATCTCGGCCACCCGGGCGACGACGCTGTCCAGGGTGTGGCCGGTTTCACCAACCAGCTCGACACCCCGGGCCACCTGCTGGCCGGAAGCGGAGATCAGGGCCTTGATCTCCTTCGCGGCCTGAGCGGACCTTTGGGCTAGCGCTCGGACCTCGGACGCCACGACGGCGAAACCGCGGCCGGCGTCGCCGGCGCGGGCGGCCTCGACCCCGGCGTTGAGAGCCAGCAGGTTGGTTTGAAAGGCAATCTCGTCAATCACCCCAATGATCTGACTGATTTCCCGCGAAGATTCGTCGATGGCGGCCATGGCCTCTACCGCGCCGGAGGCAACGTCGCCGGAGCGTGCGGCGTCGTTCTTGGCGGCGCTGACGGCGGCGTTGGCCAGGCTGGCGCTGGAGGCGCTCTTCTTCACCGTAGCGGTGATCTGGTCGAGGGCGGCGGCGGTTTCCTCCAGGCCTGCGGCCTGCGATTCGGTGCGCCGCGACAGGTCGTCGGCGGCGCGGGTCAATTCCTCGGCGCCGGTGCAAATGCCGTCGGCGTTGGCGGAGACCACGGTCATGGTCTTCTGCAGGTTGGACATGGCGGCGTTGAAGTCGCCGCGCAGGGTTTCGTAGGTAGGATCGAAAGGCGTATCGAGGCGGAAGGTAAGCAGGCCGTTCGACAGCTTGTCCAAGCCCTCGGCCAGGGCGTCGACAACTCGGCCCCGTTCACGGTCGGCGGCCTGGGCGAGCTCGTTTAGCTCGCGCCGCTCGTTTTCGGTCTGGAAGCGTTGCGCATCGGCTTGGTCGCGCGCGGCGCGGCGGTCAAGGGCGGCCTGGCGGAACACCTGGATCGAGGCGGCCATGGAGCCGATTTCGTCGTGTCGGCCCAGATAGGGAACGGCCTCGCCGTAGTCGCCCGAGGCCAGGCGGCCCATGTAGGCCGTCACCGTGACGATGGGCTTGGTCACGCGCCGGCTGATGGCCACGACCCCGCTGATGATCAGCGCCAGGGCAGCGGCGGAGACGGCGAACAAGAACAGCCAGATCGCCTTGGCTCGCGCCGCCGCGTCGGACTCCTGCCTGGCGCTATAGCTGTTGGCCTGCTCGACGAGCTTGTCGATCGCCAGGCGATGCTGTGCGTAGCTGCGGCTGGCGTCGGCGAAGGCCAGCTTGGCGGCGGCGGCATCGCCGCGGGCCAGGGCGGGGACCATCTCCTTCTCGGTGGCGGTCCAGAAAAGCTGAGCCTCGACGTCGGACTTGTTCAGCAGGGTGTCCTTTAGATCGGCTGGCAGGCTGGAGGCTTTCCAGTAGGCCAGTCGGTCGTTGTAGTCCTTGTGGAGCTGGGCAAGCTTGGCCTGGTGCGCCGCCACGTTCGCGGGGTCGGCCATGGCCAGGTTGGCTTCCAGATAGGCCTCGATCACATATTCGGGGGGCGGCAGGATGTCGGCCACCAAGTCCTTGCCCGAGATGATGCGGCCGTAGATCGGCCCGCCGACCTTGAGCTCCTGCAAGGAGCTGACGCTGGTCGCGACCAAGACCAGTAATCCAAGAACCGCAACGGCGCCAAACGCGGCGAGTGCTCTGGAAATCGTCAATCGCATGGTGTTCTACCGCCGGAGTTCCTGTCGCGGCGCGAGCGTATTCAACAGGGATTTAATCATGTTTAACGCTGCAACCCTGGCGCAGCGGGCAAACGCCCTGGGTTGTAGGTTTTGCGTAGCGTTTATCGCAGACGCGTTCTGCTCAATTCTGTCCAACAGTTGGTCTCAGGCGCGGTTACCGCGCGCCTCATCTAGCAGGGTGGCGGCGGCCTCCAGCATGTAGGCACAGCGCGCGCAGGGCGGGACGAGCGTCTGGCCAAGCCAGCCCGAGAATCCGGTCGGGAGAATCCGCATGACGCTGATCTGGTGGAGGCCGTGGCGGCTGTCACGGCCTTGCCGTTGACGTGACGCCATCAGGAAACCTGGGTTGCGCACCATGGGCCCAGTCCATATCAAGCGGCGCCCTCGACGCGTTGGGCGATTCAAAACCAATAGATTTTCGATCAAGAGATTTTAGGGGTAAGGCGATGCAGACCAAGCGGCTGGGCAAGAGCGGGATCGTCGTTTCGGACATCTGCATGGGCACCATGACCTTCGGCGCCCAGGCCGACGAGGCCATGGCGTTCAAGATCCTGGATGCGTCCTTCGAAGCCGGGATCAACTTCTTCGACACGGCGGAGAACTATCCGGTGCCCCCGCGCGAGGACTGGGCCGGGCGGACCGAGGAGATCCTGGGCCGCTGGATGAAGACCAAGCGCCGCGACGAGCTGATCATCGCCACCAAGGTCAGCGGCCCGAGCCACGGCTGGATCAAGAGCTCGCAGCGGGCGGGGATGACCGCCCTGGACCGGCACAACGTCACCCGCGCCATTGAGGCCAGCCTGACCCGGCTGCAGACCGACTATGTCGACCTCTACCAGACCCACTGGCCGGACCATGGCGGACGGTACGAAGAGGCGCTGCGGGCGTTGGACGACTTGATCGCTGCGGGCAAGGTGCGGGTGATCGGTTGCAGCAACGAAACCACCTGGGGCCTGATGCACAGCCTGGCGGTGTCCGATCGCGAGGGCCTGGCCCGCTACGACACCATCCAGAACAATTTCAGCCTGAACAATCGCCGCTTCGAGGACGAGCTGGCGCAGGCGTGCCGGCAGGAGGGCGTGAGCCTGATCCCCTATTCGCCCCTGGCCGGCGGGGTGCTGTCGGGCAAGTACAACGGCGGGGCGACGCCGGCGGGGGCGCGGTTCTCCAACTACATCACCATGGGCGGGCGTCAGGGCGCGCAGGCCAAGCGGTTCATCAACGACAAGTCCGTCGCCTCCACCGAACGCTTCATGGCCATCGCGGCGGAGGCGGGGATGTCGGTGGTGACCCTGGCCACGGCCTGGAGCAAGCAGCACGACTTCGTCGCCTCGACCATCGTCGGCGCCACCCACGTGGATCAGGTGGCCGATATTGTGGCGGCGGCGGACGTGACCCTGACCGCCGACGTGCTGAAGGCCATCGACGCGGTGACCAAGGAATTCCTCTACCCCATGGGGTAGAGGTCTGGCGCGCGCAGCCTGGCGCGTCCAGTTTGGGCGGGACAGGTTCGTCGGCCATGAAGCTGGAGGTTGGCGCGGGGCGCGGGCGCCTATAACGAATGTTCGACGGCGACTTTGGGATGCCGCCTGTGGAGCGCCTGTTGGACGCGTCGATACCTGGGCCGATCTGGACGGAGGCCGATCGCCTGCTGGCGCTCGAGGGCTTCCGGGTCATGGATACGCCCCGGGAGTCTGACTTCGACGACATCGTGAAGGTGGCGGCCTTGATCTGCGGCGTGCCGATGGCGTTGATCAGCCTGGTGGACTCCGAGAGGCAGTGGTTCAAGGCGGCGGTGGGCGTGGATGCCCCGGAAACGCCGCGCGACCTATCCTTCTGCGCCCACGCCATCCAGCAAAAGGGCATGTTCACGGTGGAGGACGCCACCCTGGACCCCCGGTTCTCGGCCAACCCCCTGGTTACCGGCGATCCCAATCTCAGGTTCTATGCCGGCGTTCCCCTGGAGACCCCCGACGGCCTGCCGCTGGGCGCTCTCTGTGTGCTGGACACCCGGACGCGGGTGCTGAACGAAGACCAGAACTTCGCCCTCAAGGCTCTGGCCCGGCAGGTGATGGCGCAGCTTGAGTTGCGCAAGGCCCTGGCCGACCAGCGCGCGGCGGAGGCGCAGCGGGCGCTGCTGATCCTGGAGCTGCAACACCGGGTCAAGAACACCCTGGCCATGGTCCAGGCCATCGTCAGCCAGACCCTGCGCACTACCCCTGACTCGGCGACGGCCAGCGCCGCCATCTCCGACCGGCTGGTGACCCTGGGCAAGGCGCACGACCTGCTTACGGCGGCGACGTGGAAGGCCGCGCCGCTGGAGAGCGTGATCCACACGGCGGTGTCCAACAGCGGGCTGGAGGAGAAACGCTTCCATATCGCGGGACCCGCGGTGGAGCTCGGCGCCCGCGCGGCCCTCGCCGTGGCCTTGGCGCTGCATGAGCTGAACACCAACGCGATGAAATATGGGGCGCTGTCCAACGCCGTCGGCAAGGTTGATATCACCTGGTCGATCGAACGCGAGGCAGGTGGCGACCTCCTGCGCCTGGAGTGGCGTGAAGGGGGAGGACCGCCGGTGACGGCGCCGAAGAAAACCGGCTTCGGCTCCCGCCTGATCCAGGCGGCGGTGGTCGGGGATATGAACGGGACGAGCGTATTGGCCTATGATCCGGCGGGGGTGCGCTGGACGCTGGTGGGGTCGCTGGCCGTGATGGCCGAATCCTAGAGGCGGCGCGTCGATTACCTGTCGCGTAATCGACGGGTGGAGCCGGGACGCCGATCCTGCGGTCATCAGCGGGCGCTCAGCCCAGGCCGACAGGAGCAGACGATGAACCAGCATGTGGCGCCCGGCGCCATGACCCAGGCGCGGCCGGCCTATGTCGAGACAGCCGACGGCGTGCGCCTGTTCCTGCGCGACTGGGGCGACGGCGCGCCGGTCGTGCTGCTGGCCGGCTGGGGCCTGCCGTCGGACTGTTGGGGCTCGGTGATGGTCGGGCTGGGCCAGCTGGGCTTGCGCTCGATCGCCTATGACCGGCGCGGCGGCGGGCGGTCGGACGACCCTGGCCGCGGCTATGACCTGGACACCCTGGCCGACGACCTGGCCGCGGTGCTGGAGGCCCGGGATCTGACCCAGGTGACCCTCGTGGCCCACTCCATGGGCGCCGCGGAGGTCACCCGCTACCTGACCCGGCATGGCTCGGAACGGGTGGCCAAGGTGGTGTTCGTGGCCCCGGTGACCCCCTGCCTGGGCCGGCGGCACGACAATCCCAACGGCGTTGACCCGGCCAATTTCGCGGCGGTGCGCGCCGCCGTGGCCCGGGACTTTACCGGCTGGATGGACGCCAATGGCCAGGGCTTCGTCACGTCGGGCGCGGCGGAAGGGACCCTGGCCTGGGTCAAGGCGATGATGACCGGGACATCGGTGCTGGCCCTGGTGGAGACCAACCGCGCCTGGACCGACCTGGACCTGCGGGCCGAGGTCGCCGCCATCGACCGGCCGACCCTGGTGCTGGCCGGCGATGCGGACCTATCGACCCCGCTGCCGCTCACCGGCGCTCCCACCGCGGCCTTGATCAAGGCCGCCCAGCTGAAGGTGTACGAGGGCGGCCCCCATGGCCTGATGTTCACCCACGTGGATCGGCTGGTGGAAGATATCGGGGCGTTCGTGATGGTTGGCGACGCCTAAGGCGCCACCAAACGGTCGCGGGCCGCCTCCAGGGTGCGGTAGGCCGCGGCCGCGCCCTGGGCGGTGCGGATTAGGGCCGGGAGTTGTTGCGGCCGGGCGGCCAGGGCGGTGAGGACGGCGCCGATGTCGGCCGTGCCGTCACCCTTCAGCCCGGCCAGGGCGGCGGGCGGTAGGGCGTGGCCGGCGCCGTCCGATACCGCGCGAACCACGGCGAAAGGTCGGCCGGCGCCCTGGGCGGCGCGGGCGGCCAGGTGGGACTCCATGTCCACCGCCAGGGCGCCGGTGGTGGTCCGCAGGGCCTGCTTCGCGGCGACGTCGCCAACTGCGCTGTCCGATCCCGCCAGGGTCCCCACGCGGGCGCCGCGATTGGCGCGAAGCAGGCGGCGCACCCAGGCTTCATCGCAAATCCAGCGCTCGGCCTTGCAGAGCACGGCCTGGGCGATGATCAGGTCGCCAACGGGGACACCTGGGGCCAGGCCGCCGGCGACGCCGAAGCTGACCACGGCGGCGTTGGGATGGTCCGCCAGGGCGCGGTTCAGCGCCGCTGTCAGTTGGCCGCCATCGCCACCGCCAATGACGACCACGACGCCCAGCCCTTCGAGGATCCTCGCCTCGCGGGTCATGCCAACGACGGCGATCAGCCCCCCCGCCGACATGCTCACATGCCCCAGGCCACCTGGGCCTGGTTGCCGCGCTTGAGGTTGCGGTAGCGGGCCAGGGCCCACAGGGGGAAGAACTTCGAATAGCCGTGATAGCGCAGGTAGAAGACCCGGGGAAAACCGCCGCCCGTATAGTGGTCTTCGGGCCAGACGCCGCGTTCATCCTGGTTGGCCTGCAGCCAAGCGACGCCCCGGGCCACGGCCGGATCGTCGGTGCGGCCCGCCGCCATCAGGCCGAGCAGGGCCCAGGCGGTCTGTGAACTGGATGACGCGTGCGGCTCGTAGCCCTTGTAGTCCAGCTTGTAGCTGTCGCAGTCCTCGCCCCAGCCCCCATCGGGGTTCTGGATCTTCTCGAGCCAGTCGGCGGCCTTGGCGATCATCGGGTGATCGGCGGGCAGGCCGACGGCGTTCAACGCGCACAGGGCCGACCAGGCGCCGTAGATGTAGTTCACCCCCCAGCGGCCGAACCAGGAGCCGTCGGCCTCCTGTTCGCGCTCCAGATAGGCCAGGGCGGCCTTCATCCTGGGGCTTTCCGTCTCGCCCAGCTGCGCCAGCATGGAGATGCATCGGGCGGCCACGTCCACCGTGGGCGGGTCTAGCAGGGCGCCGTGGTCGGCGAAGGGGATGTTGTTGAGGTAGTGGTAGGTGTTGTCGGCGTCGAAGGCCGCCCAGCCGCCGTTCTTGGACTGCAGGCCGTTGACCCACTCGCGGCCGCGGTCGATGGGCATGTCGTAGGTCTTCGGATCGGGCGCGCCGGCCACTTCGCTGAGGTGGCGGGCGCGGTCCATGGCCATCACCACCACGGCGGTGTCGTCCAAGTCCGGATAGTGCGGGTTGGCGTACTGGAAGGCCCAGCCGCCGGGGCGCACGCCCGGTCGCTGCTCGGCCCAATCGCCGACCACGTCCAGGACCTGCAGGGGTTTCAACCATTGCAGGCCGCGCAGGGCGGCGGCCTCGGCTTCCGGCGAACCGGCTTCCAGCAGGGCGTGGGTGGCCAGGGCGGTGTCCCACACCGGGGAAAAGCAGGGCTGGCAGTAGGCTTCGTCGTCCTTGATGACCAGCAGGTTCTCGACGGACTTGCGGGCGATGGCGCGGCGGGGATCGTCTTCGGGAATCCCGAGGGCGTCGTACATCATCACGCTGTTGGCCATGGCCGGGAAGATGGCGCCCAGGCCGTCTTCGCCGTTGAGCCGCTCGGTGACAAAGGTCACGGCCTTGTCGATGGCGCGAGCGCGCGAGCCCTTGGGGAAGTGGGGCTCGGCCACGCGCAGGACCTGGTCGAGGGCGAAGAAGAAGCTGGTCCAAGGCTCCTTCTGGTGGGCGCCGCGGGCCAGGCCGGTGATCGAGGCTGGCGGCGCCAGGAACAGCTCGTCGATGGTGACGCCGCGGGGGTTGCGCGCGCGGGGCTTGATCCGGCGCAGCACCAGCAGGGGCACGATCACCGTGCGCGCCCAGTAGGAAATCTTGTCCAGGTGGATGGGGAACCACTTGGGCAGCAGGGCGATCTCCACCGGCATCTCCGGCACGGCGCGCCAGGTCAGCACGCCGTAGAGGGCCAGCAGGATGCGGGTGAAGACGTTGCATGCGCCGGCCCCGCCGTGCGCGTGCAGGGCCTCGCGCGCCTTGACCATGTGCGGCGCATCGACAGGATCGCCGATCATCTTCAGGGCAAAGTAGGCCTTCACCGTGGCGCTGACGTCGAAGGCGCCGCCGTGAAACAGGGGCCAGCCACCGTGCTCGCCCTGGATGCGGCGCAGGTAAACGCCGATCTTGCGCTCCAACTCGAGGTTGGCGGGCTCGCCCAGGTAGTGAACCAGCAGGACGTATTCCGCCGGGATGGTGGCGTCGGCCTCCAGCTCATAGACCCAGTGGCCGTCGCCGCGCTGGGCAGCCAGCAGGGCGTCGGTGGCCCGGCCGACGGCTCTGTCGATCAGGTCGAGGGAGGGGGCGGCGTCGAACGTGTGGGCGGGGGCGTCGTCCATGGGTCTCTTCGAGATATTGCAGGGCGCTTGTAGCGCAGATCAGGGCGCCAGGGTTAGGGCAAGCTCGGCGGCCTTGTGGCCGGAGCGCACGGCGCCTTCAATAGTGGCGGGCAGGCCGGTGTCGGTCCAATCGCCGGCCAGGACCAGGTTGGCCAGGGCGGTGCGGGCGCCGGGACGCCGGGCGTTCTGGGCCGGGGTGGCTTCGAACGTGGCGCGCTTTTCCTTGACGATCTGCCAGGGGGGAAGCGGAGCGTCACCCAGGGCATGGGCGGCGGCGACGTCGGTCCAAAGGCGCCCGGCCAGGGCCTCGCGGTCGAGATCGACAATGGCGTCGGCGCCGCTGACCGTGACCGACAGGCGCTCCTCGAAGGCGAAGATCCATTCCGCCGTTCCGCCGATGACCCCCAGGATCGGCGCGGCGCCGGCCGGTGGGGCGGTGAGGAAGTGGGCGTTGACGATGGACTGGAAGCGATCGGGGACGACGAGATCCGGCAGCAGGGCCTGGGCGATCCAGGGCGGGACGGCGAGGATCACGGTGTCGGCGGGGGTAAGGGCGATGCGTCGGTCCGCCAGCGACAGGGCTGTCAGGCGGTCGCCTTCGCTCTCCAGGGCGCGCAGGCGCTGACCGAGGCTGACCACGGCGCCCCGGGCGGCCAGCCAGGCCAGGGCGGGCTCGACGAAGGCGGCGGCCAGGGTGGGGGAGGCGATGCGCGGTTTGTAATGCCGTCCGCCCAGCGCCAGGGTCTCGCGGATCACCGCGGCGGCCAAGGCGGCGGAACCGTCCTGCGGCCTGGTGTTGAGCGCCGCCAGGAGGAAGGGCTCCAGCAGGCGGTCCCACAGAGGTCCCTTGCAGGCGATCACCTGGTCGATGCGCTTGTCGCCCTGCGGGCCGAGCAAGGCCGCCAGGGCCAGGTAGTCGGCGGCTTTAGTGCCCGGCACGCGGCGATCCTTCGCCAGGACCCACCAGGCGAGAGGGCCGGGGTTGGGGCGGATGGTCCACCGCCGGCCGTCGCGAACATCGCAGAACTGGAAGACGGCTTCGTCCGGCCCCGCCAGGCGATCAGACGCGCCGATGCGGGCCAGGTAGGCCATGGTGGCGTGGTTGCCGGACAGAACCAGATGGTTGCCGTTGTCGATGGTGATCTGAAGCGTCGGATCGACGTAGGACCGGCACCGGCCCCCGGCCTGGGTCGCGGCCTCGATCAGCTCAACCGTCTTGCCCCTCGCGGCCAGGGCGGTGGCGGCCGACAGGCCGGCCAGCCCCGCTCCGATGACATAGGTGGTTGGGGAGGCGGGTCCCGAACCGGCTTTCGCCGTCATTCCACCAGGCCGTGGCGCAGCAGGGTCCAGATCAGCTGCACCTTGCCGACCTTGGCGCGGGTGCGCGGCGGGTTCCAGCCGAGGGCTTCCATCTTGCTGAGAATCTGAGCGTAGACGGCGCTCATCAGGCGGGGGGTTCGCAGCTTGCCGGTGGGGCGGGCCTGCATGATGGCGTCGGCGGCGCGATAGTGCTCGTGCGCCTTGCCCGCCACCCAGCGGCAGGCCTGGTCGATATTGGAGTGGTTGACCACGGCGGTGGGCTCGGTGGTCACGATGCCAGCGGCGGCCAGGGCCTCGGCGGGCATGTAGAGGCGGCCCATGCCGGCGTCCTCGTCCAGGTCGCGCAGGATGTTGGTTAGCTGCAGGCCGCGGCCCAGGTGGTGGGCCAGGTCGCGGCCCGGCTGCTCGTCCATGCCGAAGATGCACACCGACAGGCGGCCCACGGCGGTGGCGACGCGCTCGCAATAGAGGTCCAGCTTGTCGTAGGCGGGCGCGCGGATGGTCTCGACGACATCCATCTCCATGCCATCGACGATGGCCAGGAAATCGTCCAGGCGCAGGCCGAAGCGAGCCACCGGCTCAACCAGGTAGCTGGTGCGCTCGGGGGGCTGGCCGGCATAGAGGGCGGCCAGATCGGCGCGCCACGCATCCAGGTCAGCCTGGCGCTGCGGAATCGGGATGCCCTCGACGTCGGCGATGTCGTCCACCTCGCGGCAGAAGGCGTAGACGGCAAAGATCGCCGTGCGCTCCAGCGGCGGAAGCAGGCGCATGGCGGTGTAGAACGAGCTGCCGGAGGCCTGTTGTTCCGTGTTCGCCGAGGCGGGCTGGGGAGCGTTCATGAGGGCATCTGCAGAGTCGTTCATGGCTGTGCGCCTGTGGAGGACGCGTCCTTATGGCCCAGGTTTGGCCCGGCGCCGAGATGGCGTCTGGCGAAGAGTGAGCGCGCGACGCCGCGAGCGGCCGCGAAAGCCATCTGCAGACGGTCGTGATGGACCTTTTCCGACAGCGGATCGGCGGTCAGCAGCCGTTTGGTCAGGCTTTCGGCGACGCTGTGGATCACGCCGATTTCCAAGCGCAAGCGCGTGTCGCCGATGGCGCCAGGCAGCGGCGCGCCGGCCATGACCAGAGCCAGGGTGCGTTCCGCGAGGTCGTGGATCACCCCCCTCAGGGCCGGGCTGGCCGTGGGCGCGGCTAGGGCTTCGACGGGGACGCCGGCGGCGGTCAGGGCGTCCAGCGGTACATAGACCCTGTCAATTTCGCGGTAGTCCTTGCCGCAGTCCTGCAGGTGATTGATCAGTTGCAGGGCGGTGCACAGGGCGTCGGAGGCCGGCCAGGTGGCCGTGCTCTCGCCGTGCACATCCAACATGAAGCGGCCGACCGGGCAGGCGGAATAGCGGCAATAGTCGACCAGCTCGCCCCAGTCGGCGTAGCGGGTCTTGGTCACGTCCCGGCGGAAGGCTTCCAACAGGTCCAGGATGTGGGCGTCGGTGAGCTGGTGGTCGGATAGGCTCTGGCGCAGGCGGGCGGCCTCGGGGACGGCGTCGTCCCGTCCTTTGAGGGTGGCTTCGATGGCGGCCAGGCGCGCCAGTTTTTCCTCGGGCGGCAGGGTGGCGTGGTCGGCGATGTCATCGGACATCCGCGCCACGCGATAGAAGGACAGGATCACCGGCCGGTGGCGCGGCGCCAGCAGGAACGAGCCGACGGGGAAGTTCTCGCCGGACTCGTCCTTGGAGGGATCGACGCTGCTCATGAACCGGCCGCCATGGCCTGGGCGCGGCCTTTCCACATGCCGCCGCGTCCGCGCCAGACCTGGATGGCCGACTGCAGGGTGAAGGCGCTGTAGAGGGCGCCGATCAGCGGCAGGGCGAAACCCCAGACGGGCGAGCGGCGGTAGAAACGCAGCATGGGCTGGAAGGAGATAGCCATGGCGGTCCACGCCGCCAGGCCCAGCCAGCGCGGAAGGCCGTCGGCGAACAGGGTCAGCAGGGGCGCTGCCAGATAGACCAGGGCCATGCCCAGCAGAGTCCCGGCCAGGAGCCAGGGCGAATAGTTGAGCTGCGCGTAAGCGGAGCGGGAGACCATGCGGCCGATCTCACCCAGGCTCTTGTACGGACGCAGGCTGCGGGCTCGGTCGGTGAGGCCCAGCCAGATCGGACCTTGTTTGGCAATGACGGCGGCCAGGGCGCAGTCATCGATGATGGCGGTGCGGATGGCCTCGATGCCGCCGGCGGCGGTCAGGGCGTCGCGGCGGACCAGCATGCAGCCCCCCGCGGCGGCGGCGGTCTTGGTCTTGGCGTCGTTCACCCAGGCGAAGGGGTAGAGCATGTCGAAGAAGAACACGAAGGCCGGGATCATCAGGCGCTCGGGCCAGGTCTCGACGCAGAGCTTGGCCATCAGCGAGACCAGCACCAGCCGCCCAGACTCGGCCCGGGCCACCAGGGCGCGCAGGTTGTCTGGGGTATGGGCGATGTCCGCGTCGGTGAGCAGCAGGTAAGCCGGCGCGCGCTGTTCCGCCTGGGCGACACCCTGGCTGACGGCCCACAGCTTGCCGGTCCATCCCGCCGGCAGGGGCGCGCCGGTGATCACCCGCAGGCGTTCGGCGCGGCCGAGGCTCTGCGCGGCGGCGCGGGCGGCGTCGGCGGTGCCATCGTCGCTGGCGTCGTCCATGAGAATGACCTGGAAATCACCGGGATAGTCCTGGGCCAACAGGCTGCCGACGGAGCGGGCGACCACGTCGGCTTCGTTGCGGGCCGGAACCACGGCGACGACGGCTGGCCAGGCGGTGGGCTGCGGCGGGGCGTCGGCGTCGTCGGTCTCCCGCGCCAGCCAGAACAGGCCCCGAAAGGCCAGCAGATAGATCCAGGCGGCCAGGGCGATGGCGGCGATGACGGTCAAGATCGGGGTCACTTCAGATAGCCCGCCTCGCCGAACCAGCTCAGGGCGTCGCGCAACGCCTCGACATAGGGACGGGCCTGATAGCCCAACTCCCGCTCCGCCTTGGCCGAGGTGAAGAACATGTGGTGCGAGGCCATCTTCAGGGCGTCGCGGGTGAGCAGAGGCTCCTTGCCGGTGATGCGGGCCACCGTCTCGGCGGCGAAGGCCAGGGGGGAGAGCGGGGCGCGGGGCAGGGCGATGGTGGGCGCTTTTCGGCCGGTGAGCTGGGCGATCTGGGCCAGGAATTCCCGCAGGGAAGCGTCCTGGCCGCCCAGGATGTAGCGCTCGCCGACGCGGCCCCTGGCATGGGCCAGTAGATGCCCGGCCGCGACGTCGTCCACATGCACCAGGTTCAGGCCGGTCTCGACAAAGGCGGGGATACGACCGGTGGCGGCCTCCACCACCATCTGGCCGGTGGGGGTGGGGCGCACGTCGCCGGGGCCGATGGGGGTGGAGGGATTGACGATGACGGCGGGTAGACCCCGCTCGGCGACCAGGCGCTCCACCACCCGTTCGGCGGCAACCTTGCTTTGCTTGTAGGCGCCGATGGCCTCGCCGTCGCCCAAGGGCGCGGTCTCATCGACGATGGTGTCGGCGTCGCCGGCCCGCAGGGTGGCGACCGAGGAGGTGTAGACGATACGGCGCACGCTGGCGGCCAGGGCGGCCTGCATCACGCTCTCAGTCCCCGCGACATTGGCGCGGATGATCTCGCGGGGATCTGGCGCCCACAGCCGGTAGTCGGCGGCGACGTGGAACAGGTGGTCGACCCCCGCCATGGCCCGGTCCAGGGAGGCGCGGTCGGTGATGTCGCCCAGTGCGACCTCGCAGTCGGCGGCCTCGAAGTTCCGCGTCGGGCTGGAGGGACGCGCCAGGATGCGCAGCTTCAGGTCCCGCCCGGCCAGGGCGCGCAGCACCGCCCCGCCGACGAAGCCGGAAGCGCCGGTCACCAGCACGCGGTCACCGGGGTTGAAGGCGCCCGGACTCAAGGTCTCCGCGGGGATAGGGGATTCGCTGTCGGTGCTCTGTGCCACGGTCGGCTCTTATCGCGCCCAAGCTCGGCTGTCGCGTGCGGAGCTTTTGGCGTCCGCGTCTCGGGACTTCAGGGGTAGTTCAGCTTGACGGCCAGGGTGGTCTCGCCCCGCCCCGCGGTAAAGTGGGTGGACTTGAACGAGGGCGCCGACAGCTTGGGCCGCACATTGTTGGAAAAGGCGTAGCCTTCCTTGGGAATGCCGAACAGCCCGGTGTCGATATCGTTGTTGGCGTTGGCGTCATGGTAGATGAACAGGGCGTACTGGCCCGCCTTCGGCAGCCAGAAACACAGCTGGGTGGTCTGGGGCAGGGCGGGGTCGTGGATCGTCTCCAGCTCGCCGTGCGGCTTGAGGTAGCGCGCGGGATCGTCGCCGAACACCACGGCGGTCACCTGGCCCTTGCTAGAGCGGACGCCATCGACGGTGAGCATTACGCGCACGCCTGTGGGCACGCCGTGGCAGGACTGCGCCGCGACCGGGACCGCGGCAAAGGCGCCGGCGGTCAATCCAACCATGAGGGCGAGGGCTTTCGCCGTGCTCAACCCTGACATCACCGTTCTCCGTAACCTTGGCGTAACCACAAGACGACGCGACAAGCGGGCCGCCATACACGGAAAATGGCGTTCTCAATGTGGCGTTCCCAGAAAATGGGTGGAAATGACGCGGGACTGTGTTGCTCCGGCTACACTTGTGGATCGGCGTCCTCGGCTGTCAGGTCGCGCGGAGATCGACTTGAAACCGCCGGGCCGGAGGGTGGCGCTGGCGGTGAGGACAAGGACCGTCTCCGCAAAATCAAAGGCGACTTCGCCCGCCAGTTCCCCGGCCAGGCTGCGTTCAATCAGCCGTGATTCCCACCGCCGGAACGGCTTGACCGGAGCCATGCGGGCGTCTCTGCGTTGGAGCGAGACTCGAGGCGCGCCAATGACCCGGATCATGACCTACAACGTACACCGCTGCGTCGGAACCGACGGGCGGCTGGACGTGGGCCGCGTGGCCGAGGTGATCGCACGCCAGGCGCCCGATATCGTGGCGCTGCAGGAGGTCGACGTCGGGCGCGCACGCACCGGCGGGGTCGACCAGGCGCACGAACTGGCCCGCCGGCTGGACATGGCCTTCCACTTTAACGCCGCCCTTGTGATCGAGGAAGAACGCTACGGCGACGCGGTGCTGACGCGCCTGCCCGAGCGCCGGGTCAAGGCCGGGGCGCTGCCGGGCCATCCCGGTCACCGCGCCTTCCGGGCCCTGGAGCCGCGCGGCGCGCTATGGCTGGCCATCGAGGTGGACGGCGCCGAGGTCCAGGTGCTGAACACCCACCTGGGCCTGGTGCCGGCCGAGCAGGCGGCCCAGGCGGCGGCCTTGGCGGGACCGGAATGGCTGGGTCATCCCGACTGCCGCGCCCCGACGATCCTGGTGGGTGACCTGAACGCGGTGGTGGGCTCGCGGGCGCTGCGCCGTCTGATGGCGCGCATGCAGGATGCGCGACGGCTAGCGCGCGACGCCGGGGGGGCGGACGATGACGTCGGCCGGTTGGCGACCTTTCCCTCGCGCATGCCGCTGGTGGCCATCGACCATATTCTGATCAGCGCCGGGATCGCGGTGGGACGCATGTCCGCGCCGCGAGACCGGCTGACCGCGGTGGCCTCGGATCACGCGCCCTTGGTTATGGACTTCGACGTCGCCTCGGCGTCGTGAGGCGGCGCGGCGCAAGCGACCGGCTGCAACAGCGCCTGGGTCGCCTCGGCCCGCGCTGCGGCCAGCTCGCGGTCGCGGCGCCACGGGCGGAAGGAGTCGTCGGGTCCGACAGGGTCGCCCAGGTGGAAGGCGGCGATGAAGGTCGCCAATGGACCGATCGGCTTGGGATCAAGGGGGCGCAGCCGCACCAAGCCCTCGGTGCGCAGCGCGTCGATGGCGGCCCCGAGGCCATGCTCATGGCCCACCGCGGCCTCGACCCTGCCCTCGTCGCAGCCCAGCCAGTGGGCGATGAAGCGCAGGGTCAGGTTGCCGATCCGCTCCCGCGACTCCGCGGCGCTGGCCCCGGTGGCCTCGAACGACAGGTCGCACTCTGAATCAAAGCCGGTGGAACGGTTGTTCAGATTGGCCGAGCCGATGCGCAGCAGGCGGTCGTCAATCACCGTCATCTTGGCGTGGACGATGATCGTCCGGCCCAGGGGCGTGACGGGATAGTAGGCGCGCAGACGGCCATACACATCGGCCCGCCTCAGCCGGCGCAGGAACAGGGACCGTGTCCGGTCCATGGTCATCTGGTCGAACCACGATGGCGAGTGCTGGTGCGAGACCAGCACCACCTCCGGCCCGTCCGGCTCCGCCAGGCGGGCGGCCAGGGCCTCGGCCATCAGCGGCGAGGTGAAATACTGGTTTTCCATATAGATCAGGCGCTGGGCCGAGGCGATGGAGGCCAGGTGCAGGCGCTCGTTCTCGCGCACTTCCGGATAGTCCCGCCAACGCGCCTCGGTGCGCGATATGCCGGCGACGACCCCGGCGAAATGGGGGGTGACGCGCTCGGGCCAAAGTTCGTGTTGGGGGTCGGGGGCGCTGGGCTCCGACGGGGCCAGGTCTTCTCCCGTGGCGCGCTTCCAGCGGCGGCGGAACAACTCGCCCAGATCGGCGGCGGGCGGCCCGTCCATGACGCCCATCATCTCATGGCGTGAGTCATAATAGGACGCGCCATCCTGGCCCTTCACGCGGCGGGGATCATCGTCCAGGTGGGCGGGGGTGTCCCAGCGGTCGGGGCCGATGTCGCCGCCGCCGCAGAAGGCCAGGGCGTCGTCGACAATGATCATCTTCTGATGATGGCAGGCGCCGATCGGCAGGCGGCCATCCAGCCTGAACTGCACCCGGCTGCCGGCGAAACGCTTGCGGCCCTGGATGGGGAAGAAGTCCTGGGTAGCGGCCACGGGCAGGGCGGATTGCCAGCACAGGATGCGGATCTCCAGCTCCGGCCGCTCGTCCGACAGGCGGCGCAGGAAGTCGGCGATGTCCTCCGGTTCTTGCCCGGCGGGGTCTGACCGCGGGCCGCCCTTGGGTTCCAGCAGCGTCTGCGGCTCAAAGGCCCAGTTAAGGAAATGGATCGTGCGCCTAGCCTTCAGCATTACCTGGCGGGCGGCCAGGAAATAGTCGGCCATGTCGATGATCACGGCGGCGCGCGGGGCCGTCCCGGCGCGCCAACAGGTGGTTCCTGGTCTCAGCAGCACGGGGCGCCCCTTCGCGGATCAAGCCGGAGAAGCTTGAGTTTGTGAAATGCGCGGGCGGGATTCACGTTCCGTCCTGGTCGCACGCGAAATCACGAGCGCGAATCGTCTTCGGGATCCGGCTTCGGTTCGGGCGGCGGCCTGGCCCCTGGCGGGGGCGCCTTGCGACGACGCAGGTTGGCGCGCAGGGCCGCGGCCAGTTTCTGCTCCCGCTGCGATGACGTCGAGGGCTTGTCCGGCTTGGCTTTGTCGTCCATCCGGCGAGGAAGCTGGCGACGCATGGTCGCCGTCAAGCGGTTTTCGCTTCACACCGGCCCTAGGGTTCGCTAATGACCCGCCTCCCCATTGTGGGAACGCCGCCGTAGCTCAGTGGTAGAGCGCATCCTTGGTAAGGCTGAGGTCGTGGGTTCGATTCCCCCCGGCGGCACCATCGCGGAGGTTGGAGTTTCTCCGACAACGCGATGAACGGAGATCCTGGCAAGGCGCCTGATTTGCGCCCGCCCCTTCTTCGCCTTGTCGAACTTAACTCGCTAACGCAGGGCGGCGCGGTTCCTCAATGGACGCGCGCATAGGTCAGCCGCCGCGCCAGCCAGCAGCCGATCTCGACGCTTGCCGGCCGGCCGGAACCATCCCGCTGGAAGGCCAGGGTCCAGTCGCCGGGCGGGGTGTGGTCCAGGGCGCGGGGGCAGGGCAGGGCCCAGAGGTCGCGGCCGATCGGTTCCAGCAGCTCCATCCGACCCTGACCCAGGAACCCAGAGAAGCCGCCGTAGAGCACGCCGCCGCCGTCGGTGACGGTGAGGTCCGCGTCCAGTTCCTGGCAGTGATAGCAGCCGGCGATGTCGGGGGTCGGCGCGCCGGCGCGGGGGACCAGCACGGAGCTTTGGTTGTCGCCTGGCAGGTCCATCCGCAAGCCGTCCGCTGTTGGCGTCAGTCGCGCATTCTCGTCGCCGGCCGTGCCGTCCTCGTGCAGATCGAACAGCTGCGCGCGGTGACCATAGAGAACCTTGACCTGGCCGTTGGGGGCCGCGTCGAGGCGCACCGCCAGGCCGGTCTGTGGCTCGACATAGGCGCCCAACCAGGATGGCGCGGCCAGGCTGGAGGCGCGCTGCGGCCGATCCTCGTCCAGGACGGCGGCCAACAGGTCAATTGCCGCGTCGTAGGCGTTGGAAAGGTGGTTGAACATGACCACGACGGATATTCGCTCGGCCGGCGCATACAGGCGGTGGCTGCGCCAGCCGCGCAGGGCGCCGCCGTGGCTGGTTACCACCCGGCCCAGCTCCGTCCCCCGGGCGAGGCCGAAACCATAGCCGGCGCCAGCGCCATCGGCGAAGGTCACCGGCGCGGACAGACGACGATACAGGCTGGTTTCGTCGTCCCGGGTGGCGTCGATGTGACGCTCCCAGGCGATCATATCGTCCAGGCTGGCGCCCAGGCCGGCGTCGCCGGTCCAGAGGATGCGGTTCTCCGCAGCGCGGAAACCGCCAGCGGCCATGGCCTCATAGCCCTCCGTCCCGTCAGGCATGGCGCGGGTGTCGGCGGCGAGCAGGGCGCTGGCCATGCCGACGCGGTCGAAGATGCGGGTCTTGAGCAACTCAGCGAAGCTGCGTCCCGTGCGCGCCTGCAGGATGTCCGACAGGATCCGGAAGTTCTGGTTCACGTAGGAAAACCGCGTGCCGGGTTTGAAGTGCAGGGTGCGGGCCTGGGCGATCAAGCGGGCCGCCTCGGTGTCGCCGAAGGCCGACTCCGCCGGCGCGCCATGCAGCATCGCCACCGCCCAATAGTCGCGAAGGCCCGACTGGTTGTGGCACAGGTGCAGCGCGCCCGGCGCCGGCTGCTCAAGGTTCGGCAGGCGCTCGGCGACATCGCCGTCCAGCACCGACGGGTCGGGGAAGGCGTCCAGCACCAGGCCGCAGGTGAACTGCTTGGTGATCGAGCACATGCGGAACAGGCTGCTGGGCGTGAAGGGGATGCGCCGCTCGGCATTGGCCCAGCCCCAGGTATGCCGCGCCAGAACCTCGCCGCCCCGCAGCACCGCCACGGCGCCGCCCGGTCCGGCATAGGTGCGTGGAAGCAGGCTCAGGGCCCGGTCGAGGCGGGCCGGCAAGGGGTTGGTCAAGTCGATCGCTCCCGGGAACGGGTTAGGGGTGTCGGTCTGCGGCCCAGGGTCGCGCGGACGAACGCCAAAGGCCACCCCGAATGGTCGGCGGGCCTGCCCACCGGGCAGGCGTTTCATCCGTCGTTAGGCATGAATTCCTCAAAACGGCTCCGGAAACCCGTGTTCTGTTAGCGGAATCTTGGGGTAGCGCCGCCTATCGATGGCGCCATGACCCGAGGTTCCCCCACATGCCGCGCCGCGGACTAGCGCAGAACATCGCGCCGCTGGGGGAGGGCGACATCACGCCGGCGGAGGAAGCCGGCGCGCTGACCTTGTCGGTGATCGTGGTCAGCCCGCAAGACGACCAGGGGGGCGACCGGATCGGGGAGTTGGCGCTGCTGGCCAACGAGGCGGCGTTGGCGGAATACGTCATGACCTGCGCCACCGCCGCCGAGGCGGTGTCCCGCGCGGAAACAGCCAGGATTTTCGGTCGCCCGGCGGCGGTGTTCGCCTTCGACTATCGCGGCCGGCCGGTAAGCGACCTGGCCCAGGAAGTGCGGCGGGTGGCCAAGGCCTGTCCCGAGGCCGAACTGATCGTCCTG
Organism: Caulobacterales bacterium; assembly: GCA_038228945.1. GTDB lineage: Bacteria > Pseudomonadota > Alphaproteobacteria > Caulobacterales > Caulobacteraceae > Acaudatibacter. Next base: position 73,471 of record JBBROW010000003.1, read on the forward strand.
GCCGAGGGCCGCGATGGCGCCGCGTTCGCCGCCTGCCTGCAGGTGACCCAGGCGCCGGGACGGCTGACCTTCCTGCCCGCGCCCCTGCACCGGGAAGAGGCGATCGAGACCGTCAAGATGGTGGTGGCCCGCCACCGTGCCCTGAACAAGCCGCAGGAAGCCCAGGATGACGACCAGCGGGCCATAGATGCGCTGATGATCCAGGTGCGGGAGCTGAAGACCCGCCTGGATATCGCCCGCCACGCGGCGCGGCACGACAGCCTGACCGGCATTCTCAACCGCGCCGGCTTCCTGGACGAGTTGACGGGCCGCCTGGCCCGCAGCCTGCAGCCGCAGACCATTCTGCTGATCGACCTGGACCGGTTCAAGCTGGTCAACGACACCCTGGGCCACCATGCTGGCGACGACCTGGTTCGCAAGATCTGCACCGCCATGGCCTCGGTGATCCCCGCCGGCGGCATCCTGGCGCGGCTGGGGGGCGACGAGTTCGGCATCATTATCGAAGGCGCCACAGATCGCGGTACGGCGGACTTCTGCAATCTGATCCTGCGGGTCTGCCATCAGAGCCGACGGGTGTCGGGCCACGAGGTCCAGGTCAGCGCCTCCATCGGCGTCGCCCATCAGGACGTCAGCCGCACCGACGCCGCCCTGATGCGCCACGCCGACCTGGCGCTCTATGCCGCCAAGCGCGAGGGGCGTAACCGCTACCGGGTGTTCGACGCCGCCATCGACAGCGCCGCCCAGTACCGCATGTCGATCGAAAACGGCCTGGAGCGCGCCCTCAAGGCCAACGAGTTCAAGATGGCCTACCAGCCCATCGTCAAGGCCGACACCGGCGCCATCGTCGGGGTCGAGGCCCTGATCCGCTGGACCAGCCCGGAGCTTGGCGTGATCTCGCCGACGGAGTTCGTGCCCGTGGCCGAGGAGACGGGCCTCATCCTGCAGCTGGGCGACTGGATCACGCGCCAGGCGTTCAAGGACTGTCGCCGGTGGGAGGGCGCCTATGTGTCGGTGAACCTATCGGCGCGGCAGTTCCTGCATCACAACGTCGCCGACCGCATCCTGCAGTTCGCCAAGGACGCCGACCTGCCGCCCCAGCGTATCCAGATCGAGCTGACCGAGACCGCGATCATCGATGATGTCGAGCGCGCGGCCCAGAACCTGAAGACCCTTCGCGCCGCCGGGGTACGCGTGGCCCTGGATGACTTCGGCACCGGCTATTCCAGCCTGATGTACCTCAACCAGTTCGCCATCGACTGCATCAAGATCGACAAGTCCTTCGTCGACAATGTCACCCGCGACCATCAGTCGGCGATGATCGTCGCCTCCGTCTCACGCCTGGCCGCCTCGCTTGGCATGAGCGTGGTCGCCGAGGGCGTAGAGACCGCCGAACAGCAGCGCATCCTGATCGCCGCCGGCTGCGGGGCGTTGCAAGGCTACCATTTCGGCAAGCCGATGAGCGCACGGGACGTCACCGCCCTGCTGGCGACCCAGGCGGCTGAAAGCGCGGAGGCGACAGAGGCCCGTTAGGGGGCGACCGCCGCGAACCCGCCGCTTCCTACTTCTCCGCCGTCAGTTCCGCCGCCAGGGCGTCCGCGCCATAGACCTTGCGCAGGGCCTCGGTGACCGCCGCGGTGGAGACGCTGACGCCGCGGTTGATGCTTCCGTCATAGCCGTAGTCGCCGCCCAGGCTGTGGATGTTGCCGTCGAACACCGCGCCGATGACTTCGCCCTTGGCGTTGATCAGGGGCGAGCCGGAATTGCCGCCGATGATGTCATTGGTGCTGGAGATGTCGAAGATCGTCTCCGGGTTCAACCGGTCCTTGGCGGCGGCCCAACGCGGATCCAGGGCGAAGGGGTCCTGGCCGGTGGCGCGTTCATAGAGGCCGCCAAAGCGGGTGAACGGCGGCACGACGGCGCCGCGATAGCTCCAGCCGTCGATCTTGCCGTAGCTGAGGCGCAGGGTGAAGGTAGCGTCCGGATACAGGCTGTCGCCATAGGCCACGAAGCGGGCCTGGGCGATCTTCTGCGCCGCCTGGGTGGTGGGGCCGGTGACCTGTTCGTCATACTGTGACCGAAGCTGGCGGGCGGCCGGATCGATCTTGAGCATGAACAGGATCATCGGGTCGTCCGACGCCAGGACCGCCTTCAGACCCCCGTCCCACAGCGCCTTGCGCACCGCCGGATCGCCCAGCTTCGAACCCCTGGCCAGGCGTTCGGCCAGGGCTTCCGGACTGTCGCGGCCCAGCAGCAGCTTGGTGTTGGGGTCATCGGCGGTGAGGTACTCGCGCACCTTGGTCAACCAGAACGCCAGCGTTACCTGCTCCAGGTCCGAATAGACCGGTTTGGCGTCCAGGACCTCTTTCTGCAGCAGGGGAAGCTGGCTATCGGCGAAACCGGGCAGGCGCTCGGTGGAAGGCTTCTCGCGCTCCTGGGCGGCGCGGACCAGGTCCTTGGCGTAGCCGAACAGGTCGGATTGCATGGGACCGCGCTCGACCATGCGATAGGGCAGGTAGAGGGCCTGGATCGATTGCTGGGTCACGGCGAGATCGGCCCACGGATCGCCGAAGCCCGCGTCCAGCCCCCCTTTTTCACCCTTGGCGGCGTTGGCCTTGGTCTGGGTCCGCAGGTCCGCCTCAGCAGCGCGACGGGCCGCCATGAAGGTGGGATCGTTCAGGGCGAACAAGCGGCCGTAGTAAACCTTGAAGCCGTTCTCCAGGCCGAACACGTCGTCGGCGGCGATGCGCTTGTGCTCGGCGCTCTCCTCGCTGAAGCGCAGCAGACGGCCGCGCAGTTCCGACATCTGCAGCAGGGTGATCGGGATGGTCAGGTCGCGCTGCGTCTCCAGCTGCGCGACGGCGAGCTGACGGTCCGTGCCGCCGGGATTGCCGGCGACGAACACTGGTTCACCCGCGGTGGGCGGGGCGGCGTTCCAGCGTAGGTGGTCGAGCGTGGCCGCCGGCTGGCCGTTCTCGTACAGGCGCACGAAAGCGCTATCGAGGTCATAGCGGGGGAAGTTGAAATTGTCCGGGTCGCCGCCGAAGAAGGCCGCCGGCACGCCGGGCGAAAACACCAGCCGCACATCGGAGTACTTCCGGTACTTGTAAAGCTTGAACTGCCCGCCGTGGTAGAGGTCGACCACTTGGCAGCGAAACTTCACGTCCCCCGCACAGACCTCGCCCTCGATGGCGCCGGAGGCGGCGGTGCGGGCCTTGACCAGGGCCTGGCCGGAAAGACCGGCGCCGGCGGCGATCATGCGCGGCGTCACATCGGCGATGCTGGTCAGGATCTCGGCCCGCATTCCGGCGCAGGTGTGTTCCTGCTGCCGGCTGGCGGCCAGATATCCGGTCTGGAAATAGTCATGGCCGGGCGTCGACAGGTTCTGGGCGCAGTCGGCGACGCAGTGGTTGTTGGTCAGCACCAGGCCAGTGGCCGTCACCGCCGAAGCCGAGCAGCCGCTGGACAGCCGCACCGCCGCGCCGCGCACATGGTCCAGCCAGGCAGGGGTGATGTCGACGCCGTAGGCCTGTTTCACCTTGGCGGCGGGAAAATTGTCGAAGGTCCACATGCCTTCGTCGGCGCTGGCTTGCCCGGCGTAGGCCCCGGCCGCGATCGCGGCGGCGGCGAAGAAGGTAAGCTTCATGACGGTCCTTTGAGGCAGGTTCGACCCGCGCGGGGGCGAACAGCGATGATTTGTGCCCGCTTATAGCCAAGGCGGGGCAGGCGTCAAAAGCCCGCGCCGCCGGGGCGCAAGATCATGGACTTCGCCGCCGGCGATGACAGCGCTTCTCCAACCCTCCGGGGCCGGATATGAACCCGGTACGGATGGGTGGGCCGCGGTTGCGGTTGTTTCGAGGGATTGCATGGATCGCATCGCCATCATCGGCGGAACGCCGCTGTCGGGCGAGATCGTCATCAGCGGCGCCAAGAACTCCGCCATCAAGCTGATGGCCGCCAGCCTGCTGACTGACGAACCGCTGCGGCTGACAAACATGCCGCGCCTGGCCGACACCCGTTTCCTAGGCGCACTCTTGCGGCGGCTGGGGACCGAGGTCGAGGAGCGCGACGGCCCGGACGGCCCCGAGACCGTGCTGACCACGCCGGAGATCACCAGCGGCATCGCCCCCTATGATCTGGTCCGCCAGATGCGCGCCTCGTTCAACGTGCTGGGCCCGCTGATCGCGCGCACCGGCCAGGCCAAGGTCTCGCTGCCCGGCGGCTGCGCCATCGGGGCGCGGCCCGTGGACCTGCACCTCAAGGCCCTGGAGGCCCTGGGCGCCCAGATCGACCTGCACGAGGGCTATGTCTATGCCCAGGCGCCGCGCGGGTTGAAGGGCGCCAACATCGACTTTCCGTTCGTCTCCGTGGGCGCCACCGAGCACGCCCTGCTGGCCGCCGTCCTGGCGCGGGGCGAGACGGTAATCTCCAACGCCGCCTGCGAGCCGGAAATCACCGACCTGGCCGATTGCCTGAACCACATGGGCGCCAGGGTGGAGGGCGCCGGCACGCCGGTGATCCGCATCCTCGGCGTTGATCGCCTCAGCGGCGGGACCCACGCGGTGGTAGCCGACCGCATCGAAACCGGCACCTACGCCATGGCCGCCGCCATGGCCGGGGGCGAGGTGACATTGAAGCGCACCCGCGGCGACTTCATTGAGGCCCTGCTAAGCAAGATGGAGGAAGCCGGCGTCGAGGTGACGCGCGGCCGGGACAGCCTGACCATCCGGCGCAACGGCGCGCGGCTGAATCCCGTCGAGCTGACCACCGATCCCTTCCCCGGCTTCGCCACCGACCTGCAGGCTCAGTTCATGGCCATGATGACCCTGGCCAACGGCGAGAGCGTGATCCGCGAGACCATCTTCGAGAACCGCTTCATGCACGCGCCGGAGCTGATGCGCCTGGGGGCGGATATCTCCGTCTCCGGCGGCGAGGCGCGGGTGCGGGGCGTTGAGCGCCTGACCGGGGCGCCGGTGATGGCCACCGACCTGCGCGCCTCCGTCAGCCTGGTGATCGCCGGCCTGGCGGCACAGGGACAAACCACGGTCGGCCGCGTCTATCACCTGGACCGAGGCTTCGAGCGGCTGGAAGAGAAGCTTTCCGCCTGCGGGGCGCGGATTCGGCGCATTCGCGGCGAGGGCGGCAGCGAGGATGAGGAATGATGCTGCGCCTTCTGGCCGAGGATGAAGACGATCTGGAAGTGATCTCGGCGGCCCTGCAGGACGCGGTGACCAAGATCGGCGACATCCGCTGGGACGCCAAGACCCGGGCCGTGACCATCGCCTTCAACCGCTTCCGCTGGGAGGCAGACGGCCGCGCCGGCCAGCGGGTGCGCGCCGGGCTGCAGCTGGGCGGGGTGCTGGAGGTTAAGTCCCGCCGTCTGCGCCAGGGCGCCAAGGGGGCGGTGCTGGAGCTGCTGGCGGTGGCCTTTGAACCGGCCGAGGCGCCGGGCGGAACCATCACCTTTACCTTCGCCGGCGGCGGCGACCTGGCGGTGAGCGTAGAATGCCTCGACGCCGCCCTGGCGGACTTGTCCGACCCCTGGCCGACCCCCCGCAAGCCGGCGCACGGGGAATAGGGCGGAGTTTCCCACCACTTTCCACTTTGCATCCGGCGCGCCAGCCGCCATCTAGCGCGGCATGCGACGCTTCCTTGCCAGCGACCCGGATTTCGACGCCGTCTTCGACGCCTTCCTACATGAGCGCCGGGGTTCGCCCGCCGATGTGGATGCCGCTGTCGCCAAGGTCATCGAGGCGGTGCGCACCGAGGGCTTGGCGGCCCTGCTGCGGTTTTCGCTGCAGTTCGACAAGGTCGAGCTGACCGAGGACACCCTGGGGCTGACCCAGGCGGAGATCGACGCCGGCGCCGCGGCCTGTCCCGCCGAGGCCCGCGCCGCCATCGCTTTCGCCGCCGCCCGCATCCGCGCCTATCACGAGCGCCAGCGGCCTGCGGACCAGTGGTTCACCGACGCAGCCGGGGTGCAGCTAGGCTGGCGGTGGACGCCGCTGGAGTCGGTGGGGGTCTATGTGCCCGGCGGCCGGGCGGCCTATCCCTCCACCGTGTTGATGAACGTCATACCGGCCATGGTCGCCGGGGTAGACCGGATCGCCATGGTCACCCCGCCTGGTAAGCTGCAGCCGGCGGTGATGGCCGCGGCCCGCGAGGCCGGGGTCACCGAGATCTGGCGGGTGGGCGGCGCCCAGGCAGTGGCGGCCCTGGCCCACGGCGCCGGGCCGATCCGGCCGGTGGACAAGATCGTCGGCCCCGGCAACGCCTTCGTCACCGCCGCCAAGCGCCGGCTCTATGGGGTGGTGGGCATCGACGCCCTGGCCGGTCCCTCGGAAATCGTGGTGGTGGCCGACGGCAAAAATGATCCCGACTGGATTGCCGCCGATCTGCTCAGCCAAGCTGAACACGACCCGGACGCGCAGTCGATCCTGATCACCGACGACGCCGCCTTTGCCGACTCCGTCGTGGAGGCGATCCAGCGGCAACTGAAGACACTGGCCACCGGCGAGGACGCCGCCGCATCCTGGCGCGACCACGGCGCGGTGGTGATCGCGCGCCTGGCCGCCTCGCCTGGTCTGGTGGACCGCATCGCCCCCGAGCACGTGGAGTTCGCGGTGGATGATCCCGAAGCCTTGTCCGACAAGGTGCGCCACGCCGGGGCGATCTTCCTGGGCCGCTACGCCCCCGAGGCCATCGGCGACTATGTGGCCGGATCCAATCACGTATTGCCCACCAGCCGAGCGGCGCGGTTTTCCTCGGGCTTGTCGCTCTATGACTTCATCAAGCGCACCTCGATCGTGAAGTGCGACGCGGCGGCCTTCGCGGCCCTGGCTGACGCCACCGTGGCTCTCGCACAGATCGAGGGCCTGCCCGCCCATGCCCGCTCAGCGGCCATTCGGCGGAACTGACATGCACTGTGTTCCTGGCGCCCTTCGCCCCGGCGGCGGGATTCGCTAAGGAAGGGCCATGAACGCTCACCGCCTTCAGACCGTCGAGCTGGACGAGGATTCCCTCGCCGCCGCCTCGCGCGATCAAGAGCAGGAGCGTCAAATCGCCATCTTCGACCTGCTGGAGGAGAATTTCTTCCATCCCGAAGGCGCCGAGGGCGGCCCCTACGACCTGCGCATCTCCCTGATCGAGAACCGTCTGGCCCTGGATATCACCGGGCCCAACTACCAGAAGCGCCACCTGCTTTCGCTGTCGCCGCTGCGCGGGGTGATCCGCGACTACTACATGATCTGCGAGAGCTACTATCAGGCCATCCGCAACGCCACGCCGCAGAAGATCGAGGCCTTGGACATGGGCCGGCGTGGGTTGCACAACGAGGGCTCGGCCCTGCTGCAGTCGCGCCTGGCGGGCAAGGTCGAGACCGACCAGGACACCGCCCGGCGGCTGTTCACTCTGATCTGCGCCTTGCACTGGCGGGGCTGAGGGTGCTGGAGCTGCCGGGGGCGGTGCTGTTCGCCTGCAACCATAACCGCGTCCGTTCGCCCATGGCCGAGGGGGTGATGAAGCGGCTCTTGGGCAACCGGGTGTTCGTGGACAGCTGCGGGCTGCGCAATGACCAGGCGGGCCAGCCGGATCCCTTCGTGGTGGCGGTGATGGACGAACTGGGCGTCGATCTGACGGCGCACAGGCCCAAGGCTTTCGACGACCTTGAGGATGACAGCTTCGATGTGGTGGTCTCGCTGACCCCCGAGGCGCAGCACCGCGCGGTGGAGCTGGCGCGGGGCAGGGCGGTGGAGATCGAATACTGGCCCACGCACGACCCGACCCTGGTCATCGGTTCGCGGGAGACCGTGCTGGAAGCCTACCGCGCGGTGCGCGACACCCTGGAGGCGAAGATTCGCGAGCGCTTCCCGATCCCGGCGCGGACCGTGGGGGGGTAGGGAGCGCGCGCGGCGGGTTTCGCGCGCCGCGCCGTCTCGGGCGGCCGAGACACTCAGCGCAAGGCCCTGGTCACGACGTGAGCCTGCGTAAGGTGTTCAGCCAGTTAAGTGCCGCGTGCGTGGGACGTTCTGGAAAACTTGAAGCTGTCGAGGTGGCAGCCATCTTGGCCTTGTCGGCAAGATGACCCCAATATTCAGATAGCTCCAAATATGCCTGTCTGTATCTGGCGTTTTCGAATTTGCCGGACATCTCCAGAGCTACATTGGACCTGGCTCGATAGTGGCGTTCGGAATACATGAAGTACCACCTCCCATTCTTAATAATCCGGAGAGAGAGTATTTGTTCCGGATCGCCTTATGGGGGAGTGCGGCATTTTTGCCAAACGGTGGGAGCCGATGAAATCCTTGAGGAACATTAACCGGGGTGGGTTCGTTCTATGAGCATCTCAAACAGTGATTTGAGCGTCCAGGAAGGTGCTTTCGGTAAAATGACCGCCCAAGATTGCAATGCTCAAGCTCTGCGCTGCGCTGCGCTGAGATGGCCTTGGCGACGGAATCCATCGAAGGGCGCTGCGAATTTCTTGCCATGGCTGGTCAGTGGCGCTTGCTGGCGGCGGATCCGTTGAGTCTCGGTAAGCCGCTTCTCGCCCGACTCTCAGACTGATGCGATCGCGCTCACGACCCCCGAGCCAACGGGCGGCTTCAAACTTCACCCTTGATCGAGCCGCCCCAGGGTCCAAAACCTAGGGTCCCGTCGGCGCATATCCCTCGATGCGGACAAAGGCATATCCGTTCGCCTGGGCCTCGGTGTCGCTTTCCGGCGAGCCGGCCAGGAAATAGTCGGGCTTGTCGGCATTTAGGTAGAGCTTCAGCGGGATTGTCCCAGGCTGGGCGCTGGGAAAGACGAAACCCTGGCCGCCAGCGAACTCATAGCCCGCCTGCTGCATGTCGCGCTCGCCTTCCGGCGTGGCCACGGTGGCGTAGTCGCCGGTGCTTTCCTTGAAATAGAGCTTCAACGTCACCGCCCCTGGCGGGTGCTGACTGTAGACGAAGCCTTCCTGCCGGACCGCCTGGTAGAAGTCGGCCAGGGCCGCGGGCAGGCCGGTGGCCACGGTCATGTGGTCGCCGCTGGCGCTGTCCACATAGAGCCCCAGGGGCGCTTTGGTCGCCTGGTCCAGGGCGACGTCATGGGGCCCTACGACGGGCGGCGGCGGCGCACCTCGGGTGGCGCTGCAGCTGCGGTCGACGCGCTGGTACTCGATGACGCCGCCTTCAAAGGCCTGGGTCTGACCGTCGGGGTTGTTGGCCGGCTCGCCGATCGGCAGGCCCAGCCAGCCGCGCGGGCCGCCGTACTGGACATAGAGTCGATAGTTGCAGCCGGTGACCACATAGGTCTGGCCGGCATGGTCGCCCGAGGCGTGCCACAGAATGGCCGATCCCCCGTTGGCGTCGAAGTCCACCTCGTGGCCCACCGACCCGCCGCGGGTCTTGACGCTGGTGCTCTCCCGCGCGGTGGGGCAGCCCAGGCGGCCTTTCTCGCCGCCGGCTTCCGCCCACTTCTGGAAGAGGGGCGGGCTGAGCGGCGTACCGCACGCCGTGCCCGCGGTGGTCGAGACCGTGGGGGCGGCGGGAGTTGACGCCGCCGATTGAGCCGCGCAGGTCCCGGCCCCCAGGGTCAGGACCGCGGCCGGCGCCAGGGCTAACAGCCGAAGCGCCGAGCGCCATTCCGCGATCCGTGACCGCGCCCAAACCCCGAATGCTGGCATCAAAGACCTCAAGACTCCGGACCCTCGGACCCGACCATAGCAGAACTCGTGGCCGGCAAATGCAGCACGACTACGGCGCCCCTCCGTCGGTGGCGACACCAGCGCGCGGGGCCGTGCGTCAAGCGCATCGACCTTGGACGGCCAAATGAGGTATAGAGCCTCGCCAAGGCCCGTGGCCCGCGCGATTCATTCGCCGGGCCGTGTCGCTTTGGCGTTGTCGCATTCGAGAGGCCGCATGGCGAAAGAAGAACTTTTGGAATTCCCGGGCACAGTCAGTGAACTGCTGCCCAACGCAACTTTCCGCGTGATGCTTGAGAACGAGCACGAGATCATCGCCCACACCGCGGGTAAGATGCGCAAGAACCGCATCCGCGTCCTGGCGGGCGACAAGGTTCTTGTGGAAATGACACCCTACGACCTGAGCAAGGGCCGCATCACCTACCGCTTCAAGTAGGTCCGAGGGGCGCCACCGGTCGTCTCAAAAGGGGCGCCACGAGCGGGTTTTTCCGGGCAATTCCTTCCCGGCGGTAGAAGCCGCAGGGCGCCAGCCGGTTCACGGACCGGCGTTGCGTCAGAATTTCAAGCCAGATCATAGGGTTAACAACAGGCTGCGGCGGATCGCCGTGGCCTGTCTCTTGCGATGCCTTCGATGGGCAAGAACGCCCAGCGGCAAAAGCCGCACAACTCCCGACCAGAATGGAAGGACAGTCGAATGGTTTCGATTAACACCAACGTGGGCGCGATGGTCGCGCTCCAAAACCTCAATGCGACCAGTGGGCAATTGCAGCACACGCAACAAATCATCAGCACCGGCCTGAAAGTGGGTTCGGCGAAGGACGACGGCGCGACCTGGGCTATCGCCCAGAACCAGCGCGCCACTGCCTCCTCGCTGGATTCGGTGAAGGACTCGCTGAACCGTGCGTCATCCGTCACGGACGTTGCGCTTGCCGCGGGCACTCAGATCTCCGATCTGCTGACCCAGATGCAATCCAAGGCCCTCGCCGCTTCCGACACCTCGTTGGACACGGCCAGCCGGTCTGCCCTGAACACCGACTTCATCTCTCTGCGGAACCAGATCAACTCGGTCGTCAACAACGCCGCCTTCAACGGCATCAACCTGATCAAGAGCGGCGCGACCAACGTCGCCGCTCTGGCCAACGCCAGCGGCACCTCGGTGCTGACGGTGGCGGCTCAGGATCTGTCGGTTGGCGGCGCCAACGTCACGGTGGCCTCTACCGGCACCATCGGGACGGTGACGCAAGCGAGCGCCATGATCGCCACGGTTCAAACCTCGATCAACAACGTCAGCGCCTCCCTAGCCAAGCTGGGTACGGCGTCCAAGTCGATTAGCTCCACGATGACCTTCGTGGGCAAGTTGCAGGACACCATCACCGCTGGCGTTGGGAATCTGGTCGACGCCGACCTCGCCAAGGAAAGCGCCACGCTGCAGTCGCTGCAAACCAAGCAGCAACTGGGCATCCAGGCTCTGTCGATCGCGAACGCGGCTCCGCAGTCCGTGCTGTCTCTGTTCAGATAGTCGCGACCGCCGGGCGGAGCATGGCGCTCCGTCCGGCGGGCCTCTTTTTCGTTCTCTTCGATTGGCGGTTTCTGCCTATTGACGACCCCAAATCACGCGGCAGCATTTGCCCAGCGACCTCAGCAGCCCGGCAGAAATTGCCGACTGACCATGCCTAACAAAGGCATAACTCAATAAAATCAAAGTGATAATTTTGCCGAGTCAGGTCTGCCGACTGGCCCGGTCATTGCTTCCTGTTCAACGGGCAAAATGCCCCTGGCTTCCAGAATGGCGGCCGGACACCTTGAATAGGAACTTACGCCATGACTTCGAGCGTTAACACCAACGTGGGCGCCCTCGTCGCCCTGCAAAACCTCAACACCACCACCAGCGCCCTTCAACGCACCCAGCAGATCATCAGCACGGGTCTGAAGGTTGGCTCGGCCAAGGACGACGGCGCCACCTGGGCTATCGCCCAGAACCAACGCGCCACCGCCTCTTCGCTGGACTCGGTGAAAGACTCGCTCAACCGCGCTTCGTCCGTCACTGACGTGGCCCTGGCCGCGGGCAGCCAGATCTCCGATCTGCTGACTCAGATGCAATCCAAGGCGCTCGCCGCTTCCGACACCTCGTTGGACACGGCCAGCCGGGCGGCTCTGAACACCGACTTCATCTCCCTGCGTAACCAGATCACGCAGGTGGCGAGCAACGCCTCGTTCAACGGCATCAACCTGATCAAGAGCGGCTCGACCAACGTGTCGGCTCTGGCCAACTCCACCGGCAGCTCCGTGCTGACGGTTCAGGCCCAGGATCTGTCCGTTGGCGGCGCCAACGTCACTGTGGCGACGACCGGCACTATCGGTACGTCCACTCAGGCGAGCCTGATGATCGCCACGGTCCAAACGTCGATCAACAACGTCAGCGCCTCCCTGGCCAAGCTGGGTACGGCGTCGAAGTCGATCGGCTCGCAGCTGACCTTCGTCGGCAAGCTGCAGGACACGATCACCGCCGGCGTGGGTAACCTCGTCGACGCCGATCTCGCGAAAGAAAGCGCCATGCTCCAGTCTCTGCAAACCAAGCAGCAACTCGGCATCCAGGCCCTGTCGATCGCGAACTCGGCCTCTTCGTCCCTGTTGGGACTGTTCCGCTAAACCTTAAACTGAGGGGCGGGTTCGCCCGTCCCTCAGCCGCGGCGGCCAGGCTTTCGGGTCCTGGCCGTCCGCGGTTCCTTTTTGGAAGGAGGCGACCGGTTCGCAAGGCCGGTTTCATGTCGAGATGAGCACCTCAGTGGCACCTATCGCCCAGACGCCGGACCCTACGACGGGTCCCGCGGCCGTGCGGGCGCCGACTGCGGACGCGGTTGGGTTGGTCGGGGGCGTTATGCCGATCACCGAAACGCCGGATCTGCGACTCATAATCGAGGAGGATAAGGCCGCCGGATCTTACATCTATAAGACCGTGGATGTTCGCACCGGCCACGTTGTCCAGCAGGTACCGCGTGAAGAAGTACTGCGTCTAAAGCATACGCCCGACTACGCGCCCGGCGCCGTGGTCAACGCCCGCGGCTGACCCCGCGGTTTCATAGCGACGCCCAAGTTCATTGGGGGCCGCGTCTGATCGTCCGTCCCGGCGTCGCTCCCAGCGGCGGCGGTGTTGGCCGTTCTCGTCTCGTTAACCATACGCATACGAACTCCGCCTAGCCTTACGAAGCCGGGGGAAGAATCACCATGCTCGGCGCCGCCAGGGGCCTTCGATCATGTCGCTCAGTGTTAACACCAATTCCGCCGCGCTGACGGCTCTCGAGAACTTGAACAAGACCAATCAAACCCTGACCAAGGTGCAGGGCGAGATCTCCACCGGCCTGATGATTTCCAGCGCCAAGGACAACGCCTCGGTCTGGGCCATTGCTCAGGGCCAGCGTGCCGACATCGGGTCGCTGAACTCGGTGAAAAGCAGCCTCAACCGCGCCGCCTCGATCTCGGACGTGACCTCCACGGCCGGCGGATCGATTTCCGACCTGCTCGTGCAGCTGCGCGAAAAGGTGGTCAGCGCCATGGACCCATCCCTGTCGACCACCTCCCGCGCGGCCCTGACCTCGGACTATCAGGCGACCCTGCGGCAAATCGCCCAGGTGACCAACTCGGCCAGCTTCGACGGCGCCAACCTGATCAACGGCTCCCAGGCCACCAATATCCAGTTCCTGGCCAACGCCCAGGGCAACGCCTTCATCACCCTGTCGGTAAAGAACATGTCGCTTGGGGGGTCGCTCATCACCCTGACGGCGACTTCAACCATCGGCACGGTGACCATGGCCACCAGCAACCTGGCCCTGCTTGACGCCTCCATCGCCAATGTGAACCAGGCCCTGGGCGATCTTGGCGCCCAGGCCAAGCAGATCGACGCCCACATCACCTTCGTCAGCAAGCTGGCGGACACATTGACCGCCGGGGTGGGCAATCTGGTGGATGCGGATATGGCCAAGGAGAGCGCCAGGCTACAGGCTCTGCAGGTTCAGCAGCAGCTTGGCGCCCAGTCCCTCTCGATCGCCAACCAGGCGCCGCAGGTGGTCCTGTCGCTCTTCCGCTAGCCGCCAATTGTTACCGCCGCGACATGATCGCGGCAGCGGCGTAGCGCGCCGGTTATTTTATTGATTTTGTTGTACAAAAAAGACTCTGCGCGCACCGCGTAACAGGCTCCGTTAACGCTGCGTCTTAACGAGTTGTGAGGGGCTGGAGGCCATAGTCACGGCGGGGCGATCCGCCTCGTTTTCAAGGCGTGGCCGTGGTCGTCTCCTTCGACCCCAATCTGCTGAGCAACTACTACCAGGCCAAGGTGGCCGAGGTATCGGCCGAGGCTGGCGGCGCCAAGCTGTCCGGCGCCAGCGCCGGCACAACCACGTCCCACGGTTTCATCAATTCCTCCGGCCACCGGCAGTACGCGCCGACGCCGCCATGGGACACTTCGTCCGGCGCCCCGCGCGAGAGCGCCCTGGTCCAGCACGCACTGGCCGGCCTGCCGTTCATCAATCAGAACGCCGCCCGGCTGGACATGCCCGGCGCCAGCTCGGACTATCGCAGCCTGTTTGCCCTCTACCAGGGCCTCAACTCCCTCTTCGGCCTGGCCGACCACGCCAGCGGCCCCACCGTTGGCCCCACCCAACTGGCCCAGTACCAGAAGGCGTTCCAGTCTGGCATGGCCCAGGTGACGAGCTTCGTGAACGGGCTCAACCTAGATACCATCCGCGTCAGCCAAGGCTCGGTGGGAACCAGCACGGCCACCGCCGGCGTGCCCAACCCACCCACCACCTATGTCACCAAGACCCTGCACACGGGCACGTCCACAGAGGCTGTGGACGCCTTCCAGGGGGCGGTGAATTTCGACATCACGGTCCAGCGCGGCAAGAGCTCGCCGTTGGACATCCCCATCGACCTTTCCCAGATGGGAACCCAGACCCGGTCGATGGCCAATGTGGTCTCCTACATCAACAGCCAGCTCTCGGCCGCCGGGGTGTTCACCCGCGTGGCCACCGACCGCATTCCGGGCGCGCCCCAGGTGGTCAAGGTCGGCAACTCCTCGGTCAAGCTGCCGACCACACAGGACAGCTGGGCCCTGCAGTTCAACACAAGCGTGGCCGAGTCGGTGACCTTCTCGGCCCCCACCACCAGCGACGCCGTCTACCTGACCCAGACCGCCGGCACGCCGCCCGACACCACGGTCAATCCCAAGGCCAAATACCTGACCCCGACCCAGGCCAAGGCGGCCACCGTCGCCGCCGCGGGGGACCAGAGCAGCCAGTTGGTCAAGTTCCAGACCAACGGAACTCCGGCGATTCCCGATGGCCAGGCCTATTCCACCGACGGGCGGCTGTTCGCCAACACCCTGCCGTCCACCGTCGCCTCCGCCAACGCCACGGCCGCCGGTCCGGACGGCTCGGTCTATGTCCTGGCCAATATCAACGGCAAGACCGACGGCCAGACCATCAAAGGGGCGCAGGACGTCGCCCTGCAGAAGTTCGATTCCGCCGGCAACCTGGTCTATTCGCGTGAGCTGGGCGCCGGCGTCAGCGCCAACGGCTTGGCCCTGTCGGTCTCCTCCAGCGGCCAGGTGGCCGTCGCCGGATCGGTGACCGGCACGCTCAGCGCTGGGGAGACCGTGGCCAGCCCCACCACCACCGACAGCTTCGTCAGCCTCTATGACGCCAATGGCCAGGAGATCTGGACCCAGCGCCGCGGTGGCACGGCCGCCGACCAGGCCAACGCCGTGGCCTTCGGCAACGACGGCACCGTCTATGTGGCCGGCCAGACGGCGTCGGCCATGCCCGCCAGCACCGGCGGAATCCAAGGCGGAACCGACGCCTATCTGATGGGGATCGCCACCTCGTCCAAGGGCGCCCCGGTGGTGAAGTTCACCAACCAGTACGGCACGAGCGGTACTGATACGGCCTCCAAGCTGGTGGTCAGCGGAACCAACATCTACGTGGCCGGCGTCGAGAGCGGCAATGCCGTGGTGCGCAGTTTCGACGCTTCCGGGACCGGCGCGCCGCTGCAGACTGGCCAGCGCGATCTCGGCAATCTGCAGGGTGGCAATATCGCCGGGATCGGGGTCAACACTTCCGGCCAGGTGGTGGTGGGCGGTTCGACCTTCAGCAACGCCCTGAACGCCGGGACGGTGACCGCCGCCGGCGGGGGCGGGGAAGACGCCTTTGCCGCGACCCTGTCCTCGACCCTGGCCCCCGCGGCCGGCGACAAGATCGCCTATTATGGCGGCAGCGGGAACGACAAGGTCACTGGCATGGCTGTGTCCGGCGACAATGTCTGGCTGACCGGCTCGGCCGGCTCCGACCTGCCGGGCCTGCCGGCGGTGGGCAAAAGAGATGGCTTTCTGGTCAATCTGAACGTGGCCGCCGGCACGACCAGCTTCGCGCGGCGGTTCACCAGCAAAGACGGCCAGGACATCCCCACCAGCATCGCGGTGGCCAATGGCGGGGCCAGTATCCTGGATCAGCTAGGCTTGCCCCAGGGGGTGATGAACGCCGCCCAGTCCAACCGCCTAGTCGACAACAGTTCCGTGCGCGCCGGCGACACCTTCTACGTCAAAACATCCGAGGGCGGGGGCGAGATCAAGGTGACCATCGACGCCAGCGAAACCCTCGACACCCTGGCCACCAAGATTCAGCACGCCAGCGGCTATCAGGTCGTTGTCACCAAGACCACGGCCAGCGGCAAACGCGAGCTGCACATCGCCCCCTATTCGCCCCACAGCACCGTGGAGCTGGTCGAAGGTCCGTCCGGGCATGACGCCCTTCAGGCCCTGGGTCTGACCCCCGGCGTGGTGCGCCAGACCACCGTCAACAGCAGCGGGCAGGTGGTCTCCGCCGACGGCAAGGGCAAGGTCTATGGCCTGAACCTGGACAACAGCCTCAACCTCAATTCCAAGGCCTCCATCGCCACGGCGGCGGCGGCCCTGCAAAAGGCCATCGGCGTCGTGTTCAGCGCCTACAACGACATGAAGGTCGCGGCGATGCCCAAGCCCAGGACCCCGCCGACCACCAATCCCAGCGGTAGGGTGCCCGTCTATCTCAAAAGCCAGCTAGCCAATTATAAGGCCGCCCTCAGCCGCCTGTCCGCCGGTGGCGGCGGCGGATCCGGCGCCGGGGGCCTGTTCGGCGCTTGAAACCACGCGGGCCGCGGGCTAGCCAGGAGGCGTCATGGCGTCTTCCCTCCCAGACCTGCTGAAGGATCGTCGCATCCTGTTGGGCGGCGGCGCCGTCCTGGCCCTCGGGGCCGGCCTGGCCATCGCCTATGCCCTCGTGGGCCACGGTCCCGGCGTCGCCGCCGCGCCGCCGGCGTCCCAGGGCGGGCTGGTAGTTCAGACCGGCCGCGACGACGACACCAAGCTGGATCCCAAGCGGCCCCTGCGCTGTTTCGTCGGCGGCCAGTTCGTCGGCGAACTGCCGCTGGACGAGTGCGCCAAGAAGAACGGCGTGGCCACCGGCGCCTTGGACGTCGGCGTTGACAGCTCCGGCGCCCTGGCCGCCGCCAATGGCAGCACCAGCGACATCACTCCCTTGCCGCCGCAGCCGGTGACGCCGCTGACCACGATTCCCGCCGCTGCCCCCGCCCCCGGCGTCAACCTGCCGCCGCCTGGCGAGGTGCTCACCACGCCCACGGCTGCTCGGACCCCCACCGGCGCCTGTTGGCGGCGTGCTGGCCCCAACTGGCAGAAGCTGCCGACCGACCTGACCCTCAACGCCTGCGTCCAAGCCCTTTACGCCGGCCATTGCGAGCGCCAGGGCGGCGCCACCTATGGGCGATGGGTCGACCAGACGCTGCGCTCGGTTCCTGGCCGCATCGAGGTCAGCGGCGACAATCACGATTTCCGCACCCTGGCCGACCAGGGCTCCGGCTGCTCGGTTCCCGCTATCGGCTGATCATCGGCGGGCCACCGCCGCGGGTCATTTCCCTGCCTCTTCGCTCGGTATAGGATCCATGCATGCAACGCCGATCCTTGGTCGCCCCCGCCCTGCTTTCCCTGACCCTCCTGGGTCTGCCCGCCGTGCTGGCCGGTTGCGCCAAGAAGATCGAGGCGCCGACGGACGCCGGGGTTTGCTGGGCCATGGCGGTCGGCAAGGACGGCAAGGTCAAATTCAACCGTTTGGCGAATAATGTGCCGGACCTCGAACACTGCGCCGCCCAGCTCGAGGCCATGCGCCTCAAGTTCGTGGGCCTGGGCGGCAATAAGAGCGAGATCACCGGCAGCTACCAGGGGGCCTACCTCTTCCTGCAGAGGGAAGGGGTGTTCACCGCCCAGAGCTTTGATGGCGTCCGCTATCCCTTCATGGTCCGCACCGGCGACGGACGCTTGGCGGTTCCGGGGGCGATGCCGCAGCAATAGCTGTGGACGAAACGGAACATAAGTAGAACATTCTGTTGCCAAGGCCATCGTCTGGCGTTAACGTTTGCGCAGATTCTGGCGCATGGGTCGCCGGGCGAGTCTGGGAGCAAGGCCATGGCCGGCAGCGTCAACAAGGTCATTCTGGTGGGCAATCTGGGGCGTGACCCCGAAATCCGCACCCTCAGTTCCGGCGACCGGGTCGCCAATCTCAACCTGGCCACCTCTGAAACCTGGCGCGACCGCACCTCCGGCGAACGCAAGGAAAAGACCGAGTGGCACCGGGTGGTGATCTTCAACGACAACCTGGTCAAGGTGGCGGAGAACTATCTGCGCAAGGGCTCCAAGGTCTATCTCGAGGGCGCCATCCAGACCCGCAAGTACCAGGACAATTCCGGGGTCGAGAAGTTCTCTACCGAGATCGTGCTGCAGAAGTTCCGCGGTGAGCTGACCATGCTGGCCGGCAAGGGCGCGGGCGGCGGCGCCGCCGCTTCCGAAGGCGATTTCGGCGGCTACTCCAGCGGCGGCCGCGCCTCCGGCTCGCGCTCAGGCCCCAGCGAAACCTTCAGCGCCGACCTGGACGACGAAATCCCATTCTGACCGTTAAATACGGTGAAATACGGTGAACAGGGGGGCTGGACGGGGTTCTGCCCCCCCCCCTCGCTCCCCGTTTTCGCGCGCGCCGAGCCTACCTTATCCGCACCAGCGCCGGAGCCACGGTGGCGCAAGGATCGTAGGCCGGCGGCGTTATCGCCGACAGCCGGGCCGACAGCCGGATCGAATAGGCTGGCGGCAATTCGCCCAGGCGCTGGAACCGCGCCGGGGCCGAGTCGGGCTTGAAGTCCTGCTGCTGCCGGCTCGCGCAATAGCCCGTCGGCAGGGGTTGGAACTGATAGACGCCCGGATGCCGGTCGGGTGTCTGAGCGCTGGGCTGGGCCAGCCCCGCGGCCGGCGCCAGGAGGGCCGCCGCAAGGGTCAATAGAATCAGTGGTTTGGACATAGCGATGACCTCGCATTCCAGGTCTGAGTTCAAAGGCCGCAAAGCCCCCTTGAGGTGGTGTTTCCGGCGCCCAGATGTTAACACGGGCGCGGACGTTTGGTGTCCGATTCATTAAGTCTGAAATCCCCCTTTGACCGACGAAACAACCCTACCGCCCGAAGACGGACGACGCGGGCACGTGTCTCCGATCCACATCGAGGACGAGCTCAAGAAGTCCTATCTGGACTACGCCATGAGCGTGATCGTCAGCCGGGCGCTGCCCGACGTGCGCGACGGGCTCAAGCCCGTGCACCGGCGGATCCTCTATTCCATGCACGAGCTGGGCATGGCCTCGGACCGGTCCTACTCCAAGTCGGCCCGGGTGGTCGGCGACGTGCTGGCCCGCTTCCACCCCCACGGCGACCAGTCGGTCTATGACGCCCTGGTGCGTATGGCCCAGGACTTCTCAATGGGTCTGAGGCTGGTGGACGGCCAGGGCAATTTCGGCTCGATCGACAACGATCCCCCGGCGCAGATGCGCTACACCGAATGCCGGATGACCAAGGCCGCCGAGGCCTTGATGGCCGACATCGACCAGGGCACCGTCGACTTCAAGGAAAACTACGACGGCAAGGACACCGAGCCGACGGTGATGCCGGCGCGGATTCCCAACCTGCTGGTCAACGGCTCGGGCGGCATCGCCGTGGGCATGGCCACCAACATCCCGCCGCACAACCTGGGTGAGATCGTCGACGCCTGCCTGGCGATGATCGACGACCCGGACATCGGCATGGACCAGCTGCTGGATATCGTCCCCGGTCCCGACTTCCCCACCGGCGGCGAGATCATCGGCCGCACGGGCGCGCGCCAGGCCCTGATGACCGGCCGCGGCAGCGTGATTATGCGCGGCGAGGCGACCATTGAGGACATCCGCAAGGACCGCGAGGCGATTATCATCACCTCGGTGCCCTTCCAGGTGAACAAGGCCGCCATGGTCGAGCGCATCGCCGAACTGGTGCGCGAGAAGCGCATCGAGGGCATCAGCGACCTGCGCGACGAAAGCGACCGCCAGGGCCTGCGCGTTGTCGTGGAACTCAAGCGCGACGCCAGCGCCGAGGTGGTGCTGAACCAGCTCTATCGCTTCACGCCCCTGCAGACCTCGTTCGGCGTCAACGCCCTGGCCCTCAACCGCGGCCGGCCCCAGCAGATGGGCCTGCGCGAGATGCTCACCGCCTTCATCGACTTCCGCGAGGAAGTGGTGGTGCGGCGCACCCGGTTCCAGCTCAACAAGGCCCGCGACCGCGGCCACGTCCTGGTCGGCCTGGCCATCGCCGTGGTCAACATCGACGAAGTGATCCACATCATCCGCACGTCCAAGGACCCGGCCGAGGCGCGCGAACGCCTGGTCAGCCGGGATTGGCCGGTGGGCGACATGCTGCCCCTGATCGAGTTGATCGCCGACCCGCGCACGGCCCTGATCGACGGCAAGAACGTGCGGCTCACCGACGAACAGACCCGCGCCATCCTCGGCCTGACCCTGGCGCGCCTGACCGGCCTTGGCCGCGAAGAGATCTTCGGCGAGGCCAACGAGCTGTCCACCACCATCGCCGCCCTGCTGGAGCTGCTGTCGACCCGCGCCAACATCATGGCCGTGGTGCGCGAGGAACTGGTCGAGGTGCGCGCCAACTTCGCCATCCCGCGCCGCAGCACCATCGTCGAGGGCGACGCCGATCTGGAAGACGAGGATCTGATCGTCCGCGAGGAGATGGTCATCACCGTCACCCACGGCGGCTATGTGAAGCGCACGCCGCTGAGCACCTACCGCACCCAGCACAGGGGCGGGCGAGGGCGCTCGGGCATGTCGACCAAGGATGAGGACGCCGTCACCCGGGTGTTCTCCGCCTTGACCCACGCGCCGATGCTGTTCTTCTCCTCCGGCGGCAAGGCTTACAAGCTCAAGGTCTGGCGTCTGCCGGTGGGTACGCCCACCTCACGGGGGAAGGCCTTCATCAACCTGTTCCCGATCGAGCCTGGCGAGACCATGACCTCGATCCTGACCCTGCCCGAGGACGAGGCGACCTGGGATCGACTGGACGTGATGTTCGCCACCCGCTCCGGCTCGGTGCGGCGCAACAAGCTCAGCGACTTCGTGCAGGTGAACCGCAACGGCAAGATCGCCATGAAGCTGGACGAGGGCGATTCGATCATCGGCGTGGCCCTGTGCACCGCCAGCGACGAGGTTCTGCTGACCACCGCCGCCGCCCGCTGCATCCGCTTCCCGGTGGACGACGTGCGCGTGTTCGCCGGCCGGGAATCCACCGGTGTGCGGGGTATCCGCCTGGGCGAGAACGACACGGTGATCTCCATGGCCGTGCTGCGCGCCGTGGACGCCACCCCGGCCGAACGCACCGCCTACCTCAAGCACGCCGCCGCCATGCGCGCCGCCGCCAACGGCGAGGAAGCCGATGCCGCCCCGGTGCCGGAAGATGAGGATGACGGCGCGGCCAGCGAATTGGTCAGCCTGTCGGTGGAGCGCATCGCCGAACTGGGCGGGGCAGAGCAGCACATCCTGACTGTGTCTTCCGAAGGCTATGGCAAGCGGACCTCGGCCTACGACTATCGTCGCACGGGCCGTGGCGGCCAGGGGCTGATGGCCCACGACCTGTCCAAGCGGGGAGGGCGGCTGGTGGCCAGCTTCCCGGTGGAGGATACGGACGAGCTGTTGCTGGTCAGCGACCAGGGCCAGTTGATCCGCGTGCCCGTCGGCCAGATCCGCACGGCCGGCCGCAACACCCAGGGCGTCACCATCTTCCGCACCGGCGAGAACGAACACGTGGTCTCGGTGGAGCGCCTCGAAGGCGAGGCCGGGGCCGAGGAGGCTGAGACGCCGGACGATGACGGCTCGGTGGCGGAGGGGCCGCCGGAGAGCGAATAGGGCAGGTCTGGCCGGCGTCGCGGTCACACCACCGCGCGCCGGAGATTGGCCGTTTCCACTGACCTGCCTCGGCGGCACGGTTGACAGCGGGCCGATTTCCTCGTCTTGGGGCAGGGCTTAAAGTTTCACCCAGTTGGCGGGGAACACATGCGCGTAGGCCTTTATCCGGGTACTTTTGATCCGGTGCACAACGGTCACCTGGACATCATCGCTCGGGCGGTGAAGCTCGTGGACAAGCTGGTGATCGGGGTAGCGGGAAACCCGGGGAAGGGGCCGCTGTTCTCACTCGAGGAACGGGTCGAGATCATCCGGCAGGAAACCCTCTCCTGCGCCAAGGTGGCCGAGATCGAGGTCATCTCCTACGACGACAAGCTGACCATCCAGTTGGCCCGCGATGTCGGCGCCCAGATCATTATCCGCTCCCTGCGGGCGGTGGCCGACTTCGAATTCGAATACCAGATGACGGCCATGAACCAACAGTTGGACCGTGATATCGAGACGGTGTTCCTGATGGCCGACCCACGCCACCAGGCCATCGCCTCCAGCTTGGTCAAGGTCATCGTCCAGATGGGAGGGGACGCCGCGCGCTTCGTGCCCCCCGGTGTGAAGGACCGGATGATGGCCAAGTACGGCGGCTGATCGCCGTGCGGCGTCGCGACGGGGACGAAATCCCTATGGCGCGGTTGCCGGTTTCCCTCTAGGGCATCGCCACATGAGATCAGCCTTCGCAACGCTCGCATGCGTCGCCGTCCTGGCCGCTGGGTCCGCCGTGACCCCGGCCTTGGCCAAGTCCAAGCCCCCAGCGCCTCCGCCCGCGCCCGCCGGCCCCAGCGGCCCGGTGGACGCCGACTGGCGCACCCCCGACCCGCAGGACATCCTGGTGATCGACACCACCAAGGGCCGCATCCTGGTGGAGCTGGCGCCCCTGGCCGCGCCCATGCACGCCCAGCGGCTGCGAGAGCTGGCGCGGGCGGGCTTCTACGACGGCCGCAGCTTCTTCCGCGTGCTGGACAATTTCATGGACCAGACCGGCGATCCCAAAGATGACGGCACCGGCAGTTCGGACAAGCCGAACCTGCAGCCAGAATTCACCTTCCGCCGCGGGGCCGACACGCCGGTCGCCATCGTCGATCGGGCCAACGGTCTGGAGTGGGGCTTTCTCGGCAGCCTGCCGGTGATCAGCCAGACCATGGACCTTGGCGTGCTCACCGCCGACCACAAGGTCAACGCCTGGGGCTCGTTCTGTAAGGGTGTCGCCGGCGCCGCGCGCGCCGATGACCCGGCCAGCGCCAACAGCCAGTTCTATCTGATGCGCGGCGTCAGCCACCAATTGGACAAGACCTACACCGCCTTTGGCGCTGTGATCAGCGGCCAGGATGTCGTCCGGGCGATCAAGTTGGGCGCTCCCGGCACCGGGGCGGTGGACGAACCGCGGGACAAGATGACCAAGGTTCAGGTCCTGGCCGACATGCCCGAGGCGCAGCGGCCCAAGGTCCGTATCATCGACCCGCGGGGGGCCTGGTTCCGTGTCCTGGCCGACCGCGCCCGCCAGCAAAAGGTGATCGATTTTGGCGTCTGCGACGTCGAACTCGTCGCCGACGAGAAGTGATTCAAGGAAAGCTCCCACCGATGTCTGACGCCGAAAACACCCTGATCATGACCCTGGAATCCGGGCCCGTGACCATTAAGCTCCGCCCCGACCTGGCCCCCGGCCATGTGGCGCGGATCAAGGAACTGACGCGGGAGGGCTTCTATGACGGCGTCGTCTTCCACCGCGTGATCCCCGGCTTCATGGCCCAGGGCGGTGACCCCAGCGGCACCGGCTCGGGCGGTTCGGAAAAGCCGAACCTGACGGCGGAGTTCTCCAAGACGACGCACGTGCGCGGCGTCTGCTCCATGGCCCGCACCCCCAACCCCAACTCGGCCAACAGCCAGTTTTTCATCTGCTTCGATGACGCGACCTTCCTCGACGGCCAGTACACCGTGTGGGGCGAGGTGATCGAAGGCATGGCGCATGTCGATGAACTGCCCGCCGGCGAGCCGCCGCGCGCGCCCGGCAAGATCGTCTCCATGAAGGTCGCGGCGGACGCCTGAGGCGATGACGCCGGCGCTTGATGCCGCCTACGGGCAAGCTCACCGCCGGTATCACACCCGCGCCCATATCGAGGATTGCCTGGCCAAGCTGGCTGGTGTCCGGGATCTTGGCGAGGCTGACCGCCGCCTGCTCACCTGGGCGATCTGGTGGCACGACGCCATCTATGATCCAACCCGCGGCGACAACGAGGACGCCAGCGCCGTGCTGGCGCGCGAGCAATTGCCGAACCTTGGCGCGACCCCAGCCGAGGTGGACGAGGTGGCCCGCCTGATCCTCCTGACCAAAGGCCATGCGGTTGCCGCCGGCGATCGCCTGGGCGGGTTGATGGTGTCCATCGATCTGTCGATCCTTGGCGCCCCGCCCGGCGCCTACGACGCCTACGCGGCGGCCATCCGCGAGGAATACATCCATGTGCCGGAGGCGATGTTCCGGGCGGGACGGCGGCGGGTGCTCGAGGGGTTCCTGCTAACCCCGATCATTTTCGCCGATCCTGCTTTGCGTGAGCTCTACGAGAGCCAGGCGCGGGAGAACTTGGCCCGCGAGATCGCGGCTCTCGCCGGATAGACGCGGTGGATTAGTTCGGCCGCCGCAGCACGATCATCACCGGCAGGTGGTCCGAGCCCAGCCGGGGTCCGGTCTCGATGCTCACCGTCTTCCAGTCGCTGCCGGCGTAGATCTGGTCGATGGCCAGGAAGGGAAGGGGCGACTTCAGCCGCAGGTTGGAGAACGGCGCCACTGGCCAGCTGACCAGGCCGCGCGTGCGGCGCTCGATGCCGAAACGCATGTCCTGGCGGCGCAGGGTGAAGGACCAGGGGGTCAGGTTCATGTCGCCGGCGATGATCAGGCTCTTCTGATCGAAGCTCGAGACGATGTTGGCGAGGCGGATCGACTGGCGTTCCTGGGCGCCCGACGGCACCGGCCAGACATAGTGCACCCCCGCCACGGTGAAGGCTCGGTCGCCTGACCCCAGCGTCACCCAGGCGCCGGGCAGCTTGTTGGGCGGGGGCATCAACCCGGCCGAAGCGGTGGGTTTCTCCTTGGTCAGGATCACCGTGGAGCAGGACACCGGCGGCTCGCAGCTGGTGGCGAAGGGGTAGCGCCCCTTGAGCAGGGCGGGGATGCCCTCGCCGAGGTCGTCGGCCTCTTCCAGAACGACGATGTCCGCATCCTGGGCCAGGATCCACTGGGCTGTGCCCTGCGGATCAAAGTTCCGGCTCCACAGGTTGAACTGCAGCAACCGCAGGGTCTGGCCCTGGGCGGGGGCGGGCGTCCGGTTGGCCATGGCCAGCAGTTCGGGCGCCATCAGCACCGCGGCGAACGCCATGGCGGCCAATCCCAGGGTGACAGTCGGCCTGGCGCCGTCGAGCCCGGTGACGAGCCGCAGAGCGATGGCCAACAGACCGACCGCCAGATAGAGCGGCGCGAAATGGGTCAGCCCGTCCAGCCAGCGGCTGATCACGCCGCCAAGGGAAGCCAGGCTGAACGCGGCGGCGCCAAGCGCGAGCAGGAAGGCGACGATGCGGATCGGCGCGACGATGAATTGAATAATCGCCGTGCTCCCCGACCGCCTGGCATTGTGCCGCAAGCCGCCGGGATACGGAATCCCAGGCCCAAGCACAACCGTTCAAGGCGGCGCCCGCCAGGCTGATCGCCGGGCGGGCGCTTTGTTGTTCAATGTCCTGGGATTTCAACCCCGCCGGGGTCAGTCGCCCCGGCGCGTGGCGGGCTCAGTGACCCGACTTGCCACCCAGTTGCGCCATCAGCTCTTCCTTGCGGGCCTTCAGGCGCTCGCCCATCTCGTCCAGGTCTTCATCGCCCTTCTTGGCCTGGGCGAAAAGGCCGCCGGGCTGTTCCTCTTCCTTGACGTGGTGGGTGATGTATTCGCCCAGCACCTTGACCTTGGCGTCATAGAATTGGTCGGCGGGCTGCATCGCCTCAATCTCGGCGATCAGTTTCTTGGCGCCGTCGTGCTCGACATAGGCCTCGTCCAGCATGTCGTCTTCGACGTCGCCGCGTTCTTCCGGATAGAGGATTTCCTCCTCGATCTGGGTGTGGACCTTCAAGGCCAGGGCGATTTTGTTGAACAGGGCCAGCTTTTCGGTCTCGGCCTCGAGCTGCTCATATTCGTCGAACCAGGCGGCGACTTCGCGGTGGTCCTTCTTCAGCAGCGCGATGGCCAGGGGATCGCGGCGACCGGTGCGGCGGGTGCGGCGGGGCTTGGCGGTCTTCGAAGCAGTGGCGGTGTTTCCGGTGGTGGCCATTGGGGTGGTCCTTGGGTTGGCTTGAAGTCAGGGGAAGAACAGATCGGTGGGCGTCAGGTTCCAAGGTCGCCTGGTCGACATCGGCCCCGGCGCCGCCTCGGCGCTTGACGCTGGGGCGGGGGGCGCCTACGCGACGCCGCATGAGACTTGATGAGTTCGACTTTCCCCTGCCGGAGGACCGGATCGCCCTTCGGCCCGCGGTTCCGCGCGACTCGGCGCGGTTGCTGGCGGTGGGCGAGGGCGGCGTCCTGACGGACCTGAAGGTCAGTGATCTGCCCTCATTGCTGCGGGCCGGCGACGCCCTGGTGTTCAACCAGACCCGGGTCATCCCCGCTCGCCTCAACGGCCACCGCGTACGGGGCGACTCGACGGTGGCGGTGGAGGCAACCCTGCACCGGCGGCTGGACCCCGGCCGCTGGACGGCCTTCATGCGCCCCGGCAAACGGCTCGCCCCGGGTGACCGGATAAGGTTTGGCGAAGGCGGCGATCGCGCCTGCCTGCTGTCGGCCCTGGACGCCACGGTGATCGAGAAAGGCGAGGACGGCGAGGTGACCCTGGCCTTCGATCTCGCCGGCCCAGATTTGGACATCGCTATCGCCGAGCGAGGCATGATGCCCCTGCCGCCCTATATCGCCGCCCGCCGGGCGGAGGACGAACAGGATCGCACCGACTATCAGACCGTCTACGCTCGCGACGATGGCTCGGTGGCCGCGCCGACCGCCGGCCTGCATTTCACGCCGCAGCTGCTGGCGCGACTGGCGGCGATGGGGGTTTCCCAACACTTCGTCACCCTGCACGTGGGCGCCGGGACCTTCCTGCCGGTGAAGACAGAAGAAGTCTCCGAACACCGAATGCATCCCGAGTACGGCGAGGTGACCGCCGAAGTTGCCGCCGCCCTCAACGCGGTCCGGGCCAGGGGCGGCCGAATCATCTGTGTCGGCACCACCTCGCTGCGGCTGTTGGAAAGCGCCGCCGGGGCCGACGGCGTGATCGGGGCCTTTGCCGCCGAAACCGCCATTTTCATCACCCCCGGCTACCGGTTCCGCGCCGCTGACGGCCTGATGACCAACTTCCATCTGCCAAAATCGACGCTTTTCATGCTGGTCGGCGCCTTTTCAGGCCTCGAAACCATGCGCGCCGCCTACGGCCACGCCGTGGAGACCGGCTACCGCTTCTACTCCTACGGCGACACGTCCCTGCTTTGGCGGGCGGCGGGATGAGCGCCTTTCCTTTCGAGATCGCGGCCACCGATGGAGCGGCCCGCACCGGGGTGTTGAAGACCCCCCGCGGCGACATCCAGACCCCCGCCTTCATGCCGGTGGGCACCGCCGGCACGGTCAAGGCCCTGATGGTGGACCAGGTGAAGGCGTCCGGGGCTCAAATCATTCTTGGCAACACCTACCACCTGATGCTTCGCCCCACCGCCGAGCGAATCAAACGCCTGGGCGGACTGCACAAATTCATGCGCTGGGACGGACCGATTCTCACAGACAGCGGCGGCTTTCAGGTCATGTCGCTGTCGAAGATATCCAAGGTCACCGAGGAGTCCGTGACCTTCCAGAGCCATATCGACGGGTCGCGCCACGTGCTGTCGCCGGAACGCTCCATCGAGATCCAGGCCGACCTGTTGGGCTCCGATATCGTCATGCAGTTGGACGAACTGGTGTCCTGGCCGGCGGAGGAATCCAGGTCCGCCGACGCCCTGCGCCGTTCGGCCCGGTGGGGCGCTCGGTGCAAGGCGGCGTTTGGGGAGCGAGAGACCCAGGCCCTGTTCGGCATCCAGCAGGGGTCCACCATCGAAGCCCTGCGCCGGGAATCCTCCGAGCGTCTGTTGGAGATCGGCTTCGACGGCTACGCCATCGGCGGTTTGGCGGTGGGCGAAGGCCACGAAGCCATGTGCGAGGTGCTGGACTACGCGCCCGGCCTGCTGCCGCCCGCCCGCCCGCGATACCTGATGGGGGTGGGCAAGCCTATCGACCTGGTGGAGGCGGTGGCGCGGGGCGTGGACATGTTCGACTGCGTTCTGCCCACCCGGTCAGGGCGCCACGGCCAGGCCTGGACCTGGGAGGGGGCGGTCAATCTGAAGAACGCCCGTTTCGCCGAGGATGAGGAAGCCTTGTCCCCCGACGTCGATTGCCCGGCCAGCCGAGACTACAGCAAGGCCTATCTGCATCACCTTGTGAAAGCTGACGAAATCCTCGGCCAGGTGTTGTTGTCCTGGCACAACATCGCCTTCTTTCAGCACTTGCTGCGCCAGCTGGGCGGCTCCATCCGCGAAGGACGGCTGGAAGCCTTCCGACGCGACTTCAAGGCAAGACAGACGCGGCGGGACGCGCCTTCAGAATCCTAGTGGATCGGGTACCTGGGCTTGTGCGGGTCCCGGTCTTCCATCGGCAGGCTGATGGGGTGGGTCAGGTGCCTGGGCGTGGCGGGCGGCGGGCAGCCACGCGCTTCGCCCAGCCCCTTCAGATAGCCGCGGCGAACGTCGCCCGCCGTGATCGCGTCCAAAACCAGCCGGTCGTGCTGCTCGGCGCCTGACAGCTTGCGCACAAAGCCCGAGAACGGCAGCAGGGCCTCGGAGCCGGCATGCAGACCTTCCCGCGTCAGGCGGTCGCGTTTGGCCTTGGTGCTGTTGTCCTCGTCGGCGACGACATCAAGGTCGTCCCCAAGGGCGGTGGTTAGTTCATTCACCAGGGCTGAGAGGTTGCGGCAGGTGGCCGGAATGGGTCGGGCATAGGGGTCGGCCATGGCCACCAGCAGAATCGGCGGAATCTTCTGACGCATCAGGTTCAGGTCATGCATCGGCGCCGAGGCGGCGCTGCCGACGGTGCTCTGTCCCGCTTGGTCCGGCGTCTGCAGTTGCCCGGACGGCGGCGGATCGGCGGCGACGATGGCGGGGATCGCGAGGGATCCGGCGAGGAGGCTGGCGAGGAGGAGTGTGCGCATGATTATCTTCTACCTTGACCTTGGCGTGCGCGCCAAGCGTCTGCTCGTCTGATTGGCGACTTGCGGCAAGGGTAGGCGCCCGACTATGGTCCGCGCCGCTTTGATCGGCGCCTCCGGGAGACTGGAGGACCGACAAGTGGGCCGGTAGCTCAGCGGTAGAGCATTCGACTTTTAATCGAATGGTCGTGGGTTCGATCCCCACCCGGCCTACCAAGCGCCATGCCTGTAACCCAGGCGCGGCGCGGATGAGCGCGAAGGACGACTTGCATCACGCCGGCCTCCGGCGCCGGGTTGCGTCAATCATCCCGATATCGTCCGCAGGCGGCCTGCCGGCCATGAAACAGGATGCAAAGAATCAGCCCCCTCTTGCCTCGACGGCGTGAACTGGCCATCAGCGTTAGGTGAAGTCCCTTGGGCGGCGTCCCGAGGTCTGGGTCGAGTTGGTAAGGGTGTCGGGCATGGCAGTCATTCCGTTCATTGGTCGCCTGTCGAATGGAGAGCAAGTGCCCGAGTCGGCCCTGACGCCGAAGGGGTTCGAGGGCGCGACCATGCCGGCGGCCGATGTCATCCCCAACCCGGACAGTCCGGTGACCAATGATGAGATGTCGCAGGCCATTGCTCAGCGCGCCTTCATCATCAGCTATCGCGACCACGCCGGGCAAGCGAGCGAACGGCGGATTGTCGCGCTGGAAGTCTTTGAAGAAGCCGGTGAAGCGTTCCTGCGCGCTCGCTGTCTTGAGCGTCAGGCGCTGCGGGCGTTCCGGGTCGACAAGATCACGGCCATCCGCTCGGGCGTGACCGGTGAAGACCTGGGCCCGCCGGAAAAGCTCCTCGGCGCGGCGTCGACCCATCCCGCTCTGAGACGCCTGGCCAGCGCGCGATCGGCGGTGCGCTATGCCCTCAGGGCGCTGATGACCGTGGCGCGGGCGGACGGCGAACTGCATGCCTCCGAACTGGATGTGGTCGAGGTCTTTCTGGAAATGGCGCTTCCCGAGGCGACGCAGGCGGACATCGAGGGCCTGCTTGAGCACGCCGCCAGCCTGGCGCCCAGCTTCGAGACCTTTTTGGACGCCGTTGACCGGGTGTGTTTCGCTGACCCTCAACTGGCGGAGCGCATGGCGGGAGCGGCCCTGACCCTGGCCGAGGCCAATGAACCGGTCGAGGCGGTCGAGGCGGATATGGTGGCCGACATGGCGATGATCCTCAAGGCGCACCGATCGGTGGTCTGAGGCTGGGCGCCGGAGGGTTGGTGACCGTCTTGCCCGTCACCGCGCCGAACGTGCGCTGGGCCTGCTGTAAGGGGTGCTGCTGTGCAATGCTGGCGCCATGGGTGAATTTGGCGGGGTCTCGGTGGTGTCGGGTCACGTGCGCGGGCTGACCGACACCATGCCGCTGCCTGTCGAGATCCTGTACAACGAATATAACATCGTCGGCGCCTTCGCCGCGGCCGCGCTGCTCTGCGTTCTGGCCATCGTCACATTGGCGCCGAAAACCATCGCCGACGCCGCGGAGCCCTCCGCCGCCCGGCGGGCGCACTGACCGGAAAGATCAGAGCCATGACCATCTCCATCCGCTCGGTCGAGAAACGCTTTGGCCGGTTCCCAGCGCTCAACGGCGTTGGGCTGGACATCCGCGATGGCGAACTTCTGGCGCTGCTCGGCCCTTCCGGCTCGGGTAAGACGACGCTGCTGCGGGTGATCGCCGGCCTGGACTTCCCCGACACCGGCCAGGTGCTGTTCGACGGGGAAGACGTCACCTATGCCGGCGCCGCCCAGCGGCGGGTCGGTTTCGTGTTCCAGCAGTACGCCCTTTTCAAACACATGAACGTGGCCAAGAACGTCGCCTTCGGCCTGGACGTTCGGCGCGGGCGGGATAAGCCGCCGCGGGCGCGGATCACCGCACAGGTGGATGAACTGCTGAAGCTGGTGGAGCTGGGCGAACTGGGGCGCCGCTTCCCCGCCCAGCTATCGGGGGGTCAACGTCAACGAGTGGCCCTGGCCCGGGCCTTGGCGGTAAACCCCCGCGTTCTGCTGCTGGACGAGCCCTTCGGGGCCTTGGACGCCACGGTGCGCAAGTCCCTGCGCAAGGAACTGCGCCGCATTCACGACGCCACCGGGGTGACCACCATCTTCGTCACCCACGACCAGGAAGAGGCCCTGGAACTCGCTGACCGGGTAGCGGTGTTGAACCATGGTCGCATAGAGCAGGTCGGCACGCCCGACCAGGTGCACGACACCCCCGCGAGCCCCTTCGTCGCCGGCTTCGTGGGCGAGGCCAACCGCTTCGAGGGCGAGGCCAGGGGTGGCGCCTTCCACTCCGGCGATCTCGCCTTTCCAGCCGAAGGGGTGGCTGACGGGCCGGCCATCGCCTTCGTGCGTCCGCATGAGTTCGTGCTGTGGCGCGAGGGCGCGCCGGTGACGGTAAACCGGGTGGTGGTCTCCGGTCCGCTCGGCCGCCTGGAATCCACCCTGGCCGATGGGCGCAAGATCGACCTGTCGGTATCCCGTGGCGAGGCGCTGCAGGTAAAGGACGGCCAGGCAGTGCGGATCAGGGCCCAGGCGGCGCACGTCTTCCCGACCTGACCGGCAAGGAGCGGCAACTGACCCCTACTGCTGCTGCTGGTGCTGCTGGTCGATCAGGGCGGCGCTGGAGGTGCGCCGGCGGCCGCCGTTGAACGAGGGCTTGGACATGCGCAGGAATTCCGGTTCGGCCAGGGCTGTGCGGGCCCGGCGCACGGAGACGCCCACGGCCAGCTGGCTTTCAGCCTCGCCCTTGTAGACCCCCTGCGAGGGCGGCACGTCGGCATAGTCACGTCCCACCGCCACGGCCACATGGCGCTCGCCGGTCATCACATTGTTGGTTGGGTCCAGTCCCACCCAACGCAGGCTGGGCAGAAATACCTCGACCCAGGCATGGGTGGCGTCCGGGTCTGAACGGTCGCCTTCGTTGCGGTTGGTGAACAGATAGCCGGACACGTACCGCGCCGGGATGTCCCACGCGCGGCAGATGGCGATCATGATGTGGGCGAAGTCCTGGCAGACGCCGCGGCCCTCGGCCAAGGCGTGGTCGATGGGACTGTCGGCTGTGGTGACGCCGGTCTCATAGTCGAAGGCGCCATAGATCGCCGCCATCAAGGCCCGCACGGCGGACAAGGGGTCGTTCTGCTTCAGATCATCGAGGGCGTGTTTCTCGATGAACGCCAGCAGGGCCGGGGTCTCCACCGCAAAGCCATGCGGGCGTAGGAAATCGAAACATTCGCCGCGCACGAAGTCGCTGCGCAGGCGGTCCCACTCGCCCCGGTCCAGGGTTTCGGGCAGGACTGGCGGCGGCTGGGTCTCGACGGCGGAGCGGGCCACGATGGTCAGGCGCTCGTGCGGGTGGGGCACGTCGAAATGATAGACGGCATTGCCGTAGTTGTCGGCATAGGAGAACAGCTGGGCGGGTGGTTCGACCTCGAGTTCGAAGCTCACTAGCCTCTGGGTGGCTGACTTCTGGGGCTGCATCC
Organism: Caulobacterales bacterium; assembly: GCA_038228945.1. Taxonomy (GTDB): domain Bacteria; phylum Pseudomonadota; class Alphaproteobacteria; order Caulobacterales; family Caulobacteraceae; genus Acaudatibacter. Next base: position 106,260 of record JBBROW010000003.1, read on the forward strand.
AGACCTCCATCACGCTTTCACGGACGAAGGCGTCGTAGTGGTACTGGGTGACGTGGCGGACTTCGAGCAGCATCGGGATCCAGTCCATTTGAACGTTAGGGGGCGGATGCGGGACAGAAAATCGGTTCCCGCCTTTCCTCATCCCGCCCTAGGCCGGCAGAGAAAGCTCCAGGGGATAGGCGACGAAGGTCTCGTACATGGCTTCGTGGATGGCGGCGCATTCGTCGGCCACGGCCGCCAGCAGGGACGACGCCCCTGCCGCGGCGGCCTCGTCCTCGTCGGCGTACTTCAGCCGCGCGTTCAGCCGTCCGGCCAGGCGCAGGGCGTCGGCTCGTTCGCCCTCCAGCCGCCGCGACAGGTGCGCCAGATGTTCCTCGATGCGTTCGGTAGAGAAACGTATCGAGCGGGGAAAATCCTCGTCGAACAGCAGGAATTCGAGGATGAAGCGTGGATTGATGTCGGCGGTGTAGACCCGCAGATAGGGTTCCAACGCACAGGCCATGCGCAACAGGCTCATCAAGGCGATATGGTCGCCGGACACCGGCTTGGAGCCGCTGCCGAAGCACACCTCCAGCAGGCGCGCCATCAACTGCGCTCGCTCGATATAGATGCCGGTCAGCATGAACCGCCAGCCTTCGCCATGGCTCATGGTGGCGTCGGCGGCGCCCTTGAACAGGTGCAGGTCTGCGATGATGTCCTGAAGGAAGCCCGCCGCGTCGTCGGCGAAAGCCTCCTCCACGCCCGGATCAATGACCTTCAGGTAGAGAAGATTCAGCCGTTCCCAGGTCTCCGTGGTGATCTGGTCGCGCACCTGGCGGGCGTTTTCCCGCGCTCGCGACAGAGCGACCAGGACCGAGCCGGAATCCTCCAGGTCCAGGGCCAGGGCGTGGGCGGACTGCAGCACCTGGATGGATTTGGCCGGGTCCGGATGGCCCACCGCAGCCAGGGCGATGTGCGCCGCCTGGGCCGCGGCGTCGGTGCGGTCGAGGTTGGCGTTCAGCATCACCACCGCTAGGCGAGACAGATGCTCGGCCCGCTCAACATAGCGACCGATCCAGTAGAGGCTGTCGGCGACACGGGCCAGCATCATGGCTTGGCTCCCCCCGGCGCGTCCGCTTGGGGCGGTCCATCAACGATGCCGTCCTCGGCCAGCACCCAGGTGTCCTTGGAGCCGCCACCCTGGCTGGAGTTCACAACCAGCGAGCCGCGTTTGAGCGCCACGCGGGTCAGGGCGCCGGGGGTGACCACAATCTTGTCGCCGGACAGGATGAAGGGGCGCAGGTCCACGTGCCGCGGCTCCATCTTGCCGTCTACCAGGCAGGGAGCGGTGGAGAGCTGGATCGTGGGCTGGGCGACGTAGTTCTCCGGGTCGGCCTTGATCGCGTCAGCGAAGTCCGAGCGCTCCTGGGCCGAGGCGTGCGGCCCGACCAGCATGCCATAGCCGCCGGACGCGCCAACGGCCTTGACCACGAACTTGTCCAGGTTGGCCAGCACGTGGGAAAGCTGGTCCGGCTCGCGGCAGAGGTAGGTCTCGACATTGGGTAGGATAGCGTCCTCGCCGAGGTAATACTTAATGATGTCCGGCACATAGGCATAGACAGCCTTGTCGTCGGCGACCCCGGTGCCGGGCGCGTTGCACATCACCACATTGCCGGCGCGGTAGGCGTTGAACAGGCCGGCGGCCCCCAGGGACGAGTCGCGGCGGAACGACAGGGGATCGACGAAGTCATCGTCCACCCGGCGATAGATCACGTCCACGCGGCGCAGGCCGTTGGTGGTGCGCATGTAGACCATGTTGTCATGCACCACGAGGTCGCGCCCCTCCAGCAGAGGCACCCCCATCAGCCGCGCCAGATAGGCGTGCTCGTAATAGGCGGAGTTGTAGACCCCGGGGGTCAGGACCACGACCTGGGGATTGCTGCGCCACTCGCTGGACATGCTCTTCAGGGTCGCCAGCAGCAGGTCGGGATAGCGTTCCACTGGCCGCACGCCAGCCTGGCGGAAGGTGCCGGGGAAGGTTCGCCTCGAGGCGTCGCGATTGGCCAGCATGTAGGACACGCCGGACGGGACACGCAGGTTGTCTTCCAACACGTAGAATTCGCCGTCCGTGCCGCGAATCAGGTCCGATCCGCAGACGTTGGCGTAGGCCTGGTGCGGCACATAGAGGTGCTGCATCTGCCGGCGGTACGAAGGCGCGCCCAGCACCAGGTCACGGGGCAGGACGCCGTCCATCAAGATCTGCTGGGCGCCGTAGATGTCGGCCAGGAACATGTTCAGCGCCCGCAGGCGCTGGGTCAGGCCCCTCTCGATCGTCGACCATTCGTTGGCTGGGATGATCCGTGGAAACAGGTCGGTGGGGATGATCCGTTCCGTGGAGCTTCCGGCTCCATAGACGGTAAAGGTGATGCCCTGCAGCAGGAACGAGCGTTCCAGGGTCTCCTGACGATCTTCCAGTTCGTCGGCGCCCAGGGTGTCGATGCGGTGACGCAGCAACTCGTAGTGCGCGCGCGTGCCGCCGTCGGCGGCGAACATCTCGTCATAGGCTTCGCCAGGAAGGTAGGCCGATTGTGATGACGGCAAGCTTTCGACGCTTCCTTTTCCGTGAACTGGGGCGGTCTGGACCTGGGCCACGCGTTCGCCTGAACTCATCCTCTGCCTTCAGCCCTCATGCCCATGCCGGCCCCGCCACCGCAACGCCCGCACCTCTTCGCGCCCCATGCAATCTCGGGGCGCCCACCATTTGTGCAGGTTTCTTTGACGGTGGGAAAGGGGAGGGGTTCAACAGGCGAGCCGAGGCGGCCCATCGTCGGGGCGGCGAACCCCGTAGAGGGTTGAGCGCGGCGCGCCGGCCTGTAGCCTGATCGCCCAGGTGACATTCGCCAGACGCGCCTCTACACGGGGTCGGGCGGGGGCGCCGGCAGAGTGTGCTTAGGAAGCGTGGCTTTGAAAGGAAGACGTCTCGCCATCGCCGCCTGGAGTGCGGCCCTGCTCGGCCTCAGCGCATCCTCGGCCGCGGCGGAGGAACCGAAGGCGACGATTGACGGAGACCTCGACAAGGCCTTGCGCCAGCAAATCCAGCGCGCGGTGGGCACCTCCAAGACTCGCCCGGACTCCAGTTTCGACGCCCGGCAGCGAGCCAGTGACGCGGTGGACGAGATCATCGCCGTGCTGCGATCCGAGGGTTACTACGGCTACACCGTCGAACCGGACGTGGCCGACGGCGAACCACCCCAACCGGTCGTCCACATCCAGACCGGCCCCAGATTTCTCATCCAGGCGCCCGGCGTCGAGTGGGTCGGCGCCGCGCCGGTGGCGGACGCGGCCAAGGCGGGCGCGGATTCCGTGAAACTGACGCCAGGCGCGCCGGGACGAGCCGCCGACGTAGTGGCGGCCGAGGGGCGGGTGGTGGCGGCTATCGAAACGCGCGGCTACGCCGACGCGGTCGCCCAGCCCCGCGTGGTCATCGTCGACCACGCCGATCATTCCCTCCGGCCGACCTTCAAGATCGCCGCCGGCGACCTTGTGCGCCTTGATGGGGTGACGGTGATCACCGACGGGCGCACCAACCCGGCCTGGGTGCGCGGACTGGCGCCCTGGAAACATGGCGACGTCTATACGCCGCGGGCCGTGGCGGAGCTGGAGCGGCGGCTGTCCGACGTGGGGGTCTACGATCAGGTCGCTGTTTCCCTGGCCCCTAAGGACAAGTCGGTGGACGGCTTGCGTCCCGTGATCGTCAGCCTGGCTGACCGGCCGCCGCATACCCTGGAGTTGGGAGCGGGCTTCTCCACCACCGGCGGCACGACGATCAATACCAACAACCTGCAAGGCGGAGCGGATTTTTCCACCACGCAGGGCTCGGGCGTCGACGGAAAGCTGATCTGGTACAATCGCCTACACAAGGCCGACACCCTGACGCTGAGCGCCAAGGTCTATACCATCCAGCAGAAGCTGGACCTGGAACTGGACCTGCCGCATTGGCGGCGGCCTCGCCAGACCCTGAAGCTCGGCGCCGCCCTGTTCGGCGACCGGACCGACGCTTTCAATGACTATGGCGGCGGCGCGCGGCTGGAGATCGAGCGGCGTTACTCGCGGACGTCCTACGTCAGCCTCGGGGCCGCGGCGGACTATCTGACCACCACCGAGAAGACCGCCGTCAACCCCCAAGCCTTGCCGGTCGGCGAGAGGCTGAAGCTGTTCATCCCCTCAATTCTTGCCGCTTTCGCCGTCGACAAGTCCAACGACCTGCTGAACCCCACGCACGGTTGGCGGTTGGATATGCGGGCCGAGCCCACGGTGGTGACCGGTGACCGGAAACTGACCTACCTCAAGCTGCAGGGTGAAGCCACGGCCTATCTGCCGCTGGGCCGAGACGCCGGCACGGTTCTGGCCGCGCGGGTGCACGTGGGGTCGATCATGGGCGGACGCCTGCCGGACGTGCCGACGAACCGACGCTTCTTCGCCGGCGGCGGCGGGTCGGTGCGTGGCTATGCTTACCAAGCGGTGGGGCCGCGCCTTTCCGACAACACGCCTCAGGGCGGCTTGTCTCTGGTGGAGACCTCGTTCGAGGTGCGCCAGAGGGTGACCGGGCGCTGGGGTATTGTCGGTTTCGTCGACGCTGGTTCGGTGGGGGCCACGACGGCCCCGGACTTTCAGCACATGCGCGCAGGGGTCGGCGTGGGCGTTCGCTACGATCTGGGCTTCGGCCCGATCCGCCTGGACGTGGCCACGCCCATACGGCGGCGAAAAGGCGACGCGGCGTTCCAGCTCTACATCTCCATCGGGCAGAGTTTCTGATGGCTGAGCCGGAAGCCGCGATCCCCGCCGCCCCGCCGCCCCGCGGCTCGCCTCCTAGGCCTCCTGTCGCCGGAGGCTCCCGAGGCCGGTTGCCCGCCCTCGTGCGGGCCGCGGTCCTGACCCTCGCCGTCGTGGTCGTGTTTGCGGCCGTGGCCTTTGCAGTGGTGCGTCTCGGCGTGCTGACCCCCTATGGCCGGCATCTGGTTGAACAGCAGGTTTCCGAGCTCAGGGTCGGGCGGTTCGGGCGACTGCGGGTCCAGGACCTGAAGGGCGATGTGTTCGGTGATTTCAGCCTGGGACGCCTGACCCTGGCCGACCGACAGGGGGTCTGGGTCGAGGCCCGCGATCTTCGGGTGCGCTGGAACTGGGCGGAGTTGCTGGCGCGACGGTTCCACGCCAGCGCGATCTCGGCGAGCACGCTGACCCTGGTTCGGCGTCCGGCCTTGGGGCCGCTCGGTCCACTCTCGCCAGCGCCGGTGAATATCGCCATCGACCGCCTGACCACCCGGGTGGAGATGCTGCCGGCCTTCTCCTACACCCGGGGGGTCTATGACCTGTCGGCGGGCTTCACCATCGGCCGGCGATCCAGCGTCAAGGGCTCGGCCACCGCGCTTAGCCTGCTGCACGCCGGCGATCACCTGACCGCCGCCTTCGATGTCAAGCGGGGCAAGACTTTCCTGATCGATGTCGACGCCAGCGAGGCCCAGGGCGGGGCACTGGCTGGGGCCTTGGGCCTGGCGGCCAACCAGCCCTTCCAGCTCACCGCCCACGCCAAGGGGTCGGTCAGCCAGGGCGCCTTCAACCTGCTGACCCAGGTTGGGCCTGCGCAGCCTCTGATCGCCATGGGCGCCTGGACCCCCGCCGGCGGATCGGCCCAAGGTCACATCACCCTTGAAGCCTCGCGACTGCTGGCCGGCTATGCCAAGCGGGTGGGGTCCGAGCTGACGTTCGACCTCTCCGGCGCCAAGGCGGCGGATGGCTTCTACGGCTTCGTCCTGAACGCGGGGGGCGAGAACGCGCGGCTTAGCGCCCGTGGCGAGGCGGATGTTGGACGCCGGATGACCGCCCCAGGCGGCGTGATGCTGGACCTGAAGGTCGGCGAGGCCAACCGCATCCTCTCCTGGCCCAAGCTTGGCGCTGGCCATATCGACGGCAAGCTCACGGGCTCGGCGGACCAATGGATACTCGCGGGCAACGGCGAGTTGATGCAGGGCTCGCTTATGGGGTTCAGCCTGACGCGGCTCTCCGGCCCGTTCAAATTGGAGCGCGCCAAGAGCGAGACCAGCCTGACGTTCAGCGCCAGGGGCGAGGGCGGCTCGGGAACGGGGTTGCTGGCGGCCATGCTGGGGGCACGCCCAACCGCCGCGGCCGAGTTCGTCTGGCTGAGCGGAAACCGCCTGTTGATGCGCAAGCTGAAGGTCGAGGCGCCGGGCCTGAAAGTCACCGGCGAGGGCGACAGGACCGTGTTCGGCGCCCTGACCTTCAAGGGCGACGCGGCGATCTCCAACTTGGCCGCCGCCCACACGGGCGCTCACGGCCTGGTGAAGGCCAGTTGGAGCGCGCATCAGGACGGCGGTCACCTGGATGGCAACCCCGGAGGCGGCAAGCCCTGGTCGATCACCGTGGACGCCAAGGGCGAGAGCTTCGCCGGGGGGCTGGGCGATCTAGACCGTCTGCTTGGTCCTACGCCGCGGCTGCGGGCCAAGGCGGATTACCTGAACAACGTATTCCAGGTCTCCCAGTCGACCATCGACGGCTATGCCGGATCTATGGGCGCGGTGGGCGCCATCGGGCCGGAGGCCGCGCTGAGGTTGACCCTGGATTGGAAGGCCACGGGGCCTTTCCAGTTCGGTCCCATTGAGGTGGCTGGCGCGGCCAAGGGCGGCGGCGCCTTGACCGGAACCCTCAACGATCCGCGCGCCGACTTGACCGCTGATTTCGCCCAGATCGACCTGCCCTACCTGCCGCTGCAGGACGCCCATTTGGTGCTGTCCTTCATGAAAGGCCCCAACGACAGCAACGGCCGGGTCGCCATTAGCGGGACCAGCCCCTATGGCCCCGCCAAGGGCGCGGCGACGTTCCGTTTCGCCGGAGCCGACCTGAAGCTGAACGATGTCGCCATCGATGGCGGAGGCGTCACCGCTCAGGGCGCGTTGGCCCTGCGACGTGGCGAGGCGTCGAGCGCCGACCTTGATCTGGTGCTGGGGCCGGGCGCGATCCTCAGCCAAGGCAAGGCCACCGGCCATCTGCTGATCTCTGACGCACCCGGTGGAGCACGGGCCAGTCTGACCTTGCAGGCGACCAATGCCGCCCTGAAGTCGGGCGGCATGGCGGTCAGGAGCCTGAAGCTGAGGGCGGACGGGCCGTTGTCGCACCTGCCCTATGAGATCGCCGCCGACGGGGTGACCACGGGCGGGCCTTGGAAGCTGGGCGGCTCGGGGGTGCTCGGCCAGATCGGCAGCGACAATACCTTCACCTTCGAAGGCTCCGGACGTATTCGGCGGGCGGATTTTCGCACCCTGGTCCCGGCGGAGCTACGCTTTGGCGCCCATGGCATGGCGGCCAAGGTCCAGATCAGCCTCGGAGGCGGGACCGCCAACGTGGATTGGCGGCAGATCGATGGCGCCCTGAACGCCAAGGCGGACCTGTCCAACGTCAGCCTTGGTCTGTTGGACCAGGACTTCGTGGGCCGGTTTGACGCCAACCTTGACCTGAACGGCCGCGGCGCCGCGCTCGGCGGAACCCTGAAGGCCAAGCTGGCGGGGGCAGGTGGCCGAGACTTGAAAGGGGCGCAGCCGCTGGACGGGCTGGTTGACGCCACCCTGAGCGGCGGATCGATGACCGTGGATGCGTCCCTGGGCAGTCCCGACGGGCTGAAATCCAGCCTGCATGTGATCCTGCCGGCCGAGGCCTCGGCAGCCCCATTCCGGATCGCCCTGGTCAATACCCGCCCGCTGCAAGGCCGGTTCGACATCAATGGCGAGCTCAAGCCGATCTGGGACCTCGTCATGGGGTCGGAACGGTCGGTGTCAGGCAAGATTACTGCCCAGGGCGAACTGCGCGGAACCCTTCGCGATCCACGCGCCATCGGCACGGCGGCCCTGGATGGCGGCCGCTTCACCGACTCCGAGATCGGGTTGAAGCTGCAGGACGTGACCCTGAGGGCCACCCTGGCGGACAACGCCGTGGACGTGAGCCAACTCAGCGGCGCCGACGGGCACGGTGGCCAGGTTTCTGGCCAGGGGCGGATCAGCCTGTTCCGCGAAGGCATTTCCAACTTCCGCTTGAATCTCAAAGCCTTCCGCTTGATCGACAACAAGCTGGGCTCGGCGATGGCGACGGGGCAGACGACTATCGACCGCGCGGCGGACGGCAAGATCCGACTGGCGGGGGCCCTCGGCATCGACCGCGCCGATATCGCCGCCAATCCACCGATTCCCTCGGGGGTGGTCCCCATGGATGTAATCGAGGTCAACAAGCCGGTGGATCTCAACGAGGTGGTGCAAGGCCCTCCCGCCCGAGAAGCGCCAGTGGCCCTGGATGTGGCGCTGAAGGCCAACCGCGGGGTGTTCGTGAAGGGGCGAGGGCTGGATGTGGAGCTGTCCCTGGACGCCCACGTCACCGGCACCACGACCAACCCGGTTCTCAGCGGCGTGGCGCGGGTCGTGCGCGGTGACTATGACTTCGCCGGCAAGCGGTTCCAGTTCGACAACCGGGGTATCGTCTACCTGGGCTCGACGGCCGAGACGATCCGCCTGGACCTGACCGCGACGCGCGACGACCCGGCCCTGACCGCGGTGATCCGGATCACCGGTACGGCGGCCCAGCCGAAGGTCGCCCTGACCTCGACCCCGGTGCTTCCCACCGACGAAGTGCTGTCTCAGGTGCTGTTCGGATCGTCCGCCAGCCAGTTGACGGCGGGGGAGGCGGCGCAGTTGGCCTCGGCCCTCTCGGCCATGGCCACCGGCGGTGGCTTCGACATCATCGGCGGCTTGCGCAATTTCGCCCGTCTGGACCGGCTGGCGTTTGGCGCCGACGCCTATGGCAGCACGACGGTGGCCGGCGGCAAGTACCTGACCGACAACGTCTATCTGGAACTGTCCGGCGGCGGGCGCGAAGGGCCGGCGGCTTCCGTGGAGTGGCGGGTGAAGAAGAACCTGTCCCTGGTGTCCCGGTTGACGCGCCAGGGCGACGCCCGGGTCAGCGTTCGCTGGCGCAAGGACTATTGAGGCCTGTTTCCCGAGGCGCTCATCTCATGCCCACGGGCGCCGCGGTGGTGAACTTGATCTCCTCCATGGCGAAGCTGGAACTGACATCGGCCAGGGGCGCGGCGGCGATCAGGCGCTTGTAGAACCGGTCATAGGCGGCGATGTCGGCCACGGCCACCTTGAGCAGATAGTCCACCTCGCCGCTGATCCGATAGAATTCCATCACCTCGGGCAGGGCCTTGGCGCCGCGGGAAAAGGCCTCGATCCAGTCGGCGTCATGGCGGCTGGTGCGGACCGATACGAACACGATCAGCGGAACCCCGACGGCCTCTCGGTCCACCAGGGCCACGCGCCGGGTGATCACCCGCTCGTCCTGTAGTCGCTTGACCCTCTTCCAGCACGGCGTCTGGGACAGGCCCACTCGCTCGGCCAATTCGGCGATCGGCACGGTGGCGTCTTCCTGCAGGATGGCGAGGAGGCGGTGGTCGATGTGGTCAAGAGCCATGATCTGCCCAAGTGCCAAAATGGAGAATTCAGTTCTCTCATGATCCCGATCGGCGATCAATTGGATGGCGTCATTCTCCGGAACGCGGCGACAATGGCCTTCGTTGTCAAACGGAGACCCGAACCATGCTCGAGCGCTTCACCGATCACCCGGAGTCAGTCGGGGAGACCTATGGGGTGCATCTGATCTCGGCGTGGCGGTTCGCCTTTATCCTGCTGGGCGCCGGACTGGCGGGCCTCGTCCACGGCCTGCTGCCCTTCGCCTTCGAACGGACGGCAAGCGGCGCGGTGCAGCGGTTGAATGCCCGGATGATCGCGCGCCGGGCGTCCGGCCCCGTCCGGTCTCAGCCCTTGAAGCCGGTGGCGACGATATAGACTTCAGAGCTGTCCTGGCGGCTGGCCTTGGGCTTAACGTTCTTCACCTCGGCGAAGCGCCGCTTCAGTTCCCCGAAGAGGATGCCCGTCTCGCCACCCTGGAAAGCCTTGGTGACGAAGGCGCCGCCCGGTTTCAGGACCTGCATGGCGAAGTCAGCGGCCACCTCGATCAAGCCCATGATGCGCAGGTGATCGGTCTGGCGGTGACCGACCGTGTTGGGGGCCATGTCGCTGAGCACCACGTCTGGCGCGCCGCCCAGCAACGCCATCAGTCGCTCGCCGCAACCCGGATCGGTGAAATCGGCCTGCATGAGTTGGGCCGGGGGTAGGGGCTCCACCGCCAGCAGGTCCACGCCCACCACGGTCCCCGCGCCCCGTTGCAAGGCTACCTGCACCCAGCCGCCGGGCGCGCACCCCAGGTCGATGATCCGCGAGCCCTTGCGCAGCAGGTGAAAGCGATCGTCGATCTCGGACAGCTTGAAGGCGGCGCGGGAGCGGTAACCCTGGGCCTTGGCGGCTGTCACATACGGGTCGTTGATCTGCCGCTCCAGCCAGGCCTGGGACGACAAGGTGCGCTCCTTGGCGGTCTTCAGGCGCTTGGCCACGGCGCGGCCGGCGTCGGTGCCGCCGGTGGGCGGGCGGACCATTCGTTTGCGGGGAGGCTCGTCAGTCATGGGTTTGTTCCCGGCCGGGTCGGCGTCTGCGGCCTCTGCGGCGGCGTTCTTCAGACATCAGCGACAGCAGCAGGCCCTCGCGCAGGCCACGATCCGCCACCCGCACCCTTTCGCACGGCCAGACCTCCTGCACCGCCTGCAAAATGGCCGCGCCGGCCAGGACCAAATCCGCGCGGTCGGGGCCGATGCAGGGCTCGCCGGCGCGTTCCCGGGGGCCAAGGGAGGCCAGGCGGTTGGCCACGGTGTCGCACTCCTGCCGGGTCATCCAAAGGCCGTCGACCTTGGTGCGGTCATATCGACGCAGGCCCAGGTGCAGACCGGCCAGGCTGGTGATGGCGCCGGAGGTGCCGACGAGGTGGGCCTTGCCGTCGTCGAAGACCTCACGGAAGGAGTTGGCGTGGGTGAAGTCGGTCAGCGGCGCCTTCACCGCCTCGACCATGTCTCGGAACCAGACGGGGTCGCCCACCCGTTCGGGGAAGCGTTCGGCCAAGGTGACCACGCCGATGGGGATCGACAGCCAAGCCTTGATGGGCAGTCGCCAGTGAGCCATGTGGCGCGGGTCGACGTCCAAACCGCTGGCGGACAAATCGATCCAGGACAGCTCCGTGGAGCCTCCGCCGACATCCAGCACCAAGGCCGCCTGAGCGTCGCGGTCCAGCAGGTTCAGGCAACCGGCGACGGACAGTTGAGCCTCTTCGCGCGGCGTGATGATGTTGAGCTGAAGGCCAGTCTTTTCAGCGACTTGCTCAATGAATTCTGGCCCGTTCTCGGCGGCCCGGCAGGCCTGGGTGGCAATGGCGCGGACCTTGGTGGCGCCGCGCCGCTGGATCTTGTCGGCGCAGATCCGCAGGGCGCCCATCGCCCGGTCCATGGCGTCGGGGGACAGGCGGCCGGTCTGGGACAGGCCCTCGCCGAGGCGGACGATGCGGGAATAGGCGTCGACGATTCGGAAGCCGCGCTGGGTCGGCGTGGCGATCAGCAGGCGGCAATTGTTCGTGCCCAGATCGAGCGCGGCGAAGGTCCGCTGCTCGTCCGGCGTGCGCCTGTGACCGCTTCCGCGGTCAGCCGGCGCCGTTGCCGCCTCGCCCATGTGTTGCCCTAACGCTCTGAAGGCAAAGGCTTTATTCGGGCGCCCCCGCCTCGTTTCGCGGCGACCTTAGCAATCCTTTCATCTCAGCGATAGCTGGGCCTTGGAGAAGGCAAACGGACTGTTTACGTTCATCTTCCAGTCAGGGGTTGGGGTGTAACTTTTTCCGCATGAGTGTTCGACTCGCCAAGTTTGCCATCGGCCAAGTGGTCAAGCACCGGATCTATGCGTTCCGGGGCGTGATCTTTGACGTCGACCCGGTGTTCGCCAATACGGATGACTGGTGGCAGGCGATTCCGGAAGACGCCAGGCCGCGCAAGGACCAACCGTTCTATCACCTGCTGGCCGAGAACGATCAGACGACCTATGTCGCCTATGTTTCTGAGCAGAATCTACTGCCCGACGAAACAGGCGAGCCGGTGCAACATCCGCACACGGCGTTGATCTTTGAGACCTTTAGGGGTGATCACTACGAGCTGAGGCCGCGCGTCACCCACTAGGGTGAGGTGAAATGACCTGCGCAAAACGGTGCAAAGCGGCTCAAGGTCGCGCCAAAACAGCGCCTTCCGTGTCATTTCGAAAGGAACTTGCGCCCGTTTGAGGCCATTCTGACGCCATGAGCGTCAATTCCACCGCCCCATCGCCCGACTGGACCATCGACCAGGCCTGGGACGGATATGAGACCAGCGACCACGCCGTCTGGACCACCCTCTACGAGCGTCAGACCGCCTTGCTGCCTGGCCGCGCGTGCGACGAGTTCCTGCGTGGCCTCGACGCCCTGGACCTGCACCGGGGCGGCATTCCCGATTTTCGCCGGATCAATCCGGAGCTGACCCGCCTGACGGGCTGGTCCGTGGTGGCGGTGCCGGGGCTGGTTCCCGACGAGGTGTTCTTCGATCACCTGGCCAACCGGCGTTTTCCCGCCGGGCAGTTCATCCGTCGGCCCGATCAGCTGGACTATCTGGAGGAGCCGGACATCTTCCATGACGTCTTCGGCCATGTGCCGATGCTCACCGATCCCACCTTTGCCGACTATATGCAGGCCTATGGCCGGGGCGGACAGAGGGCGCGGCATCGGCAGCAACTGCACAACCTTGCCCGCCTGTACTGGTACACGGTGGAGTTTGGCCTGATGTCGACGCCCGCCGGGCTGCGCCTCTATGGGGCCGGGATCGTCACTTCGCGGGCGGAGAGCCTGTTTGCCCTGGAGGACCCCTCGCCCAACCGGCTGGGGTTCAACCTGGAGCGGGTGATGCGGACCCCCTACCGCATAGACGACTTCCAGCAGGTCTATTTCGTGATCCCGTCGCTGGGGGCGTTGTTGAGCGCCACCCTGCGGGATTTCGGCCCGATCTATGATCGCCTGGCCGCGGCGCCGGACCTAGGCATCGAAGACATTTCCCCCCACGACGCAGTGATCACCCGCGGCACCCAGGCCCACGCGCATCGGACGACGCCCTGAGTCCTGGTCGAAGCTGAGGCGGGCCGCTCAATATGGGTGGTCTGATCGCTCGTATTGGGCGCCCATGGGCTTGAAGATTGTGGTTACGACGCGCGAACTGTCCCCGCTTCAGTAGGTGCGGATCATGGCGTTGTTGGACCATTTGCGGCGGGGGCGAGGGGCGGAGACGAACCCTCGTCGTGGTCCCCCGGAGCGGGACGCGGATCGTGGTTACCTGCACATCCGCTCGGTGGCCGCCGACGGGACCTGGCATCTGATGCAATACGGACTGGTGGACGACGCCGGCAATGTCCTGCTCAGCGCCTTCGCCCGCGTCGCCAGCCCCATAGGGGAGCCGACACCGGCGGCGCGGGCGGCGATGGCCGCCGCGCACGCCCTGGACGCGGACGGCCTGGCGGCGGCGATGCGGCTTTGCCGGGGATTGCGACTGACCGCGTTTGGCGCGGGCCTGAGCCTAGGGCTCCTGCCGGCTGGCGTGGCGGCGAACCTTGCGGGCCTGGATTGCGCGCGCGCGCGGTTCGTGGCGGTGGCCCGGCGGCGCGGCCAGCGCCTTGCCCCCGGCGATCCGGCCGACGCCAACGAGGCCCGGCGGCTGGTCGGTCTGCCGCCGGAGCGCAGCGAGGATGCCGCCCTGCGCGCCCTGGCGTTGCGGGGGCTGTGCCTGTGGATGGAAGGACGCGAGGGCCGGGCCGAAGCGCGGAGTTTCGCGGCTTTCTGATCAAGTCAGTCTCAGGGCAGGACCCCTCGGATCACGCCGTAGGCCGCCCCCGCCACCACAAGCCACAGGCCGCCGCCGAAAGCCCGGCGCGGGCGCGGACGGCGCCGCGGCCGAGCTTGGACAGGGGGTTTGGGCCAAAGCAGGCCTCAGAGCAGCGAACTCAATTCCACGAAGAAGCGGTCAAGGGTGGCGGCGGGGCCGGGGTAGTAGAGGCCGTCGTCGGCGCGCCGGATGTGGCCGCCGTCCACCATCAGCCGCAGCTTGCGCCGCACCGTCTCGCGCGGGATGCGGGTGATCTCCGCGATGCTGAAAGCGTTGAGGCCATTCCGCGTGGACGCGGTGTCGGCCTTGCCGTGGGACAGTTCTGCCAGCATGACGATCTGGTAGATCAGGTACTGGTCCAGGTCGCCGCCGAAGCGCCGGCGCATCTCGATCAGGGCCACGGAGAAGCGGCCGCCCCGCTTGTAGAGCCGGCGCAGTTCCTCCTCGGCGGGGTCGGGCGGCGGCGCGGTGCTGGTCTCCGCGGGCGCGCGCCAGGATCGTGACACTGCCGGGCGTTCAGCTTGGGTGGGCTGGTGGGCGGTAGGTTCGAGTTCGGTTCGACCGTCCAGCGCCTGGCGCCAGACCACCGGGTCGCACACATCTGGCACGGCTTGCGGGAGAGACGTCGACGGCGGCCGGGCGATCGGCATGGCGAACAATAATCCTAAGCGCCACCCCGCGTGCACCCTAGGGGTGGCATGGCGAAGGAGGTCTTAACGTCACCGCGGATTTCCGGTCTATCCTCTGGAAAAAGTTGCCCATTTTGGGCCGGCTGACGCTGCCGTGGGCGATCTGCCTCAAGCGTGGGCACAATCCAACCCGGCGCGCCGCAGCGCCCGGGGCGGGACCCGCGTCCATGACGCCAAACGGTCAAGGCCGCCGGGGATCAGGCCCAGACCCCAGACAGCGGCGTGGCGTCCAGGCCAACCCTCCGCCCGACGCTGTAGCCATGTCGCCAGACGGATCTGGCGGCCGACATCGTCGCGCAGACGGGCGTGATAGGCGGGAGCGTCGGCGCCTTCCAGCACGGCCTGGGCGGCGAGGCGGGCGCTGTGCAGGGCGATGGACATGCCGTCACCCGAGAACGAGGGGATCACCGCGGCCTGGTCGCCCAGGCGGAACAGGTCGGCCGGTTCGTCCGTCGCCCGATGGGTGAAGCCATAGGGGATGTCGCTGATGGTCAGGGGCTTGGGGGAAAGCTCTTCGGCGCCCTCCAGGCGTGCGGCCAGGTGCGGCTCGCGGCGCAGGTGGGCGAGGAGGGCCGGCCAGGACTTGCCCACCGCGTCGAAGTTCGGCTGGTGAATCACCAGGCAGAGGTTGGCCAGTCCGCCCTCGACGCGCTGCAGGCCGGCATAGCCGCCCTCAAACAGGACGACCTCAACGAAGCCGTCCAGGGCGGCCAGCCTGGCCGGGTCCAGGCGGAAGTAGCTCTTGAACCCGATCATTCCGGTCAGGGCGCCGGCGGGATCGCGGCGGGCGCCGCGGATATCGTGCTTGCCGCTGGCCAGCAGGACCTGACGGGCGACGACGGGCCCTCCGCTGGTCTCGAGCCCGGCGGGGGTGAGCGTGCGCACCGAGACCCCGCGCTCGACCTTGGCGCCGAGCTGCTCGGCGTGGGCGAGCAAGGCCTCGTCCAGGCGCCGGCGGGTCAGGCCCAGCGCGGTGAAGGGCAGCCTGGCCTCAGCCTGGCGCGCGCCGGCGATCAGGCGCACGCCGGTAATGGGGACACCGCCCAGGCGGCTCAAGTCAAGGCCCAGGGCGGCAAGGTGCGCCTGGGCTTCGGTGGAAAGGAACTCGCCGCAGATCTTGTCGCGGGGCTCCTTCTCGCGCTCCAGGACAACGATGCGCCGGCCGGCCCGCGCCAGGATCGCCGCGGACGCGCCCCCAGCCAGCCCCCCGCCAGCGATGACAATCTCGCTCACTTGATGTGGCCGACACAGAGCCGGAAGGGGAAGCGCCAGTTCAGCGTGATCTGGTCGCGCTGGACGCCGGCCCGCGCCAACAGGCGCTCCCAGTCGGCGCGCTGGAAAGCGCGGGCGACGGAGACTGGGCCGTCGTGGCGCACAAAGGGGTGCCAGCCGGCCAGGGTCGAGATGATCTTGAATCCATAGAAGGCGATGGGGTGGCGGTGCAGGTCGTTGATGAACCAACCACGCTGGGTGGTGGCCTCCATCCAGCGGATGAACTGCACCACTTGGTCGTCGGTCATGTGATGGGTGACCAGGGAGCTGACCACAAAGTCTACCGGCGCGGCGGGGGCGTATTCGAAAACGTCGCCGGTCAGGTATTCGATGTTCAACGCCGGGTCCGTGGCGGCCCGGGCGGCGGGGGCGCTGGAGGGACTAAGATCAATGCCGGCCAGGTGCGGGGTCAGCTTGGCCTTGACGGCCCAGCGATGGATGACGCGGAGCATGTCGCCTTCGCCGTAGCCGACATCGAGCAGGGTGAATCCGGCGCCGCGGGCCAGGGATTTGGTGGCGCGGGAGAGCCAGGCCAGGGTCGGAGGGCGCGCCAGGGTCAGGGTGTTCACCCTGGCCAGGTCGCCCAGGCAACCGGCAAGCACATCCGGCGGGACCTCGACGGCGTCCATCATTTCGGTCTCGGGCGAGCGCTGGGCGAAGCTGCGCATGGGGAAAGCCTAGACTAACTGGAAGCGAAAGCTCTCAGCCGCCAGGCCGGGGCCGAAGGCGACGGCGAAGCCGTTGTCGGCCCTGGCGGGGCTGGAGCGGCCGTTGTTGAGGATCCGCTGCAGCACGAACATCAGGGTCGCCGAGGACATGTTGCCGAAGTCGCGCAGGACGCCGCGGGACCAGTCCAGGGCCGTGGGGGCCAGCTGGAAGCCGGTCTCCACCGCGTCGAGAATGGTGCGGCCGCCGGCGTGCACCGCCCAGACGTCGAAGTCCTCGGGCCGCTGGCCGCGCAACAGCCCGCCCTCGTCATTGCGATCGCGTTCCGCGGCCAAGGCCCTGGCGATCTTGCCGGGGACCTCTCCCGACAGGTGCATGTCGAAGCCATGGTCTCCGATGCGCCAGGTGATGGCTTCGGCGGTGTCGGCGATGGTGGCGGCGCGGAAATCCATCAGGGCCACACCCGTCTCTTCGGCCGTGACCAGGGCGGCGGAGCAGCCGTCGCCAAACAGCATCATCGACAGGATCTCCTGGATGCGGGCTGTCTGCTGGAAATGCAGGGTGCAGAGCTCAAGGTTGACCACCAGGACCCGCGACGCCGGCTCGGAGCGAACGACGTGGTGGGCCAGACGCAGGGCGTTGACGGCGGCGTAGCAACCCATGAAGCCGACCACGGTGCGCTCAACGCCGGGGTCCAGGCCGGCGCCCTTGACGATCAACTGGTCCAGGCCCGGGGCAACGAAGCCGGTGCAGGAGGCAACGATCAGGTGGGTGATGCGCTCGCGCTCGTCCTCGATACCAAGGGCGTCGATGGCGCGCATCGCCAGGCGCGGTGCGCCGGTTTCGAACCGGGCCATCCGCTCGCCGGTCGAGGGAGAGCCACCCAGGGTGTAGAAGCCCTCGGCGTCGCCAACGACCTTGCCGTTTTCGTCCGCCGGCTGAAAATCCGAGAAGCGGTGCTGGATCGCGGCGCGCTCGGCCATCTTGCCGATGATGCGCCGCTCGCGTGGGTCAGCGAGGGATTGGTCGATGAGCTTCAGGAAGGCGGCGTGGACGTCGTGGGGCGGCGTGGCCGTCCCTATTCTGTTGATATGGGCCCGGGCCATGCTGCCTTCCGAAATCATGAGAAGTGAGCCTACGCCGAGACACACGGATATGCGATCGCCGTTGGGCGACGCCGCTCAAGTCAAACGGGTTCGAGCGGCGCGCGTTCCAGGGTCGTGGAGTAAATGATTGCACACAATTGGATGGCGCGGGAGGGGGCGGCGTAAGGGTTTGCGGCGCGGCCTGGCGCCGCCTGCATAACATCCCGTCGACGAGTGTGTCTGGTCCGGCGGGCCGCCACCGCCGCCGAGCGCGCTGTAGAGGCTGATGCGGTTGGAAGCTTCGGCCAGTGTGCTGCACCTGGCGCCCTAAGACCCGAGCCTGAGGCCGTCGGGACATCCCCAATTCAGCACGGCGCCCTCGGTGGGGTCCCTAGAACATTGTGACCTCGCGGGCGGTGAGTTGGCGCCAGCCAATGCTGACGCGTCCTGTCACGTCGTGAGGTCTTGATCCGCCCCAGACCAATCTGGGAGCTGGACATGAGCGACAACACAGACAGCCACAAGACTGAGGGCGGTGACACGCGGCGCGCGGTGGTGGCCGGCGTCGTGGTGGCCGCCGCCATGGTGGGGACGGCCCAGGCCGCCACGCCGATCAGCGGACCGCCCGGCGCGCCGCCGGCGCCGCCCGGACGCCTCGAAGATTTCGACTTCTTCATCGGCCAGTGGACGACGCGCCATCACCGGCTGGTGGGTCGACTGGCGGGTTCGACCACCTGGCAGGATTTCGACGGCAACCTGCGGGCGCAAAAGATCCTGAACGGCCAGGGCAATCTCGACGACGGGGTGATCAACCTGCCGGCGGGGCCGTACTGGGGCGCCACGGTGCGGTTCTTCGATCCGGGGCAGAAGACCTGGTCGATCTTCTGGCTGGACAGCCGGGCGGTGCAGATCGACAGCCCGATGGTCGGCGGCTTTGCGGGCAAGAACGGCCTGTTCTACGGCGACGACACCCTGGAGGGGCGGCCGATCAAGGTGCGGTTCCTGTGGACCGACATCGACCCCGGGCATTGCCAATGGGAACAGGCGTTCTGGGACGAGAAGAGCAAGAGGTGGGAAACCAACTGGGTGATGCATCACACGCGAGTGGCTCACGACCCTGGATGATAGGTTCGCTCCGTGTGGCCAACGAGCTGGTCGGGATAGAAGTACACCTCGCGGAAATTGCCCGACGCATAGCGGTCCGCCTCGTCGTTGAAGTGGCGGGAGGCGGGGTCGCCGCTTTCGCCGCCGGCGGTGATGGCGCGGGCGTGGATGCGCGGGCCGAACTCCACCACGGCGACGAAGCTATTGCCGTTGGTCCCATAGTACCTCTTGGTCCCCGGCTGGCGCTTGGCGCCAAAGGAGGCGAGCGAGCCCCACTGGCCGGAAGCGAAAGGCACGGCGATGCTGGGCTTGGCGTCGTCAAACTTGGCGTCAATTGCGTCGTCCACGCGTTGGAAGCGGTTCAACTCGCCCCATGGCACGCGCCAGGTTCCGTAGTCGGCCGTGAGACGATCGGAGGCCAGGGCCAGGGCGGCCAGTTGCCGGGCGCGCGACGCCCGCTGCATCAGGTCGTAGGCAGACCCGGCCTCGGGATCGGGTTCGGACTTCACCACGGTCCACAGGGCCTCGCCCCAGCCCACGGCTAGCGAGGTGGCCACCGAGTCCGCGCCCCAACGGTCGTCCCAGGCGCGCAGCACGGCGATCTGGTCGGCCAGCTTGGCCTTCATGGGGTCGGCGCCGGGGGTGTTGTCCCAGGCGGCGGCGAGGGCCGGGATCAGGCGGGCGAAGGCGGGCAGGTAGGGATCGAAGTCGACCTTCAGCAGGCCCTCGATGCTGAGGTCCTTGCGGCCGGTGAGCAGCAGGTTCTCGTGGATGCCGCGCGGGTTTTCGCCGGCGGTGTCCATGTAGGGGGGAAAGTCGCCGGGCTTGGGGCTGAACAGGCCGGCGGCGGAATAGGGCCAGTTGTTGGAATTGGCGATCCAGCCGCTGCCGGGGCTGAGCAGGTGCGGGGAATCGGCCAGGTCGTGCAGGCCCTTCCAGTCGGTGGCCGGGTCGGATCCATCGACCGGCTTGGTGTAGTCGAAGCGAGCGTCCCGCCTGGGCATGAACTGTGGGTGCAGATAGGCAATCTCGCCGGCGGTGTCGGCGAAGATGGTGTTGTTGGAAGAGTTTGCCTTCAGCTCCGCCACCTTCAGGAAGCTGGCGTAGTCGTGGGCCTTGGTGCGCAGGAACGACTGCTGCAGGGCCGGGACCGGGGTGAACATCATCGCGAAGGCGATCCACTTGCCGTTCTCGGCGCGGATGATCGGACCGTGGTGGGTCCGATAGACGGTGAACGACCGCGACTTCATCGACCCATCGGCGGCGCGGTAGGGGACGGTGATGGTGGAGACGCTCACCGGGCGAAGTTCAGCGCCATAGCGATAGAAAAGCTTGCCCCCCTGATCAACGGTGGTCTCGGCGAATTCGTCGACGGTGTCGGCGCCGGTGGAGGTGTGCATCCACCCGGCATTGGCGTTGAACCCCTGGTAGATGAAGAACTGGCCCCAGGTGGAGGCGCCATAGGCGTTCAGCCCCTCGTCGCTGCTCACCTGCTGTTCCGATCGGAAGTAGAACGAGGTGTGCGGGTTGATCAGCAGCAGGGCGTGGCCGGCGGTGGTGTTGGAGGGCGCGATGGCGATGCCGTTGGAACCCTTGGGCTCCTCGAAGGTCAGGCCGCGCTCAACGTCACTGCGGGCGACCTGGTGATGGCCGTAAAAGGTCTCCAGGTCGGCCAGGGAGATGCGCTCGATGTCGCCGCCGATGCTGCCCTCGGTGAAGCACAGGGCCATCCAGGGTTCAAAGTGGCCGATGGCGCGGGGGTGCGTATTGGGGTGGGTGGCGAGGTAGTAGTTCAACCCGTCGGCCCAGCTCACCATGAGGGCCTTCAGCCAGGTGGGGCTTGAGGCGTAGCGGCTCTTCAGATCGGCGTCATCGATGTAGAGGCGTTGGCGCAGGTCGGCCCAGATCGCCGTCTCGCCGTCAGCTTGCGCGGTGCGCCCGAGGTTGGTGAGATAGTTGGCCTCGATGCGCGAAAAGTCGTCCTCCGCCTGGGCGTAGATCATGCCGAACACGGCGTCGGCGTCGGTCTTGCCGTGGATGTGGGCGATCCCCCAATCGTCGCGGACGATGCTGACGGCGGCGGCTTCGTGCTTCCAGCGGACGGAGTCCGCGTCGGCCCTGGCCAGGCTTGGCGCGAGGGTCGGAAGGAGTGCGAGGGCCAGTAGGGCGCCGATGATCCGCAAACGAAGGTCTCCCGATGTGTGCGGGGAGGCTAGGGGCGCCGGCGGCCCGCTGCAACGCTTGGCGTGAGCGGGCCTGTCCGATCAGACCTCCGCCGATCCGCCATCGCACGGAATTGTGGCGCCGGTGGTGTAGGCCGAGGCGCGGGAGGACAGGAAGATCGCCACCCCGGCGATGTCTTCCGGCTGGCCGATTCGTCCGCGAGGATTGCCCTTGGCGATGGCGTCGCCGGCGCGGGCCAGGGTCGCGGCCATCATGTGGCTGGGGAAGGGGCCGGGCGCGATGGCGTTGACCAGGATGTTCTCGCTGGCCAGGCGCTTGGCCAGGTGGCGGGTGAGCATGATGCAGCCGGCCTTGGAGGTGGAATAGGCGTAGGTCTCCAGGCCGGGAGGCTGGATGCCGTTTACCGAGGCGATGTTGATCACCCGCGCCGGGTCCTCCGCGGTGGCGGCCGCGCGCAGTTGGGGCAGCAGCTTCTGGGTCAGGAAGAACACCGCCTTGGTGTTCAGGTCGACGGTCTTGTCCCAACCGTCTTCGGGGAACTCGTCGATGGGGGCGCCCCAGGTGGCGCCGGCGTTGTTCACCAACACGTCCAGCTTGGGTTCGCGCTCCGCGATCGCCGCGGCCAGGCCAACGATCCCGGCCATCTTGCCCAGGTCGAAGGGCAGGGAGATGCAGGTTCCGTGTTCGGAAAGTTCCTCGGCCACGCGGTCGCAGACCTCGGCCTTGCGCGAGGAGACATAGACCTTGGCCCCGTTTTCCACAAAGCCGCGGGCGATCATCTCGCCGATGCCGCGGCTGCCGCCGGTGACCAGGACGGTCTTGCCCTCAACGCTGAACAGATTTTTCACATCGCCTCCGAAATGCTCGATCAAATGTCGGCAAATCCCTAGGGCTCGGTGGCGGAGGCGTCGACCGGAAATCTACGGGGCTGGCGTGGTGGCCGCCCTCGGCGCCAGGCGCAGCAGGACGATTGACGCGGCCAGGGCGATGGCGGAGCCCAGGGCCCAACCGCCCAAGACGTCCGTGGGCCAGTGGACGCCCAGGTAGACGCGGCTGACCCCCACCGCGACCACCAACAGGGTCGCGCCGCCAAGCAGCATGATCTTGGCGCCCAGCGGCCGCTCAGCCGCCGACAGCACCGCCGCCAGGGTCAGGTAGACCACCGGGGTCATCATGGCGTGGCCGCTGGGAAAGCTGGAAGAGTAAACCAGGTCCAGATGCGGCACGAGCGCGGGCCGTGGGCGGTCGACGAAGGTCTTGAGGCCGCCGGAGACGATCTGGGCCAGGATCACGGTCCCGGCGAAAACCGCCGCCTGAGCTCGACGCCGGTGGATCAGCAGCAGGGCGGTGGCGGCGATGGCTATCAGGGTCAGGACCGTGAAGCCGCCCAGGGCGGTGATGTCCCGCGCCGCTTCCTGCACCCAGCGGGGGCCGAGCGCCGTGTCCAGATGTCCAGGCGCGCGGAAAGCCAGCAGGATAACCCGGTCCATGCGGCTGATGTCGCCCTCGCGGGCTTCCGCCGCCAGGGCCGCGAAGCCGGCCAAGGCCGCGGTAATGGCCATGAAGGCGCCCAGCATCTGGGCTTCCACCCGCCGGGCCGCCGACTTCAGGGTCTGGCCAGTCGAAGGTCCAGCCGTGGTCATGAGCGACCTCCCGCCGGGACCAGGGCGCGGAAGGCGCGGGGCCGGAATTCCACCCGCGCCGTGCGTCCGATATGGACCTTCTCGCCGTCCAGAATGGCCGGCACCCTAGATTTTCCACGCACGTCCACCCGCCTGACCCTGGCCAGGGACACCGACGGATCGTTGCGCCAGTCGTCGAACACCGCGTGAAAGGCCAGGCTGAAGATTCCGGTGGCCGTTGAGGGGTCCAGGGCCGCGGCCTCGAGCGCTGGGGCATCGTCGCTGAGGGCTCGCGAGACCAGGGGGCAAATCACCGCCACCGCCTCGGCCGATGCCTCCTCGCCCGCGCCCAGGCGATAGAACAGGGGATCGCCGCTATGCTCGGCCGCCACCATCGATCGCTTTACCGCCTCCACCAGATTTCCATGACGCACCGCCTCCCGCGCATCGGCCCACAACGAGGGCGCGCCTAGAATGGCGGCGCAATAGAAGCTCTCTCGCCCAATCCGCCCGCCGCTCACCGTCTGGATGCGTGCGTCCGCCAGGGTGTCGGCCAGGGCCTTGGCCCAGGGATGGGGGCCATAGAGAGCATGGGGCAGCATGTTCATGGTGCCGCCCGCCAGGGGGACCAGGATTTTCCGGGTCCGGCCGCACTCCCGGGCGGCTGTGCGGATGGTGCCGTCGCCGCCCAGCACCACCACCACGTCAGCGGTGGCCGCCGCGCTCTTGAGCGCCGCCTCGATGTCGTCGGGTTCGGCCACGACGACTTCGGCGTGGCCGAGATTGGCCTGGGCGAAAATGCTTTTCATCTGCTCGGGCGCTGCATCGTTGACGCTGCCGCCTCCGCTGTTCAGCACAGCGGTGATGCGCCCCTTCAGGGCCGTTTTGGCTGATCTGGCGCCGATGATCTTGTTCGTCATGCTTCGGTCCCCGTACTGATATCCAACATCGCCTTCGGGCGCGGCCGCAGCGCCACCTCCCAAGCCCGCCCCAGATGAAGCGCGGTTCCGTCCCAGGCCATAACCGCCACGGTCATGCGATCGTCCTCCAGGGTGATGACGTTAAAGCTGGGCGGCTCACCGCGTTCGCGGCGCGACAGGGTGCCAGCGCCGACGGCGTAGGTCAGGCCGTCGCCATAGGGCAAGGCCTGGACGAAGGGAACGTGCAGGTGGCCGGTGACCACCAAGTCGGCGCCGGCGCGCACCAGGCGTCGGGCGGCGTGTTGACCGCCCCGCACCCGAGACGTCATCGGCTCCCCGGGGACCTCGATCAGCGGGTGGTGGCAGGCCAGCACCCGTCGTGCGCCAGGCGCCGCCGCCTCCAGGGCCTCGCCGGCGCGACGCGCCTGGCCAGCGGAGACTTCGCCCTTGGACCAGTTCAGGCGGATCTGCCAACCCCGGGCGCTGTTCATCGAGCGCACCGTCAGGCCAGGGGCGATGAAGGACGCTTGGGTCACGGGGCCGATCAAGCGATTATAACGGTCCCAAGGCATCAGGGCGCGCTCGACCAGGCCCGCCCAAGGGGTGTCGTGGTTGCCGGGCGTCGACAGGATCGGGCCGGGCAGGGTTTCCAGCCATACCGCGGCGGCGGCGAACTCCTTCTCGGCGCCCAACTGGGTGATGTCGCCGGTGAGCATCAGCAGGTCGAAGGGTTCGGCGCGCACATAGTCGGCGGCGGCGGCCACGGCGGCGGCGTCCTCGTATCCGAAGTGGATGTCCGACATCTGAATCAGGCGAAGCGCCATGCTGTTGAAGTTCCCCGCCGAGCCAAGCTGCGCAATCAGCGCCGCATGCACAACGAACGTCGAGGCGCGCGGTTGCGCCATGGGCTCAAGGATGGCGCGGCGGGGCGGGTTCTGTTAGGCTAAACCCTTCCGCACTCCGCGATCGCAGCGAGGCGACATGCCGTCCCGACTCCTTATCCTGATCCTGGCCGGGGCTGTCATGAGCTCCGCCTCGGCGGCCGGCGCCCAAACAGTGTCTTCGGCGCCTCGGTCCGCGGCGCCGGTCGGTGCGTCCGCTGCCTTGACGGCCGCCGCGTTCAGCAAGCCCAGCGGCCAATCGTTTGTGGACCGGTCCGGCGCCGCGCGCTCGTCGACCATCTCCTACGCCGGCGCCCCGACCCTGAGGCATGACGGCGTGGCCAAGACCGCGCTCGACCACCGCTTCGACGCCGATGGCGTGGTGGGTTCGGTTGGCTACCTCTGTGGCATGGACCACCTGGCCCCCGACACCAACCTCAGCGGTGGCGGCCCAACCTCCGGCTTCGGCCGCCAAGGGACGTTCCTGGGCGCCAGCCTGGGATATTCTTTCCGCTAGAGTTTAAACCGCAAGCCACGCCGGCTTCGCCTTAGCCAGCATCGCCGGGCCGCGCAGGCGGAGAACCTGGCTGCCGAGGCGTGGGAACGGGGCTCCCATCACGCCTAACCCTGGATGCTGTGATGCGGCGGGGCTATGGAGGCCGCCGGGCCGTGACGGAAGTCGCGGCTATTGCAGCGAGCCGCCATGACCGACCTGTTCTTCGACCTACGCGCCACCCACAATCCACACCGCTGGTACCTGCCCCTGACGCCCAAGGTGTGCGTCGGACCGCCGGGCAATATGTTCATGTTCGGCGGCGTGGGGCTGGCCTCGGCCATCGCTGCCCTGGAGCGCACCTGCGAACGGCCGGTGATCTGGGCCGCGGCGCAATACCTGTCCTACGCCCGTCCGCCCCAGGTGGTGGACCTGGACGTCTGGGTGCCGGCGGCGGGCAAGTACAACAGCCAGGCCCGCGTCATCAGCCATGTGGACGACAAGGAAATCCTCACCGTCAACGCCGCCCTGGGCGCCCGGCCCAGCGAGCTTTCCCGTCAGTGGGTGGAACGGCCGGACGCGCCGCCACCCATGGACTGCCCCGTCGCGGCGCACTGGCGCGCCGGCGCCGAGGACGAGGACCTGCACAGCCACATCGACGTGCGCGTGGCCAAGGGCCGTTACGGCGATCAGGTGGTGGGGCCGCCGGTCGACGATGGTCGGCTGGTGTTATGGTTGCGCCCCCGCGAGGCCCGCTACGCCATCGACGCCAGCATGCTGGCCATCTTCGCCGACCACGTGCCGTCGGGCATTGGCAGCGCCCTGGGTCGCAACGGCGGCGGCAACAGCCTCGATAACACCATCCGCATCCGCCACGTCGTGCCCACCGAGTGGGTCCTGTGCGACATTCGCATCCACGGCATCCACGGCGGCTTCGCCCATGGCGCCATGTACATGTTCTCAGAAGATGGGGAACTGATGGCCACCGCCAGCCAGTCGGTGATTGTTCGGCAGCGAGAAGACCGGACGGAGAAGTAGGGGGGACTAGACGCGGGCGCTAGAACCCGTTGCCGCCCATGACCTCGGCCGCTGCCGCCAGCAGGCAGGCAAGTGTGGCCGCGCCGGCAAAGCCGATAACCGCGCACTTCACATAGAATGCCGTCAGGAGAGTCATGATGACGGGTGATTACCTTTGCGCGCAGTCTGAAACCACAGGGCGTATTGCCGCGGATGCGCGCCGCCGGATCGGCCGCGGCGCGAACCCCGCTGTCGCCTGCAACGCCGAACCCGCGCTATGACGGCGCCTTGACCGCAATTCTCGCCATCGACGACCCGGAAGACCCGAGAATCGCCGCCTTTCGCGATATCCGGGAGCGCGACCTAGTGGGCCGCCAGGGCCGGTTCATCGCCGAGGGGGAGGTGGTTCTACGCGCCCTGTCCCGCGCGCCGCGACATCGGGCCACGGCCCTGCTGATCGCGGAAAAGCGCCTTGAGGCCCTGGCGCCGCTGATTGCCGCCTTCCCGCGGGAGACCCCGGTCTACGCCGCCGGCCAGGCGGTGATGGACGCCATCGTCGGCTTCCACATCCATCGCGGCATCCTGGCTCTGGGCGAGCGCGGGACCGAACCCTCGGCGGATCAGGCCCTGGCCGCCCTGGCCGACAAACCACGCGTCCTGGTCCTGGCCCTGTTTGGCATCGCCAATCACGACAACATGGGCGGGCTGTTGCGCAACGCGGCGGCTTTCGGGGTCGATCTGGTGCTGCTGGACGCCACCTGCTGCGACCCGCTCTACCGCAAGGCCATTCGCGTCTCGGTCGGCGGCGCCTTGCTGGTTCCGACGGCCCATCTGGCGGCGGCTGACGATCCCATCGCGCTGCTCGAACGCCACGGCTTTGCCCCGATCGCGCTCAGTCCCGGTGGCCTAACACGCCTAGCCGACCTGACGGCGCCGGCGCGCGCGGCGCTGCTGCTGGGCGCCGAGGGGCCGGGATTGCCGCAAGCCTTGATCGACCGGGCGACCGGGGTCAGCATCCCCATGTCCAGCGGCTTCGACTCCCTCAACGTCGCCACGACGAGCGGGATCGCCTTGCATCATTTGACGCGGGCCTAGAGCACGATGCGTTTTGTCGGAATCGACAAAGCGCTGAATCGTGCTCGCTAACTGACTCTTGCGGCTAATCGCCCAGGCTGGTGCGGATATCCGACCCCGCCTTCAGCGCCAGGGTCACGGGCGTGCGCTCGGCCACGTCGGCAAGCTTGGCGCGCTGCGCCGCGTCCAGATCGCCCTGGAGGTGCAAGATCCGGGTGATGAACGCCCCATCGCTCAGGTGATGGTAGTCCGCCTCAACGGTGATGCCGGTGAGGGGCCAGGCCTTGCGCGCCGCGTACATCCGCAAGGTGATGCAGGTGCAGGCGGTCAAGCCGGACAGCAGATAGGCGAACGGCGGTGGCCCGGCGTTGGCGCCGCCCAGGGCGTGCGGCTCGTCGGCGACCAGGTGGTGGTTGCGAAAGATCAGGGCCGTGGCGAAGGGCGCGCCGTCCGAGGTTCCGCTGACATGGGTGATCGGTTCGTGGGCCGCGGGGGCTGGGGTGAGGGTTTCAGTCATGGCGCGCTCCTGCTGCGCGCACCTAGCCCTTTTCCCCGCGCGTTGATCAAGCTGGGCTGTTGGATACCGGCGTTACACCACCTATGATCCCCGCGTCGGAGGTCCAATGACGGTCGCAACGCCCAGCCGCGCCCGCCCGCGGATGCCCTCCTGGACGCCGCCGACGCGGATCGCCACCGCCATCTTTGCCGCCAAGGTCGCGGTATTCCGCGCGCGCCGCGCCGCCTTCGACCTGGCCGGCGGTCCGCCTCGGCTGGCCCGCGACGATGGCGCCAGCTTCAAGTTTGTCGCCGCCGAAGTGGTCACGCCCCTCTGGTCCGACCAGGCTCTGGCCGAGCGCGCCTACCAGCTGGGCAAGGTGCACAACCTGCGCGCCGCCGGTCGCCGCCTTGACGGGTTGGTGATCGCCGCCGGCGCGACGTTCAGCTTCTGGCGTCATGTCGGCCCGCCGTCGGCCGCCCGTGGTTTTGTCGCCGGTCGGATGCTGCAGCAGGGTTGCATGGTGCCGGCTGTGGGCGGCGGCCTTTGCCAGCTTTCCAACGCCCTCTATGACGCCGCGCTGCAGGCCGGCTGCGCCATCCTGGAACGCCACCCGCACTCGCGCATCGTGCCCGGCTCCGCCGCCGCCTATGGCCGCGACGCCACGGTGGCGTGGAACTATGTCGATCTGCGCTTCTCCCCGAGCCAGGACCTGCGCCTCACGGTCCGGCTGGACCGCGACCGTCTGGTCGTCCGCTTCCTGCGCCGCCCGGACGCCCGGCCCACCGCCCCCACAGCGCCGGACGCCGCCTCACCCGCCGACGCCGCGGCGCGCAGTTGCGCCTCCTGCGACGAGACCGAGTGTTTCCTGCATGAGCACGGCGATCGCGCCGCTCCGGCCATGCCGGGACGGCGCGCTTTTCTGGTGGATGAGGCCTGGCCGGAGTTCCAGGCTCACGTCGCCGAAACCCATGCCGTTGAAGACCGACTGGGCCTGCCCCTGAACGGTCAGCGCCTGCATCTGCCCCGCTACGCGTGGCCCAACGCTGGGTTTGAGCGGGTCGCTGACGCACCCATCGCCGCCTTGCGTCGCACCCTGGCCCAGCGGTCGGCGGGGCTGCAGGGCGCCGCCCGGCGAGGCGCGGAACTGGACGCGGCCGAGCGCATCGCCGCCGCCCTGGCGCGCCGGCTGTTGGGCCAGGACGTGACGCAGCTGACTGTGGCCCAGTCCTACCTGCCGTTCCTGTGGCGCGCCGGCCATCTGGGCGGGCGGGAGGTGTCGGTGCTGATGACCCGCCTGCCGATGAGCGTGCTGCAGGCCCGCCTCGACGCCGCCGCGCTGGCCCATCCCGATCGCATCACCCTCGCCGACTTCCGCGCGCCCGCTTGGCTAGGAGAGGCCGAGGCCGCTGCCCTGGCTGAAGCCGCCCACATCATCACCCCGCACTCGGGGATCGCCGCCCTGTTCGGGGAGCGGGCCATTCGGCTGGACTGGCGCTCGCCGCCGGCGGTTCCGCGCCTGTCGCCTGTTCCCTGTCGCATTGCCTTCCCCGGCCCCACCGTCGCCCGCAAAGGCGCCCACGCCCTGCGCCAGGTGGCACGGGCTTTGGACTTAGAGGTCATCCCCCTGGGCGCCGAACTCGAAGGCCCCGACTTCTGGCAAGGCGTCCGCACGGTCGCCGCCGACTGGCGCACGGCCAGCGCCGTGGTCCAGCCGGCCCTGGTGGAAGACGCGCCCCGCCGGCTGCTGGCGGCCCTGGCGGCGGGAATACCCGTGATCGCTACGGAAGCCTGCGGTTTGGAACCGCAGCCAGGGCTGACGCTGGTTCCGGCGGATGACGCCGAGGCGCTGGCGGTGGCGCTGGCAGAGGCCTTGGGTCGCGACGGGCGCTCCTAGGCCCTCTTCCCCGCAACGAGTGATGGGGAAGAGGAGGAGCCTACCGCCCCAACACCGCTTCGGCGATCTGCACCGCGTTCAGCGCCGCCCCCTTCAGCAGCTGGTCTCCGACGACGAACAGAGCGAGTGAACAGCCGGTGGGATCGCTGGCGTCCGCGCGGATGCGGCCCACCAGAACCTCGTCCCGGCCGGAGGCTTCGCTGGGCATGGGGAAGTGGTTGGCGGCGGCGTCGTCCACCACCCTCACCCCTGGCGCGCCTTGCAGGATCTCCCGCGCCCGGTCGGCTGAGAACGGGGTGTCGAACTCTACCGTCAGCGCCACGGCGTGGGCCCGCAGCACCGGCACCCGCACGCAGGTGATGCCGACGCGCAGGTCCGGCGCGCCCAGGATCTTGCGCAGCTCGTCCATCACCTTGGCTTCTTCGCCGTTGTAGCCGGTGGCCGGGTCCACCGCCGCGTTGTGGCTGAAGAGATTGAAGGCGTAGGGGTGTGGCAGCACGGCCGGTTTGAACGCCCGCCCGTCCAGATAGGCCGCCGTGGAGGCGCGTAGCTCCTCCATCGCCGCCGCCCCGGCGCCGGACGCCGCCTGGTAGGTGGCCGCCGTAACCCGGCGAATGCGCTGTTCGCGGTGCAGTGGCCCCAGGGCCATCACAGCCACGGCGGTGACGCAGTTGGGGTTGGCGATCAGACCAGTGGCGCCGGCCAGGTCCTGGCCGTTCACCTCCGGAACCACCAGGGGCACACCCTGCGTCATCCGAAAGGCGGAGGAATTGTCCACCACCAGCGCCCCGGCCGCGGCGGCCACTGGGCCATACTGGCGCGAGATACCGGCGCCGGCGGAGAAGAAGGCCACGTCGACCCCCTCGAACGCCGCTTTGCCCAGCTCCTGGACCAACACCGGTTGGCGGCGGAAAGTCAGGCTGCGCCCGGCCGACCGCGCCGAGGCCAGCAGGCGAAGCTCGCCCACCGGGAAGGCGCGACGCTCCAGCTGGTCGATCAGCTCAGCGCCCACAGCGCCGGTGGCGCCGACGATGGCGACGCACAACGGTCTTGGGACCTGGTCGTGTACGGGGGGTTGATAGGCGACGCTCATGTCTCTTCTCCTGGTGAGGCCGGGAGGCGAGGCGTCTGGCTGTGCTCAGAAATGCGCCCCGACCGATCCGGCGGGGCTTTGGGGTCTGCGGCTACGCTGAGCGCACGCGCAAAACCCCCGGCCCCGCAGGCCCGGTGGTTTTAATCGTGCTGATAGTGGCGTTCATCCGCATGGGCGGCTCCCTAGCGCCGATCTTCGCGCCGGTAAAGTGTCAAACCGTCACGCTTGTTCTTCACTTGCTTGCGGGCGTTGTTTTCTGTACCTACCGCCGTTCTTCGAAATCCGACGCAGAGACCACAACGCCATGTCCGGTGAACCCCTAGATCTTTCCGGCGTCTGGCATGGCCAGTTCAGCTATCCCAACATCCAGCAGCCCGCCGCCTTTGTGGCTAGCCTGATCGAGCGCAACGCCCTGTTCGACGGCGACACCGAAGAGGTTGGGGCCGCTGGCGACGCCGCGGGCCGAACCCTGACCGCCACCCTGCAAGGCCGACGCTCCGAGCGCGAGATCACCTTCCTGAAGCTCTACGACGGCGCCTTCGACGGCTATGACGCCGTCCAGTATGTCGGCGAGGTCAGCGACGACGGCAGCGAGATCCTGGGGCGATGGAGCATCGCCGGCGCCCTGTCGGGGGACTTCATGATGATCCGCGCCGACAATGCTCCCCTGGCCGCCCTGCGCGCCGCCGAAGCCACCGTCTAAACACCGCGCCAGCCTTGCACTCCGGGGGCTGGCCCTTGGAGCTAGAGGCCCATGACACCGCGTCTTCTCTTCCTGCCCGGCGCCGGCGCCGATCCCGCCTTCTGGCGGCCACTGGCCGATCGGCTGCCCGCCGCCTGGGACAAGGTCCACTTCGGCTGGCCGGGCCTGGGCCGTCAGCCGCCCAACCCGGACATCAACGGCATCGCCGATCTCGTCACCCTGGTGGAAGCCCAGCTGGGCGAGCAACCCGTTGACTTGCTGGCCCAGTCCATGGGCGGGGCGGTGGCCATGGCCGTCACCCTGCGCAACCCGGCCAAGGTCCGCCGCCTGGTGCTCACGGTCACCTCCGGAGGCCTCGACATGACCGGCGTCGGCGCAGCGGACTGGCGGTCGACCTACCGCGCCAACAATCCTGACGGCGCGGCCTGGATCACCGACGAACGGCCTGACCATACCGCTGACCTGCACAGGGTCACCCAGCCCACCTTGTTGATCTGGGGCGACACCGATCCCATCAGCCCCGTGGCGGTGGGGCGACGCCTTGAGGCCTTGCTGCCTAATGCGGTGCTGCGCGTCGTCCCGGGCGGCGACCACGGCTTTGTCGAGGAGCGTCCAGACGATATCGCCCCGTGGATCATCGATCATCTGAGCTGACGGCAAGCTTGGCCGCAGCCGGTGGCGCCGGCGCGGGCCATCGGCTAGGAGTGCCTCGTTTACTGTTTCAGTGAGGATGTCCGCATGGCGCGAGAGCCCAAGCTCCAGGAGGCCGTCGAAACCCTCGGTCCGCCCGGCCTCACCTGCTATCCCCTCTGGCCCGACCCGCCGGCCCTGATCCCCGCTCGCCCCGAACGCGACTGGATGGACGCAACGCCGGAGCGCTACGCCTACCGTTGCATCCCGCTTTCCATCGCTAATTCAAGCGGTTGGGAACTGCAAATGCCCTTCGCCTTCGAGGCGGTCTGGTATGGCGGCGCCGGCATGGATGCGATCCAGTTCCGTTCCGCCGATACGCGGGTGCAGCACTTCGTCACCTCCCATTTCGGCAGCGGCATCATCACCTTCCACACCGGCTGGCTGTTCAAGACTCCTCCCGGATGGGCGGTCTGGACCCGGGGCAGCCCCAACACCGCCAAGGATGGTGTCGCCGCCCTGGACGGCCTGGTGGAGACCGACTGGCTACCGTTCCCCTTCACCATGAACTGGCGGTTCCTGAAGCCCGGGGTGGTGCGTTTCGAGGCGGGCGAGCCGTTCGCCTTCCTGACCCTGGTTCCGCACGCCCAGCTAGACGCCGTCCAGCCTCAGGTCCGCGCCCTGGATACCGACCCCGACCTCAAGGTCGCCTTCGAAGGCTGGGCCGCCAGCCGCGCTGACTTCGCCAAGCGCCTCAAGGCCCGCGAGGAAGCCGCCATGGCCGAGAAGTGGCAACGCACCTATGTGCGCGGACCAGCCGGCGCCAAGCCAGAGACCAGTGACGGACCCATGTTCCACCTGTCCAAGCGCCGGCTGAACCCGCCGGTCTGAAGAGGGCTAAGCCTCGCGCCACAACGGCGAGGACGCCTTCAAAAACCGCAGGTACATGATCATCCAGCCCACGTCTTCGCCGGTCTTCGGATCGGAGGCCCAGGCCTGGTACCAGATGTTCTCGGTCTTTGGGCTTTCGCTCAACGCCAGGATCCGGCCCCGGCCGATGTAGTCGGTATCCGCCCGCAGCGGTCCCTTTAGGAACTGCAGCTCGATGGCGCCGAACAGACCCACCACCGGCTCGATCCGGGTCCACAGGGTCTTTTCCACGTCGCGGAACAGCTGCACGGCGATGGAGGGCGAAAGCACAGCCGGAACGCCGTCCCGGGGCTCATAGGCGTCGATCCGCTCGGGAATGGTCTCAAGTCGCCTGGCCAGGGTCTCGGCGGCGGCCCGCAGGGGAACGTCCGCCGTCTCATCGCCGACCGCGCAAGCGGCTAGCAGCCGCAGCGCGCCCGGAACCGCCGGCGTCTGGGCCCGCGCCCGTGCGTAGAGCTCCGTCTTCTCGTCGGCGCCCAGGCAACTGGCGGTGCCTTCGCTGATCAGGTCACCCGCCTCGTTCTCCATCCTCAACCGCGCCCGCGCTTCATGGGCGGCGGGGGTGGCGAAGGCGCGCACCGCCTCCTGGTCCACGGTGGCCTGGCGGAAATAGAGCGAGATGTTGCCCCGCTCCA
This sequence comes from Caulobacterales bacterium, assembly GCA_038228945.1. Lineage (GTDB taxonomy): Bacteria > Pseudomonadota > Alphaproteobacteria > Caulobacterales > Caulobacteraceae > Acaudatibacter. The sequence continues at coordinate 139,515 of JBBROW010000003.1, forward strand.
GCCAGGGCGCCCCGAACGCCTGGATCAGCAACGGCACGTACTGGTCCATGTGCAGCGAGCCGGCCACGGTCCCGCCCCGGAAGCCGAGCTTGGAGGCCGTGGCGTCGTCGTGGATCGAGCCCTTGGCCTGCGACGCTGTATTCTTCGGCCGCCGAAACTCGCCCGCGATCTCAGAACTGTCGGTGGTGATGGACATGGCCGTCTCCCAAAGCCGACGGACCGCGTCTGCCGCGCGGGAAAGCCGGTTGACCACGATAGGCCCAGCGCCGACGACGCGGCAAGCGGGCAGGGACGAGAAGCGCCTTGCCATCCCCAGCCGGCCCCGCGACCCTCGCCGCATGATCGTCATCCCGACAAATCCCGCCTGGCACCCGGTATTCGACATGGCCGCCTGGGCGTGCGGCGCCGCGGTGGGGTGGGGCCTCTATCGTTGGCGGCTGAAGGCGGCGGTGGCCGAGGTGGCGGGCAAGACCGGGCCGGCCTATTTCGTCGCCCTGGGCGTTGGCGCGGTGCTCGGCGCCTGGCTGGCCGGCTCGCTCAACACCTTGCGGGGTCCGGCGCCGACCCTGTCGCACAGCGTCGCTGGCGCCCTGGCCGGGGCCATTGTCCTGGTTGAGGTCTACAAGGCCCTGCGCGGCGTGCGGGGCTCCACGGGCGGGGTGTTCGTCGGGTCCCTGGCCGCCGGGGTTATCGTCGGCCGCTTTGGCTGCCTGTTCGCCGGACTGCCGGATTTCACCTATGGCGCGCCGACGAGCCTGCCCTGGGCGGTGGACCTGGGCGACCACATCGGCCGCCACCCCGTGCAGATCTACGAGAGCCTGTCGGTGGCCCTGTTCCTGGCCGCCTATCTTGCCGGCCTGGCGGTTCGCGCGCCATGGGCCCTGCGGCGGGGCTTCTACGTGTTCGTGGCCTGGTACGGGGCGCAACGATTTCTCTGGGAGTTCCTCAAGCCCTATCCTCGGTTGATCGGGCCGTTTAACCTCTTCCATCTGCTGTGCATCGCGCTGGTGACCTATGGCTTCGTCTACTTTGCCCGAGACCTTAGTCGTGAGCGCGCCGGCGCTGCGCAAGAGCGCGCCCTACCTGTTCCTGGGCCAGACCACCTCCCTGTGCGAGACCTGCCTTGAGCTGGTCCCGGCCAAGATCATCGCCGAGAACGGCAAGGTCTTCTTCCAGAAGCGCTGCCCTGATCACGGCGTCCAGAAGACCCTGATCAGCGACGACGTCGCCTACTGGAAATCCCAGCGCGATTGGCTCAAGCCCGGCGACCGGCCCCTGGCCCCCCACACCCGCACCGACTTCGGCTGTCCCTACGACTGCGGCCTGTGCCCCGACCACGAGCAGCACTCCTGCCTGGCCCTGATCGAGGTCAACGAGGCCTGCAACCTCAGTTGCCCGGTCTGTTTCGCCGAAAGCTCGGTGAAGCGCGAAGGCCACCGGTCCCTGGCCGAGATCGAGGCCATGCTGGACGCGGTGGTCGCTTCCGAAGGCGAGCCGGATCTGGTGCAGATCTCCGGCGGCGAGCCCACCATCCATCCCCAGTTCTTCGAGATCCTCGACGCCGCCAAGCGTCGGCCGATCCGCCACCTGATGATCAACACCAACGGCCTTCGCATCGCCCAGGAGCCGGCCTTCGCCGAGCGCCTGGCCGCCTACATGCCGGGCTTCGAGGTCTATCTACAGTTCGACAGCCTGCGCCGCGACGCCCTGATGAACCTGCGCGGCGCCGACCTTTCCGGCATTCGGGTCAAGGCGCTAGAGGCGCTGGAGCGGCACAACATCTCCACAACCCTGGTGGTGACGGTGAAGAAGGGCGTCAACGACCAGGATATCCCCGACATCATCCGTTACGCCCTGAACTGGCGCTGCGTGCGCGGGGTTACCTTCCAGCCAATCCAGGACGCCGGCCGCAACGACGGTTTTGAGCCCGGCGCCCACCGTATGGTGCTGTCCGAAATCCGTCGCGAGGTGGCCAAGGCGGGGGTCTTCGCCCTTGAGGACATGATCCCCCTGCCATGCAATCCCGACCAGATCAGCATCGGCTACGGTCTGCGCAACGGCGCCCAGGTCGCGCCGATCACCGCCATGCTGCCGCGCGAGCTGGCCATAGCCGCCGCCCCCAACACCGTCACCTTCGAGGCCTATCCGGAGCTGCGGGCGCGGGTGTTCGATCTGTTGTCGCTGTCCACCGCCCAGGCCGACACCTCCGACAAGCTGGCCAGCGTTCTCTGCTGCCTGCCCGACGCGGTGGTCCCCGAGACGATCGCCTACGAACAGACCTTCCGGGTGGTGATCATGCAGTTCCTGGACCGCTTCAATTTCGACCTCGGCACGGTGAAGCGATCCTGCGTCCACTTCGTTCAGCCAGACGGGAGCATCATTCCCTTCGACACCTACAACACCTTCTATCGGCCAGGCGCCGCGGGGGCCGCCAGCCTGGCGCGGGCCAAGGGACGGTTCGAGGTCCGGGCATGAGCGCGCCGCTTCCTCCATCCCCGCCCCTGTCGTCGCTGCCCGTCTCCAATCCGGATGGCAATCCCGGCGGCCGCTTCTTCGGCGGCTTGCTGATGGTGATCGGCGTTCTAGTCGGCCTGCTATCGGGCCTCTGCAGCCTGGGTTTCTTAGTGGTCATGATGTCGGATAGCGGTCACGCTGGACCCGAATCCATGTCGGCCCTGTCCGGCGGCCTGGTGGTGGTGATGATCGTCGGCGGCGTCCCGTTCCTGTTCGGAGTGGGGATCTTCTTCGTCGGTCGCGCCCTCTACCGCGCCAGCCGTCCCAAGCCGCCTAGCGTAGCCACGACGTTCGAGTGAGTGGGCCGGGCATCCGGCGCGCGGCCTGACCAGCCGCGCGCCGCCCATCCGTCACGCGTGCGGCATCAGCTTGAACCCGGTCCCCGTCTCCAGCAGCGACTTCAGGCTGGCCGCGATCTGGGCCCAGGCTTCCTTCAGCCCTTCCTGTCCGGGCTGCAGGCCGAAATGGAGGATCGTCAGCTTGGTGATCTCGCCGGTGGCCTCGATCTCAAAGACCACGCGGTGGGGGGTGGCGTCGGCGGGCATCCAGGCCGCTTGCCAGGTCTGCTCCAGACGGCGAGGCGGATCGGCGGCGATGATCGTGCCTCGCACCGGCACGGAACCGTCGGCGGTGCGGTATTCATACGGATCATCGGGTTTCAGGGTGCTGTGATAGGCCCCGCCCATGAACATGTACTGTTTCGACAGTTCGGGGCTGGTGATGGCTTCCCAGATCTGCTCGGGGGTCGCGCGGATGAAGGTTTCGAGGACGAAACCGGGCTTGGTGGCGTTGCTGGTCATCGGTGAGTTCCTTTCTGGAAGCTGACGTTCAAGTTCGCTCTTGAGATCGAGCAGGGCGCGGGTGAGGGGTTGCCGGGTGAAGGGTTCGATCCAGCGATCGACCATGGCCTGCAGCGGCGCGGCGTTGAGGTAGTGGTATTTGAACCGCCCGGCCTTGCGCGTGACGACCAGGTGCGCCGTCTCCAGCACCTTCAGGTGCTTCATCACCCCGAAGCGGGTCATGCCGGTGGCGGCCTCAAGCTCGGTCAGCGTCTGTCCGTCCCGCTCGCGCAAGCGGTCCAACAGCATCCGCCGCGTCTCATCGCTGAGAGCTTTGAAGACCAGGTCCATGCCGCTTCATTAGGTGACTCATTAGTCACGTGTCAATATGGTCACCTAATTCACCGGACACACGGGGTTCCCGCCGCGGAGACGATGACCGGGTGCGGCGACCCGCGATGCCGTGCTAACCCGGGGCCACAAGACAACGACTGGGAGAGGGGACATGACGACGACGGGGGCCGCCCGCTACATCGCCGCCATCGACCAGGGGACCACGTCCTCGCGCTGCATCATCTTCGACGCCCACGGCGCCATCGCCGCCCGGGCTCAGAAGGAGCACCGTCAGATCTTCCCCCAGCCCGGCTGGGTGGAGCACGACGCCCTGGAGATCTGGTCCAACGTCAACGGCGTGGTCGCCGCCGCCATGGCCAAGTTGGGGATCGGCCCCGCCGAGCTGGCCGCCGTCGGCATCACCAACCAGCGCGAGACCACCCTGCTGTGGAACAAGGCCACGGGCGCGCCCATCGCCAACGCCATCGTCTGGCAGGACACCCGCACCGACCGCTTGGTCGCCGAGCTGGGTGGAACGAAAGGCCAGGACCGTTTCCGCGCCAAGTGCGGCCTGCCGCTCGCCACCTATTTCTCTGGCCCCAAGATCCGCTGGCTGTTGGATAACGTCGAGGGCGCCCGCGCCGCCGCGGATCGCGGCGAGCTGCTGTTCGGCACCATGGAGACCTGGCTGATCTGGAAGCTCACCGGTCGCCACGTCACCGATGTCACTAACGCCAGCCGCACCATGCTGATGGACCTCGCCACGCTGGACTGGGACGACGAGCTGCTGGACGCCATCGGCGTGCCCCGCCAGATCCTCCCGCAAATCCGCTCGTCCTCCGAGGTTTACGGCACCGCGGGGGGTGTCCTGGAGGGCGTGCCTGTGGCCGCGGCCCTGGGCGACCAGCAGGCGGCCCTGTTCGGCCAGACCTGCTTCGCGCCGGGTCAGGGCAAGTGCACCTACGGCACCGGCGCCTTCCTGCTGCTCAACACCGGCGAGCGGCCGGTGATCTCGAACAATGGCCTGCTGACCACCGTCGGCTATCGGATCGGCGACGCCCCGGCGGTCTATGCCTTGGAAGGTTCCATCGCCGTGGCCGGGTCGCTGGTCCAGTGGGTGCGCGACAATCTCGGCCTGATCCACACCGCCGCCGAGATCGAGCCCCTGGCCGCCAGTGTGACGGACAACGGCGGTTGCTATGTGGTGCCCGCCTTCGCCGGCCTGTTCGCCCCCTATTGGCGTTCAGACGCCCGGGGGGTGATTGTTGGCCTCACCGGCTACATCACCAAGGCCCACATCGCCCGCGCCGCTCTCGAAGCGGTGGCCTGGCAGGTGCGCGAGGTGGTGGACGCCATGGCCGCCGACTCCGGCCAGGCCCTGACCACCCTGAAAGCCGATGGCGGCATGACCTCCAACACTCTGCTGATGCAGTTCCAAGCTGACGTCCTGGGCGTTCCGGTGGTGCGTCCCAAGGTGGCCGAGACGACCTGCCTGGGCGCCGCCTACGCCGCGGGCCTGGCCGTGGGCTTCTGGCCGGATCTGGCGACCCTCAGCGCCCATTGGGCCAAGGACGCGGAATGGTCGCCCGCCATGTCGGCCGCCGACCGCGCCCGCCAGTTGGGCCTGTGGAAGAAGGCCGTGCAGCGCACGCTGGACTGGGTTGATTAGGCTGCCGGGGCCGACCTCTCCCGCGTGGGGCGTGCCGCTGATCATGGCCGCCATCGCCGCCGGCTTCGTGGTGGTGCTCGACGCCGGCTTTCACCTGCATCATCAGCCTGCGCCGGCGGGTTTCGACCTGGCCACGCCCGCCGCCGCCGTGATCCTGTTCGCCGCGATCGTGATCGGTGTGCGCTTGATTTGGCGCGGTCTGGCCTACCGGACCCGGAATCCCCTGTCGCCCCGCCGCCTGGCCCAGCTCAAGGCCGAGCGCGTGGCCGTCGCCCAGGCCCGCCGTCAACGCCTGGCTGAGTTGGCCGCGGACCCGCGACGCGCGGCTTATGTTGCCTTGATCGAGGGCGGCCAGGCCTGGTCGGACGCTCAGATCGCCTATGACCTCGACCGCGCCGCCCTGGCCACCTGCACGCACTTGAAACCGGTGGAGGCCGCTATTCGACTATCTGGCGTGGCGGTGAAGTTGGAGGTCGCCCCCAACATCACCGCCCGCTGTGTCCTGGACTATCAGGCCGCCCAGCGGCGTTTCACCCTGGCCCACTGCGTCAAATTCACCGAGCGCTCCATGGGCGGCCGCGACTACGAAGACGGCCTCTTTGCCATGCTCCGCTGCGCCGTCTGCGAGTCCCGCATCGACTTCACCCACAGGCATCAGCCGGGTCAGACCGACCCGGTGTTTCCGTCGGGCTAGGCGTCAGCGCCTCGGCCGCTACACCTTCAGGCGCATCGGACCCATGAAGTCCCGCTTGCCCAGCGGCACGCCCTTCTGCCGCAGGATGTCGTAGGCCGTGGCGGCGTGGAAATAGAAGTTGGGCAGGGAGAAGCTCATCACGAAGCCCTCGGCCGTGAATGGCATCTTGAAGTCGCCGAGCTTGAAGAGCATGTCGCCGCCCTCCAAGGCGTTGACCTCGGCTGGGGTCAGCGCCTTGAGCCCTTCGGCCGCGCTGGCCACCAAGGCCTGCAGTCCGGCGTAGTCGCTGGGCATGTTCGAGCCGGGCGGCCCGAACTCACCCTTCTTCAGCCCTTCGATCGCGCCCAGGGAATGGTGGGCCACCGACGCCACTTGGAAGCGGAACGGCAGCATGTCGCCGTACAGCCGCGTGTCCACGATCTCGCTCGGGTCGATATTGTTGTCGCGGCAGTGATCCAGGCCGCGCTGCATGAAGCCGGTCACGGCGCCCAGGGTCTGCAGGTAAGAGCTCACGCTCAGGTCATAGAGTGAAATCGCCATTGCGGATCTTCCCTAGGGTTATGTTGGTTGTTTCTAGCAACCCACATTAGCTGGGCCGCGTGAGCCCGCCAAGCGGTTCGCGCGGCCACTTCGCCGTGCGCGCGCGGAAAATCCAACGCACACGGAGCGTCCCCTAAAGCAAAGCTGCGCCCAGAATTGGCCTATTTCAGACCCAAGAGGCGCCTTGATGGAAAGTTAACGGCGTCCTCGACACCAACCGGGACGGAGGACTGGGACAATGCTGCGTACGTCGAACTTGATGATCGCGGGGGCGATGATGGTGGGCGTGGCCAGCTTGGGCGGTTGCGCCACCAAGGGCTATGTGAACCAACAGGTCGGCGTGGTCTCCACCCGCGTCACCGACCATGACGCCAAGCTTGCCGATGACGACACCAAGCTGGCCGCCTTGGACCAGACCTCGCGCGATGCGCTGCAACGGGCCACCGCCGCGGGAAAGCTGGCCGAGGGCAAGTTCGTGTTCGAGACGGTGCTGTCGGACGACAGCATGAAGTTCCCGGTCTCGCAGGCCAGTTTGTCGCCCGAGGCCCAGGCTCGGCTGGACGCCTTCATCGACAAGCTGAAGACCGACAACCGCAATGTCTATGTCGAGGTCCAGGGCCATACCGACGCCACCGGGTCGAAGGCGTTCAACTATCGCCTGGGCGAAGAGCGGGCCGAGGCTGTGCGCCGGTACCTCAATGAGCACGGCGTGGCGCTGAACCGGATCGGCACCATCTCCTACGGCGCCGACGCGCCGGTGGCGCCGAACAACAACCGCGCGGGCCGTCAGGCCAACCGCAGGGTGTTGTTGATCGTCCTGGCGTAGAGCATGACAGCTTCAAGTGGACACCGGTTGAAGCGTCGGTCATGCTCTAAACATCTGAAGAGAGAGCCTTTTTACCCGGTTCAAGTGAGTCCACTTGAACCGGAACGGCTCTAGCGCGTCGCCGGCGACAGGATGGGCCGCCGATCGGCCAGGCGGCTGCATGGGTTGACCGCGGCGCTTAGTGTCGCGGGGCATGCCCTGGTGTTGCTGGCCCTGTTCTCGGCGCGCGGGGACCCCCCCGCGCCGCCGGAGCCCCGGCCGATCACGGTCGAGCTGGTGGCCCCATTGCCGCCACCTGAGCCGCCGGCGCCGCCAACACCACAGAAGCCGACGCCGGCCAAGCCCTCGCCCGCACCGCCAACGCCGGCAAAGTTATCGCTCGCCAAGTCCGCCCCCCGGCGCATCACCGCCAGGTCCACCCCGGCCCCGGCCAACGATGATTCCTTGCCGCGCGGCGAGGGCGTGGCGGACGACGCGGTGGGCGAACTCAGCGACGCCCAGGTCGCCGGCGCGGCCACCGCGGGGTCCGGCGGCTCGGGTAGACCTTGCGACATGACCCGTCGCCTGCAGGCCGCCCTGCGCAAGGATCCCCGCGTCCAGGCCGCCGTCGCCGACGCCGGCCTGGCCCCAGGCGCCGGCGGCAAGGCCATGTGGGTCTGGAACGGCGCCTGGATCCGCAGCCACGGCCAGGACGGCGCGGGCCTGGCCGCCGTCCGCGAGGCCATCATGTGGGAAGTGGCCTTCGCCCCTGGCCCCTGCCGCGCCGAGCCGGTCCACGGCCTGATCGTGATTTCCCTCAACGACGCCCCGGGCGCGGCCAGGCTCGTGGTAGGGCAGGGGGACTGGCGCTGGTCGGATCTGCTGGGTGCGCACGTGCGCTAGGATTGATCCTCCACCGATAGAACCCCACCCCCTCACTTGCCCCGCACCACCCCCCGCGCTAATCCCCCCGCTCCCCACCCGCGGAGCTCCGCCCCAGGCCCGACGCCCATCCCCAGCCTGAAAACCTGATCGAGACCCTGGCCCTCGAGCGGATCGAGGTGAACCTGTTCCGGGGGGTGAGTAAGGATCAGCACGGGCGCATTTTCGGCGGCCTGGTGATCGGCCAGGCGCTGATGGCGGCCTACAAGACCGTCGAGGCGCGGCATTGCCACTCGCTGCACTGCTACTTCATCCGCCCGGGCGACCCCAACGTGCCGATCCTCTACGACGTCGACCGGGCGCGGGACGGGCGCACCTTCACCACCCGCCGGGTGACGGCGATCCAGCACGGCGAGCAGATCTTCAACCTGGCCGCCTCGTTCCAGACCCCGGAGGAGGGGGTTGAGCACCAGGACCCGATGCCGGACGTGCCCACGCCCGAGGCCCTGGCGCCCGAACAGGACATGCGCAAGAGCTTTGCCGACAAGCTGCCGCCGAAGATGCGAGAGATGGCCATGCGGCCGCGCCCCATCGACATGCGGCCGGTGGATCCCCAGGACTTCATGGCCCCCACGACCCGGTCCTCGGTCCAGGACGTCTGGATGCGGGCCGTGGCGCCGCTGGGCGATGATGTCAGCATCAACCACTGCGTCATCGCCTACGCCTCGGACATGAGCTTCCTGTCCACCTCCATGCGCCCGCACGGGATGGGCTGGCAGACGCCGGGCCTGCAATCGGCCAGCCTGGACCACGCCGTCTGGTTCCACCGGCACAGCCAGTTCAACGCCTGGCACCTGTACCACCAGACCAGCCCCTCGGCGTCCGGTGGGCGCGGTCTCAACCTGGGCCAGATCTACAGCGCCGATGGCAAGCTGGTGGCGTCCACGGTTCAGGAAGGTCTGATCCGCTACCGGGCGCCGGTGGAGGCCTAGGGGCGGGCGGCGGCTCGAGGCGGGCGATGAACTACCGCCACGCCTTCCACGCCGGCAACTTCGCCGACATCCTGAAACACGTCATCGTCCTGGACCTGATGAGGCGTCTGACAGCCACCGCCGGTCCGCTGACCGTGGTGGACACCCACGCCGGCGCCGGCGGCTATGACCTGGCTGGCGACCTGGCCCGCAAGACCGGCGAGGGCCAGGCCGGGATCGTGCGGTTGATGGCCGAGGCGGCCGCCCCCGCGGTCTTCGATCCGTTGAAGGCGGCGGTGCGGGCGATGAACGCGGGCCAGGGGGCGGCGGCGCGCTACTACCCCGGCTCGCCCCTGTTGATCGCCCCAGCCCTGCGCCCCGGCGATCGCTACCTGGCCTGTGAGATCCGGCCTGATGACGCGACCGCGTTGCAGGCGGCGCTGAAGGGCGTTGCGGGGGCGCAGGTTCGCCAGGCCGATGGCTGGGCGGTTGCGGCGGCCGAAGCGCGGGCCGCGGGCCGGTCTCGCCGCCTGCTGGTGCTGATCGATCCGCCGTTCGAGCGCGGGGACGACTATCGCAGCCTTGTCGACACGTCCGCCGTGGTGCTGGCCGCCGCGCCGGGCGCCTGTATCGCCATCTGGGTTCCCATCAAGGATCTGGCCACCTTCGACGCCCTGCTGGGCGACCTGGAGGACGTGACCGACGGCGCAAGCCTGCTGGTCAGCGAGGTGCGCCTGCGCCCGCTGACCGACCCGATGAAGATGAACGGTTGCGCCATGTTGGTGTTGGGGGGGCCGCCGGGCGCCTTGGCGACGGCGCGGATCACCGCGGACTGGATCGCCACGAGCCTGGGTGAAGCCGGCGCGCGGGGCCTGACGCGCCTCATCTGATGGCTTGCGGGCGCCTTTCGACCTGAGAGGGGCGGCTTTCGCCCTTGATTCGATCTCCGCCGACACGCGTCAGGATTCCGCATGTGCGAGCGGGCGTCCTGTGTTATGTTGCATCGCAACATGCCGGCGCTTGGCCTGGCGAAATCGTGAAGGAACAATGACATGGCGTGGTTGAACGAACTGCCCGGCATGGGCGCGGCCGAGGATCGGGCCGCCAAGGCGATGAGCTTCCCGGTTGGGGTCGCGTCCCCGCTCTGGCTGGCCTTCGGCGCGGCCGCCAGCGCCGGCGTCGCCTGGTGGTTCGCCACACGCTGGACCCGCCCGATGAACCTGGAAGCCTTCATGGGCGCGCCCAAGGCCGCGCCAGAGCCGGCCACCACCGCCGTGGTCTTGGAACTGTTCCCCAAGGCTCAGCCGCAACCCAAGCCCGCCCTGGAACCCACCCCGGAGCCCCTTGTGACGCTTGAGGTCGCGCCGGCGCCCGAACCGATCGCTGAAGCGGCCCCCCAACCGGTCCCAGAGCCCGCCCCGATGATCGCCGAAGCCGCGCCCGCTCCGGCGCCCGTGGTTGCCCCCGTTATCGCCCCCGTAGTGGCCAAGGCCGCGCCGAAGCCCAAGGCGGCCCCCGCCCCCGCGCCCGCGCCGCTGGTCCCCGATGACCTGACCTTGATTGTCGGTATTGGCCCCAAGCTGGCCGCCGCCCTGACCGAGCGCGGTGTCGTCCAGTTCGCCCAGCTGGCCAAATGGACCGGCAAGGACCTGGAAAACATCGACAAGGACCTCAATCTCAAGGGCCGCGCCGTCCGCGACGCCTGGGTGGCCCAGGCGAAACGCTTCGCGGCGTCCTGATCGGCTAGGCTAACCGCGGGGCGGGAACGGTCCCTAAACCACGGCTATGCTTGTGTATTCCCGCGCCCGCCCCATCTGCATCCGGGGCGGCGCGGAGATAGACATGGACGATCGCGATACGGCGCACCGCGCCTGGCTCACCGCCGAGAAGATCAAGACCGCGTCGGACCGGCTGTTGAAGCTGGGGCCTTTCGGAGTCGGACTGGACGGCTTTCTGGCCTTTGTGCCAGTGGCGGGGGGTGTTTACAGCGCCGCCGCTGGGCTGTGGCTGCTCAGCGAGGCCTTCAGGGCGGAGGCGCGCGCCTGGACCCTGGTGCGCATGGGCGCCTATGTGTTCTTCAACACCGCCAGCTCCCAGGTGCCCCTCGTCGGCCAGACCTTCGATTTCTTCTTCCGGGGGCACCTGATGGCCGCCAACGCCTTGCAGAAGGACATCGCGGAGCGGCACGGCGCGCCATCCAGCGACGCCATCGAAGATGCCCGCCGCCGGCCATTCTCCATCCTCGCCGGCTCACCACAGCCGTCGCCGCTCTGACTTGACGCCGTAGACCATGACAGCTTCAAGTGGATGCCGCTTGAAGCGCCCGTCATGCTCTAAGTGTAGGAAGGTAGAGCCTTTTTGTCCGGTTCAAGTGAGTCCAGTTGAACCGGAAAGGCTCTAGGCCAGCCGCCGGCCCTTCTCGTCCACCCGCCCCACGCCGCCGGGCGCCGGCGCGTATTTGGCGAACTCGCTGGGGTGGATGAATTCCTGACGGAACCAGGGGCGGCGCGCCGGATCGAAGGTCCGCTGCAGCCATTCCTTGACCCGCTGCACGCGGCCATGGCGGACCACGGCGGGATAGTGCCGCAGCCATAGGGTCGGGTGAGCCACCGGCTCCAGGTCCAGCATCACCAAATGCGGGTCGACGGCATAGATCGCCGTGGGCAGGCCGCCCACGCCGGCGCCGCTGCGCACCGCCTCGACCATCACGGCGCTGGAGTTGGTCACCAGGTTCACGCCCGCCAACTTGCCCATCGCCTCGGCGCGCTGGTTCCAGGTGCTCCGCTGCTCGCGGAAGGCCGAGTGCCGCACTATCCGGTGATTGGCGACATCGGTCAGGGTCTTGGGCGCGCCATAGGTGTTCAGATAGTCGCGCGACGCATAGAGGGCGTAGTGCAGATGGGCGATGGGGGTCGTCGTCTGATCGACGGAGGATTCCTCGACGAATTCCAGCGACAGATCCGCATCGCCGCTGGTCAAGCTGCCGGGATACATCCCGCAATCCAGCACCAGGTCGATCTCGGGGTTGGCGGCCTGGAAGTCTGCCAGGGCCGGCATCAGCACGTAGGTCGCCATGCCGTCCGGCGCGGCCAGGGTGACGCGCCCGACGTTGTTCTTGTCGCTGCCGGAAACCTCCCGAACGATGGAACCGCCCAGCCGCGCCATGCCGGCGGCCAGATCGCGCATGGTCTCGCCCGCCTCGGTAAGTTGGACACCTTTGCTAGACCGACGGAACAGCTGGGCGCCGAGGCGGCCCTCCAAGTCTTCCATCCGACGACTAATGGTCGGCTGGGTCATGCCCAACAACCGGGTGGCGGCATTCAGGCTGCCCGACTCCGCCACCGCTAGAAAGACTCGAACGTCGTTCCAGTCCAGCCGACGCCAGAATTCTTCCTCTTCGCTAGCGGTCTCGCGCATGACGGTTATTCGGCTGTGGCATAGGCGCCTGTCTCGACCAGCTTACATCACTCACGACAAAAGTCAGTGTGTCCGATCAAAACGCCCAATTCGTCGCAGAAGGGGGCGTGAACCCCTTTTTCAGAGGCTAAAACTACGCATAGCGGCTCTGTCAAACTCGCCGAAGCGCTGTCCTTCGCGCCAGCCTAGGGCTTGGTCCAACACGTTCCTGGAAGGATCTGTGATGGCCGCCAAGCCCACCGCCAGCCTCAGGCTTCAGCCGCCGCTCATCCTGGCGCGGCTTATCGCGGTGTCGGCGCCTTTTGGCGTCGTTCCAGCCACGCCGGACGACCTTCCGCAAGCCCAGACCCTGGCGAGTCGGCTCATGGGCCACAAGGTCGCCAGCCTCGGAACCTACCTTCGGGTGCAATCGGTTCAGCCGGCTGCCGTGCTGGTCAGCAAGGCCCAAGGTCAAGTCACCGGCGTCATGGGGATACTGTTCCTACGCCAAGAGGCGGTTGACCAACTGCTGGACGGCGTCTTTGACGCCCTGGATCCGGACATCAACCTCTTGACGGTCGAGGGCGAGACTCCCGTCGCCGCCTATGCCTGGGGCGTGGCGGTGGCCGACAAGACGGCGGGGCAGGCCGTGCTGGGGGCCGGCAATGCGGTGAAGCAGCAGCTGTTCCCCACGATCACCAGCTTCACCCGCACCGTCACCGGCGCTGGGCGCCACGTGGCCTTGACGCGCTACGGCTATCGGCCCCTGCGGCATTCCGACGACGATCTGATGGTCAGTGAGCCGAGGTTGGTTTCGGTGCAGGCCGCATGAACGCGGCCGTCCAGGTTCAGGGCCGCGTGCGCGCCTATCCCCTGTCCAACAGTCTTGAGATTACCATCGCCCGCAGTCTCGACGATCTGTTGCAAATGGCCGTGGTTCGGGCGGTGGTCTATCTGGGCGAGCAATATTGTCCGTTCGAGGAAGAGTTCGACGGCAACGATTTCAACGGCGCCACCCACTTCATCGCCCGCCTGAACGGTGAGCCTGTCGGGGTTCTGCGCATGCGCTGGTTTGCCGACTTCGCCAAGCTGGAGCGCTTCGCCATACGGTCGCAGAACCGCGGCGGCGAGATCGCCCGGGCCCTGTTCGATGCGGCCTACGGCATGGCGGCGCGCAAGGGTTACCGCCGGGTGCTGGGCTATGTCCAGGCTCGGCTGCTGCCCTTCATGCGCCGGGTTGGCGGGGTTTCGGAGCGGGTGGGCCGGCCGAGGCTGGTGTTCTCCGACCATGAATACATCGAGGTCGAGCGGCTGCTTTCGCCTGGCGACGACGCGCTGACCATCGACTCCGATCCGATGATCATCCTTCGCCCTGAAGGCGCCTGGGATCGACCCGGCGTCCTCGACTTTTCAACGGCTCGTCCAGCCACCAACCCACACTGAGGGCCATGTTGCTGTCATCGCTCGAGCGGACCGAAGGGTTCATTGGCCGACCCCAGCCCAGGCTCGTTTGCCTGGACCTGCAGAGGGAATATGTCGTGCCCGGTCGCCCGCTCTACGCCGACGGCGCGGCCGGGGTCGTCGACACCTGCGCTATCGTGCTGCGGCATGCGCGCATCCAGCAGTGGCGGATCATCCATGCGTGCCGGCGCCAGGCTGGGGGCCTGTTCGACCGCGCGAGCTATTTCGCGGCCCCGATCGAAGGATTGCGCCCGCTGATCAGCGAACCGGTGTTCGCCCGCAGCGGTCTGTCCGCCTTCTGCAACCCCGACTTCGCCGCGGAGATGGATGACGCCCGGGGCGAGGAGGTGTTCATCATGGGGTTCTCCTTGAACAAGACCTGCCTGGCCACGGTGTTCGCCGCGGCGGACATGGGGCTGGAAATTACGATCCTCACCGACGCCACCGGCGCGGCGGGCGCCTGCGACACCGAAGGGCGCCAACTGCGCGAGGCCGCTGAACGCATGCTCTCGCCAATGGCTCGACTGGCGACCAGCGACGAGGTCCTGCAGGACCAACGCGCCTGGAGGGTCTCGTCTTGACCGAAGCCAACTGGGGAAGCGGAGAGATGGATCGGGGGGCGACCCTGGCGGCATTGCCTGGCCTGTTGGCGTTGGCGCGGCAGGTGGTGGTGGCGGCGTTGGACGCGGGGGATCCGGAAACGGCCGCCCTGCGTGAGCTGCTGGAAGAATGCGTGGTGGGCGCCCATCGCATCTGCCTGCGAGAGCAGCTGCGAACGGGCGATGAACAATGATGTACCGGGAGGGAGCCAACCATGAGCGGGGGCGACATGGAATTTGAGGCGCTGAAACCGCGGCTGTTGCTGCTGTTGGAGCTATATCGAAACGCCGGCACGGACGAGGCGAGGGCGAACCTCACCGTCCTGTTCCAGGACGTCTTCCTGGCGGCGGCCTGGAACGTGGCCACAGACCTGTTGGACAATGGCTGGGAGCCGACGCCGGTGCGTCTGCGTGACCGCCCCCAGGGGCATATGAGGCTGGTGAAGGGGTAGTTGACCCCGATTGATACCAGCCTCAGAAAATCTGTAACCAAAACTGTTGCCGATAGCCTTGCCTGGCGACCTTCAGAAATTATGTAACCGCTACGGTTTCGGTTTCATAATTCCAAAGGAGAGTTTCCCATGTCGAAGGGCCAAACGGCGAAAGTCGCTGTCGTCTATCATTCGGGGTTCGGTCACACCGAGGTCCTGGCCAAGAAGGTGGCCGAGGGCGTTGCAGATGGCGGCGCCGAGGTGGTGCTGCTGAAAATCGACAGTGCGGTTCAGGACTTCGACCCGCTGCTGGCCGCGGCCAGCGAGGCTGACGCCATCATCTTCGGCGCCCCAACCTACATGGGCGATGTCTCCGCCACCTTCAAAGCCTTCGCCGACGCCAGCTCCAAGGTGTTCTTCACCGGCGGCTGGAAGGACAAGCTGGCGGCTGGGTTCACCAACTCCCACAGCTTCGCCGGCGACAAGGGCCACGCCCTGGAGAGCCTGACCATCCTGGCGGCGCAGCACGGCATGAACTGGATCAATCTGGGCCTCGACCCGCCCAAGGTGACCGCCGCCGAGCGCGGTCCCGACACCATCAATCGGGTGGGCTCGTTCATCGGCCTGGCCGGCCAGTCGGACAACGCCGGCACGGACGTCAGCCCGCCCGCCGGCGACCGCGAAACCGCCCGCCTGCAAGGCGTCCGCCTCGCCCAGGCGGCCCTGCGCTGGAAGCGCGGACAATTCACCGAACTCGCCGAAGCCGCCTAACGGCCCTCGGGAGCCCCAGCATCACCGGTCGTTGAAGCCGGTGACGCTGGCGAAGCGGACGGCGCCTTCGCCCCCCAAGGCGCCGTCCGCGATCGCCGCTTGAACATGCTTCAGCCCGCGACGAGCAGGGAGCTCGACGCGATCGTGTGCTGCGTCAGCAACTGCCGTTGGGCGAAGATCTGCATCGCCTCGGTGGTGGGATCGCGGGACTTCTCCCAGACGCCGTGATCGCCGTAACGGGTCAGCAACAGCAGCCGGGAATGGCCAAAGGCGGTCTGGGTGTGGGTTTGATTGGCGTGGAACAGGCTAAAGATCTTGGCGTCGAAGCGGGCTTCGAAATCCGGCCAGGCCTTGGCCGAGAGATCTACGAAGGTCTCCAGATCCGGGGTCTGCACCGTGAACCAGCGGTGCACATAGATGCCCCCCGCCATCAGGACCAGCGGCTCCGCGGCAGTCGGACGCGCCGTGGGGTCCATGTCGATGATCCGCGATTCCTCAATATCGGCGTGATCGATCAGCTCGCGCACCGCCCGCATGGCTTCGTCGCTTTGGACACCCTGCAACAGGATCGAGGTGTCATTCGCCGCCCAGCCCAGTTGCGCCGCGAACCGGCCGACCACGCGGCCGCCCGCCGCCTCCAGGCGCGGAGTGATGGCCTTCAGCCGCGCGTCCAGGGCCTGTTGCGCCGGCCGGCCCTGACCGATGATCAGCCGCAGATAGGTAAAGGCCGCGCTCACGCCGCGGCCTCGGTCTGGGCGTAGCCGAGGTCCTTGTTCAGTTCTTCCAGTATGGCGGCGGCGGCGTCGGCGACCACGGTGCCTGGGGGAAAGATCAGGCGCGCGCCGGCGTCTCTCAAGGCCTGGAAATCCGACGGAGGGATCACCCCGCCCACCACCACCAAGATGTCGCTCCGCCCCAGTCTTTCCAGTTCCGCCTTCAGTTCGGGGATCAGGCTCAGGTGCCCCGCGGCCAGGGAGCTGGCGCCCACCACATGCACCCCCTTGGCCACCGCATCCCGCGCGGTCTCCTCCGGCGTGGCGAACAGCGGGCCGACGTCCACCGAAAAGCCGAGGTCATCGAAACCGGTGGCGATCACCTTCTGGCCGCGGTCGTGACCGTCCTGGCCCATCTTGGCCACCAGGATCGTCGGCGGACGGCCGTCGGATTCCCTGAAGGCGGCGATCATCGCTCGGGCGCGCGAGACCTTAGGAGCCGGCCCCACCTCGGCGGCATAGACGCCCCGCACCACCTGGGTCTTGGCCTGGTGGCGGCCGAACACCTTCTCCAGCGCCAGGCTGATCTCGCCCACCGTGGCCTTGGCCCGGGCGGCGTTCACCGACAGCTCCAGCAGGTTGCCGCCGCCCAGCGCGCCGTTCTCCAACGCAATGAGGGCGCTTTGCACATCCGCCTCGGTGCGCTCGGCCCGCAGGCGGCGCAGTTTCTCGATCTGGCTGACCAGCACCGCGGAATTATCGACCTTGAGGATCGGAATCTCTTCCTCGGTCAGGGGGATGTATTTGTTCACCCCCACCAGGGTCTGGCGGCCGCTGTCGATGCGGCCCTGGGTGCGAGCGGCGGCTTCTTCGATGCGCATCTTTGGCACGCCCGCGCCGATCGCCTTGGCCATGCCGCCCAGGCGCTCGACTTCCTCGATATGCTCCAGCGCCCGTTTGGCCAGATCGTGGGTCAGGCGTTCCAGATAGTAGCTGCCGCCCCAGGGATCGATGACCTTGGTCAGGCCACTCTCCATCTGCAGGAACAGCTGGGTGTTGCGGCTTATGCGGGCGGAGAAGTCCGTTGGCAGGGCCAGGGCCTCGTCCAGGGAGTTGGTGTGCAGGCTCTGGGTCTGGCCGTTGGTCGCCGCCATGGCCTCGATGGTGGTGCGCGCGACGTTGTTGAACACATCCTGGGCGGCCAGGGACCAGCCGCTGGTCTGGGTGTGGGCCCGCAGCGATAGCGAGCGGCTATCCCTGGGATCGAAGTTCTGCCGCATCAGCCTGGACCACAGCAGGCGCGCCGCCCTCTGCTTGGCCACCTCCATGAAATAGCTCATGCCCGAGCACCAGAAGAACGACAGGCGCGGGGCGAAGGTGTCGACGCTCATCCCCGCGGCGATGCCGGCGCGGACGTATTCCACCCCGTCGGCCAGGGTGTAGGCCAGCTCCAGGTCCAGCGAGGCGCCGGCCTCCTGCAGGTGGTAGCCGCTGATCGAGATCGAGTTGAACTTCGGCATCTCCTTGGCCGTGTAGGCGAAGATGTCGGCGATGATCCGCATCGAGGGATCGGGAGGATAGATATAAGTGTTGCGGACCATGAACTCCTTGAGGATGTCGTTCTGGATGGTCCCCGAAAGGGCCGCGTGCGGCACGCCCTGTTCCTCGGCCGCGACGATGTAGAGCGCCAGGATCGGCAGCACCGCGCCGTTCATGGTCATCGACACGCTCATCTTGTCCAGCGGGATGCCGCTGAACAGGGTGCGCATGTCCAGGATCGAGTCGATGGCCACACCGGCCATGCCGACGTCGCCCTTCACCCGCGGGTGGTCGCTGTCATAGCCCCGGTGCGTAGCCAGGTCGAAAGCCACCGAGAGCCCCATCTGACCGGACGCCAGGTTGCGGCGGTAGAAGGCGTTGGAGTCCTCGGCGGTGGAAAAGCCCGCGTACTGCCGGATGGTCCATGGGTTGGTGACGTACATCGTCGGGTAGGGGCCGCGCAGGAACGGCGCCAGGCCCGGATACCCATCCAGGAAGTCCAGATTGGCGGTGTCCGCAGGGCCATAGGCCGAACGCACCGGCACCCCTTCGGGAGTTTCCCAGGGCGCGGCGGCGGGCGCGGTCGTCACGCCGCCTGCGGCGCCGTCAAAGGCCAGATCGGCGAAGTTGGGGAAGGCGCTCATGCGGCCAGATCCTCGAACCGGATGGGCGTCAGGGGTGGGCAGTGGCTGTCGGGGCCGGGCAGGCGAGGGTCCGGCGACGTTATCCGAAGGGCGGCGGCGGTCTCCACCTCCACCGGCGCTGGGTCAGGGTTGCGGAACTGGGTGACGCCCAGAATCTTTTGGTCACCGGCGGCGATGCGGGCGCGCAGGGCTTCGCGGGCGGTCGCGGCTTGCTCGGCGATCAGCCCGGACTCCAGCGCCGCGACAGCGCCGCCCTGGGCCTCTATGGCCTGGAAGCGGGACCAGGCGGCGGAGGCCAGGTCTTGGGTCAGTCGTTCCAGATACCAGGTCCCGGCGGCGGGATCGTTGACCCGGCCAAGGCCGGCTTCTTCGGCCAAGACAAGCTGGGTGTTACGCGCCTGGCGCCGGGCGAACGTCGTGGGCAGGCCCAGGGCGTCGGTGAAGGCGCCCTGCACCAGGGCGTCGGCCCCGCCGACGGCGGCGGCGAAGCCGGCGGCGGTGAGCCGGATCAGGTTGGTCCAAGGATCGGTGCGGGCCAGCATCCGGCCGGAGGTCCGCGCCTCGATCCGGGCCGGGCAGGCGGCGCCGCAGGCGGCGGTGATCTGGGCCCAGACCACGCGGGCGGCGCGCAGCTTGGCGATGCTGGTGAAATAGTCGGCGTCCGTGCTCAGCCCCAGGGTAATGCGCCCGAATGCATCCCGCATCGGCATGCCGGCGCGGACCAGGGCCTTGACATAGGCCACGGCCGCGGCGGCGGCGAAGGCGATCTCTTCCGCTTCCGTGGCGCCGGCCTCGTGCACGGCCTGGCCCGAAGCCAGGAACAGGCCCGCCTTGGGATAGGCGCCGGCCAGGCGCGCGGCGACGGTCGCGGCGCTGATCAGGTGACTCTGGATCGGACCGGGGCTGACCCCGGCGCGGGCGAAGGCGCTCAACGGGTCCAGATGCAGTTGTAGCGGCGCGGCCGGGGATGACTTGGCCACCGCGCCCAACCAGTCGGCCGCCTGGGGCCCCAGGAAGCCGGCGTCCAGGGCCACCGGGGCGACGTCGGTCATGACGCCGTCCAGGACCGCGGCCAGATCCTCGGCCGAGCCTACCGCAACGCCGTTGGCGCCGGTGGGATCCAGGCTGAGCAGCAGCGACGCGCCGCCGCCGGCCAGACCCTCCAGAGCCTCGGCGTTGGCGCTGGCGGCGGCCGGATGGCGCACGGCCACGCGAATGTCCCAGCCGGTGGCGGCGGGGCGGGGCGCCGGGGCGGTGGGGGCGTCTTCGGCCCGGTACAGAGGCGCGATGGCCAGGCCGTCGGCGCTATGGCCGACCAGGGTCTCCACCCCGGCGCCCTTGAGGGTCTTCTCGACCAGTTTCAGCCAGTCGCCGCGTTGGGCGGCGTCGAAGCCGGCGGCCAGAGGAATGACGGCATCGTCCAAGGCCATGAGCCTCCTGGAAATTCGCGCCCGTTTGCAGCGCAGGCGGCGGGGAAGGTCAAGTCACAACCCGATATGCCCCAGGGTCAGTCGAGGGGCCGCGACACGCCAATCGCGCCCGCCCTCGCGGCGGGCGCCGTCTCAAAGGTTGGGCCCGCCCTCGCGGCCGGCGCGGGGGACAGCAACGGATCGTCCTTCATGGACCGCGCAGCCCCGCGTTGCGCGGTCCGTCGATTCAGGGGCTATGTTGCACCGGCTTGGTGACTGGGAGGCGGCAATGTCCGAGGAGACGGCAACGCGGCGCTGGCCGCGCGTATTACAGCCCTTCGCCGCACGGCCCCGGTTGATCGCCGGCTTCCTGGTGGGGGTGGTGGTCTATTTGGCGAGTGGCCCGTGGATCACCAGCGACATCACCCGTGGCCTGATCTCTTGGGACGTGGCGGTGGTGACCTTCGTGGCCCTCGCCCTCAGCTCCATGGTCGACTGCAACCACGAGCACATGAAGAAGCGGGCGCTGGAGCACGATGAAGGCAAGCACTTCATCCTGTTGCTGACCCTGGTGGCCGCTGTCGCCAGCGTCGCCGCCCTGGGCGCGGAACTGGCCACCGCCAAGGGCGCCGACGCCGGCAAAGAGGGGCTTCAGGTCGCCCTGGGGGCCGGCACCATCGCCCTGTCCTGGGGGTTTGTGCAGACGGTCTTCGCCCTGCACTATGCGCACGACTACTACATGGCCCACGAGGCGTGCCACGGCGAGCACCGCGAGGGGCTGGACTTCCCGGGCGATGAGCCGCCTGACTATTGGGACTTCATGCATTTCGCGATCATCATCGGCGCCACCGCTCAGACCGCCGACATCACCATCGTTTCGAAGGCGATGCGACGGGTCTCCACCCTGCACAGCCTGATCGCCTTCGCGTTCAACACCGCCATCCTCGCCCTGATGATCAACCTGGCCGCCAGCCTGTTCTGACGAGCCTCAGCGGCGACCTGTCGCACGACCATCTCGGCAACAGTCACGGGTGTGAAACCGTTGTCTGGCCTGATACGCCAAACGCCATCTTAAGACTGTCATGCCATGCTTGGTCTTAGAGGTCCTTAAGGCAAACTTGGTGTCCGACGCCTTGGCCAACTCAGATCCGCCGGCGAGTGAAGGCGGCGAGAACCGACGCGAACAGCGGCGGCGCGTTCTGCTGACCGGACGTATCGTCTACTCGGCGAACGAAATGACCGTGGCCTGCAGCATTCAGGATATTTCCCGCACCGGCGCGCGGGTCCGGCTGCCGGGCGAGGCCCTGCTGTCCGATCCCCTGTATCTGATCAACATGAGCCACGGACTGGCCTTCAAGGCGCGGGTGGCCTGGCGGCGCGAGAATCGTCTGGGTCTGACCTTCAGCCGCTACTTCGACCTCAACAAGGCCGACACCGATGCGCCCAAAATCCTCCGCCGGCTATGGCTGGACCATATCCGCTGAGGCAGACGCGGGCCGCTAAAGGTCTAGGGAATATCCCGCCGATCGCACCGTGCGGATCGGATCATCTTCCTCGACCTTGGTCAGGGCGCGGCGCAGGCGTCCGATGTGCACGTCGACCGTGCGGGTCTCCACATAGACATCCGAGCCCCAGACCGCATTCAGCAGCTGCTCGCGGGAAAACACCCGGCCGGGATGCTGCATGAAATAGTCCAGCAGACGGAACTCGGTGGGGCCCAGGTGAACTTCCTTGCCGCCCCGGCGCACCCGATGGGCCACCCGGTCGATCAGGATATCGCCGCAGCGGACCCGGTCCTCGGCCAGGCCCGGCCGGATACGGCGCAGGACGGCGCGGATGCGGGCGCAGAACTCGGTCATCGAGAACGGCTTGACCACATAGTCGTCGGCGCCAGTGTCCAGGCCCCGGATGCGGTCGGTTTCCTCGCCCCGGGCGGTGAGCATGATGATCGGCAGGTTGCGGGTTTCCGGCCGCTGGCGAAGGCGCCGACAGACCTCGATGCCCGACACAGTAGGCAGCATCCAGTCCAGCACCACCAGGTCCGGTTGCTTTTCGTCAATGCGGATCAAGGCTTCCTCGCCGTCGCCACAGACCTCGACGCGGTAGCCTTCCTTGTCGAGATTGTACTGCAGCAGCGTGGCGAGGGCGTCCTCGTCTTCCACCACCAGAATATAAGGTGTCACTGTTTGAGTCCTTAGTGGTCGGCGTGTTCGAGGGCGTCCCACTTGGGACGCTGCTCGGTCAGCTCAATCCCGGTGATCTCGTAATAGAGAATCTCCGCGATATTGGTGGCGTGATCGCCGATTCGTTCCAGGTTCTTGGCCACGAACAACAGGTGGGCGCAGGATGTGATCGTGCGCGGGTCACCCATCATATAGGTGAGCAGTTCGCGGAAGACGGCGTCGTAATGCTCGTCGATTTCCTTGTCACGCTCGCGCACCGAGACGGCGCGGTCCGGATCGCGTGAGGCGAAGGCGTCCAGCACATCCTTCAGGCGGCTGGTCACCAGTTCGCCCATCCGCTCGATGGAGCGGGTGAGGGGGGTCAGCGGGTCCGATTCGGCGATCACCAGGGCGCGTTTGGCGATGTTCTTGGCCAGGTCACCGATGCGCTCGAGGTTCATGCTGATCTTCATGGCCGCCACGGTGCGGCGCAGGTCATCGGCCACTGGCTGGCGGATGGCGATCAGGCGGATGGCCTTACGCTCGATATCCATTTCCAGCTCATCCAGCTTGGCGTCGCGGCCGATCACGGCCTGGGCCAGGGAGACGTCCCGCCGTGAGATCGCCCGGATGGAGTCGCTGACCTCGGCCTCGGCCAGTCCGCCCATGCGGGACAGCTCCGCCGTGATGGCGTCCAGATCTTCGTCGTAGGCCCTGACGGTGTGTTCCATGGCGTTCAAGCCTCCGACTCGATCCAGCCCGACAAAGCGAGGCTAGGGAGGGTTTGTGACAGGATGATCTTGGCGACGGCGCCGGTCATCCGAAGCGGCCGGTGATGTAGTCGGAGGCGCGTTTGGTCACCGGCTTGGTGAACATGCTGGCGGTCTCGCCGAACTCCACCAACTCGCCCAGGTACATGAAGCCGGTATAGTTCGACACCCGCGCCGCCTGGCCCAGGTTATGGGTGACGATGACGATGGTGTAGTCGCTCTTCAACTGGGTGACGGTCTCTTCCAGCTTGGCGCTGGAGATCGGGTCCAGGGCCGACGTAGGCTCGTCCAACAGCAGGATCTCGGGCTTCACCGCGATACCGCGAGCGACGCAAAGGCGCTGCTGCTGGCCGCCGGACAGGCCCAGGCCCGAGGTGTTGAGCTTGTCCTTCACCTCGTCCCATAGGGCGGACTTGCGCAGGGCTTCCTCGACACGGTTGTCCATGTCGGGCTTGCCCAGGGATTCGTAGAGCCGCACGCCGAAGGCGACGTTGTCGTAGATCGACATCGGGAAGGGCGTGGGCTTCTGGAAAACCATGCCGATCTTGGAGCGCAGCATGGGCAGGTTCACGCTGGGGCCCAGGATATCGATCCCGCCCAGGTCGTCCATGGTGATCTTCCCGGTGGCGCGTTGGCCCGGGTAGAGATTGTACATACGGTTCATCACCCGCAGCAGGGTGGATTTGCCGCAGCCCGACGGGCCGATCAGGGCCGTCACCGCCTTGTCGGCAACCTGCATCGACACGCCTTTGAGGGCGTGCGTCTTGCCGTAGTAGAAATCCAGATTCTGGATATCCAGTTCGATCTTCCGGTCGGTGATCTTGGTCACCGAGGTGTCGAAACCGTCCGGGGCAAGGCTGTTCATTAGCGTCGCGGCTCCTTTGAGACGGCGCGGGCGATGATGGTGACGGCGAGCACGGAGACGGTGATGATCAGCGCCGCGACCCAGGCTAGGCGGATCCAGTTGTCCTGGGCGGACAGGGCGAACTGATTGATCACGAATGGCAGGTTGGCCATCGGCTTGGTCATGTCGAGGCTGAAGAATTGATTGTTCAGCGAGGTGAAGAGCAGGGGAGCGGTCTCGCCGCTGATGCGCGCGAAAGCCAACAGGGCGCCGGTCAGGATTCCGCCGCTGGCGCCGCGCCACAGGATCTGCCGCACCACGTGCCAGAAGGGAGCGCCAAGCGCGATACCGGATTCCCGCAGCGCGATGGGCTGCAGGCGCAGCACCTCCTCGGTGGTGCGGGTGATCACCGGCGAGGCGACGATGGCCAGGGCCACGCCGCCGGCTAAGCCCGAGAAGCCGTGGAAGGGCCTCACCAAAAGATACCAGACGAACAGGCCGGTGAGGATCGACGGGGTCGACAACAGCACGTCGTTCAGGAACCGCACGGCCGAGCCATATTTGCTGTCGCCTGCGTACTCGGCCAGCCATGTGCCGGCGAGAATACCGATGGTCACGCAGATGGCCATGGCCATCAGGCACAGCATTAGCGAGCCGACGATGGCGTTCAGCAGCCCGCCCTCTGATCCTGGCGCCGGGGTCGACATGGTGAAGACGTCGAGGTTCAGCCCGCCGACGCCCTTGATCACCAGGGACCAGAGGATCGCGGTCAGAGCCGCCAGGGCGATGCCCGTCACGGCGTAGCAGAAAACGACGAAGACGCTGTTGCTGAACCGGCGGCCGGCGACGCGCGCTTGGGAAACGGCCATGGCTAAACCTTCGCCGAGGTGCGGAGCATCAGCCGGGCCAGGCCGAGCACGATGGAGGTGAGCAGGAACAGCACCAGCCCCAGCGCGATCAGCGAGGCCGTGTGCAAGGGGGAGGTGGCCTCGGCGAACTCGTTGGCGATGGTCGAGGCTATGGTCGAGCCGCTATCGAACAGGCCCCTGGGGAAGCCGTGCGAATTGCCGATGATGAAGGTCACCGCCATGGTCTCACCCAGTGCCCGGCCGAGGCCCAGCATCACCGCTCCGATGGCGCCGCGGCGCACGTAGGGCAGGGTGACCTGCATCACCACCTCCTGCGTGGTGGCGCCCAGGCCATAGGCGCTCTCGCGCACCTGGGGCGGCACGGTGAGCAGCAGTTCGCGCAAGGTGGCGGCCATGAAAGGCAGGATCATGATCGCCAGGATGATCGAGGCGGCCAGGATGCCCGAACCGTTGGGGGTGCCCTGGACCAGGCCCTCCATGAACGACCCCGGCGCGGCCGAGGTCATCAGCGGCATTTCCAGGTACTTGGCGAACAGGGGGGCGAACACGAACAGCCCCCACATGCCGTAGATGATCGAGGGAATGCCGGCCAGCAACTCCACCGCCGTCGAAATCGTGCGGCGCAGGAAGGCCGGGCACATCTCCACCAGGAAGAAGGCGATGCCGAAGGCGACGGGCACGGCCATGGCCAGAGCCAGGGCTGCGGTGATGATTGTGCCGATGATCGGTCCGGCGGCGCCGTAGACGTCGTTCACCGGGTCCCAGGTCGAGGTGGTGATGAAGCCCAGCCCGAACTTGGCGAACGCCGGCCAGCCACCGATGACCAGCGAGATAAGGACTCCGCCCAACGCGGCCAGCAGCAAGGTGGCGGCGAAAAAGCAGAGGAATTCGAAGGCGCGTTCAAGGGAGGCGCCCCGGGGGGAGGCGCGTCGCTCGGACGTCGTAGGGGTGGCGTCGAGGGCGGCTTGCGTCATGGGGCTCTAAGAACGGGTCTCAAGGTTCACTAGCATGCCCGCGGCGCGGACGGCGACTGTCCCTCCCCTGGCTTTTCGTGGGCCAGGGGAGAAAATCAGCGTCTTGCCTTCTTAGTACACCGGGCGCCCGTCGGGACCCCTCACGTTGGACCATGATTTGCGGATCATGGCCTTCACGGTTTCGGGCAGGGGCACGTAGTCGAGAGACGCCGCGGCGCCGTTGCCATTCTTGTAGGCCCAGTCGAAGAAAGCCAGGACGTCGTGGCCGGTTTGGGCGGTGGTCTGCTTGGTGTGGACCAGGATGAAGGTCGCGCCGGTGATCGGCCAGGAGGCCGCGCCGGGTTGATCCAGCAGCAGCAGGTAGAAGCCCTTGGAGGCGTCCCACTTGGCGCCGGCGGCGGCGGCGGCGAAGGCCGGAGCCTGCGGCTGCACCCAGGCGCCCGCCTTGTTCTGCATCTGGGTATAGGTCATGTGGTTTTGCTTGGCGTAGGCGTATTCCACATAGCCGATAGCGCCGGGGGTCTGGCGCACGAAGGCGGAGACGCCGTCGTTGCCCTTGCCACCCAGGCCCGTCGGCCAGTTCACGGCGTCATTGGCGCCGACGCTGGAGGCCCAGTTGGGAGCCTTCATGGCCAGGTAGCTGGTGAACAGGAAGGTCGTGCCCGAACCGTCCGAACGGTGCACCACTGTGATCGGCATGTGGGGCAGGGCGACGCCGGGATTGTAGGACTTGATGATCGGGTCGTCCCAGAACTTGCGCACACCGCGAAAGATGTCGGCCAGCAGCGGGCCGGTCAGCTTCATCTGGCCCGGCGCCACGCCGGGGATGTTGACGACGGGAACCACGCCACCGATCACGGTGGGAAATTGGCTCAGGCCGTTGGTGGCCAGGTCGTCCGGTTTCAGGGGCTTGTCGGAGGCGCCGAAGTCGACGGTGCCGGCGTTGATCTGGCGGATGCCGCCGCCCGAACCGATGGCTTGATAGTTAAGCCCGTTGCCGGTCTGGGCGCGATACGACTCCGCCCACTTGGCGTAGACCGGCGCCGGGAAAGTCGCCCCCGCGCCCGACAGGTTCGCGGCGATGGCAATCGTGCACGCTCCTACTGCGGCGATGCCGACGGCGGCCGCCACGATTTTCTTCAACATGGTCTTCTCCTGAATTGAGCGCCCCGTCCCAGTCGCCCGTTGAAGCGTGCTCTAGCCTCCGTCCTTGTCAGTTTAGTGACAGTTCCTTCACATTTCGAACCCGCAACAAGGCTGGGTGTGGCTACGGAAGCACACCCTGCAAACTGTCGTTAATCTGTTACATAAAGTAAGAATGAGCGTCACAGCTTGGCGCTAGGCATCGCCCCTATCTGGAATCACGGTCTCGGGATGATCGTGTTACGCGAGGGGAATTCTATGAATATCAATACTCGGGCGCACGCCGCGCGCCTTGGGCGCGGCGCTCTGATAGCGCTGTTCATGTGCGGCGCCGCGGGTGCGGCCATGGCAGCCCCGGCGGCCAAGGGGCCTGATCCCCGCGACGCCAAGATCGAAATGCTGGAGCAACAGCTCCAACGCATGAACCAGGAACTGTCCGGCCTGCGCTCCTCCGGCGGCGCGTCGGATGAGAAGCTTGACCAGCTGCAGGCGCAGATGAACACCTTCGCCGCCCAGATCGCCGATATCAAAGGCGCCACGGACCAGGCGGCCGCCGACATCATAACCCTGAAGGCGCCGCCCACCGGCGGTACGGTCACCCCGACCCTGCCCAACGGCAAGATCGCCCTGGCCACCGCCGACGGCCGCTTCACCGCCAACGTCCGCTCGGTGATGCAGTTCGACACTACTCAGTACTTCCAGGCCGCGCCTGGCTGCACCGTGTTGTCCGGCACCTGCCTCGTCGCCGACAACCGCCGCAGTGGTTCGGGCGCCGGCGAGGCGGCCCACGCCCGCGACTTCAACGCCGGCACCAATTTCCGCCGCGCCCGCCTGGGCCTGGACGGCAAGGTGTTCGGGTTCATCGACTACGGTGTGGTGTATGAGTTCGGCGGCTCGGGCGCCGAAGATGCCGGCCACATCCACGAGATGTGGATGCAATATTCCCCGCCGCAGCTGAAGGCCTTCAACGCCAAGATCAAGGTCGGCGCCTTCGAGCCGGTGATCGGCATGGAAGCCAGCGTCTCCACCGGCTCCATGGCCCTGATGGAACGGGCGTCCCCGGCCGAGGTGGCCCGCAACGTGGCCGCCGGCGACTCGCGCAGCGCCATCCAGCTTTATGGCAACGGCAATATCGGCGAAGGCAGCGACCAGGGTATCTCCACCTACTGGATGGGCTCCACCGCCATCACCGGCAATACCGTCAGCACGGTCAATTCCACCGGCGGCTTCGCCAGTCAGCCCTTCGATGAGCAAAAGGCCTGGATCGGCCGCTTCGCCATCGCCCCGCACTCTGGCACGGACTGGCTCCTGCACCTGGGCGTCAGCAGTCAGTACGTGTTCCGCCCCGCCGACACCGGCGGTCCGGACGTTGCGGCGACCTCGCGCTACACCGCCCAGTTCCGCGACCGGATCGAAAGCCGCACCGACGGCACGCGCCTGGTCGATACGGGCGGCATCCCGGCCAAGGACTACTGGGTTGTCGGCCTGGAAGCCGGTTTCCAGATGCACAACTTCTACGCCGAGGGCGAGTACTTCCGCTACGGCATCGACCGCATCGCCCAGCCCGGCATTCCTAACCCGCGCTTCTCCGGCTGGTACTTGCAAGGCAGCTACGTCCTCACCGGTGAGCCGCGCGTCTACAACAAGGTCAACGGAGCCTTCGACGGCCCGGCCGTGGCCTTCCCTTTCAACCCCATGGCGGGCCAATGGGGGGCCTGGGAACTGGCGATGCGCTACTCCGACCTCAACCTGAACTTCCACCAGCTGACGGCCGCGGCCACCAGTACGGACCTGACCACCGCCGGTTCAGTGCGCGGCGGCGAGCAGAAGATCTTCACGGTTGGCGTCAACTGGTACTGGAACCCGACGGTCCGCTTCATGGTCGACTATTCCCACGTCGACGTGAACCGCCTGTCGCCCAGCGCCAACTTCGGTGTCACCGGCACGCCGCTGGGTGTCCAGGTCGGTCAGACGATCAGCGTCATCTCCCTGCGCAGCCAACTGCAATTCTAGAGCGGGTTGAGGAAAAGTGGGAACCGGTTTTCCGCCCGCGACCCGCTCTCAATGTTTAGAATCGATCACGCTTCTTGGCTTTGGACTGGTCCAGTCCAAAGCCAGCGTGATCTGGCCTTGAAGAACCTTATCGCGGTCTCCGCGTTTATCTGATCACGAGGACGGCGCCTCCCCCCTTGCCGTCCCCAAAACCTTCGCCCGGCGCCTCGCAGCGCCGGGCGATTTCTTTTTGGGGGTCGCACTGGACGTCCCGCCGCCGGCGCGACAGAAGACGCCGGATGACCGCCGCCTCCGCCCCTTCGACGCCGCATCCCGATCAGCATAGGTTGGCCCTGGCGGCCCTGGTGTTCGGCGCCCTGGCCATCGGCGCGGCGCCGATCTTCGTGCGCCTGTCACAGACGGGTCCCGCCGCCACCGGCTTCTGGCGCCTGACCTTCGCCCTGCCGATCCTGATCGTGCTCAGCTTCCAGCGTGAGAGGAGTTTGGGCCGACCTAGCGCCGCCAACCTCGCCGCCGGGCTGATGTTCGCCCTGGACCTGGCCTGCTGGCACTACGGCATCCGCTTCACCAGTGTCGCCAACGCCACCGTCCTGCCCAACCTGACCCCCGTGCTGGTCACCCTTGGCGCCTGGCTGCTGTTCAGGGAGCGGCCCAAGGGCGTGTTCCTGATCGGACTGAGCATCGCCATGGGCGGGGCGATCCTGATGGCCCTGGCCAACGCCGGCGCCGGGGCGGTGGGGACGCGGCCACACCTGGGCGACGCCCTCTCGGTCGCCACCGCCTTCTGGTACGGCCTCTATTTCGTGGCGGTGCGCAAGGCGCGCGACAGCCAAAGCGCCACCCGGGTGATGGTCTGGTCCAGCCTGGCCGGCGCGCCGATCCTGCTGGTCGTGGCCCTGGCGCTGCGTGAACGCATCCTGCCCGTCACCCCCGCCGGCTGGGCGCCGCTGGCGGCGCTGGGCCTGGTGCATGTGCTGGGTCAGGGGTCCATCGCCTGGGCCCTGGGGCGCCTGCCCACCGCCACCGCCTCCCTGGTGGTTCTGGTCCAGCCGGTGGCCGCGGCCCTGCTGGCCTACGGCGTGTTCGGCGAAGCCATGAGCCCGCTGCAGAGCCTCGGTGGCGCCCTGGCCCTAGCCGGCGTCGTCTTTGCCCAGTGGAAGGGGCGGGCGGCGGCGACTGAGGTGGGCTAGAGTGTGATAGCCAAAAGTGGAAACCGGTTTTGGCGACCATCACGCTCGACTTGCAAGAGTGTCTTAGCCGGCCATCTGCGCGGGGTCGTAGAAGAACTGTTCCTCCACCACCCGGTCACCCTCCCAGCGCTGCAGGGCGACCTCTTCGATGGTCCGTACTTTGTCGTCGGCGCCGGTGAATTCGAACCGCCAGCGGATGGCCACGTGGTCGTCCTCGATCAGGATCGGGCTCAGTCGCTTGGCGGTAATCGCCTTGGACCGCTCCATCACCCGCCGCTCGCTCTCGATCAGCGCCGCCAGCCCGCCGCGGGGGGCGCCGATGTTCTCCCGCATGGTAGCCTCGGGCGCGTAGTAGCCCTCCAAGGCCTCGATGAACTGGCAGGCTTCGACGGCGGCGGCGAAGGCCTCGACGACGGGGCGACTGGGCATGGCGGACTCCCTGGTTGATCTGAGGTTACAAGAAAACGACTGTTGGTCGGTAATTACCGACGCCAGGTCGGTTTGTCAAACCCTGTCGCCGAAAATCATGCTATGCCGCACCCATGGTGAGTCAGGCTGAACGACGCGCGGCGACCCGAGGCGCGATCCTCAAGGCGGCGGAGGATTTGTTCTCCGCCAGGGGATTCGCCGCGACCACCGTGGACGAGATCGCCGTTGCGGCCGGGGTCGCCAAAGGTGCGGTCTATCACCACTTCCCCGCCAAGGAATCGGTGTTCGAGGCGGTGTTCGAGGATGTCTCCCGCGCCCTGGTGCGACGGGTGATCGCCGCTTCCAGCCAGGCGAGGGACGTGCTGGACGGCATGGTGGTGGGCTCGCGGGCCTATTTCGCCGCCTGCGCCGAGCCGGCCATGGGGCGGATCATCCTGCGCGACGGCCCCGCGGTCCTGGGCTGGGAGCGCTGGCGTCAGATCGACAGTGAGCATTTCGGCCGCATGATCCCGGTCGCCCTGGCCGCCGCCATGGACCAGGGCCTGTTGCCCCGCCAGCCGGTGGATCCCCTGGCCCGGCTGCTGGTCGGCGCGGTCACCGAGGCCGCCGTGGCCTGCGCCGCCTCCAGTGATCCCGCCGAGACGGGCAGGGCGCATGTGGTGGCGCTGGAGACGGTGATCGAGGGGTTGAGGCGGCGATAGGCTGGGCCACCGCGTCGACCGAAGGCCTTAGGCTCGCAGCCCCCGCATCAGCGCCCCCAGCGCCGTGCGCCGCAGGGTCTCGAAGTCCGGCGTCGCCGGCAGCCGCCCCGCCAGTTTCAGCACGATCAGCCCGTGGATCGTGGCCCAGAACACATAGCCCAGCACCTCCGGGTCACCGGCCAACACTCCGGCTTCGACCATTTCGCGGACGTACTTGTTCATGCACCAGCGCGCCCGCGCGGCCGCTTCCGACAGCTCCGGATAGCGGGCGTCGTCAGGTTGGCTGAGGTCGAACATCAGGCGGTATTCGGCCGGGTTCTGTTCGGCGAAACGAACATAGGCCTCGCCGATGTCCCGCGCCTTGCGCCGCTCGCCGTCGCTCACCGATTCCAGGGTGTCGGCCAGGCGGCGATAGGCCCGGGCCCGCACCGCGGCCAGCAGGTCTTCCTTGGTCTCGAAATAGCGATAGGCCGCCATGGGGCTGCAGCCGGCGTCCGTCGCCAGGGCGCGCATGGAAAACCCCATCTCGCCATGCTCCACGAACAGGCGTGTCGCCACCTGGCACAGGCGTTCGCGCACCGCCTCGCGATCCTCCGCCGACCGGGCCCGGGTCTTGCGCACCGCCGTTTCGCTCATGACGCCTTCAAGGAAATCTATGTTTACAGCGTACGCTTACCATGTCTTATTGCGCCCCGAAACTCTTTGCCGAAACGCTATTTGAAGATACGTCATTTCTAAGGAAACCCCATGGCCCTACCCCCCGTCCTGCGTGACCGCCTGCGCCTGCCGGCTATTGGCTCGCCCCTGTTCATCGTCTCCGGGCCAGAGCTGGTCATCGCCCAGTGCAAGGCCGGCATTGTCGGCTCCTTCCCGTCCCTGAACGCGCGACCGATCTCGCAGCTGGACGAATGGCTGGCCCGCATCACCGAGGAACTGGCCGCCTGGGACCGCGCCCATCCGGACACCCCGGCCGCCCCCTTCGCGGTCAACCAGATCGTTCACAAGACCAACAACCGCCTCGATGAGGACGTCGCCCTCTGCGCCAAGTACGAGGTGCCGGTGGTGATCACCTCCCTGGGCGCCCGCGAGGATGTGAACCAGGCGGTGCACGGCTGGGGCGGCATCGTCCTGCACGACGTGATCAACAACGCCTTCGCCCACAAGGCGGTGGAAAAGGGGGCCGACGGCCTGATCCCCGTGGCGGCGGGCGCCGGCGGCCACGCCGGTCGGCTTTCGCCCTTCGCCATGATCCACGAACTGCGCGAGTGGTTCGACGGACCCATCGCGCTGTCGGGCGCCATCTCCAACGGCTGGTCGATCCTGGCCGCCCAGGCCATGGGCGCGGACCTAGCCTATATCGGCTCGGCCTTCATCGCCACCCAAGAGGCCAACGCCGTCCAGGGCTACAAGGATATGATCGTCGAGAGCGGCGGCGAGGACATCCTCTATTCGAACCTCTTCACCGGCGTGCATGGCAACTATCTGCGCCCCAGCGTCGAGCGCGCGGGCCTGGACCCCGACAACCTGCCCACCGCCGACCCGTCGAAGATGAACTTCGGCTCCGGCGGCAACCAGGAAGCCAAGGCCTGGAAGGACATCTGGGGCTGCGGCCAGGGCATCGGCGCCATCAAGGACATCCCGACGGCCGGCCAGCTCGTCGCCCGTCTGCGCGCCGAATACGAACAGGCCAAGTCGGAGCTGGCCGCCAAGACCGCCTTCACCGCCGGCAAGGCCCTGGCCTTCGCGGCGGAGTAGGGCAGCCTAACCGGCGCTTCACCTTCCGGGTCTAAAACCGTGGCTGCGATCGGCGGAGCCACGGCATGGACGAGACGCGCGACCTGGTTCTCGAGGGCGACCAGTTGGAGGACGATGTCGTCGTTCTCAAGCAAGGCCGCACGGCGGGCGTCGTCGTGGCCGCTCTGGCCGCCGCCTGCGCCTTGTTCGGCGCCTGGCAGGCGCTGGTCCCTGCCGACCATCTGGTCGCCGCCTCCCTCGGCTTCATCCTGTTCCTCAGCGGTGCCGCGGCCTGCGCCATCGCCCTGGTCGGCGTCCTGCGGCCGGCCCAGATCGTCATCGCCGCCGACGGCCTCGACTACTGGGCCGTGTTCGGCGCCCGCAGCATCGCCTGGGAAGAGGTGGCCGCCATCGGCTACTGGTATGGCCCAGCCGGCCGCATCCTCGGCTCCCGCCCCCTAGGCGTGCGCATCGTCCTGGCCAGCGGCGCCAGCGTCACCCTGCCCGGCGACTGGTGCATGGAAAAGCCCGCCCTCCTGGCCCTCCTGGTCGAAGCCTGGCAACAGTTCACCACCCCCGCCAACGACCCATCGCCCGCGCCGTGGGGAAAGACCGCCTCTTCTCCTCACCCGCCAGCGAGCGGGGGCGGGGGACCATCTGGCTAGCAGCCAGAGGGTGGAGGGCGCGGGCGGCGTAGAACCGATCGACCTTCAGTTCCCCCCCCGTCATCCTCGGCCGTCAGTGCCGAGGACCCATGATCTCGTGGAATCGAGCGGCTCGTACCGAAGGGCGAGCCGAGACCCGGCGTCCGCCAAGATTTTTTGTCCACGAACCTCACGAACCACACGAACAAGAAGCGCGAAGCGCACGCCCAACCGGACACACGGCTCTCTCCGGCAGCAACACTGTGTTCGTGTGGTTCGTGAGGTTCGTGGACAAATCTTCCTACCGCCCCGACCGGCCTCGCTGCCGCCGCGCGACAACCTCTACGGCGCGTACGGATCCTCGGGACTGCCGCCAGATGAGGGCGGGCTGGAGGGAAGGGTTCCAGGTTGATACGTCCTAGCGGGGACCGCAACGCCTTACCTTGCGTCTGTCTGTGCCCCGCCAAACCCTTCTGTTATGAAACCTCGAACGCGTCGCTCGAACGGCGCCCAAGGTTTTAAACGCGGGGAAGATTCATGAAGACGCGCATCACCGAACTGTTCGGCATCGAGCACCCGATCATCCAGGGCGGGATGCACTTCGTTGGCCTGGCCGAGTTGGCCTCGGCGGTGTCCAACGCCGGCGGGCTTGGCATCATCACCGGCCTCACCCAGCGCACCCCCGAGCTTCTGGGCAAGGAAATCGCCCGCTGCCGGGAGATGACCGACAAGCCCTTCGGCGTGAACCTCACCTTCCTGCCCTCGGTCAACCCGCCGGACTATCCTGGCTACCTCCAGGCGATCATCGACGGCGGCGTCAAGATCGTCGAGACGGCCGGCAACAACCCCCAGAAGTACATGCCGGCGCTGAAGGAAGCGGGGATCAAGGTGATTCACAAATGCACCTCGGTGCGCCATTCGCTGAAGGCCGAGGCCGTGGGCTGCGACGCCATCAGCGTCGACGGCTTTGAGTGCGGCGGCCACCCGGGCGAGGACGACATCCCCAACTTCATCCTCCTGCCCCGCGCGGCGGAAGAGCTGAAGATCCCCTTCGTCGCTTCCGGCGGCATGGCCGACGCCCGTTCCCTGGTGGCCGCCCTGGCCTTGGGCGCGGAGGGCATGAACATGGGCACCCGCTTCATGGCGACGGTCGAGGCGCCCATCCACCCCAATGTGAAACAGGCCCTCGTCGCCGCCTCGGAGCTCGACACCCGTCTGGTCATGCGCTCGCTGCGCAACACCGAGCGCGTGCTCAACAACGCCGGGGTGGAAGCGCTGATCGCCAAGGAAAAGGCCCTGGGCGCCAACCTCAAGTTCGAGGACATCATCGCCGAGGTCGCCGGGGTCTATCCGAAGATCATGGTTGATGGCGACATGGACGCCGGCGCCTGGTCCTGCGGCATGGTCGCCGGCCTGATCCACGACATCCCCACCTGCAAGGACCTGATCGAAGGCATCATCCGCGACGCCGAAAAGATCGTCCGCGACCGCCTGGAAGGCATGTTCGGGCGGCAGGCGGCGATGGCGTAGTACGGGGCGGAGTGGTGGCCCTGCGCCCCCTCCGTCACTCAGGGCTGGCGCCCTGAGCGCCCTCGACGGCTCCGCCGTCTCTACCCTCGCGTCGCCTTCTCCTCACCCGCCAACGAGCGGGGGAGGGGGACCAGCGCGCTACCAGCGCGATGGCGGAGAGGGCGCAAGGTAACGCCCCAAGCGCCTAGCCCCCCACCAGCTCCGTCTCCACCCGCGATCCCCCCATCAGCGTCCGGTGCACCGGGCACCGGTCGGCAATTTCCAGCAGGCGTTTGGTCTGGTCGGCGTCCAGGACGCCGTGCAGGGTGATCTTGCGGTGAAAGCGGTCAGGCGGAGTCTCGCCCTCGTCCTTGAAGTGCTCGGCGGTGACTTCCACGTGGGTCAGGGGCCAGCCCTTGCGGTCGGCGTAGGAGCGCACTGTCAGGGCCGTACAGGAGGCCAGGCCGGAGGAGACCAGGGTGTGGGGTGTCGGCCCCAAGGCCGTGCCGTTGTTGCTATAGGGTTCGTCGCTGATGAAGGCCTGGCCCAGCACCGTGATCTGGCTGCGCAGGGGGCCGGGGCCGGAGTCGCGGGCGCGGGCCTCGTCGCTGGGAACCGGCTCGGGCGCCGGCGCTCCCACCGACACCGCCGAGCGGATCGCCGCGAACACCTGGCCCATCCCATCCAGCGCGGGGAAATCAGGTGCATCCAGCCCGTGCTGATAGGCCACCGCGTGCGGTTCGCGATAGGTCACCCACACCGCGCCCTCGTCGTCTTCCCAGATCAGCGCCCGCAGCGGCAGGTCTAGGCCGGTCAGCCGGTTGGCGGCCATCAGCGGCGTGCCGCCCTTGGGCGAGCCGAACATCAACACCACAGTCGGCTCCAGCGCCTGCCCAAACGCCTTGGCGCCGGCGGCGTGGTCCACCCGGCCAAACAGCATCAGCTCGTGCGAGGCGATCACCCCCTCCACCAGGGCCTGGGTGGTCTCGAACCCATTGGCGCTGCGCACCGTCACCAGACCTTCTACGGCCATCCGTCTTTCCTCACTGTCGTTCGTCATCGCCAGACTAGAGCCGGTTCCTCGGCGCCGCTTGTGCAAAACACCTTCACGCGCCCCTGAACGGCGATAAGATAAAACCATCGGCCGTTCAGAGCCGCGCCTGAAGTCTCCCCGGAGGACCACCATGGACGCCAGACTTCGCTACAGCCGTGACGAGATCATGAGCAGCCATGACTACGCCCGCCCGCACGAGGAGGCCGGCTATCGCCTGCACGGTGGCTTCGTCGCCGACGGCAGCCCCCAGGGGACCTACGTTTCCCCCCGCACCAAGCTGCGCTGGCCGGCCGTCAAGGCCTGGGGCGAGGCGTTGCAGGCCCGCGGCTGGCCGCTCATCGACGCCACCGGCGATCTGCTCAAGCGCCAGGGCTATCCCACCTTCGACCAGCAGAAGCTGCTGCTGCGGGAGGGTTTCGGCCAGACCCTGTGGAATTCCCTCACCGTCACCGGCGTCATCGAGGCCCGCGGCCAGGCCCTGTGCAACGTCACCGCCCCGGACATGCAGCGCCTGATCGTCGAGCCGCTGGGCGACACCGCCATTGGCCATATGAACCTCGGCCTGCTCTACGCCCACGGCGCCGACGAGGGCGGTGATCCGGCCAATCCGGGCGAGCGCGCCCACGACGCCATGTGGTTCGCCGCCCGCGATCTGGTGTTCGGCAAGGACGCCTACCCCCTGCCTGAAACCCCGGCCTCCATCGCCCGTCCGGTGGAAGACCGCGAGATGCCTCAGCTGCCCGAGGGCTATGAGCAGTTGATCAAGTTCCTGATGAACGTGCTGATGATCGAGATCCGCGCGGAGTCGTTCTTTTCCCACTGCTGCCGCATCTTCCGTGATTCGGACCTGTTCACCGATCGCCGGGCGGCCGCGGAACTGGCCGCCACTATGGTCGAGCGCATCCGCACCGATGAGGCGGTCCACGTCGGCTACCTGCAGGTGTTGATCTCGGAAATGCGTAGCGTCCAGTGGCGCGCCGTCGACGGACGCACCCTTCCGGGGGCGCAGATCATCGACCCGGTCTGGGCCAGGATGATCGACTGGCACGGCAAGGTCGAACGCGACCTCGCCGCCGCCCGCACCCGCGCCGCCATCGCCGCCCAGCTCACCGCCGCCCAAGGCGACGCCGGCGCCAAGGCTCTGCTGGCGAAGCTTGACGCGCTGGATGAGCGAGTACTGGTTTAGCGCCCGAACACCTCCTCACGCGCCAGGGCAGCGGTGAGCACCAGCGAGGCGGCGGGCTCCAGCAGTTCGTCGAACACGCTCTCCGCCACCAGCACGGCCGCCCGCTCGCGGTCGAAGCGTCCCAACGCCGCCAGGTCCAGGTCAGCGAACAGGTCCGACCAGATCATGGCGCTGGCGCGGATGGCCGCCGCCAGTTCGCCCAGGATGGCGCTGTCCATCCGGGCGATGCGCGCCCCGGCGGGCGCTCGCTCGGCGCAGGCCGCGCTGAACTCGCGCTGGGCGGCCAACAGGTCGTGAATATCTCTCATCCGGAAACCAGGTCTCGCGTCGAAAATTAGCAGAACGCAAGTTTCTCGCGGATTCGCATCAATAGCAAAACGCAAATGTGAAGGGACCGCACCTTCGGTTCACTGTCCGACTCACCCCATGCTCTTCGTCTCATTCGGGAGGAGTTGAAGATCATGCGGCGGATGTTCCTGGGGCTGATGGCCGCTACCTCCGTCACGGGGGCCGTCCTGGCGGCGGCCGGCGCCTCCGCGGCCCCCAGCGACCGGGAGTTCTATACCGGCGAGGCCCTTTACCAGCGCTGTTCCGCCGCCCCGGCCGACGCCGACTTCGCCACCCGCAAGGCCGCCTGCCGCGGCTACGTCCTGGGCGTCAGCGACGCCTTGCAGGCGGGGCAGGCCAGCGCCCCTATCGCCGGCCCCACCCGCGCCGCCGCCATCTGCCTGCCCGACATCGACGCCGACCAGATGGTCGAGGCCGTGTCTCGCTATCTCGCCGACCATCCCGAGAACCGCCGCTACGCCGCGCCGGACCTGGTCTTCATGTCGCTGAAGGCCTCCTATCCCTGCGGACCCCGCGCCTAATCGCCTTGAGAATCGACGCCGCCGGCCCCACAAGACGGCATGGAATCCCAGCCCCTGACGGCGGGAGCCGATAGGCCCGCCCCCGACGCCCGCGCCCTGTTCATGGCCTTTCTGGGTATCGCCATCTCGGGCTTCGGCGGCGTCCTGCCCTTTGCCCGGCGAATGCTGGTGGAAGAGCGCGCCTGGCTGAGCGCCGATGAGTTCAACGAGACCCTGTCCCTCTGCCAGTCGCTGCCGGGACCGAATATCGTCAACCTGTCCATCGCCACCGGCTCTCGCTTCGCCGGCGCCAAGGGGGCGGTGGCGGCGGTCAGCGGCCTGGTCCTGGCGCCGATGTGTATCGTCATCGCCATGGGCGCCCTCTACAGCCGCTTTGGCGGGGTCGAGCGTCTGCAGGGCGCGGTCACCGCCCTTGGCGCGGCCGCCGCCGGGCTGGTGGTGGCCACCGCCGCCAAGATGGCGCAGCCCCTTATCAGCAGACGCCCGCTTTCCGCGGCCCCGTTCATCTTGCTGGCCTTTGCCGCGGTGGGGGTGATGCGATTTCCCCTGCCGTGGGTGCTGCTATCCCTTGGGCCGCTCAGCATCGCCATCGTTTGGGCCATCGCCGCGAGGACGCGCCCATGAGGGCTTGGCCATGAAGCCGCTGTGGAACACCCTCACCACCCTGCTGGTGCAGTTCTCCCTCCTGTCGCTGATGGCCTTCGGCGGCGCCAATGCGGTGATCCCGGAGATCCATCGACAGTCGGTGGAGGTGAACCATTGGATGAGCGACAAGGACTTCGCCGCCCTGTTCGCCATCGCCCAGGCCGCCCCTGGTCCCAACTTCCTGATCTCCACCCTGGTGGGCTGGAAGGCCGCCGGCGTGCCCGGCGCCCTGGTCGCCACCGCCGCCATGTGCGCCCCCTCCTGCCTGCTGACCTATTGGGCGGTCAGGGCGTGGGATCGCTATCGCGAGACCCGTTGGCGCACCGCCGTCGCCGCCGGCCTGGCGCCCGTCACCGTCGGCCTGATCGCGTCGAGTGCCTATCTGCTGGTTCGCGCTGCCGACCACGGCTGGCGCCTGGGCGTCATCACCGCCGCCACCGCCGGCGTGGCCTATTTCACCAGGTTCAATCCGCTGTGGTGCTTGGCCGTCGCAGGGGGATTGGGCGCGTTGGGCTTGGTGGGGTAGGGAGCCTAGGGGGTGACAGCGTCAGGCTGGACACCAGTTGAGACGCCCGTCACGCTCTAAATGTATCGAGAAAGGCTCTACCGCGCCGCCTTCTTGCGGAACGCCTTCAGCACGTCCAGCGCCTGTTCGCGCTGCTCCTGCGGGATCTGTGACCAGACATCCAGGAACTCGGCCGACAGATCGTCGGGATGGTGTTCCAGCAGATGCCCCGCCGTGGTGCCTAGCACCGGCGCCAGCCTGCGCAGCCACTTGTCCGACAGCCGCCGATCGCCGGATTCCAGCAGGCTGATCACTGCCCCATTGGTCTCCACGGCCTGGGCCAGCTGCGCCTGCGTCATCCGCCGGTGCTCACGCCAAGCCTTCAGAAAATTGCGCTCGGGATCTCTGGGCATGACTGCAGTATGCAAAATTTTACTCGACTCGTCACCTCGCAATTTGCAAGGATGAGTCTTGCGAAAATATTTGCAATATGCAACTCTTCGTCTCCCCGATCAGAAGCCCGGAGACGTCCCAGAATGCCGCGCAAGCGCCACCACATCCGTCCCGCCGATCCCATGGATATCGCCCGCCGCCGCGCCGCCGAACGCGCCGCCGAGCGCGTCCGCGACCAGGACCCCGCCAACTGGGGGGCCAACCTCGCCGCGCTGAACCTGCCGGCCAATGGAGACGTGGCGCTGGCCCCGCTTCAGGGCGGCCGCGTCACCCGCGCCCAGCGCCAGGATGTCTTTGACACCTTCCATGCCCGCGGCTCGCTCAGCAAGGCCGGCTACGTCGCCATCCGTCGCCTGCAGGACGACATCACCGTCCTGCACCGCACCGCCACCTCGCGCATCGACTACAGCCCCCGCGTGGACACCACCCGCACCGCCGGGGGCGTCGCCGACCATCGCCTGCGCGCCGGCCAGCGGATCGAGGCGGCCATGGCCTTCACCGGCGCCGCCAGCGCCCGCCTGCTAGCCGCCCTGTGCGAGCCAGATATCGTCCACGGCCGCGTCGCCGACTGGCGCTCGGTGGTCGCCGCCATCGCCGGCGAGCGTCTCCCCGACGCCCAAGGCGCCCTGATCCGCGCCGCCTGCGAGAACCTGGCGGGGGCCTACGCGGCGATCGACGCCGGGCGGGGTAGGGTGGGGTAGGGCGCGCGTCCAGGTGATTTAGCGCCGCCGTTCCAGTAGTCTTTGGCCCACAATCCGTGGGGCGACCCCGCTGATGGAGGCTGGAACATGTGCCGCAACATCAAGACCCTGTTCAACTTCGAGCCGCCGGCCAGCGACGAGGAGGTCCGCGCCGCGTCCTTTCAGTTCGTGCGCAAGCTCAGTGGCTACAACGCGCCATCCAAGGCCAATGAGGCGGCGTTCGAGCACGCGGTGGACGAGGTCTTCGAAGCGGCGAGCCGGCTGCTGACCTCCCTGGCCACCACCGCCTCGCCGCGCGATCGGGAGATCGAAGCCGAGAAGGCCAAGCAACGCTCGGCCGAACGCTTCGGCCGCGGGGGTTAGGCCTAGGGTCCGTCGGACTCGCTGGCGCCCGATCGCACGCCCCCCCCGAATGGCGCACCAACTTACTGCTCTGTGGCGCGGTCACCGCGACCCGCTCAGGCGGAAAGATGGATGGCAACTACGTATAGTGTCCCTGGATTATCCACGCCCTAATTTGGACAGGGCGGCGAAGGGGGTTCGGGCGCAAGGCGACCGTCCACCACCGGGCTGGGGCCGGGAAGCGCTGCTCTACGTGGGACAGCGCACCCTCGATCCGCCGTATAGACCGCCATGTCATGGCAGCGAAGCGTGTAGGCTGTGTATTTCACCTTCAGACAGTAAACTGTTCCACTGTTCCAATGTTTTCGGAGTGATTTGAGGGCCGTAGAGGACGACATTGTCAGCCTGAACGTCTTGCCTTGTGAGCGCCAGAAGGCAGATCATCGCGCCGTTGCTGTGACAGCCTAGCTCCACGAACTTCTTGCCCACCAGGCTCGCGTAGCCGGGATCCTTCAATTCCGGCAGCGGGCCGCCCCTGGCTTGATCCAATATGACCCGTCGGATGAGGTCGGACCATCGATCAGTGGACGCGGCGAGTCCTGCCACGAAATTGTAGCGGCCGAGGTCCACCTTCTCGGAGTAATGCTGGCCCGCCGCCGCGGATTGCTCCCGAAACACGTCGATCATGCGCCTTCGCAGACTTGCGTCCGCGCCCGGAGGAACGGAGTAGAGAGCCAGCCAGCCGATGCCACCAACAAACCCGTTGCCGTAGGGGCGATACACCCGGCTCACCGCTGGCCGCTCCACGACGTCCTGCCTCGTCGTGAAGCCGCCATGGTTCGCCGCGCACGAAGCGAGCAAGGCCGAGGCCAGAAGGGCCAAGGTTGCCGCTTTCGTCTTTCCAGCCAACCCCTGTGACATGAAGTAGTCCCTCGTCATCCTGCTGGCTTCAGCGAGGGAGGCCCGCTGAACGGTTCGACCCCGACCCCGAGAGACACGGCGCCAGGATACCTATTGCCCGCCCTCTCTACTTCAACAACTTCAGTTGCTCCTCCGCGATCGCCGATCCGGTACGGGAGGCCCTGAAGCCAGCGCCGATCCCACCGACGCATCACCAATCTGAAATTGGATCCAGGCCAATCACCAACGGTGGAGCTCACCCCCCCCCGTTTCGCCCCCACCCTTCCGCGACGCCCGCGCGTCCTGGAAGGCCTGCATCGCCCGCGCCGGCTCGTCCGTGCGGAAGGCGTCGGCGAAGGCTTCGACGCCGGCGGCGATGGCCTGGGTCAGGGGCAGGTCTTCCCAGCGCCGGATCAGGGCCTTCTGCAGCCGCACGGCGCCGGGCGCGGAGGTCATCAGCGCCGCCAGCCAGCGCTCGATCACCGCATCCAGGTCGGCGGCGGGGACCACCTCTTCCACCATCCGCCAGGCCCGGGCCTCGGCCGCGCCGAAGGTCTCGCCCAGCAGAAGCATCTGGCGGGTGCGGCCCCAACCCACCAGGCTGGGCAACAGCGCCGCCTCCACCACCGAGGGAATCCCCAGCTTGACCTCCGGCATGCCGAACACCGCCCCAAGGCCCGCCACCCGCAGGTCGCAGGCCGCCGCCAGCTCCAGACCCGCCCCCAGGCAATAGCCGTTGATCCGCGCGATCACCGGCACGGGCAGGTCGCGCACCGCCGCGCAGCAGGCGTGGACCTTCAGGATGAAGGCGCGGGCGGCGTCCGGACTGGTCAGGGCCGCCATCTCGTCCACGTCGGCGCCGCCGACGAAGGCCCGATCGCCGGCGCCGGTCAGCACCACCGCGCGCAGGGTTTCGTCCTGGCCCAGCGCCGCCATCGCCGCGACGAAGGCGTCCATCAGCGCCCCGCTCATGACGTTCAGCCGCCGGGCGTTGTCCAGGGTGACGAAGGCCACCACGCCGCCGTCTCGCGTCTCGCGGCGCACATGAACGGCGGGGGACGGAGCAGGGGTGTCGGTCATGGCTTGCGATCCTTCCACGCGCGTCGCAAACCTCGCCTAAGCGTCCCAGGGAGGACGCAACGCGCCGGAGGAGCCCGCGACATGAGCACCGAGACTAACCCCCGCGAAACCTTCCGCAACGCCAATACGCCGCTGGAAGACCGGGTCGAGGACCTGCTGTCTCGCCTGACCCTGGGCGAGAAGGTGGCGCTGATGGCCGGTTCGGCCTCGTTCACCCTGCACGGCGTCGAGCGGCTGGGCGTTCCGCCGGTACGGGTGACTGACGGCCCCACCGGGGTGCGCTCCAACGAAGGCGAGGCCGCCACCGTCTTCCCCGTCGGCGTGGCCATGGCTTCCACCTGGAACCCGGACCTCACCCGCGAGGTCGCCGCCGCCATCGCCCGCGAGGCCTTGGCCCTGGACAACCGGGTGGTGCTGGCCCCGACCATCAACATTGTCCGCATCCCCAACTGGGGCCGCAACTTCGAGACCTATTCGGAAGACCCGTTCCTGGCCGGGACCCTGGGGACCGCCTACGTCGAGGGCCTGCAGGCCGAGGGCGTCGGCGCCTCGCTGAAGCACTATGCGGTCAACAACCAGGAGCACAACCGCATGACGGTCAGCGCCAAGGTCGACGAGCGGACCCTGCGCGAGATCTACCTGGCCGCCTTCGAGATGACCGTGAAGGCCGCCAACCCGTGGACCGTCATGGCCTCGTACAACAAGATCAACGGCACCTACGCCACCGACAACCGCTACCTGCTCACCGACATCCTCAAGGGCGAATGGGGCTATGACGGGGTGGTGGTTTCCGACTGGGGCGCTGTCCACTCCACCGGCCCCGCCGCCAACGCCGGCAACGACCTGGAGATGCCAGGCCCCGCCCACTGGTTCGGTGACAAGCTGCTGCGGGCGGTGGAGGGCGGCGAGACCCCGGAGCACCAGATCGACGACTCCGCCCGCCGCATGCTGCGCCTGATCCTGCGCACCGGCGTCCTGGACGGCAAGGACGCCCCGGGGGGCGAACTGCGCACCAAGCGCCACCGCGATATCGCCGCCCGCGCGGCGGAGGAAGCCAGCGTGCTGTTGAAGAACGCCGGCGACATCCTGCCCTTCGATCCGGCCAAGCTGCGCACCGTCGCGGTGGTCGGCCCCAACGCCGCCGCCCGGCGCATCCAAGGCGGCGGCTCGTCCCAAGTCCGGGCCGGTCGCCAGATCTCCATTCTGCAAGGCATCCAGGACCTTCTGGCCGGCCAGGTAGAGGTGGTTCACGCCGACGGCGGCGACAACGAACCGGCCCCGCCCACCGCCCGCCCGGTGATGTTCAGCCCCGACCAGGGTCGCGGCTTCGCCGGCCTGCTGTGCGAGTACTTCCCCGAACGCGACTTCGACGCCGCCCCGTTCAAGAGCCAGCCAGAGCGCCAGATCGGCAAACTGGTCTCCACCAATTCCAACAACATCGCCGGCGATGGCCTGGGCGCCCTGCGCTGGACCGGCTGGTTCTGGCCGGAGAAGGACGGGACGCACCAGTTCTCCATTCGCGCGCCGGGCGAGGGGCGCATCCTGCTGGACGGCAAGGCGCTGGTGGACGGATCGTCACCCGGCGCCCTGGACGACTGGGACATCGGCGGCATGCGCTTGGAGCGCCGCACCGCCTCGGCCGACCTGGTCGCTGGCCGCGGCTACCCCATCGTCATCGAGTACATCCGTCCCGAAACGCTGAAGGACGTGAGCTGGGA
Organism: Caulobacterales bacterium; assembly: GCA_038228945.1. Lineage (GTDB taxonomy): Bacteria > Pseudomonadota > Alphaproteobacteria > Caulobacterales > Caulobacteraceae > Acaudatibacter. The sequence continues at coordinate 184,100 of JBBROW010000003.1, forward strand.
GCAGGTGATGATCGGCGTGCGCCAGCCGCGCGGCTCCATCGCCCAGGCCGCCGAACTGGCCGCCAAGGCCGACGTCGCCATCGTCGTCATCGGCGCCGCCTCGATCAGCGAGGGCGAGGGCTACGACCGCCGCGACCTGGACCTGCCCGGCGACCAGAACGCCCTGGTCGAGGCGGTGCTGGCGGCCAATCCCAATACCGTCATCGTCTTCACCGGCGGCTCGCCCTACGCCTTCCCGTGGATCGACCACGCCCCGGCGGTGCTCTGCGCCTGGCTGGGCGGGGAGGAGGGGCCGGACGCCGTGGCGCGGATCCTGTTCGGCGCCGCCGAACCCTCCGGCCGCCTGCCCGTGACCTTCCCCCGGCGCATCGAGGACACCCCGGCATTCCCCTACTATCCCGGCGGCCAGGAGGCGGACTATGGCGAGGGCCTGTTCGTCGGCTACCGCCACTATGACCGGGCCAGCGAACCGCCGATGTTCCCCTTCGGCTTTGGCCTGACCTACACCCAGTTCAGATACGCCGACCTGACCGCGCCCGAGGAGGTCAAGGCCGGTGAGGACGTCACCGTCACCTTCACCCTGAAGAACGAGGGCCAGCGCCCCGGCAAGGAAACCGCCCAGCTCTACGTCCGCCCGCGCGGTCCCGCCGTCGAACGGCCGGTGAAGGAGTTGAAGGGCTTCGCCAAGGTCGCCCTGGCCCCCGGCGAAACCAAGACCGTGACCCTGACCCTCAACGCCCGCGCCTTCAGCTACTACGACCCCGGCCGCAAGGCCTGGATCGCCGACAAGGGCGCCTACGACCTGCTGGTCGGGGCTTCCGCGGCGGACATCGAGCTGCAGGCGACGGTGAGGCTGGAATAGGGGTCTATTCGAAGACCTTGCTGATCTGGGTGACGGGCGCCGTGCCGTTGACGCGCTTCAACTCCGCGTAGGCGGCGGTGATGACGGCGATGGTCACCATCCGGATCGCCATGGCGACAACCGGCGCCAGGACGAAGGCGTCGAGGCGCACCGCGATGTCCTTGGACGTCGCCAGCAGCGCGATAGACAGCAGCGACCAGAGCACCACCAGCGCCCCCAGCGTCATGGCCGCCAGCAGAGCCACCAGGCCCAGCAGCCGCCAGCGCGAACCCCGGCTGAGGGCGGTGCTAAGGCGGACGGCGTCGATGACGTTGGTCTTTTCGATCATCAGCACCGGCGTCGCCACCAGCAGGCACACCGTCAGGAACAAGCCCGGCCCCACCAGCAGGACCAGGCCCAAGGCGATCACCAGCCCACCCAACAGGATGACGACGAACAGGTCCGATAGCTTCAGCAGCGCTGCCCGGATCGCCTCGGCCGGCGTCGGGCCGGCGGCGCCCGTGAGCGCGCCATACAGGATCAGGCAGCCCGCGCCGTCGAACGCCAGGGCGGGAATCGCGGCGATGAAGTTCCAGAAGGCGAACTGGGGATCCGGAAACGCCGGCGCGAAGCCCAGCAGCACCGTGGGGATCAACAGGAAGAAGACGGCGATCACGCAAAGGTCCGCCCACCGCAGACGCAGGGCGGACAGGCTGGCCGCCACGATCCGGCCGACATCGATCGGTTCGGGGATCCGCTGGGGTATCTGCTCCGGCGGCTGAGTTTCAAACGACATACATTCTCCTGGCCGACCACACCGACGCGCCCCGGCTGTAGCCATTCCGCGCCCAAGGCGCCAGCGCCCCGACGTAGTCGACCTGACGCTGAGGCCCGGTAGGGCTGTCCTCGCGTCATACTCGACAGGGCGCGGCGCCGGTGCTCAGGGTGGCGCCAAACACGCCCCATCCGAGGCTGGGGCCTGGACGATACGAACGAGGCGAAGCGCATGAACTTTGAATTCTCCGACGAACAGAAGCACCTCGGCTCCGAAGCCCGAAGGTTCCTGGACGCCAAGAGCCCCACCACCGCCGCCCGCGCGGTGCTGGATGGTCCGCAGTCCTACGACGCCGCCCTGTGGAAGGGCCTGGGCGAGATGGGCTTCCTGGGCGTGGTGATCCCCGAACAGTATGGCGGCCTCGGCCTGGGCTACCTCGAGCTCTGCGTCATCGCCGAGGAGATGGGCCGCGCCATTGCGCCGGTCCCCTTCTCCTCCTCTGTCTTCCTGGCCACCGAGTTCCTCCTGGCCGCGGGGTCGGACGCCCAGAAGGCTACATGGCTGCCCAAGCTGGCGTCCGGGGAAGTCATCGGGACCTTCGCCTATGTCGAGGGCGTCGGCGGCGTCTCGCCCAAGTCCATCCAGGCGCAGTTCGCCGGCGGCAAGATCAGCGGCGCCAAGGTCGCGGTCCCGGACGGCGACATCGCCGACTTCGCCGTCGTGGCGGTGCGCACGGCCGCCGGCCAGGACGAGCGCGGCGTCTCCCTGGCCCTGGTCGACCTGAAGGCCGCTGGCGTCGCACGCACTGTCATCGACACCATCGATCCCACCCGCAGCCACGCCGACATCAGCTTCGAGGGCGCCCCGGCCGAGCTGCTGGGCGCGGCGGGGGAGGGCTGGCGGATCATCAGCCAGGTCTATGATCACGCCGCCATCCTCACCGCCTTCGAACAGATCGGCGGCGCAGACCGCGCCCTGGAGATGGCTCGCGACTACGCCCTGGAGCGCATGGCGTTCGGTCGGCCGATCGGCTCGTTCCAGGCCATCAAGCACATGCTGGCCGACATGTACGTCTCCGCCACCCTGGCCCGGTCCAATGGCTACTACGGCGCCTGGGCCCTTTCCACCGGCGCCGCGGAACTGCCGGAGGCGGCTGCCTCGTCCCGCGTGGCGGCCACCCAGGCCTTCCAGCACTGCGCCAAGAACAACATCCAGGTGCACGGTGGCATGGGCTTCACCTGGGCCTTCGACTGCCACCTTTTCTATCGCCGCTCGAACCTGCTGGCCCTGAACCTGGGGAGCCTCTCGCAATGGGAAGACGCCCTGATCCAGCGCATGCGCGCCCGCAACGCCACCGCGGCCTAAGGCAAGGACTCCTTGAGATGAATTTCGACGACACCCCCGAAGAAGCCGCCTTCCGCGCCGAGGTCCGCGCCTGGCTCGACGCCAATGCGCCGCGGCAATACCTGGAGGCCCTGCAGACCTCCGGCTTTGGCAATATGAACATAGGCGAGGCGGACCCCATGGCCGTCTCCAAGGCCTGGCAGAAGAAGAAGGCCGACGCCGGCTGGGCCTGCCTGCACTGGCCCAAGGACTACGGCGGCCGCGGCGCCACCTCGATCCAGCGGGTGATCTGGGGCCAGGAGGAAGGGGCCTACGGCGCCCTCGGCGGTATCTTCATCATCGGCCACGGCATGTGCGGCCCCACCATAATGGCCTACGCCGCCGAAGAGCAGAAGCGGCGCTACCTGCCGCCCCTGGCCGCCGGCGAGGAGATCTGGTGCCAGCTGTTCTCCGAACCCGCCGGCGGCTCCGATCTGGCCGGCCTGCGCACCAAGGCCGAGAAGGCCACGGATGGGTCCGGAGACTGGATCATCAACGGCCAGAAGATCTGGACCTCCGGCGCCCACTATTCCGACATGGCCATCCTGATCACCCGGACCGACCCCACCGTGCCCAAGCACAAGGGCCTGACCATGTTCTTCCTGAGCATGAAGACCCCCGGCATCGAGATCCGTCCGATCAAGCAGGCCAACGGCCAGTCCGGGTTCAACGAGGTCTATTTCACCGACGTTCGCATCCCCGACGCCCAGCGCCTGGGCGACGTGGGCGGCGGCTGGGGCGTGTCGCTCACCACCTTGATGAACGAGCGGCTGTCGATCGGCTCGGGCATGTCCACCGGCTTTCCGGAGCTGTTCGAGCTTTGCTGCCGCCTGGAGACGCCCAATGGCCTGGCCATCGACGATCGCGCCGTGCGCTCGAAGCTGGCCACCTGGGCGATCCGCACCACGGGGCTGAAGTACAATGGCTTCCGGGCGCTGTCGGCCATTTCCCGCGGCGAGAACCCCGGGCCGGAGAACTCCATCGGCAAGCTGGTGGCCGGCCCGACCATGCAGGAGATCGCCATGTTCGCCCTCGACCTCCAGGCCCAGGGCGGTATCGTCACCGATCCGGCCCTGGCGGCGGCCAACGCCCGCTTCCAGGCCATGCTGCTGCGCTCGCCCGCCACCCGGGTCGAAGGCGGTACGGACGAGATCCTGCGCAACATCATCGCCGAGCGCGTCCTGGGCCTGCCCGCCGACATCCGCGTCGACAAGAACGTCCCCTTCAACCAGATCCCCACCAGCGGACGGGGCTAGGGCGATGGATTACGAAAACCTCGTCGTCGAACAGCGCGGCGACGCCCTGTGGGTGACCCTGAACCGTCCCGAACGCCTCAATGCGCTCAGCCGCAGGCTGGTCGAAGAACTACGCGAACTGTTCGTCGGTCTCTATTGGCGGCACGAGATCCGCGTGGTGGTGCTGCGCGGCGCGGGCGCCAATTTCTGCGCCGGCCTGGACCTGAAGGAGCGAGACAACAGCGGCGGCGGGACTGGTCCGGGGGCCGGACTGATCCGCCAGCGGCAGATCAGCGAGATCGTCATCGCCATGCGCCGCTGCCCCCAGCCGATCGTCTGCCTTTGGGACGGTTCGGCCAGCGGCGGCGGCTTCGCCCTGGCCCTGGCCTGCGACGTGCGCATCGTCACGCCCAGGGCGCGGGGCAATGCGGCCTTCATCAAGATCGGCCTGTCAGCCTGTGACATCGGCGTCTCCTACTTCCTGCCCCGGATGGTCGGCGCCTCGGTGGCGGCGGAGCTGATGCTCACCGGCCGCTTCATCGGCGCTCAGCGGGGCCTGGCGCTGGGCCTGTTCAGCGCCGTGGTCGAGGCAGACCAGCTGGAGGCGGAGGGCCAGCAGCTGGTCTCCGAAATGCTGCTGACCACGCCGCTGGGTTTGCGCCTGACCAAGGAGGCGCTGAACCACGCCATCGACGCCAATGGCCTGGAAGCGGCCATCGCCATGGAGGACCGCAACCAGATCCTCTGCGCCCAAGGCGAGGACTTCGGCGAGGGCGTCCGCGCCTTCCTGGAAAAGCGCCCGCCGGACTACGCCGCCGCCCGAGAGGCGCGCGAGAAAGCCCCCCGATGAAAGCTGTTCGCGCCGATCGCCTGGACTCCGTCGCCGACTACGCCCTGATCGACCTGCCGACGCCGGAACCAGGCCCCGGCGAGGTGCGGATCAAGGTCGCCGCCTGTGGCGTCGGCTATGTGGACGCCCTGGTTTCCCTGGGCCGCTACCAGGTCAAGCCGCCGCTACCGCATGTCCCCGGCTCCGAAATCGCCGGAGTGGTGGACGCGGTAGGTGAGGGCGCGCAAGCCTTCTCCGCCGGCGATCGCGTGATGGCCCAGGTGGGCGGCGGGTTCGCGCAGTTTGCTCTGGCCAAGGCCGGCGCGGTCGTTCGTCTGCCCGACAATATGCACTTTGAGGCGGCCTGCGGCTTTCGGATCAACTACCTCACCGCCCTACATGGCTTGCGGGACCGCGCTCGCCTGCAGCCGGGCGAGCGCCTGCTGGTCAGCGGTGCGGCCGGGGGCGTCGGCCTGGCCGCCGTGCAGGTCGGCAAGGCCCTGGGCGCCACGGTCATTGCCTGCGCCTCCACGCCGGAGAAGCGCGCCTACGCCCAGGCCGCCGGCGCGGACAGGGTCATCGACACGGCCGTGGAGGGTTGGCGCGACCGGCTGAAGGCCGCCAGCGATGGGGCCGGGATCAACGTCCACTTCGACCCCGTCTGCGGCCCTCTGTTCGAAGCGGCGTTCCGGTCCTTGGCCTGGGGCGGCCGGCATCTGGTGGTCGGCTTCGTCGGCGGCCCGATCCCGGCTTTGCCGGCCAACCTGACCCTGATGAAGGGCGCTGGCCTGATCGGCGTAGATGTCCGGCAATACCAGCTCTACGAGGCGCCGCACGCTCGCGCCGCCTTGGACGAGCTGCTGGGCTGGATCGCCGAAGGTCGTTTCACTCCGCCCGTGGGCCGCCGCTTTGCCTTGAACGACTACGCCCAGGCGCTGGAATTCGCCATGTCCGGACAAGGGCTGGGCAAGACCGTGCTGACGGTAGACTAGACTAGACTTACGCCACCGCCGCCGCTTCGCTGTCCTCAGCCATCACCCGCGCCATGGCCTCGAACAGGCTGGCGGAGCGGATGGGTTTGGACAGGTGCTCGTCAGCGCCGGCGTCCAGGCTGGCGCGCACGTGCTCGTCCATGGCGTTGGCGGTGAGCATGATCACCGGGGTCCGCCGCGCCCCCGCCGCCCGTTCGCGTTCGCGCAGCAGCCGGGTGGCCGTCAGTCCGTCCATCAGCGGCATCTGCATATCCATCAGCACCAAGTCGTAGGTCCGGGCCGCCAGGCGATCCAGGGCCTCGGCGCCATTCACCACCATCTCCAGCTCGACGCCCGCGGCGCCCAGGATCACCTGCATGACCTTCTGGTTGGTGGGATGATCCTCGGCCAGCAGCACATGCAACCCGGCCAGGCTGACCGCCGCGCCGTGCTCGCTCTCGACACTCGCCGGCGTCTCCACCGCGCGTTCCAGCGGCAGGATAAAGCCGAACCGCGATCCCTCGCCTGGCCGCGAGTGCACATCGATACGGCCGCCCATCAGCTCCACCAGCGAGCGGCTGATGGCCAGGCCCAGGCCCGTGCCGCCGAACCGCCGGCGGATCGAGGCGTCAGCCTGCTCGAAGCGGCGGAACAGCCGCGACTTGACCTCGTCGTCAAAGCCGATGCCGCTGTCGGTGACGGTGAAGGAAACCCCGCTGGGGCCGCGACCCACCTCCAGCCGGACCGAGCCCGCGTCGGTGAATTTTACGGCGTTGCTCAGCAGATTGGACAGCACCTGCGTCAGGCGCACGGGATCGCCCATCCACTGGCCTTCGGCGGCGGCATCCACGGACCAGGCCATCGCCAGCCCCTTGCCCTCGGCCGAAGCGCGGTGAAGCTCGGCGATCCTGCGCACCACACCCTCCATGGGGAAGGCCTCCCGCGCCAGGGTGATCTCGCCCGCCTCGATCTTGGAGAAGTCCAGGATGTCGGTCAGCACCTGCTCCAGCAGCCGCCCGGAGGAGACGATCAGTTCGGCCAGCTCGCGGCCGTGGGCCGTGCTCTGCTGCGCCGCCAAGCTCTCGGAAATGGCAATCACCCCGTTCAGGGGCGTGCGCAGTTCATGGCTCATATTGGCCAGGAACCGCGACTTCTCGGCATTGGCCTTTTCCAGTTCGGCCGTCCGCGCCAGCACCCGCGCCTCAAGGGACGACAAGGTCTCGGCCACCTGTTCGCGGCCCCTTTGCAGAGCCCTCGAGAGCACGCCGATTTCGTCGGAGCGAGCGATCCCCGGCAGGACTCGCTGAGCGTTGAAATCACCGTTCTCGTCCAGCTCGCACGCCGCGGCCAGCCGCTGCAGCGGCAAGACGATGCTTCGCCGCGCCAGGCCCATCACCAGCGCCGTCTGCAGCGCCGCGGCGATCAGGCCTACCAGCAGCACCCAGGACGCCGACTTGGCCGCCGACGCGGTCATCGCCGAGGTCGGATAGGTGACCAGCAGGAACCAACCGGGACCGTTGAGGCGACTGAAGGCGACGATGTTGCGGTGGTCTGGGCTGACGATCACCCCCTGCTCACGGCCGTCGGCGTGAATGGCCCGGATCAGTCCCTTTAGCCCCATGACGCGCTCATAGCGGGTGATGGTCTCGGGCGAGGCCCGGCCCGGCGTCTCGAAACCGGGATAGGCGATCAACTCCGCCTTGTCGGTCACCACCAGATTGGTGGCGCCGGGCAGGGTGGTCTTCACCGCATTGAGGAAGAAGCCCGTCAACTCCAGCGAGGAGCCAAACGACCCCACATAGCGATGGTTCACATAGACTGGGGTGATACAGCCGGTGGCCAGCCGCTCTCCGTGATTGTCCTGGATCAGCCGCTGCAGGTTCGTGCAGCGCGTCTGTCCTGATGGGTCGTTTGCCGGCAGGGTGATCTTGGCCATTTCTTCCTTGCCGACATCCAGGTCGGCCGGCGCGTCATGCCGATAGAACATCAGCCGATCCGCTCGATCGGGGCCGAACATCACCAGCCGGGTCTTGGGCGTGAAGAAATAGAAGTTGTCATAGTCGGCGTGCATCGCCTGGCCGAAGTCGGAGATCACGTCATAGGCCGCGACGAACTCCAGCTTCTCCTGGGTCGACAGGCTCCTGGCGTCGCGAAGATAGGCGCCCATGCCATAGGTCATTGAGCCTTCGGACGTCATATGCCCGTCAAAGTCCGCGGCCCGGCTGCGGCGGGTGCCGTCGCTTTGTAGCGGATAGCGATCGTCCAGAAGCCGGTCGACGTCCCGGGAGGAGATTCGCTGTACGCGCCGCTGCAATTCCAGGGCGGCGGCATGGTGAAGCCCGGACAGTTGGGAGAAGCGCTTGTCGACATTGCCGCTGCGCTCACGGACGTAGTCGCCCAGGAATCCCGTCTGCCGATTTTCCAGCTCGCGCTCGAACACCAGGAAGCCGCCCACCGAGGCAAGCGTTGTTACCGCCAGCGCGGTGATCGCCAGGCCGATGAGGAAGCGCCGAGAGAGGGATTTCATGCCGCGCAAGCGTGGAAGTCCAACCAGAACAGGGTCTTGTAAGGTGACCTAGAGTCATTGAGGGGCCGTTTACGCCGGCCGTCCGGCGCCCAAAACGGTGACTCGCCGGCGGCGCTCCGGCGTCCGTCACGCGGTGCGGCTTGACGCCGCCTGCGCCGCCGCGTCAGAACCCGCGCTCTTGCCGGGTCCGCATGGCGGAAACGGGCGGTCGAGGGGGCGACGATGGCGGTTCGCCAGGCGGTGCTGGGCATGGAGAACGGCACGTTTCACTATGGAGCGACGCCGGTGTTCACCGACGTCAGCTTCCTGCTGGACGGCGCCAAGACCGCCCTGGTGGGCGAAAACGGCGCCGGCAAGTCCACCCTGCTCAAATGCCTGGCCGGTGAGCTGGACTTGGACCGGGGCCAGGTGCTGCGCTCCCGCGGCCTTCGCGTCGGTTCCCTGCCCCAGGACACCCCGCCCCACCTTGCCGACCTCACGGTTCGCGAGGTCCTGCGCCAGGCCCTGCAGCGGGTAGGCCTTGGTGACGACGACTGGCGCATCGACGTCCTGCTGGACGAGATCGGCGTGGCTTACGAAACCGCGGAGGGCCGCTTCGGCGCCCTGTCCGGCGGCTGGCAGCGGCTGATGCTGATCGCCGCCGCCGCGCGGCTGGAAGACCCGGACATCTTGATCCTGGACGAACCCACCAACCACCTGGACCTGGGCAATATCAATGTCCTGGAACGGTGGCTGACCCAGGACTTCGACATCCCGATGCTGATCGTCTCGCACGATCGGGAATTCCTCAACCGCGTCACCGAGCGGACGCTGTTCCTGCGCGCCGATGGCGTCCACGCCTTCAAGACCACCTTTTCCGCCGCCCGCGAGGAGTTGCTGCGCCGCGACGCCGCCGCCGCGTCCCGGCGCAAGGTCGAGGAGAAGGAGATCCGCCGCCTGGAGCAGGCGGCGGCCCGCTACAAGGTCTGGGCGGTGAAGAACCCGGACCTCAACAAGCGCAAGAACGCCATCGAGACCCGCATCGCGCGGATCGAGGCGGAGCGCACCCAGACCTATGTCGCGCGAGAGCGGAAGTTGGAGCTGGCGGACGGGGAGATCGACGCCAAGGTCTCGCTGCGGCTTTCCAACGTCGCCGTGAAAACCCCCGACGCCCCTTCGGGAGAAGCGGGCCGCACCCTGATCACCATCGACCGCCTGGCCATCGCGGCGGGCGAGCGGGTGGCGCTGCTTGGCGTCAACGGAGCCGGCAAATCGACCCTGCTCAACGTCCTGGCCCAGGCCTTCAACCCCGATCTGGAACACTATGACGGCCAGGCGCCGGTGCGCTTCAACCCGGCGGCGCGGCTGGTCTATTTCGACCAGTCCATGCGCGACCTGCCGCTGAAGACCACCTTGCTGGACTATGTGGCGGCGGCGCCGGACGCCACGGAGAAGGACGCCATCAAGGTCCTCGCCCAGGCCGGCTTCTCCTTCACCCGCATCCGCGAGCCCATCGCCAACCTCAGCTACGGCGAGCGCTCGCGGCTGATGTTCCTGCGGATGAAACTGGAGAAGCCCAACTTCTACCTGCTGGATGAACCCACCAACCACCTGGATATCGAAGGTCAGGAGGATCTTGAGGCTCAGCTGGAGGAAACCGACGTCTCCTGCATCTTCGTCAGCCACGACCGCTACTTCACCCGCACCGCCGCCACCCGGTTCCTGGAGATCCGCAAGGGCCGGCTGGTGGACGTCGAGGATCCGGAGGCGTTCTTCGACGGGCAGGGGTAGGGTGACCGGGTTGTATGCCTGACCGGCCTTAGACCGCCACCGGCGCTTCCCCCGCCACCGTCGTCCGGTGCAGCACCCGGCGATGCCCGTCGTAGCCGCCGGTGGCGTTGTGCAGCAGGCAGCGGTTGTCCCAGATGGTCAGCATGTCGGGCGACCAGACGTGGCGATAGACGAAGGCCTCGTCGGTCATGTGCTTGAACAGGAAGCCCAGCAGCGCCGCGCTTTCGCCCGCCGTCATGCCCTCGATGCCCAGGGTGTAGACCGGATTGACGAACAGCGCAGGGCGCCCGCTGACCGGATGGCGGCGGACGATGGGGTGGGTGAACGTCTTGTCCGCCTCGGCGCTGGGCAGGATAGTCATGCCGATCCGACCGGTCTCCTTGGCGTAGAACCCTTCGCTGCCATAAGGCCGCGCGGCCGAATGCACGGCCTTCAGCGGCGCAAGTAGGGTCTGGAAACTGGGCGACAGGGCGTCCCAGGCGGCGCGGCCATCGGCGAACAGGGTGTCGCCGCCAGCGGGTGGGATTTCCTTGGCGTGCAGGATGGTGGCGGCCGGCGGCGTCTCCTGAAAGCTCCAGTCCGAGTGCCAGGCGCCCCCGAACACGCTGCTGGTCTCCTGCGCCTCGCGGCGGACCTCCAGGATATGCGGTCGGTCGGCCAGGGGGGCGATGTAGGGGTCCCAGCCGAAGTCGCCGAAGTTCAGGGTGAAGCCTTCCAGGGCGTCATGGCTCAGGGGCTGGTCCGGGAACCAGACCACCGCGTACCGGGCGAAGGCGGCCTTCACCGCGGCCAGGTCCTCGCCGCCCAGCCCGGCCGCCAGGTCCACGCCGGTGATCTGCGCCCCCAGGCCCTCGGGACGAGGTGTCACGCGCACGACCATGAGTTCAAGTCCTCCCGTTTTCGTTGGAGGAAGTCTGCGCCCTGGCGTTCGCGGCGGCTAGAGCATGACAGCTTCAAGCGGGAACCGGTTGAAGCACCCGTCATGCTCTAAACATATGAAGGTAGAGCCTTTTTGTCCGGTTCAAGTGAGTCCACTTGAACCGGAAAGGCTCTAGGCCGAGTGCTGCTCGCGGATGCGGTCGTGGTGGCGGATCACTTCCTTGACCAGGAAATTCAGGAACTTCTCGGCGAATTCCGGGTCCAGGTCGGCGGTGACGGCCAGGGAGCGCAGGCGGGCGATCTGCTGCGCCTCGCGGGTGGGGTCGGCCGGCGGCATGGTCAGGCGGGCCTTCAACTCGCCGACCTTGCGGGTGCATTTGAACCGCTCGGCCAGCAGATGCACCACGGCGGCGTCGATGTTGTCGATGGAATGCCGCAACTCGACGAGTTCGGCGGGCGTCTCGAAGGGGGCGCTGTCGCTCATGGCGGACTTCGTTGAAGTCGAACGCTCGCAAGGTCAAGCCCGTCCGCGGTCCCTGGCGCCATCAAGGCCCAGATGAACGGCGGCCAACCTGAGCCTCAGAACGCGTTCAGGCACACCCTGATTAAGTGGCCCCATGAACAGACGCCGAGGACGATCCCACGGCGCCGACAGGCTCTTCAAAGGAGACCGACAATGACCATTAAAGCTCTCGCCTTGGCCGGCGTCGCTGCCCTCAGCGCCGTCTCGGCTGCCGCCCCTTCCTTCGCCCAGGATTACCGTGGCTACGGTTCCGACCGCGGCGGCTACCAGGACTGCCGCCAGCACGCCCACAACAGCGGCGCCACCGGCGCGGTGATCGGCACGATCTTTGGCGCCCTCATCGGCTCCAGCGTCGCCAACCACGGCTCGAAGACCGCCGGTGGCCTGTTGGGCGCCGGCCTCGGCGCCGCGGCGGGTAACGCCCTCGGCCGCAGCTCCGGCCAGTCCAACTGCCGCGCCGACGGCTACGGCTATCGCCACGACCAGCGCTATCAACAGCCGCAGCGGTATGACGGTCGCTACGACAACCGCTACGGCCAGCCCCGCGACTGGAACGCCAGCTACCGGACCGAGAGCTATGGCCGGGACAGTGGCTACGGCGACGATAATGGCCGGGACAATAGCTACGGCTACAACAATGGCCGCGACAACGGCAACGGCTACGACAACGGGTATGGCTACAGCAGCGACAGCTACGACAGCTACGGCCGTCGCTAGTCAAGGCGGGCGGGAGGGGTTCGCGCCCCTTCCGCCTCGCGGCCGTGTTCCAGGATCAAGAGGCTAGTCGGCGACCTTGTGATGGGTCGCCGTCAGCACGCCCATGGGCACGCCGAACAGGCTGACCTTGGTCGTCTTCAGGGCGATGCCCGGGGCCACCATGGTGAAGCGGTTGCTGAACGAGGGCGCCAGAAAGCCCTTGGCCGGCCCTACCGCGCGGCGGAAGTTCAGCACATAGTCCTCGCCATCCCGGTAGCCGGTGATGCCGGCGCCGGCGACGGCCTCGGCGGCCACATAGACGCCGTTGCTGGCCTGGGTCATCACCCAGCGCCAGACGTCCACCTCGCCATCGTTGTAGGTGAACACCTCTTCGAATTCGATGGCCGAGCGGGTGGGTGAGAAGTCGCCGATCGTTTCGACCCGGCAGCGCCGCGCGACGCGGCCCATGGGATCGCGCACGACTCCGTGTCCCTCCGTCCGGCCCAGAAAGAAGAATTCGGGCCGGAAGGTCAGTTCACCGGGAAAGCTTGTTCTCGTGTCCAACGTCGACTCCACCTAGCGCCGCTATGCGCCACCCCACCGCCCAAGCAGATTGCGCCGATTGTCGCGGCCTTGTCCCCAAGCTTAAGCGTGGGAACCATGGCGCCTTGTGGTGACTAAGGTGTGTTGACACCCGCGTGGTGGGGGGTCGCAGGTTCGGTTCTCGGTGCGCACAGGTATTTGGCGGAGTGGACGTCGCCGAAATTGTCGACCCAGCCGGTAACGTGGCGATTCACCAGGTTGCGGTTCACCCCATGGTAGATCGGCGCGACATCGGCGTTGTCGATCACCATCTGCTCCGCCCTGGCCAGGATCTGCGCCCGCCTGACGCCGTCCACCTCGTGGTCCGCCTGGTTCAGCAGGGCGTCATATCGCGGATCCTTGAAGTCGCCGTAGTTCTGCGCCCCGGTGTCCGACTTCATCAGCGACAGGAAGGTCAGAGGGTCGTCATAGTCGAGGATCCAGGACACCAGACCCACCTGGAAATCTCTGACATTGAAGTCCTGGAACATGATCTGACCCTCTTCCTGGCGGAAGCTGGCCGCTATGCCGATCGACTGCCAATCGGCCTGCATCGCCTGGGCCAGCAGCACGGAGTCGGTGGAGTTGGAGGTCTTCATTTCGAACTTCAGCGGATGGTCCGGACCATAGCCGGCCCGGGCCAGCAGGCGTTTCGCCTCGGCCTGCCTTTGCGGGAAGGTCATTTCATACCAATAGGGCTTGGGCCTCTGGCTGTCGGCCACATAGCCGGACATCCCTGGTGGAACGAAGGAATAGGCCGGAACCTGGCCTGCCCGCAGTAGCTTGCCGGTCATGAAGTCCCGGTCGACGGACATGGAAAGGGCTTGGCGCACATCGCGGTTGGCCAGGGCCGGGACGTGGGTGTTGAAGATCACATAGGCGGTGGAGAGATAGGTGTGGGTGCGGACGTAGTCCGGCATCTGGCCGGGCTGGCGCAGGAAGGCCACGCGGCTGGAGGATATGGTGTCGTTGATATCCATCTCGCCGCGTTTCACCCGGCGCTCGCCCGATACCGCGTCGCTGATCGGCAGGAAGTTGATGCGGTCGACGCAGACCTTGGCGGCGTCATAGTAACGGGGGTTCTTCTCCACCCTCACATAGTCGGCCAGGCGGAACTCCGTGATCGTGTAGGCCCCGTCGCTCACAATGTGCTCGGGCGAGGTCCATGAGTCGCCCCACTGTTTCACGGTGTGTTCCGGCACCGGATAGAAGCTCTGGTGCTTCAGCAGTTGCGGCAGGTACGGCGCTGGATGAATCAGGTGCAGGACCAGCGTATGGTCATCGGGCGCCTCGGCGCCCAGGCTCTCCAGCGGGGCGTGTCCTCCGCTGATTTCCTGGCCGTTCTTCAGCACATACAGCAGGTAGGCATAGGCCGAACCCGTCGCCGGATTGAGGATTCGCCGATACGCATAGACGAAGTCGTGCGCCGTCAGCGGCACGCCGTCCGACCATTGCGCGGTGCGCAGCTTGAAGGTCCAGGTCAGGCCGTCGGGGGACGTCTGGGCGTCGAGGGCGATGCCGGGCACGGCCTTGCCGCTCGGGTCGTCCTGATAAAGCCCCTCAAACGTCGCTCGGACGATGGTGGCTTCATTGACCAGGGTGGACTTCTGCGGGTCCAGCGTACCGGGATCGATGCTGTTACCGATTTCCAGGCAGACCTTGCCGGCCGGGCAGGGGGGCCTCGACGCCTTTGGGGCGTCGCCGCATCCCGCAAGAACCAGCGCCGCGACGCAATGACTCAGAATCGCCGTCCCGGCGCGGAAGTGTTGACCGTTCATGGGGCGTATTGAGTATCGTCCGACTCCGGCGAGCGCCACCAAAAGGCGCCGCGAAAAGGATGCCCCTCGATGTTGCCCAGCCTCATGCCCCTGACCGAAGACCTCGCGGCGCGCCTCAAGGCGCGCAAACAGACCGTTTCCGTGGCGGAATCCTCGTCCGGCGGCCTGGTCTCGGCGGCCCTGCTGGCCGTGCCCGGCGCCTCGGCCTACTTCCTGGGTGGGGCCGTGGTCTATACCGGCAAGGCGCGAATGAGCCTGATGGGTCTGCCGCGCGAGGCGGTGGTCGGCATGCGCTCGGCCAGCGAGCCCTACGCCCTGTTGCTGGCCCGGACGGCGCGGGAGAACTTCGGCGCCACCTGGGGCATCTCGGAAACTGGCGCGGCGGGGCCGAACGGCAACCCCTATGGCGACGCCTCGGGCCACACCTGCGTCGCGGTCTCTGGTCCCGTGGAGATGGCCATCACCGTCGAAACCGGGATCGACGACCGGGCCGCCAACATGGAAGCCTTCGCCAAGGCGTTGCTGGAACTGCTGTCGACGGCGATGGGGGAGTAGGGGCCTTAAGTCACCCCGCCGCCGTGCTGGAAACTCTGCACCAGTGAGCCGCAGACCAGCCGCCAGCCATCCACCAGCACGAAGAAGATCAGTTTGAACGGCAGGCTCACCACCACGGGGGGCAGCATCATCATGCCCATGCTCATCAGCACGCTGGCCACCACCAGGTCGATGACCAGGAAGGGCACGAACAGCAAAAAGCCGATCTGAAAGGCGCGCTTCAGTTCCGAGATCATGAAGGCGGGGGTGACGATGCGGATCGGGGTGTCCATGGCCTTGGCCGGGGCGGCCACCTTGGACAGCTTCAGGAACAAGCCCAGGTCGTCACGGCTCACCTGCGACAGCATGAAGCCCTTCACCGGATTGCTGGCCGCGGTGAACGCCGCCGGCAGCTCCATCTTGTGATCCAGCAACGGCTTGACCCCCTGGTCGTAGGAGGCCTGGAGGGTTGGTCCCATGACGATGGCTGTCAGGAACAGCGACAGGCTGATGATCACCGCGTTGGGCGGGCTCTGCTGCAGACCCATTGCCTGGCGCAGCAGCGACAGCACCACCACGATGCGCACAAACGAGGTTGTCATGATCACGATCGAGGGCGCGAGGGACAGCACAGTGAGCAGGCCCACCAACTGCACCACCCGGTCGGTCAGGCCGGCCCCGGTGCCGAGGTTGATGTTCACCTGTTGCGCCAGGGCGGTGGCCGGCACGATCAGGCTGACCAGGGTCACCAGCAACGACAGCAGGGCCGCGCGGCGCAAATCCTCCATGGCGGGACGCTTGAAACAGTGGACCAGCAGGGCGATCACGCGGCGGTCTCCAGGGGGGGCTCCAAGGGGATCTGCGGCCCGGAGGCGGGCTGCTGCGAATCGGCTGGCGTGACTGGCGACATCACCACCTGGCCTTCGCCCAGCAGCATCAGCCGCTCTTCGCCGTCGCAGCGCACCAGCACCAGGCGGCGATGCGGGTCCAGCACCAGGGTTTCCAGAATCGCCAGCCGACGCTTGGCCTTGCCGCCAGGTTGCAGGCGGCTGAGCCAGTCGGGGCCGAGCTTGCGCAAGCCCACCGCCCCAAGCCCCACCAAGCCCAGCGTCAACGCGAGCGCGAAGATGGCGCGGGCGAATTCGGCAAGGTCCATGCGGGGTGCGTCCCAGGGTCTAAGGGATAGGGCTGCGGTCAGGTGACACAGCGATGCGCCGGACTCCCTTAATTTGCGATTAACCCTGTTCGTTCACCCTTTCCGACGATGGGACTCGATGACATCCCCCTGTTTGCGATGCTGCGCGGCCGCCTCGGCTATCTGTCCGAGCGCCAGCAGATCATCGGCCAGAACGTGGCCAACTCGGACACGCCCGGATTCACGCCTAGTGATCTGAAGCCCTTCACCCTGGGTGGTTTCGGTGGTCAGGCCCCCCTGCAACCGGTGGCCGTGGCCATGACCTCGTCCATGCATCTCACCGGCCTGCCGCCCAAGGGCCAGTCGGGTCCTTATAAGGCGCGCAAGACTGGCGACTCCGAAACCACCCTCAACGGCAACTCGGTGGTGCTCGAGGACGAGATGATCAAGATGAATGAGACGCGGATGAACTATGCGGCCGCGATCAGCTTCTACCAGAAGTCCCTGGGCCTGATCCGCCTGGCCACCAAGAAGCCCGGGTCATGATCACCCTGACAAGGACCTGACCGGCCATGGCCGACATCAAATCCGCCACCGACACCTCCATGAGCATCGCCGCTTCGGCCCTGCGCGCGCAGCAGTCACGCATGCGCGTCATCGCCGAGAACCTGGCCAATTCGGACTCCACCTCGCGCACGGCCGGCGGCGATCCCTATCGGCGCCAGGTGCCAGTGTTCGAGCCGGTGATGACGGCGGGTGGCCAGGGGGTCAAGATGGCCAAGACCATCCCTGACCAGACCGCCTTCCGCACAGAATACGCCCCCGGCCATCCGGGGGCCGACGCCCAGGGCTATGTGAAGCTGCCCAACGTCGATCCCCTGGTCGAGGCCATGGACATGCGCGCCGCCCAGCGCGCCTACGAAGCCAACCTCAGCGTCATCGAGACGGCGCGGGCGATGGACACCAGCACCCTCGACCTGCTGAAGAAGTAGGATAAGCCATGGTCACGCCCCTGATCGCCGCCAAGGCCTACGCCGCCACCCAGGGCTCCGCCCTCGGCGGCCTGGGCGGTTCAGCCGCCGCCGCCGAAGGCCCGGACTTCGGCAAGGCCCTGGCCTCGGCCATGCATGACGCCACCCAGGCCTCGCGCACCGCTGAAACCCAGATGGCGGCCCAGGTGCAAGGCAAGGCTCAACTTGTGGATGTCGCCACCGCCCTGTCCTCCGCCGAGGCCAGTCTGGAAACGGTGATGGCCGTCCGCGACCAGGTGATCAGCGCCTATCAGGAAATCATGCGGATGCCGATCTAGCGGCAACAGCAATCCCGCCATCGAACCTGAACGCAGCACAACGGCGCGCTCAGCCAGGCTTCAGGCCGGAAATGTAATTCTCCGGATCGGCGTCGTCGCGGTGACGGCGTGAAAGCTTGGAGCCCCTCTCATGAAAAAGATTCTGCTGGCGATCGCGGCCGTTGGCGCAATCGGCGCGGCGCTCCCCGCCATGGCGGATCCCTGGGACTATGGCGGCGATGGCCGCGGCGCCTATGACGACCGCGGTAATTATGGCGACCGCGCCGATCGCAACGACTACGGTCGCGGCAACAACGGCGATCGCACCGACTACGGTCGCGGCAACAACGGCGATCGCAGCGACTACGGTCGCGGTGAGCATGGCCGCGGCGGTTATGGCGGCGGTTACGGCTATGCCAGTATCGAACAGCGCATCCGCGATATCAGCTTGCGCATCGAGCGCGGCACGCGGGACGGTTCGCTGAACGGGTACGAATCGCGGAGTCTGCGGGCCCAGCTCGACGGCATCCAACGCCTTGAGTACCGCTACCGCCGCGACGGCTTCAACAGCCGGGAACGCGCCGACCTGAACGCCCGGCTCAACCGCTTAAGCTATCAGGTGCGTGGCCAGCAGCGCTACGATCAGCGCCGCTGGTAGGCGACCACCCCGGCGCTGACCGGCCCCGCTCCTGCCAATGCCCCCTCGCCCAAGCGGCGAGGGGGTGTTAGCCATGGCCGCGATGATCGAGCTCAAGTCCGTCACTAAGGCCTACGGGGCCCAGCGCGCCGTCGGCCCCTTCGACCTGAGCATCGCCAAAGCCCAGTTCGTCGCCCTGCTAGGCGGTTCCGGCTCGGGCAAGACCACCACCCTGAAGATGATCAACGGTCTGGCGCCCGCCACCAGCGGCGAAGTGTTGGTCGAAGGTCGCTCCATCGCCGAGGAGCCGCCCTGGCGGGTTCGCCGCCGCATCGGCTATGTCTTCCAGGAGATCGGGCTGTTCCCGCACATGAGCGTGGCGGAAAACATCGCCGTCGGCCCGCGCCTGGCCGGATGGGACGTACCGCGCATCGCCGCCCGCACCACCGAACTCCTGGACCTGGTCAGCCTGCCGCGTGACATCGCCGCGCGTCTGCCCGCCGCCCTTTCCGGCGGCCAGCGCCAGAGGGTGGGCGTGGCCCGCGCCCTGGCCGCCCAGCCCTCGATCATGCTGATGGATGAGCCGTTCGGGGCCTTGGACCCCGTCACCCGCGACGCCCTGGGGGCAGAGTACCGCGCCCTGCACGAGCGCCTGGGCCTGACCACGGTGATGGTCACCCACGATGTCATGGAGGCCCTGCTCCTGGCAGACCGGATCGTCATCCTGGAAGCCGGCAACATCATCGCCGACGGCGCCCCCGCCCAGCTCCTGGCGCCCGGGCAACCGGACGCCGTCAAGGCCCTGATGGACACCCCCCGCCGACAGGCTCAGCGGGTCGCCGCCCTGGCGGAGTCCGCCCATGGATGAGCGCCTGGCCGACGCCTTCTCGCGGTTTCCCGGCTATTTTTCCGCCCACGTGCTGCTGTCGGTCTGCGCCCTGGCGCTCAGCTTCGCCATTTCCCTGCCGCTCGCCGTGGCGGCCAGCCGCAACGCCGCCATCCGCTGGCCGGTGCTGCTGTTTGCCAGCCTGATCCAGACCATCCCGGGGCTGGCCCTGCTGGCCCTGTTCTATCCCCTGCTGCTGGCCATATCGGCCCTGACCCAGGCCTGGTTCGGCTTTGGCTTCACCGCGCTGGGTTTCAAGCCGGCGCTCTGCGCCCTGACCCTCTACGCCATGCTGCCGATCCTGCGGAACGGGGTCACCGGTATCCTCGGCGTCGATGCCGCCGCCGTCGAGGCGGCTCGCGGCATGGGCATGACCGACCGGCAAAGCCTTTTGCGTGTTGAGCTTCCCCTGGCTGCCCCGGTGATCATGGCCGGGGTGCGCACCGCCGCGGTGTGGACCATCGGCGCCGCCACCCTGGCCACCCCGGTGGGGCAAACATCACTCGGCAACTACATCTTCTCAGGCCTGCAAACCGAGAACTGGGTCTTCGTCCTGTTCGGCTGTGCCGCGTCCGCCGGCCTGGCGCTCGCCGCCGACCAGCTCCTGGGCCTGGTGGAATCGGGTCTGGCGCAGCGCAGCCCCTGGCGCATCTGGGCCGGCGCCATCGGCCTGGTGGTCGGCATCGCGGCGGGCCTCTCGCCCCTCCTGGCCAGCCAGACCAAGCCGGCCTATGTGGTCGGGGCGAAGAACTTCTCCGAGCAATATATCCTGGCCGAGATGATGGCCGACCAGCTCCAGGCCAAGGGCGCCCTGGTCTCGCGCAAGGAGGATCTAGGTTCGGCCACCGCCTACCACGCCCTGGCCGCTGGCGAGATCGACGCCTATGTCGACTATACCGGCACGCTCTGGACCAACGTCCTGAAACGCAAGGATAATCCAGGCCGGCTCGCGGTGCTGCAGCAACTCACCGCCGAGCTGAAGAAGCGTGACGGGGTGGTGATCCTGGGCACGGTCGGGTTCGAGAACGCCTACGCCCTGACCATGCGCGCCGACCGCGCCAAGGCCCTGGGGATCACCGATATTTCCGGCCTGGCCGCCCAGGCGCCAAACCTTACTATCGGCGCCGACCTTGAGTTCCTGTCCCGCCCAGAATGGGCCGCCCTGCGCGGCGCCTACGACATCCAGTTCAAACACCAGACCACCTACCAACCCACCTTCATGTACCGCGCCCTTGCCGACGGCGAGGCGGACGTCATCTCGGCCTTCTCCAGCGACGGGCGCATCGCCGCCGACCACCTGATCATCCTGAGCGATCCCAAGGGCGCCATCCCGCCGTATGACGCGGTGATCCTGATCTCGCCCAAGCGGGCAGGGGACCAGCGGCTGCTCGCGGCCCTGGCGCCGCTGGTGGGGCGCATCCCGGTCTCCGCCATGCAGCAGGCCAACTACACCGTCGATCGTGATCAGAACAAAGCCACCCCCGCCCAGGCCGCCAAGGCTTTGGAACAGAAGGTCGGCCTTCGCCCCGCCAGTCGGAAATGAGGCTTGAAACCAGGCCGTTCGTGGGGGCTATTTCACGCGTCCGAAGAAGGGGACAGCCATGTCCGGACTTGATCGCCGAAGCCTGCTCGCCGGCGCCGCTGCGCTTACCGCCATCCTGTCGGCCAAGCTCGCCCGCGCCGCCGCCTCGGTCCCGCCCGCGCCCGTCGCCCGGGTGGAGGTGGTCAAGGACACCTATTTTGGCGAAACCCTCAGCGACCCC
Source organism: Caulobacterales bacterium (assembly GCA_038228945.1). GTDB lineage: Bacteria > Pseudomonadota > Alphaproteobacteria > Caulobacterales > Caulobacteraceae > Acaudatibacter. The sequence goes on from JBBROW010000003.1 coordinate 205,132, forward strand.
TATCGCTGGATGGAGAACAGCAAGGATCCCGACTGGCTGCCGTTCCTGAAGGGTCAGAACGACCACACGCGCGCCATCCTGGACGCCATCCCGGGCCGCGACGCCCTGCTGACCCGCATCCAGAGCCTGTCGGGCGACACCGTCCTGACCAGCCACGTACAGCGGGCGGGGGGCAAATTGTTCTATCAGCAGCGCCCGGCAGGGGCGGACAACTACAAGCTCTTCGTTCGCGATGGCGGCGCTGACCGGGTGCTGATCGATCCCACCCGGCTAAGCGGCGCCACGGGCCACGTCTCCCTGGACTGGTGGCGCGCCTCGCCGGACGGATCGCACGTGGTCTATGGCCTGTCCAAGGACGGCAGCGAGGATTCCCTGCTGCACATCCTCTCCGTCGCCGACGGCGCCGACCTTCCAGAACACATCCCCAACACCGAGACCGCCAGCCCGCAATGGCTCGATGACGGTTCGGGCTTCTTCTACAACCAGCTCACCGCCCCTGTGGCGACCCCCGAGCGCTACCTGGACAGCCAGGCCCGCTTCCACCGCCTGGGCGCCGATCCAGCGGCCGACCCGATCCTGATGAAGCGCGGCCTGCACACCGACGTCGCCTACGACAAGATCCAGTCCCCGATCATTACCACCGGCCGCGGCTCGCGCCATGCCGTCCTGATCCTGGCCGACGTGCGGCCGGAGTCGCGCCTGTTCGTCGCTCCGGTGGCCGACGCCGTCGCCGGCAAGGCGGTCTGGACGCCGGTGGCCGGCTTCGAGGACGAGGTCACCGATTTTGATCTCAACGGTGATGACCTTTACCTGCTGGCCAACAAGGGCGCCCCCCGCGGCCGGATCCTGAAGACCTCCGCCGCCTCGCCCTCCCTGGCCAACGCCGTCGAGGTCGTCCGGCAAGGCCCGATCGTCATCGAGGGGATCAGCCGCGCCCGCGACGGCTTGTATTTGAAGATGATGGACGGCGGCGTCAGCCGGCTGCGCAAGGTTCGTCCTGACGGCAAGGTCGCCGATGTGACCCTGCCGTTCGACGGCACCATCAACGCGGTGTTCGCCGAGCCGAAAGAGGACGGGGTGCTGATCAGCTACACCGGCTGGCTCACGCCGGCCGGCGTCTGGTCGGTGAGCGCCGTGGGCAAGGTCGCCGATACCGGCTTGACGCCCCGCCCCGCCATCGACGTCAGCCCCTACGAGACCGTGCGCGGCTTCGCCGAGGCCAAGGATGGGGTGAAGATCCCCTACAGCCTGATCTACAAGAAGGGGCTGAAGCTGGACGGCAAGACGCCGGCCTGGATCTCCGCCTATGGCTCCTATGGTGCGGCGGCCTACACCCCCGCCTTCGCCGGTCGCACCCTGGCCCTGATCGATGCGGGCTTCATCGTCGGCTACGCCAATGTCCGCGGCGGCGGCGAATATGGCCGCGAATGGCACAAGGCCGGCCAGCTGGCCAACAAGCCCAACACCTGGCGCGACCTGATCGCCGTCTGCGAGACCCTCTGCGCCAAGGGCTATACCGCCCCCAGCCGTCTGGCGATCGGCGGCCGCTCTGCCGGCGGCATCCCCATGGGCCGGGCCATGACCGAGCGGCCGGACCTGTTCGCCGCCGTCATCGACGGCGTCGGCTGGTCCAACCCCCTGCGCTATGTGGTCGAGCAGGACGGCTATGGCGAGGAGCCGGAGTGGGGCGCCATCGCCGAGAAATCCGGCTATGAGGCGCTGAAATCCATCGACAGCTACCAGCACGTTCAGGATGGCGTGGCCTATCCCGCCGTGCTGCTCACCACCGGCGTCACCGACCCGCGCGTCGCCCCCTTCCACGTCGCCAAGATGACCGCGCGCTTGCAGGCGGCCACTCGGTCGGGCAAGCCGATTCTGCTGCGCGTGGACTACGACGCCGGGCACGGCATCGGCTCCACCCGCGCCCAACAGGACCGCGAGGCCGCCGACACCTATGCCTTCCTGTTGTGGCGGACCGGGGCCGCGGCGTACCAGCCCACCTAGGGCGGGTTGAGGAAAAGTGGGAACCGGTTTTCCGCCCGCAACCCGCTCTAAATATTTGGAATCGAACACGTTTTTCAACTTTGGACTGATTTAGTCCAAAGCCGGCGTGATCTAGGCGGGGCAGGCCTGTCAAGGCTCGCCTTAAGACTCCATTAACCATGCGCGGACGAGGGTAAGGCCTGGGGTTTTCCTTATCTTTGTGGAGTCGCACATGAACGGCGCTGAGGTGCTGGACATCGGCCGTGACGCGATCTGGCTGACGCTTCAACTCTGCGCGCCGATCCTGATCGTCGGCCTGGTGGTGGGGGTGGCCATCGGCCTGTTCCAGGCCCTGACCCAGATCCAGGAAGCCACCCTGATCTATGCCCCCAAGATCGTCGCGATCTTTGTATCCCTGCTGATCTTCCTGCCGTTCATGGGGGGGCTGATGAGTAGCTTCATGCGCCACATCGCCGCTCGTATCGCCGGCCTGTAAGGGCCCGCGGGTGGAGCATTACGCCACCGCTCAACAGGTCTTCGTCACCGCCCTGGTGTTCGCCAGGGTCGGGGCCATGGTGATGACCATCCCGGGCCTGGGCGACCAGCCGGCCCCGACCCAGCTTCGCCTGGCCTTCGCCTTGCTGCTGACCCTGGTCATCGCCCCCATCGCCGCCCCCCATCTGGGCGTCCTGCCGGACTCCGTCGGCGGCCTGGGCGGGGCGGTGGTCAAGGAGGTGCTGATCGGCCTGATGATCGGCGCCATCCTGCGCATGTTCCTGGCCTCCCTGGCGGCGGCCGGCGAGATCATGGCCATCCAGACCAGCCTATCCTTCGCCCAGACGGTGGACCCCACCCAGGCCGCCAACGGCTCGACCCTGGCCACCTTCCTGTCGCTGACAGGGGTGATCCTGGTGATGACCACTGACCTGCATCACATGTTCATTGCCGCCATCGCCCACTCCTATGTGCTGTTCCCGGTGGGCAAGGCGATCCCCGTGCAGGACGCCACGAACCTGGCCCTGACCACCTTTTCCGGCAGCTTCGCGCTTGGCGTTCAGCTGGCGGCGCCGATCCTGGTGTTCGCCCTGGTGTTCAACGTCGCCACGGGCCTGATCGGCCGGGCGATGCCGCAGTTCCAGATATTTTTCGCCGCCACGCCGCTCCAGGTGCTGCTCGGCCTGTCGATCTTCGCCCTTAGCTTCGGCACCATTGGCATGGTCTGGGTCTCGCGCTACCGCGAGCTCCTGGCCAAGTTCACCTAAACCGCCATGGCCGAAGACACCGAAAACGACTCCAAGACAGAAGAGGCCACCAGTCGGCGCCTTGAGGACGCGCGCCAACAGGGCGACGTGGCCAAGTCACCCGAGCTGGCCCAGGCCGCCGGCATCATGGGCGCCTTCGCCGTCCTGGTGACCCTGGGCGGGACCATGACCCGGGAGCTGGCGGCCAAGCTGGTCCCCTTTTTCGCCCATCCCGATTCCATCACCCTTGGCGGGCAGGGGGGCGTGGGTGTCGCCCGGTATGCCATCATGGCCGCCATGCCGATCATGGCCGCGGTGATGGGGGCGGCGATGCTGTCCGGTGTCGCCGGCAATGTGCTGCAGACCGGGCTGATGTTCACCCCCTCGAAGCTGTCGCCCGACCTGTCGCGGCTGAACCTGCTCAAGGGGCTGCAGCGCCTGTTTGGCCTGGACGGCTTCATCCAGTTCCTGCGCTCCGCCCTCAAGGTGGTGCTCACCGGCTGCATCGCCGGGGCGATCCTGTGGCCGCACGCCAAGGAGTTCGGCCTGTTGGCCACCCTCGATCCCATGGCGATCCTTCCCTACGCCGTGGACATGGCCAAGACTCTGTTCATGTCGGTGATGATCTTCACCGCCGGCCTGGCCGCCATCGACTACATCTGGCAGCGCCAGCGCTTCGCCCAGAAGATGCGCATGACCAAGGAAGAGGTGAAGGAAGACTACAAACAGACCGAGGGCGACCCCCACATCAAGGCCAAGCTGCGCCAGCTCCGCCATGAGCGGTCCCGCCGGCGGATGATGCAGGAGGTGCCCAAGGCCACCGTCGTGGTCATGAACCCCACCCACTTCGCTGTCGCCCTGCGCTACGTCTCCGGCGAGACCCCGGCGCCCCTGTGCGTGGCCAAGGGCGTCGATTCCCTGGCCCTGAAGATTCGAGAGATCGCTGAGGAGGCCGGCGTGCCGGTCATTGAGGATCCCCCCCTGGCCCGCGCCCTCTACGCCGCCATTGAGGTGGACGAGACGATTCCAGGCCAACACTATGAAGCCGTTGCCAAGATCATCGGTTTCATCATGTCCGCCGCAAAGTCGCCAAAACGCGCGCGGCAACTCTAGACGCTATAGTTGATGGGTGATTCGGTGAGCGCTGACCCTCAAGTCCCTGGAATGGAGCGCGGCTTCTCCTTGGTCGAGTCTCGCGAACAAGGCCGTAAACGTCGGTTCGACCCGCTGATCGCCGCCGCAGCGGTGTTCTTCCTGCTGGCCGTGGCCCTGGCCTCGGTGCCCGCTTTCAAGTCCGGCGCCGTGACCCTGTCCGGCATGTTGCTGCTGGCGGGCCTCGCCGGCGTCGCCTTCATCGGCCTGATCGCCTTCCGCAACGCCGCCCGCGAGGGTCCGGCGGCGGGCGAGGCGGAATTGGCCGACCTAGTGGGCGCCCTGGACGAACCGGCCGCGGTCTGCGGTTCCGACGGCCTGATCGCCGCGGCCAATCCCGCCTGGCGTGAGGCCGTCGGGTCGGCCCGCCGCCTGCCCAAGAACGGCGGCGGCCTGTTCGCCGCCCTTTCCGAAGCCCGCCGCGACGGCAAGGGCCTGGGCGCCATGAAGGCCGGCAAGGCCGAGCGCCAGACCGCCATCACCCTGATCGGCGCCGAGCGGTTCCTGTTGCGTTTGGTCCCGGTGGCCGTCCCGGTCCCCAACGCCGCCCTGGCCGCGGCGGCGGAAGCCCGCGCGGTGCAGACCCCGGCGGCCCTCGACGCCTTCGCCTCGGCCTCGCCCTTCGGCGCCGCCTTGATCGACGGGACCGATCCGTTCGCCTCGCCGATCCTGGAGGCCAATCCGGCCCTGGCCGCCATCGTCGGGGCCGCGGCCACGCCAGGAGCGAGCCTGGCCCAGCTGATCAAACCTGAGTCCCTGGCCGAGGCGACCGCCAGCCTGGCCGCCGGCCGCTCCAGCCCCTTCGAAGTGACCCCCGCCGCCGCGCCCGGCCGCACCGCCAACCTCTACCTGGTCCCAGCCGGGGATCGCACCGTGGCCTATCTGGTGGACGTCACCGAGCAGAAGAAGATGCAGCTGCAGCTGGCGCAGCGGAACAAGATGGAGGCTATCGGCCAGCTTGCCGGCGGCGTCGCCCACGACTTCAACAACCTGCTCACCGCCATCCAGCTTCGCCTGGACGAGCTGCTGCTACGCCACTCCCTGGGCGACCCGTCGTACGACGGACTCTCGGAAATCCGCCAGACCGCCGTGCGCGCCGCCGATCTGGTGCGCCAGCTCCTGACCTTCTCGCGCAAGGCCACGGTCCAGCGCACAACGCTCGACCTGGGCGAGCTGGTCTCAAACTTCCAGGTGCTGCTGCGCCGCCTGCTGCGCGAGGACGTCAAGCTCGAGACCGACTACGGGCTGAACCTGCCCCTGGTGCGGGCTGACAAGGCCCAGCTCGAGAACGCAGTGATGAACCTGGTGGTCAACGCCCGCGACGCCGTTCACGCCAATGGGGGCGGCGCCGTACGCCTGCGCACTGCCCGGGTCAGCCACGCCGAGGCTGCGTCCCTGGGCTACGCGGGCGCGCCCATGGGCGAGATGGCCATGATCGAGGTCGCCGACGACGGCCCCGGCATCCCGCCCGAGGTGATCGGCAACATCTTCGAACCCTTCTTCACGACGAAGGCAGTGGGCGAGGGGACCGGCCTGGGCCTGGCCACCGTCTACGGCATCGTCAAACAATCCGACGGCTGGATCTCGGTGGAGTCCCCGCCGGGCCACGGAGCCACCTTCCGTATCTTCCTGCCGGTCTATGTGCCGCCGATCATGATGGAAGCGCCGGTCCTGGTGGCCAAGCCCAAGGTCGCCGCCCGCGACCTCTCCGGCGCCGGCCGCATTCTGTTCGTCGAGGACGAGGAGGCCGTGCGCGGCATCGCCGCCCGCCTGCTGCGCGCTCGTGGCTATGAGGTCATCGAGGCCTGCGACGGCGAGGAGGCCCTGGAACTGGCCGAACTGCACGCCGGCGGTATCGATCTGATGATCTCCGACGTGATCATGCCCGGCATCGACGGCCCGACCCTGCTGAAAAAGGCCCGCGGCTACCTGGGCTCTGCCCCGGTGATGTTCATCTCCGGCTATGCGGAGTCGGAATTTTCCGACCTGCTGGAAGGCGAGCCCAACGTCTCGTTCCTGCCCAAGCCCCTGGACATCAAGACCCTGGCCGAACGGGTCAAGCAGCAGTTGCAGCAGGCGGGGGGCTAGGGCCTTCCGCCCCCTTTTCTCTTCAACAGCTTCATCCAATGCTGGGCGAAACCGTGCAAGCTTTCCAAAGCCCAGCCCCGGCCCGCTATCCCCAACTCTCCACCGCTCCGCCGCGGCGGGCGGTGGACTTGTAGCTGATCGGCGGTTGGGGCGTGGCGGCGGCGGCGCCGTACAGCCAGCCCTGGGCGAAGTCGACGCCGGCGGCGCGGACCGCCTCGGCGGCCTGGTGGGTCTCCACCATCTCCGCCAGGGTCATGACCTTCAGTTCCTCGCACATCTTCACCAGCTGGCGGATGAAGTGCGATTCCCGCCCGCCGTGCTGCAGTTCGCGAATGTAGCGGCCGTCGATCTTGACCACGTCCAGGCGCAGTTGCTGCAGATAGGCCAGGGACGCGGCGCCGGCCCCGAAATCATCCAGGCACACCCGGCCGCCATCGGTGCGCAGCATCTGGATATGTCGGTCGGCCAGGGCCAGGTCCTCGATGGCGGCGCTTTCGGTGATCTCGAACATCAGGCGCGGCTTGATGGCCCGCTTGTCCCGCAAGATCCTGTCGACACCCTCCAGGAAGGTCGGGCTGATGATGCTGCGGCCCGAGACGTTCACCGCCACGCTGAGCTTGGCGTCGGCCACTAACGCGTCGCAGGCCCGCTCCAGGATCGCCAGGTCCAGGCCCTCGATCAGGTCCATCTCCTCGGCCATGCGGATCATCGGGAAGGGGCTGGCGTTGTCGCCGAACCGCACCAGGACCTCGTGATGATGCAACTCGCCGGAATCCAGGCGCACCACCGGCTGGTAGACTAGGTTGAACTGTCCCTTGGCCACCACCGACCCCAGGGCCGTAGCCTTCAGCAGGGTATGGCGCACGGATTCTTCCACCGCATCGGTGAGCGAGTTCAGCGGCGAGCCGTTCATGCCGTCGCGCAGGAAGTCGTCCATGGCGTAGCGAATGGCCCGCACCACCTTGGAGGGGCTGACGTCGTCGTCCAGAGACAGGTTGCGGGCGGCGATGCGGACATCGCCAACCTCGGCCGTCAGGGCGATCAGCCGGCCCAGGCGCGTGGTCAGGGCCTCCGGAGACTCTCCCGCATTGCGCACCAGGGCGAAGCGGTCGTCGCCCAGGGCCGCGGCGGCGGCGCCGCCGTGCGACTGCGCGCGCAGGACGCCGTGCAGCCTGGTCTGCAAGGCCTTGGCGGAGTCGGCCGACAGGCCGCTGGCCGCCTTGGACAAGCCGTCCATCTCCAGGAAGGCCAGTTCCAGTTCCTGGCCGCCGCCGCGGGCGCTCTCGATCAGGCTCTTGGTGATGGTCTCGAAGGCGGCCCGGTCCAGCAGGCCCTCGGTGGCCGCCCCGGCGATGGGCTTGGCCCGGGTCAGGGCGCAGGAGATCACCCCGCCGTTCTGCGGCAGTCGGCAGGCGGAGATGGCGAAGGCGCGGGCCTTGGCGTCGGCGGAGGGGGCCAGGCGCGCCAGGACCGGCCCCTGCCGGGCGCCATCCTCCAGACCGGCGAACAGCGCCTCCAGAAGGGATTGATCTGAATCGGCGACAAATTCCCGCCAGGACCGTCCGATCAGGGATTTCTCGGTGGTCCCGGTCAGGGTGCCGGCCGCGCCCACGGCGAAGGTGACGCGATCGTCCGGCGCGATCTCGACCAGCAGGTCGGCGCAGGCGAAGGCGAAGCCCAGGAAACGATGCGGCGCTATGGACAAAGGGCCCCTCCCGGCGCCGTTGAACGTCGATTTGTGACACCTCCGGCTTAATTGACCGTTGAAATGCCGGCGGTTGCTGTTGGCGCCGGCCTCGTCCCTGCTCAAAGTGAGTTCTGCGCCCCAGCGGCGGGGGTCGGGCGGCGGCGGTCGGACGGTGGAGGGTGGAATATGCGGGAACGGATAACGGCGCGCGTCATCCTGCTGGACCCGCGAGACCGCATCCTGCTGATGAAGGGCCGCCTGCCCAGCGACCCGGGCGCGCCCGGCGCCTGGTTCACCGTCGGCGGCGGCGTCGAGCCCGGCGAAACCCTCCCGCAGGCAGCGGCCCGCGAGATCGTCGAGGAAACCGGCTTCCGTGACGCGGTTCTGGGCCCGGTGGTCTGGTACAGCGAGGAGATCCTCCACGATCGCAAGCGTCGTCCCCTCGTCGTCAAACAGAGCTATGTCGTGGCCCGGTGCGGTGGCGGCGAGGTTTCCCGCGACGGCTGGCAACCCTTGGAGCGCGAACTGGTGGACGATATCCGGTGGTGGACCCTGGGCGACCTGATTGCCTGCCGCGACGACGTCTACCCGCTCGGCCTGGCTGAGCGGCTTCCGGACATCCTGGCCGGCCGCTACCCGCCGCAACCCCTCATCCTCGCGCGCCTCGGCGCGGAAACGCCACAGGGTTCCCCCGCATGATCCCGTTGCTCGCCGCCGCCATCATCCTGTCCGTCGGCTGCGATCTGGAGAAGCCGTCAGAGGCGCCGGGCTGCCGCCGGGCGGTGATCGACCGAACGGTGAAGATGAACCAGATGCAGGTCCTGGGCACCCACAACAGCTACAAACGGGCCATAGCGCCTAACGAATTGGCCCTGCTCAAGGCCACCTCGCCCAAGAGCGCCCTTGGCCTTGACTACGCCCACCCGCCCCTGAGCGACCAGCTGGACGCCGGCGCCCGCGCCCTGGAGCTGGACGTTCTCTACGACCCGGACGGCGGCCGCTATGCCGACCCCTTGCTGCCCAGGCTGGCGCGCCAGGGCGGCCAGGCCACCCAGCCCTACGACGCCGAGCCCATGCGCCGGCCGGGGCTGAAGGTGCTGCACGTCCAGGACATCGACTACCGCAGCAACTGCGCCCTGTTCGTTGACTGCCTCAAACAGATCCAGGCCTGGTCGCGGGCGCACCCCGATCACCTACCGATCCTGATCACCATGAATCTCAAGGACGACGACGTGAAGGCGCCGGGCACGGTCCACGCCCTGAAGTTCGACGCCAAGGCCATGGACGGCATCGACGCCGAAATTCGCTCGGTCTTCCAGCCAGCCGAACTGATTACCCCCGACGATGTCCAGGGCCGGTTCAAGACCCTGCGCGCCGCTGTCCGCGCCCGCGGCTGGCCCACCCTCGCCGCCGCTCGCGGCAAGGTCTTCTTCGCCATGGACGAGGACGAGCCCAAGCTGTCGATCTATCGCGGCGCCCGCCACGTGCTGGAAGGCCGGGTGCTGTTCGTCAACACCGATGAGGCCTCGCCCGCCTCGGCCTACATCACCCTCAACGAGCCCCTCGAACAGGCCGCGCGGATCAAGGCCGACGTGGCCGCCGGCCTGTTCGTGCGCACCCGCGCCGACGCCGACACGGTGGAGGCCCGCCGCAACGAGACCGTCCGGCGCGCCGCGGCCTTCGTCTCCGGCGCCCAGGTGGTCTCCACCGACTATATGCATCCCGATCAAAGGTTTAGCGACTATCGGGTCAGTCTCCCAGGCGGTGGGTCGGGCCGTCTGGACCCTGCCTTCGCCCCCCGTCACTGATCGTCGGCTCTCTCCCGCCACGTCCTCCAAGACGTCCCCCACGACGCTACCAGAGACGCCTAGGGTGCGACTTCGCGCCCTCGGGCGCGCATGGCCAAGATTCGTAACCAATTGGTCAACTTTGCAGGGTCAACTCCCACGCACGCCGCTTGGCGTGAACGGATTGATTTGAATGGCTTTCGCGGCCGACCGGACGCACTGGAACCTTGAGCGCGGGCGCCCCGCGCCCTCGCCACGCCAGGGCTCCGTCCGCCGCCCGGCCGACGAGCCGATGATGACGGTGCTGGCCCGCATCGCCGCCGAGACCGGCCTGCAGCCGATGCGGATGATGCGCGAGTTCGCCGCCCTGTCCTTCGGCCCCGGCAAGATCAACTTCAGCGACTATGTTCGCCTGCGCCTGTTCGACGACGTGTTCTGGGCCGGCGCCGACAAGCGCGCCGTCGCCGGACGCCGCCGCGGCGCCGAGATCATGGCCCAGGCCAACCATGCCGATGGCCACGGCCTATGCGCCAATCGCCTGGCCGCCAGCGCCTATCTCTCCGCGTTCGGCTTCCCCGTGCCGGCCACGGTGGCCATCTTCGCCCAGAACCTGGCCGCCCCCGCCGCCGCCCTGCTGCGCACCCGCGACCAGTTGCGTGAGTTCCTTTGCGACCCCTGCATCTATCCGCTCGTCGGCCGGCCGGCGCAGGGCGCGCAAGGGGTCGGCGAGGCGGACCTGCTGGGCGTCGATGTCGAGGGCGGGCGCCTGCTCACCACCCGCGGCGGGCGGTCCATCAGCCTGGACGGCTTCATCGAGCACATCAGCGAGAACTTCGCCGAGGGCTATATCTTCGAGCGCCGCCCCACGCCGCATGCCGATTGCCAGGCGCTCAGCGACGGCCAGATCCTGTCGGTGCGCCTGATCACGGTGATGACGCCGCAGGGGGCGAAGCCCTTCCGCCTGTGCGCCGTCCTGCCGACGCAGGACGGCGGCGCGCTGCTGCTGCGCCTGGACCCCCGCAATGGCGTGGTCGTCTCCGCCAGCCGCGGCGCTGGGCTGGAGCTGGAGGCTCTGGATCGTCACCCGCTCACCGGCGCGCCGCTGATCGGCCTGGCCATACCGAACTGGCCGCGGATGCGGGCCATGGCCCTGGAGGCGTCGCGCCTGCTCTCGCCCCTGTCCCTGATCGGCTGGGAGATGACCCCCACCCCGGACGGCCCGCTGATCGTCGGCGTGGACGAGGCGCCGGACCTGACGCCGCACCAGATCGCCGACCGGCGCGGGGTGCTGACCGCCGACTTCCAGGCCTTCATCAGCGCCCGGCGCGACGCCCTGGCCGAGGCCGAGCAGATCCGCCTTGAAGGCTGAACCGTTCTATCGTCCGGAACCGATGCGCGTCTGAAGTCCTTTCCCAGGAAGCAAACCCTGGAGATGACCATGGCCACCCCGACCCCCCAAGATTCCCACAAGGCGCAAGGCGAGATGCAGGGCGAAGGCAATTACGAAGCCGCCCGCAAGTTCGACAAGGAAGAGGCCGCTTTCGCCAACAGCGGCAAGGTCGAAGCCGCCGCCAAGGCGGCCAAGGACGCCCTCGACGGCCCCGAGGCCGAAGCCCTGGAAGCCGCCCGCCAATCCACCGCCAGCGGCGAGATCCACAAGAAGCCCTAGTCGGGCGGGGCCCACCCCAGCTCCGCCCCGATCTGCTTCACCGCGCTCACCAGCGCGTCGAAGTCATGCTCCTCGGACCGGTGGTTGGTGTTGCACACCCGGATGGCGAACCGGCCCTGCAGCACCGTCTGCGACGGCGCGGCGATGCCCCGCGACTGCAGGGCGATCAGGATTTCCTGGTTGAGGTCGTTCAGCCTGGCCGCATCGACCCCGGCCGGGGCGTAACGGAAACAGACGATGTTCATCGGCACGGGCGCCAGCAACTCCAGATCCGGATCGGCCAGCACCAGCCGTTCCAGATAGCGCGCCTGGTCGATGTTGCGCTGGATCGCCGCGCCGATGGCGTCCAGGCCCTGTTCCTTCATCGACATCCACACCTTCAGCGCCCGGAACCCGCGGGAGAGCTGAAGGCCCCGGTCGGCGAAATAGGTGGTGTCCATCGACAGCCCGCCGGGGGCCGACCGCAGATAGGCCGGCCCGCCGCCCTCGCGGTCCGGCTGATAGGCCGCCACCTGGGCGCCGCCGTCCCGCGTCAGCACCACCCCGACCTCGTAGGGCATGTAACCCCACTTGTGCAGGTCGAAGGCCAGGGAGTCGGCGGTCTCCTGGCCTGCCACCATCGCCGGCTCGTCCGACCAGGCCGCCAGGGCGCCGAACGCGCCGTCGATGTGGAACCACAGGTCGAATTCGTCGGCCAGGGCCCGGCACCCCACCAGGTCGTCCACCGCCCCGGTGCTCACTGTGCCGCTGTTGCCGACGATGGCGAAGGGCTTCATTCCCGCGGCGATATCCGCCTCGATCCGGGCGCGGCAGGCGGCCAGGTCCAGACGGTACTGGTCGTCCACGGCGATCGCCCGGAACGCCTGGCGGCCCAGCCCCATGGCTTCGCAGGCCTTGGTGATCCAGCTATGGGTCTCGGTGCTGGCATAGACGGTCAGCGGCGGCCCCCCCAGCAGCCCCTCCTTGCGTACGTCGAAGCCGGCCTTGGCCACCCGCGCGGCGATCAGGGCGTTGAGGTTGGCCGCCGTGCCGCCGCTCACCAGCACCCCGCTGGCATCCGCCGGAAAGCCCAGGCTCTGCTTCAGCCAGGTCAGCACCTGGCGCTCCACCAGCGCCGCCGACTGGTCATAGCCGGCCAGGTGCGGGTTCATCCCCGCCGCCAGCATCTCCGCCAGCATGCCGGTGGCCGAGCCGGTGCCCATCACCCAGCCCCAGAACCGCGGATGGATGTTGCCGGTGGGATAGGGCAGCACGTCCCGCTGGAACGCCGCATACACCGCCTCCAGGGTCTGGCCGGCGCGGGGCAGGGGCTCATCCAGCCGCGCCTTCACCTCGGCGGGCACGGGGCGCCAGACCGGCCGCTCGCGCACCTCCTGCAGGTAACCCAGCATGTCATCCACCATCCGGCGGCCCACGGCGCGGACGGACGCCCAGTCGGTGGGATCGAGGCTCATGGCGCAACTCCGGAACGTGACGGGCGCCGGTCTTCGGCGCCCGCGGGGCAAAAGGCAAGCCCCCGCCGTGCCATGCCGGGCCAGCGGCCGGCCACCCGCTTCTTGCCACCGGCCAAGGCGCTTGATCGCGGAGCGAATCCACGGCGGAGTCCTGTGACGGACTAATCGGGCTCTCACCGCCGGCTTCCCCGCGGGCGGCCACCGACCAATTCACCGTTAAATACGGTGAAATACGGTGATCCGGCGGTGGATGGGGTCCTTAGGCGAGAGGCGATGTCCCCTGTCGGCCAACGCAGAACCAAGAACGGCGACCGCGTTCCGCTCACTCGAGCGCGCGGAAAAGAACATCTTGCGAACATGGAACAAAGCCGGTACGTATGATCGCAAGGGAACGGTTTCCGGCGACTTCGGTCGGATGGGCCGTTTGGTTGGCGGAATCGGGATAGAAGGGTGGTTGGCAAGATGAGCAATACGGCGGCGTTGAGACTGGTGGGCAAGGAAGAAGGCGACAAGCAGCGGGCGCTAGAGGCGGCCATGGCGCAGATCGATCGCGCCTTCGGCAAGGGCTCGGTGATGCGCCTGGGCGAGAAGAACAAGAACCTCGATATCGAGGCGATCTCCACCGGCTCCCTGGGCCTGGACATCGCGCTGGGCATCGGCGGCCTGCCCAAGGGCCGGATCGTCGAGATCTACGGCCCCGAAAGCTCCGGCAAGACCACCCTGGCCCTGCACGTGGTGGCCGAGATCCAGAAGGCTGGCGGCACCGCCGCCTTCGTCGACGCCGAACACGCGCTGGACCCGTCCTACGCCCACAAGCTGGGGGTGAACCTGGACGAACTGCTGGTCTCCCAGCCCGACACCGGCGAACAGGCGCTGGAGATCACCGACACCCTGGTGCGCTCCGGGGCGGTGGACATCATCGTCATCGACTCCGTGGCCGCGCTGACGCCGCGGGCGGAAATCGAAGGGGAGATGGGCGACAGCCTGCCTGGCCTGCAGGCCCGCCTGATGAGCCAGGCGCTGCGCAAGCTCACCGGCTCGATCTCCAAGACCCAGACCCTGGTGATCTTCATCAACCAGATCCGCATGAAGATCGGCGTGATGTACGGCTCGCCGGAGACCACGACGGGCGGCAATGCGCTGAAGTTCTACGCCTCGGTGCGCCTCGACATCCGCCGCACCGGATCGGTGAAGCGCGCTGACGAGATCATCGGCAACAAC